>DASZGC010000096.1:0-46957 GCA_035939175.1 Candidatus Cybelea sp. | reverse complement strand
GAATCTGGACCGGGCGCTGACATTAAAATCGGCAACGCGTTGGCGATCAAGAATATTCCGGTCGGAACGGTCATTCATAACATCGAGCTGCGGCCCGGTCAGGGGGGCAAGCTCGTACGATCGGCCGGCGTCTCGGCTCAGTTGATGGCAAAAGAGGACGAGTACTCGCAGGTGCGCATGCCGTCGGGCGAGGTCCGGCGCATTCACATCAACTGCCGCGCGACGATCGGGCAGCTCGGCAACGTCGAGCACGAAAATCAGATCATCGGAAAGGCCGGGCGCTCGCGGCATCTCGGGAAGCGCCCGAGCGTGCGCGGCATCGCGATGAATCCGGTCGACCATCCGCACGGCGGCGGCGAGGCCCGCTCGACCTCCGGACGTCCTCCGACCACGCCGTGGGGTCAGATGACGATGGGCAAAAAGACCCGGCGCAACAAGCGTACTAATAAGATGATCGTTCGCAAGCGGGGATCCAAGTAATGGCGCGTTCCTTAAAGAAAGGCCCCTACGTCGCGGATCACCTCGTCGCGAAGATCGAGAAACTCAACGAGACTCGCGAACGCCGCGTGATCAAGACGTGGAGCCGCGATTCCACGGTGCTGCCCACGATGGTCGGGCACACGATCGGCGTCCATAACGGCAAGACGCACATTCCGGTCTACGTGACGGAGAACATGGTCGGGCACAAGCTCGGCGAGTTCGCACCGACACGTTACTTCCGCGGGCACGGTGGCGACAAAGCGACGGTGAAATCATGACCGAGGCCGCCACGCAGGCCGTCGCGCACCTGCGGTTCATGCGCATGGGGCCGCGCAAGCTGCGCCGCGTCGCCGATGCGATTCGCGGCAAGAGCGTACGCGAGGCGTTGGTGCTCCTGAAGTTTGCCGGGGTGTTCGCCGCCGCGCCGATCGAACGGCTCGTCCGCAGCGCCGTCGCCAATGCCGGCAACAATCATTCGATGAACGCCGACGACCTGTACATCACGCGCATCACCGTCGACGGCGGCCCGGGAGGGCGCTTCACGAAGCGGATCGACCCGCGGGCACAAGGCCGCGCGGCATTCAAGCGCAAGCGCTACTCGCACGTCACGGTCATCGTCAGCGAGACGCCGCCGGTGCGGCCGCCCAAGAAGCGCGCGGGCGCGTCGGTTCAGGCGGCACGAATCACGCGGCGCGCCGCGGCGCCAAGCGCGGCACCGAAGGCACGTAAGAAACGAGGCGCGCGAAAAGCTGCTGCGGCGGGCGCCGCGGCTGCGGGAGAGTAGATGGGACAGAAAATTCATCCGGTCGGCATGCGCCTCGGCATCACGCGCACGTGGGACAGTCGTTGGTTCGAGAAAAAGCACTACGTGGATTGGCTCCACGAAGACGTGGCTATTCGCAAGTCTTTCATTCGCTGGATGCGGTCGGCAGCGATCAGCAAAATCGAGATCGAGCGCCGCGCCAATCAGGCCCGGGTGATCGTGAACACGGCCAAGCCGGGCATCATCATCGGCAAGCGCGGGGTCGGCATCGACGAGATCCGTAAGAACCTCGAGCAGCTGACGGGCAAGAGCATCGCGGTGAACGTGATGGAGATCCAGCATCCGGAGCTCGACGCACGGCTCGTGGCGCAAAACATCGTCGACCAGCTCGAGAAGCGCATCGCGTTTCGCCGGGCGATGAAGCAGGCGATCATGCGGACGATGAGAGCCGGCGCGCGGGGCATCAAAGTGCAGGTCTCGGGACGCCTGGGCGGCGCCGAGATCGCGCGCACCGAGCATAACGCCGACGGCAAGGTTCCGCTGCACACGCTGCGCGCGGACATCGATTACGCCCAGGTGGAAGCGTTCACGACGTTCGGCCGCATCGGCGTCAAGGTTTGGATCTATCGCGGCGAGGTACTGCCCGATCAGCCGCGCGGCGAGGGCGGCATGCGCGATCGCGCGGATCGCGGACGCGAACGCCGCGAACGCGGAGGCCGTGGCCGTCGCGACGGGCGCATGGGCGGCGGACCGCCCCGGCCTGCGGCCGCTCCGCTCGAGGCAGCTCCCGGCGCCGCGGCTCCCGAGGTGGCTCCCGTTCCCGCGGTGGCTCCGGCTCCTGAAGCAGCTACCGTCGCCCAGCCGGCGCCCGTTCTCGAAGCGGCGCCGGCGGCCGAGCCGCAACCGGCTCCGGCCGGGGAGGTAACGCCGTAATGCTGACGCCCAAACGAGTCAAGTGGCGCAAGGTCCAGCGAGGCCGCATGACCGGCGCCGCGCAGCGCGGCAACGCGCTGACCTTCGGCGATTATGGGTTGCAGGCGATGGAGCCGTGCTGGATGACCAACCGCCAGATCGAGGCGGCGCGTATCGCAATGACGCGCCACATCAAGCGCGGCGGCAAGGTCTGGATCAAGGTCTTTCCCGACAAGCCGGTGACCAAAAAGCCCGCCGAAGTCCGCATGGGATCGGGCAAAGGAAATCCCGAGGTCTGGGTCGCCGTCGTGCGGCCGGGACGCGTGCTCTTCGAGCTTTCGGGCGTGGCGCCGACCGTCGCGCGCGAAGCATTGCAGCGCGCGGCCGCCAAGCTCCCGATCGGCACCAAAATCGTCTCGCGCGAGGAGGGCTTAGGTTGAAACGTTATTTTGGCGTGCCCTGGGGGACGGTTCGAGTCAGCGGTTCGTTCATGCACCCCATAGTCGGGACCCATCGCGCAGCGATGGGGGGCGCGGAGCTCGGAGCGGAGAGCCGTTAGAATGAAGAAGAACGATCTCGACGGGCTGCGCGATCTTAGCGTCCCCGAGCTGCAGCAGAAGGCTCGCGACGCGAAATCCGAGCTTTTCAACCTCCGCTTCGCGTTGCGCACCGGCCACCTGACGGACTTTAGCAAGATCCGGGCGATGCGGCGGTCCTACGCGCGCATCCAAACCGTCATCAGCGAGAAGCGTCTCGCCGAGGGAGAGCATGGAGCAGCATAACGGCGAAGCGCCCGCTGCCGGCAGCGCGCCGGTTCGCGGTACCAAGCGCGTAAAGCAGGGCCGCGTCGCGTCCAACAAGATGGAGAAGACGATCGTCGTCGTCTCCGAGACGCGCGTGCCGCACCCGACGTACGGCAAGATCGTGCGCAAGTCCACGCGCTTCAAGGCGCACGACGAGCGCAACGAAGCCAACGTTGGCGACCTCGTGCGCATCGTGGAGTGCCGCCCGCTCTCGCGCGAGAAGCGCTGGCGGCTCGTCGAAATCGTGGAGCGGGCGAAATGATCCAGCAAGAGACGCGCCTCAAGGTGGCCGACAACAGCGGCGCCCGCGAACTGCTCGTGATCCACGTCACCGGCGGCGGCCGGCACGTTTACGCTCACGTCGGCGACGTCGTGGTCGGCACGGTCAAGAGCGCGATCCCCGGCGCGGCGGTCAAGAAAGGGCAGGTCGTCAAGGCGGTCGTCGTGCGCACGAGCGCGCCGATTCGCCGTCACGATGGCTCGGTCGTGCGCTGCGACGACAACGCCTGCGTGATCATCAAAGGCGAAAAAGACAACTTGGACCCGCGCGGCACGCGCGTCTTCGGCCCCGTGATGCGCGAACTGCGCGAGCGCGGCTTCCTGAAGATCGCGTCGCTCGCGCCCGAGGTGCTATAGGCGGAACGAACATGGCAGTAAAGTTACATATCCTTAAAGGCGACACCGTGATGGTGCGGCGAGGCAAAGAGCGCGGCAAGAGCGGAACCGTGAAGGCCGTGCAGGCCGGATCGCGGACCGCGACCGTCGAGGGCATCAACATCGTCAAGCGCCACACGAAGCAGGGAACGAAGTCGACGAACATGGGCGGCGCGTCCGCAACCGGCGGCATCGTCGAGAAGGAGGCGGCGCTGCCGCTCTCGGCGCTGCAGTACGTCTGCGAGAAGTGCAAGGCGCCAACGCGTCTGCGCCGCGGGCGTAGTACCGACGGCGACGTTCACCGTATTTGCGCGCGCTGCGGCGAGCCCGCGCGCGAGTCGGCGAAGGGAGCGTAAACGATGGCGGAACGTCTGCTCGAACGCTACCGGCAAGAGATTCGGGGGAAGCTGCAAGAGCGCTTCGGCTATAAGAACGTCAACGAGATTCCCAGGCTGTCGAAGGTCGTCGTCAACATGAGCGTCGGCGAGGCCATCACCAACCCGAAGGCACTCGACGCGGCGGTCAGCGAGCTGACCGCCATCACGGGCCAGAAGCCGGTGGTAGCCAAGGCGAAGAAGTCGATCGCGGCATTCAAGCTTCGGCAGGGCATGAATATCGCCGCAAAGGTGACGCTGCGGGGCGACCGGATGTACGTTTTCGTCGACAAGCTCTTTAACGTGGTGCTTCCCCGCATCCGCGACTTCCGTGGCCTTCCGGCCAAGTCGTTCGACGGCCGCGGCAACTACAACATGGGATTGAAAGAGCAGCTCGTATTTCCGGAGATCAACTACGACAAGGTCGACAAAGCGCGCGGCATGGACATCACCATCGTCACGACGGCCAAGACCGACGAGGAGGCCTCCGAGTTCCTGACTGCGATGGGTCTGCCGCTACAGAAAGGCCGCAACTAAATGGCCAAGACGAGCTTGATCGTCAAATCGAAGCGCGTGCCGAAGTTTTCGGTCCGCCGGCACAACCGGTGCCGCGTGTGCGGGCGTCCGCGAGGCTATCTGCGCAAGTTCGCGATGTGCCGGATCTGCTTTCGTGAGGGCGCGCATGCCGGCGTCGTGCCGGGCGTGACCAAGGCGTCGTGGTAAGGGGGACGAGTACGTGTCGATAACCGATCCAATCGCCGATATGCTGACGCGCATTCGCAACGCGAATACCGCCAATCACAAAACGGTCGACGTGCCCGCGTCGCGCACGAAGCATGCGATCGCAAAAATTCTGCAGGACGAAGGTTTCATCGAAAGCTACGAGCGGCTCACCGAGGGTCCGCAAGGCACCATTCGGATCGCTCTGCGCTACGGGCCGGAGAAAGAGAAGATCATCACGGGCCTGCGACGCATCTCGCGTCCCGGACTGCGCGTCTACACGCGCAAGACGGAGATTCCGCGCGTGCTGGGCGGCCTCGGGCTGGTCATCATGTCGACGCCGCAGGGCATCATGTCGGGCAAGCTCGCCAAGAAGCGCGGCGTTGGAGGAGAGGTTCTTGCGTACATCTGGTAAGGCGGTGCAGTCGTGTCGCGGATAGGAAAACTGCCGGTCGTCGTGCCGGCGGGCGTCGACGTCAAGGTCGAGGCGGGCGAAGTCTTGGTCAAAGGACCCAAGGGCGAGCTGCGGCAGTCGATTCTCACCGACGTCGTCGAGGTGAGTCTGAAAGACGGCAAGATCGTCATCGGGCGCAAAGGAGATGCCAAGGTGCATCGCAGCGCCCACGGCCTGACGCGCACGCTCATCGCCAATATGGTCGAGGGCGTCAGCAAGGGCTTTCGCAAGAGCCTGGAGATCACTGGCGTCGGCTACCGCGTCGCCAAGTCGGGCGAGAACCTCACGCTGAGCCTGGGCTATTCGCATCCGGTCCCCTTCGAGGCACCCAAAGGCGTCGCGCTCTCGGTGGAGGGCCAAACGAAGATCCACGTCGAGGGCATCGACAAGCAGGCCGTGGGCCAGGTTGCCGCCGACATCCGGCGTCTGCGTAAGCCCGAGCCGTACAAGGGCAAGGGCGTCCGCTACGAAGGCGAGCGCATTCGTAAGAAACTCGGTAAGGCCGGAAAGGCTGGAAAGAAATAATGAGCAGAGCAGAGGCGCGCCGCGAACGGCACGTGCGTTTGCGTAAGAAGGTCGCCGGCACCGCGGAGCGGCCGAGGCTCTTCGTGCGCCGAACGCTGCACCACATCTACGCGGCACTCGTCGACGACGTCAAGGGCCACACCCTGGCGTCGGTGTCCACGCTCGACACGTCGGTCGGCGCGTCGCTAGCGTCGAAGAGTAATCTCGGCGCCGCACAGGCCGTGGGCGGAGCGATCGCGGGCAAGGCGAAGGCCGCGGGGATCTCGGCGGTCGTGTTCGACCGCGGGGGCTACAAATATCACGGCCGGGTGCGCGCGCTCGCGGATGCGGCGCGCGAAGCGGGGTTGACGTTCTGATGCAGTACCGTGGACGCGAACGCGATAACAGCGGGCTCGACGAGACGGTCGTGCGAGTGAATCGCGTGGCTAAAGTGGTCAAGGGCGGTAAGCGCTTCAGCTTCAGCGCCTTGGTGGTCGTCGGCGATCGCAAGGGGAAGGTCGGCTTTGCCATCGGCAAGGCGGCCGAAGTTCCCGAGGCGATTCGTAAAGCCGTCGAGCAGGCGCGCAAGAACCTCGTGACGGTCGCCATGGTCGAGAAGACGATCCCCCACGAAGTGCGTCACGAAGTCGGCGCGGCGACGATTCTCCTCAAACCCGCAGCGCCCGGCACCGGCGTCATCGCCGGCGGCTCGATGCGCGCGGTGCTCGAGCTGGCCGGAATACACGACATCCTCACCAAGTGCTTGGGGACGAACAATCCGATCAACGTCGTGATGGCGACAATCTCGGCTCTGAAGTCGCTGCGCACCGTCGAGCAAGTCGCGGCGATGCGAGGCAAGACCGTCAAAGAAATCTACGCGGCGTAAGAGTATGGCAGAAAAACAGATTCTCAAATTGGGAGCGCTCAAGCCGGCGCCGGGAAGCCGGCCCAAGCGCCAGCGCATCGGGCGCGGGCACGGTTCGGGTATGGTGAAGACCGGCGGCGAGGGCGGCAAAGGTCAGACCGTCCGTTCGGGCGGCGGCAAGGGGCCGGCCTTCGAAGGCGGTCAGACCCCCTGGGCGCGGCGCCTGCCGCACCGGCGCGGCTACTCGCAAAAAGCCCGCGACCTCGGCCATTTCCGCACGCGCCTGGCCGTCGTCAATCTGCGGAGCTTGGCCCAGTGGGACCCGAGCGTCGAGATCACGCCGGAGAGCCTGCGCGAGCGCAAGATCATCAAGGCGGCGCTCGACGGCGTCAAGATTCTGGGCGACGGGGGCACGGCGGGGCTGCCCGCCGGACTGCGCTTTGCCGGCGTGCTGTTTTCGAATAGTGCGCGCGAGGCACTGGCTGCCGCCGGAGCCGTTCTTCCCGAGCCGGAAGCTTAAGGCAGCGCGTGTTCGACAACCTTCGCGCCGCGGTACTGGTTCCGGAGATCCGGCAACGGATTCTCTTCGTCTTTTTCGCGTTCGCGTGGTTCGTCTTCATGATCCACGTGCAGCTGCCCAACGTGAACCAGGAGGCGTGGCAGCGCGTGCTGCAGAGCGGCGCGTTCTACAACCTTCTAGGCTTCCTTTCGGGCGGCGCGCTCCAGAAGCTGTCGATCATCGCGATGGGCATCACGCCCTACATCAACGCGTCGATCATCATGCAGTTGATGACCGTGGTCCTGCCGCAGCTCGAAGAGATGGCCAAGAAAGGCGGCGAGGAAGGCCGCAAAAAGATCAGCCAGTACACGCGCTGGCTCACGATCGTCCTCGCAACGATCCAGGGGACTTTCATGGCGATCTCGATGGAGCGTTCGGGCGTCTTTTACGATACGAGCGTGTGGTATCTGATCTATGCGATCGTCGCGATGGTGGGCGGAACCCTCTTCCTGATGTGGCTCGGCGAGCAGATCAGCGACAAGGGCATCGGCAACGGCGTCTCGCTGATCATCTTCATCGGCATCGTGCTGCGCTATCCGCAGTACGTGCGCCAGACGTACGCGTCGGCCAGCCAGGGCGCCGAGTCGCTGCTGAACCTTTTGCTCTATATCGCGATCGCGCTCGTCATCATCGTCTCGATCATCTTCCTCTATCAAGGGCAGCGCCGGGTCCCGGTGCAGCAGCCGCGGCGGCAAGTGGGACGCAAGCTCTTCTCCGGGCGTTCGACCTACATTCCGCTGCGGCTGAACAACGCCGGCGTTATCTCGATCATCTTTGCGATCTCGATCCTGCTGTTGCCGCAGCAGGCGCTCTCGTGGTTCGGCCACGGACAAACGGTGACGGGGACGGGGCTCTGGCCCGAGTTGCAGCGCGGCCTGCAGGGCTTCTCGGCCTGGCTCAACGTGTGGTTCACGCCCAACGGCCTGCTCTACAACATCGTCTATTTCTTGCTCGTAGTCGTCTTCACGTTCTTTTATAGCTCGATCGTGCTCAACACGCGCGACGTCGCCGATAACCTCAAAAAGAGCGGCGCCTTCGTTCCCGGGATCCGGCCGGGACAGCCGACGGTCGACTATCTCAACAAGATCCTGATGCGCATCACCACCGCCGCGGCGATCTATCTCGGGCTGCTCGCGGTCTTGCCGGGGGCGCTGCAGCGCGGCCTCTCGGTGACCACGTTCTACCTCGGATCCACCTCGTTGCTGATCGTCGTGGGCGTAGCGCTCGATACGATCACGCAAATCGAGGCGCGCCTGGCGATGCGCGACTATCGCGGATTCATCAAGCGGTAGTGCGAGTCGTCTTCCTCGGGCCGCCCGGAGCGGGCAAAGGCACGCAGGCGCGCATCCTCCAAGAGCGCTTCGGACTGGAGCAGGTATCGACCGGCGACATCCTGCGCCGAAATTACGCGGAGTCGACGCCGCTGGGCCGCGAGGCCGAGGGCTACATGCATCGCGGCGCACTCGTGCCCGATGCGCTGATGATCGCGATGATCGAGCACGAGCTGCGGCGCCTGCCCAACGGTTTCGTGATGGACGGATTTCCGCGGAACGTCGCGCAGGCCGAGGCGCTCGACGACCTGCTGCGGCGCCGTGGCCGACCGCTCGACGCGGCGGTACTCTTTGAGGCCGACCGCCGCGTACTCATCGAGCGGCTCGCCTCGCGCTGGACGAATCCTCGTACCGGACGCACGTACAACTCGCTGACCAATCCTCCTCGGGTCCCCGGCGTCGACGACGAGGACGGCGGCGAGCTCATTCAGCGCGACGACGACCAAGCCGAGACCGTCGCGACGCGGCTCGACGTGTACGACGCGCAGACCAAGCCGCTGATCAACTACTACAAGAAGGTGCGAAAGCTCGTGAGCGTCGACGCGCTGGCGAGCGTGGAATCGGTTGCGGAGCGGATCGCTTCGGCGATCGGGGCGGCGCCTGCGCCGGGGGCGACGTGATCGCGCTCAAATCGCCGCGCGAGATCGAGCTGATGCGCCGCAGCGGCGCGGTTACCGCGCGCGTGCTGAGCGAGCTGATGAAAACCGCGCGGGCGGGCATGACGACGCAGGAGCTCGATCGCCTCGCCGAGCGAGGCATTCGCGCCGGCGGCGGCATCCCGACATTCAAGGGCTACAACGGGTTTCCGGGCTCGATCTGCAGCTCGATCAACGATCAGGTCGTTCACGGCATTCCCGACCCCCGCGTCTTGCGCGACGGCGATCTCCTTTCGATCGACATCGGCACGACGTTGGAAGGCTACGTGAGCGATAGCGCGGTGACGATCGCGATCGGCGACGTTTCTCCTCAAGCGCGGCGGCTGCTGGAGGTCACTCGCGAGTGCTTGACCGCCGGCATCGAACAGATGCAGGTCGGCAAGCACCTGGGCGACATCGGGGCGGCCGTGCAGGCGCACGCGGAACGCAACGGCTTCGGCGTCGTACGCGACCTCGTGGGACACGGGGTCGGACGCGAGATGCACGAGGAGCCGCAGGTGCCCAACTACGGCGATCCGCAGACGGGGATGGAGCTCCGGGCGGGGCTGGTTCTGGCCATCGAGCCGATGATCACCCAGGGGAGCCCAAAAGTGCGAGTCCTCAGCGACGGCTGGACAGTCGTTACGTTGGATGGTAAACTCGCAGCGCACTTCGAGCATACCATTGCCGTAACGGACGACGGCGCGAAGGTGCTGACGATGCGCGAGTACGCCGAGGACCCGGCGCTCGAGCGTTTCCGTCCGCAGCGAGAGGCGCTTGCCTGATGGCGCGGCGGCGTGGAGGCCGTCCCGCCCGGGCCAAAAAAGCCTCCAAGGACAAAGCGGCCAAAGCCGCTGCGCCCAAGGAAGAGGCGATCGAGGTAGAGGGTACGATCGTCGAGCCGCTGCCCAATGCGATGTTCCGCGTCGAGTTGACGAACGGGCATCGCGTTTTGGCCCACGTGTCGGGAAAGATCCGGATGAACTTCATCCGCATCCTCCCGGGAGATCGCGTACTGGTCGAGCTTTCGCCCTACGATCTGACGCACGGCAGAATCACGTACCGGTACAAATAGCCCTTCGTCCAATGACGGGGCTCAGGATGACAGGGACAACGACAACGAGGATAAGATGAAAGTACGACCGTCGGTCAAGAAAATATGTGAGAAGTGCAAGATCATTCGCCGTCACGGTAAGGTGCGCGTGATCTGCGAAGTCAACCCCAAGCACAAGCAAGTACAAGGATAACTATACATGGCTCGTATCGCTGGTATCGATCTGCCGCGCGAAAAGCGCATCGAAATCGCCCTCACGTACATCTTCGGCATCGGCGTGACGACGTCACGCAAACTGCTGGAGTACGCTCACGTCGACCCGAACGTCCGCGTGAAAGCGCTCGGTGAAGAGGACGAGAAGAAGCTGCGCGACGCGATAGACGCGCTCCAACTGCGCGTCGAGGGCGATCTCCGGCGAGAAATTCAAGGCAACATCAAGCGCCTGATGGATATCGGGTGCTACCGCGGGATACGCCATCGTCGCGGCCTGCCGGTTCGCGGGCAGCGCACGAAGACGAACGCCCGCACGCGCAAGGGTCCCAAGCGCACCGTCGCGGGCAAGAAGAAGACGCTCGCCAAGAAGTAACGACGCTCTTCGGAGCCCACACTTGTTGTGAAAGCGGTCATCACGGCGGGCGGCCGCGTCGAGGGCGCGTTCGCCCAAGAGGCCGGCACGAGCGTCAAGGCGCTGGCTCCCGTGCGCGGCACGCCGATGCTGGCCGCGATCCTCGAGGCCTTGCGAGAATGCGGCGTCACCCGCATCGCCCTGGTCGGCGGCGACGAGGCGCGCCGAGCATTCGGAACGCGCGTCGAACGTTTCGTCGACGAAAGCCCCTCGGGCGCCCAGAACATACTGCGGGCGTTGCAGGCGTGGCCCGACGACGACGAGCCGTTGCTCTACGCCACCAGCGATCTGCCCTATGCCGGCACGTCGGCCGTGCGCGATTTCATCGGACGCGCGGCACCCGACGCCTTGGGCGTCGCCTTGGTGGAGCACGCCGATTACGTCGCACGCTTTCCCGGGGCGCCGCCGGCGGGCATCACGCTGGCGGGGCAGCGCGTGGTCAACGGCGGCCTCTTTTCGATTCCGCGCGGCGCGTGCGGACAGATCGCGGCGGTCGCCACGCGGTTCTTCGACGCGCGCAAGAAGCCGTGGCGAATGGCGAGTCTCGTCAGTCCGCTCGTACTCGTCGAATTCTTCTTGAACCGGCTGAGCATCGCGCGCTTGGAGAGCGTGGCGTCGGGCGCGCTGCGCGTGCCGTCCCGCGCGGTCCGGGGCTGCGCGCCGGAGCTGGCCTTCGACGTCGACAGCGTCGTCGAGTACCGGTATGCCTGCACGCACGCCTAATCCGTTTCGCCTCGCGCTTTTCTGGCTCGGCGTTCAGGCCGTGTGGGGGGCGCTCTTGGGCATCTCGCTGCAAGCGCGCACGATCGAACTATCATCGGGCAACGCGCTCATCGCGTACGGCCGGCTCGCGACCGCCGGCGCGCTGGTTGCCGCGGTCGTGCAGGTGGCGATCGGTTTCTGGTCCGACGCGCGCCGCCGGCGCGGCAGCCGGCGGCTCGAGTTTTACGCCGCCGGCGCGCTTGGCGGAGCGGCCGCGATCGCATTCTTTTACGGAGCCGCGACCTTTGGGCAGTTGGTTGCGGCATACGTGTTGTTGCAACTGGCGCTCAACGTAGCGATCGGGCCGTATCAAGCGATCATCCCGGATTTCGTCGAGCGCATGCGTACGGGCGTCGCCTCGTCGTGGATGGCGGCGCTGCAGAGCGCCGGCAACGCCGCCGGTGCGCTGGCGGCGAGTTTCATCGGCAGCGCGCGCGCGCTCGCCGGCACGCTGGATGCGATGCTTCTGGGGACGTTGGTGATCACGGCCGCGCACGTGGCGCGGCTGCCGTTGCGCGAGGAGCCCGCCCCCGAGCCGTCGACGCGCGTCACTCGCGCGTTCGTCGATCTCTTTCTCTCGCGCGCGTTGATCTACATCGGATTCTACACGCTCTTGGGTTATCTGCTCTTCTACGTGACCGCCGTGCTCGGTCCGGCGACGCTCGGCGACGCCCGGCGTCAGACCGGCATCCTGATCGTGAGCTTTACGCTCGTTGGCGCGCTGGGCGCCGCACTTGCCGCCCGCCCGAGCGACCGGCTCGACAAAAGGCTCGTCGCCACGGTAGGCGCCGCCGCGTTCATCGGGGCGCTGGCGCTCTTCATTCTCTCCTCGGCCTTTGCCGGGGTGGTGGCCGCCACGCTGCTCGCCGGAATCGGCTGGGGCGTTTTTCTGGTAGCGGACTGGGCGCTTGCCTGTCGCTTGCTGCCCCGGGGCGCGATGGCCGCGGCGATGGGAATCTGGAACCTGGCGATCGTCGGGCCCCAGATCATCGCGCCGGCGCTGACCACGTTCGTGCTGGCGGCGGTTCACGCGAGCGCCGGGGGGCGTTTTGGGCCGCAGGTCGCCTTTACGTTAGCCTTGGGTGAGACTTTGCTGGGAGCCGCCTGGCTCTGGCGCCTGCCCCGGCAGTGAAGAAGTAACGTACACGGAACGAAGTTGCGCAATCGAGCAAGAACGCGTATCGTGTGCTTGTACGGGCGTCAGCAATTCATTCGCCCGCTCGCCAAATCGACCCAGATGAGCAACCCGGCTCGTCTGATGTTGTTTCGTTTTAAGGAGGCATATTTCGTGAAACGACTGAGCACCGGGGTACTCGCAGCGCTGATCGTGGGCATCTGCGGGTTGAGCGCGGTTGCTGCGCCCTCAACGGCTGCGCAAGGGAACGTTGGAAACAATGTCGCGCAGGCAGGGGGAGCACCGCCGGCCGACTTCGGCAGTCCGCCCTCCGGTCAGATTCCGATCCTTTATAACGACCATCACGTCTACAGTAAGCCGGACGTCCTCAAGCAGGGTCGCGTCCTAGCGGCCCTCGTCAAGGGCGGCACGCTGTTGATTCCGTTGCGCTCGATGTTCGAACAGATGGGCGCGACCGTTACCTGGGATGCCGGCAGTAAGACCGCAACGGTTTCCAAGCCGGGAGCCGAGGTGAAGGTCACGATCGGCAAACCGGAGGTCGTCATCAACGGCGAAGCGCGTCCGCTCGACGTGCCGCCGGAGATCTATCAAGGCGTCGTCGTCGTTCCCGTTCGCGTCATCTCTGAAGGCATGGGCGCGTACGTGTTGTGGGTTCCCGACCGGCGTCTCGTCGTCGTGCGTTATATTCCGGCAACGCCGCCGCCGAGCCCGGCACCACCGCCGCCGCCGCCGCCCCCGCCACCGCCGCCACCCCCGCCGCCGCCGAAGGTAACGCCCAACGTCTTCTTCGTCGCCGGCGACTACCTGATCTCGCCGAAAGTCTACAATGAGTTCTCGCCCGGAAACACCGGGAGCGGCTCCTTCAGCGCGCGCGGCGGCGTGATGTTCGACGCGATCGGATTGCCGTTCATGCTCGAAGTCAACTACAACAACTGGCAGTATCCGCACAACTGCGGCGTTCCGCAATCGTCAGCCCAGCAGGGCAACGAGTGCTACGTCACGGTGATCGGCGGCCGGGGTTCGACGTACGTGCCGGCCTTTACGGCAGTCAACCGCGACGCCGACGCGCGTTTGGGCTTCAAGATCTTCAATCCGCACGTGTACATCGCGGTCGGCTATCTCTGGAGTTCCAATAACTACGGCTACCCGAACATGAACGCCGTGGGCGGAGGAATCGAAAAGCTTCCGGACTTCGGCCACGCGTTCACCTACTACGGCGACGTGTACTACTATCCGAATCTCCGCGGTACGTACACGACCGGGCCGGCATCGATTCCGCCGAACACGTCGTACGGGATCGGCTACAACCTGCTCAAGTACCAGGTGGGCATCGCGTGGGCGTTCGTTCCCGCGGTCTACCTCGATCTGGGCTGGGCCGGTGAGAACGGCGCGAACAAGAATAACGCGCCCATCTCCTACTCGTTCAACGGACCCTACGCCGGCCTCGGGTTCCTGATACCCTTCTAGGTCGAGCCAACAGCCGGCACGGGCCGGTGCCCCAACCTCGGCGACGCCGGCTGCAACCTGCAGCCGGCGTTGCCTTTTCTGAGCAACCGTGCGCGCAGCTGCTGATACGCTTGCTCCCACAGTGAAAGCGTAGCGTTTACGGCTAGGCTCGGTGGGGGAAAGAACGGACCAGTACTGGCTGGCGGCCGAGCGAGCGCGCCGGCATTTGAGTTTTTCCAGAAGGAGGCACTCGTGAAACGACTCAGCACCGGACTACTCGCAGCTCTGATCGTGGGCATCTGCGGGTTGAGTGCGGTCGCTGCCCCGGCGACCCCGACGCAAGGAAACATGGCAAACAGCGTCGCGCAAGCGGGGGGAGCACCGCCGGCTGACTTTGGAAGTCCGCCATCCGGTCAGATCCCAATTCTCTATAACGATCACCACGTTTATACCAAGCCCGATCTGCTCAAGCAGGGGCGGGTTCTCGGCGCGCTGGTACGCAACGGCACGCTGCTCATTCCCTTGCGTTCGATGTTCGAACAGATGGGTGCGACCGTCTCGTGGGATCCCGGCAGCAAGACCGCAACGGTCTCCAAGCCTGGGGCCGAAGTGAAGGTCACCGTCGGCAAGCCCGAAGTCGTGATCAACGGCGAGGCGCGTCCGCTCGACGTTCCCCCGATGATCTATCAGGGCGTCGTCGTGGTGCCGGTCCGCGTCATCTCCGAAGGCATGGGAGCCTACGTGCAGTGGGTTCCGGATCGTCGTCTCGTCGTCGTGCGGTACATTCCCGCGACGCCGCCGCCGAGCCCGGCACCTCCGCCGCCGTCGGCCGCCCCGCCGCCGCCCCCGCCGCCGCCGCCGACGCCGCGACCGCTCAACGGCGAGTTCTTCGTCGCCGGCGACTACATCATCTCACCGAAGGTCTACAACGAGTTCAGCCCCGGGAACACCGGCACGAGTGACTTTGCGGTGCGCGGTGCCGGCGAGTTCAGTCTCGGCAGCATTCCGTTCATGCTCGAAGGCGCGTACGAACGCTGGCAGTACCCGCATAACTGCGCGGGACTGATCCCAGGCTCAACGGCGTACCAGCCGTCGTGCTACGTCACGCCGATCGGCGGCGTTGGAAGCTATCCGCTGGCGACGACGACTCAACTCAACGACCAAGACGTCGACGCGCGCTTTGCCGTGCGCGTTCTGCAGCCGCGCGTCTATATCGGCGTCGGCTACATGTGGGTTTCGAGCAACTATGGGTATCCGAACATGAACTCGTGGGGTTTCGGAGCCGAGAAGCTGCCGGATCTCAACCACGCGCTATCGTTCTTCGGCAGCGTCTGGTACTACCCGAACGTTCATGGCGGCTACACGAACCTCGCCAGCGCGCCGATCAACCCGCAATCGTACAACCTGGCCTACAATATCCTCAAGTACCAGGTGGGACTCGATTACGTGATCGGCAACAGCCCGATCTTCATCGATCTCGGCTGGATGGGCGACAACTGGAGCAACAAAGAGAACGCGCCCATCAATCGCACCTATAACGGCCCGTTCGCGGGCTTGGGATTCCGCATTCTCTATCCCTAAAGGACGGGTACTCCTAGCAGCTAGGCGGGGCTCGGTCGGTCGGCCGAGACCCCGCCTGCCTTTTCTGCCCGGCCCCCGCGCGTCATTGACCCGGCCGCGCCCTCTACGGTAAGATACCTTCTTGGCGCCGTTAGAGCGCCGGCGGCACATCACGTCTAAAATCGGAGAGAATTTGGCGGCCAAGAAGCAAGCGAAGACTCGTCGCAAACGCGAGGTCAAGAACGTCCAGGCGGGCGTCGCGCACGTCCACGCCTCGTTCAACAACACCATCGTGACGATCAGCGACCCGCACGGCGGCGTGATCTCGTGGGCCTCGGCCGGCAATCTCGGCTTCAAAGGCTCGAAGAAGTCGACCCCGTTCGCGGCTCAGATGGCCGCGGAGGCCGCGGCTCGCAAGGCGATCGAGCACGGCATGAAATCGACGGAAGTGCTGGTCAAGGGACCGGGCGCCGGGCGCGAGGCCGCGATCCGCTCGCTCCAGGCCGCCGGGCTCGAGATTACGATGATCAAAGACGTAACGCCGATTCCTTATAACGGCTGCCGCCCGCCCAAGCGGCGCCGGGTTTAGGAGCGGCCGATGTCACGTTATACCGGCCCCGTCTGCCGTCTCTGCCGCCGCGAGACCGCGTCCAGCAAGACCGGCGAGAAGATCAAGCTCTTCCTTAAGGGCGACCGCTGCCTCTCCCGCAACTGTGCGGTGGAGCGGCGCGGCACCGCGCCCGGGCAGAAGACCACCGGCAAGTCTCGGACGAAGGTCTCCGAGTACGGCCGCCAACTGCGCGAGAAGCAGAAGATGCGCCGCTACTATGGCGTGCACGAGACGCAGTTTGAAAACTACTTTCGCGAGGCGGCGCGCGTGCCGGGCCAGACGGGCCGGACGTTCCTGCAGCTGCTGGAGCGGCGTCTCGACAACGTCATCTACCGGCTGAACCTGGCGTCGAGCCGGGCGCAGGCGCGGCAACTCGTCACCCACCGGCATTTCCGCGTGAACGGCCGCATCGTCAACATTCCGTCGTACATCGTGCGCGCCGGCGACGTGATCTCGATCGCGCCGTCGAGCCTGAAGTCGCCGGTCTTCGCAGCAAACCTCGAAGTCGCCCAGAGCCGGCGGCCGCCCGAGTGGCTGGAATGGAACGATCAGGACAAGACCGCCAAGGTGCTCCAAGCGGCGCCGCCGCGCGAACAGATCGATACGCCGGTCGACGAACAGTTGATCGTCGAATTCTACTCTCGATAAAACCATCTCGTCGCTGCTAGGCGTGCGATCGCCGGACTCATCGGGACGGACGGCGGATAACGTAAGCAGCAATAAAGGACCAACGCAGAGACAATGACCATCCTGGAAGCGCCGGTCGGCGCGAGCATCGAAGTTCGCGAGCGGCGCGATAACTATGCCAAGTTCGTCATCGAACCGCTCGAGCGCGGTTTCGGCATCACGCTCGGCAACGCGCTGCGGCGCGTGCTGCTGAGCTCCATTCCCGGCGCCGCCGTCACCTATATGAAGATCGACGGCGTGCTCCACGAGTTCTCGACGATTCCCGGAATGGTGGAAGACACGATCGCGCTCATGCTCAATCTCAAGGGCTTGCCGGTCAAGCTCAACAGCGAGGAGCCCAAGGTGCTCACGCTCTCCGTGAGCGGTGCGCGCGACGTGACCGCGGGCGATATCGTGCCCGACGCCGACGTCGAGATACTCGATCCGAGCTACCGTCTGTGCTCGCTTTCGTCGAAAGACGCGAAGCTCACGATGGAGATCGGCGTCGAGAAAGGGCGCGGCTACGTTATGGCCGATCGCCAGCGCAACGTCGAGCACATGATTGGGCTCATCCCGCTCGACTCGATCTTTTCGCCGATCCGCCGCGTCAACTTTACGGTCGACGACACGCGCGTCGGCCAGAGCGTCGATTTCGACCGCCTGACGATCGAGGTCGAAACCAACGGCTCGATCACGCCGGACGATGCGCTCTCCCAGGCCGCGACGATCATGCAGGCGCAGCTCGATCTCTTCGTCTCGTTCAACAACCGCGCGGAGCCCCTGCCCGAGGCGCCGCCCAACGAGTGGGACATTCCGGTCGAGACGCTCAACCTCTCGGTACGCTCTTTCAACTGTCTCAAGCGCGCGGGCATCTCGAAGGTCTCCGAGCTGCTCGATCTTACCGAAGACGAGATCATGAAAATGCGCAACTTCGGCAAAAAGTCGCTCGACGAAATCAAACAGGTTCTCTCTGAGAGGGGGTTGTCGCTGCGCCTAGCGTAGCGCCAGAAAACGCACATGCCGCATTCGATCGCTTATAAACGTCTCTCCCGTACCGACGGTCACCGCCGGGCGCTGCTGCGCAACATGGCGACCTCGCTCTTCAAGCACGAAAAGATCGAAACGACCTCCACCAAGGCCAAGGAGATCAGCCGCATCGCCGAGCGGCTGATCACGACCGCCATGGCCGGCGACCTCGCCGCGCGGCGGCAAGTGGCCGAGTACCTCACGGAGCCCAGCGTGGTGAAGAAGCTCGTCGAACAGATTGCGCCCGCGCTCAAAGGCCGAACCGGCGGCTACACGCGCATCACGAAGACGCGCGTCCGCCCCGGCGACGCCGCCGAACTCTCGATCGTCGAACTAGTAACCGGCGCTTAGCCGCAGTCGAAGGCGGCAGCAGAAAACGTAACGCGTCGTTTCCAGGAAACCCCGTGAGCTACGAAGCCGAATCGCGGATGCTCGACGAGGAGATCCTGGGCGTCATCGCGGCATGGCACGCGCGCGGCGAGGTGCTCGACGACGACGGTTTCAACGATCTCGCGCTGCGCCTCTTTGGCTACCAGCTGCGTTACAACCGGCCCTACGCGCGCTACTGCGAGCATCTCGGCGTCACGCCCGCGGCGCTGCCGTCGTCGTGGGAGGCAATCCCCGCGGTTCCCGCGCCGGCGTTCAAAGAGGCCGCACTCTGCACGTTCGATCCGGCCCGCGCCGCACTCGTCTTCGAGACGAGCGGAACGACCGAGGGCACGGCGGGGCGCCACTACCTGCAGACGCCGGCGCTCTACGACGCCGCGCTGCTCGCCGCGTTCGACCGTTTCGTGCTGCCCGACGGCGCGCGTCTGCGCTATCTGAACTGCGTGCCTAATCCGGCCGACTCGCCGCATTCATCGCTCGGCTACATGATGAAGCGGGTTGCCGATTCGCGCGGCGACGGCGAGACCGGCTGGTACGTGCGCGAGGGAGAGCTGCTGCTCGACGAGTTCCTCCGAGACGTGCGCGGTGCGATCGCGCTCGATCGTCCGCTCTGCATCGCCACGACGGCCTTTGCCCTGCTCCACGTGCTCGACGCGATGGAGGTCGCCGATCTGCGCCTGAAGCTCCCGCAAGGATCGCGCGCGATGGAGACCGGCGGCTTCAAAGGCCGCACGCGCGTGGTCGGGCACGAGGAGTTGTACGCCCGAGCCTCGGACCGCCTCGGCCTCGCGCCGCAGGGGATCGTCGCGGAGTACGGCATGACCGAGCTCTCCTCGCAGTACTACGATAGGGTGCCGTCCTCGGGGGCGATCGCGGAGCGCCGCAAGATCGCGCCGCCGTGGCTGCGCGCGCGCGTCGTCGGGCCCGACCGGCGCACGCTGCCGCGCGCGCAGATTGGATCGGTGCTTCACGTCGACCTCGCCAATCGCGCGTCGTGCATCGCCGTGCAGACCGAGGATCGCGGCGTTAGTTACGAGGACGGTTTGGTGCTCGTTGGACGCGAGGCCGACGCGGAGCCGCGCGGCTGTTCGCTGGACGCCGAAGACTTCAAAGCCGCCGGCGAGAGGTAATCAATCCGCTGTTGAGGCCGTTGGTCGACAGGCGCCCGCAAAAGCGCGCGTGCTCGACTTTGACGCAGCGGTCGACGACGACGGTCATTCCCGCACGGTCGGCCAGCGCAATCGCCTCTTCGTCGACCACGCCGTACTGAAACCAGATCGCTTTTGCGCCCACCGCGATCGCTTCGCCAACCAGGCCGAGCAATTCGCTCTTACGGCGGAAGACGTCGACGAGGTCGGGCGCGCCGTACGCCGCCGCGTATGCTTCGAGCGACGGCAGCGCCGTCACGCCGTCGATCTCCGCGACGGTCGGATTGATCGGCGTCACGCGGTAGCGCGTCTGCGTGCGCAGATAGGAGAAGACCGTGTAGCTCGGCCGCAGCGGATTGCTCGAGGCGCCGATCAGCGCAATCGTGTTCACGCTTTCGAGCAGTGCGCGCCGCTGCGACGCGGTGGTGAGAATCATCCGGCCGCGCGCAGGCCGCGCTCGAGGTCCCACAGGAGGTCGTCGACGTCCTCGAGTCCGACGGAGAGACGAATCGTCTCGGGCTCGACTCCCGCTTGACGCAGCTCCTCGTCGGACAGCTGCGAGTGCGTCGTCGACGCCGGATGAATCACGAGGCTCTTTGCGTCGCCAACGTTGGCGAGATGGCTCCACAGCTCGAGCGAGTCGATGAAACGGCGTCCGCCGTCGCGCCCCGCGCGGAGGCCGAAGGTGAAGATCGAGCCCATCTGCGGCTCGCGAATCCAGGCCACTTCCTCGCGACTGCGTAGAAAGTCGACAACCTTACGCGCGTTCTCCACATGGCGCCGCATGCGTAGTTCGAGCGTCTCCAGACCGACGAGCATCAACCACGCCTCCATCGGGGCCATCGCGGCGCCGACGTCGCGCGACACTTCGGCGCGGGCCCGCATCAAGAACGCGTACTCGCCAAACGTTTCGGTGAAGACTTTGCCGTGATAACCGGGGCTCGGCGTAGAGAGCAGCGGAAAGCGGCCGTTCTCCCACGGGAACTTTCCCGACTCGATCAACGCGCCGCCGATCGCGGTGCCGTGACCGTTGATGAACTTCGTTGCCGAGTGAAGCACGAGATCGGCGCCATGTTCGATGGGACGGCAGAGATACGGCGTGGCAAACGTGTTGTCGACGGCGAGCGGCACGCCGGCCTCGTGCGCCGCGGCGCTAAACGCGCGCAGATCGGCGACCACGCCCGACGGATTGGCGATCGTCTCGCAGAAGACCAGGCGGGTGTTCGGGCGAATCGCCGCGCGCGCTGCCTGAGGATCCTCCGCCGAGACAAAAGTCGTTTCGATGCCCATGCGCTTGACCGTCACGCTGAGCTGCGTCACGGTGCCGCCGTAGACGTTCTGCGTGCAGACGAGATGATCGCCGGCCTGCGCGACCGTGAGCACCGTGCAGAGCTGCGCGGCCAGCCCGCTCGAGAACGCGACCGCGCCGAGGCCGCCTTCCAGGCTGGCCATGCGCTCCTCGAACGCGGCGACCGTGGGATTGCTGATGCGGCTGTAGATGTGGCCGTAGCTGCGCAGCGCGAAAAGCTCGGCCGCCTGCTCGGTCGAGCCGAATACGTAAGCCGTCGTTTGATAGATGGGCATCGCACGCGAGCCCGTCGCCGGATCGGGGGGCGCCCCGGCGTGGATGGCTCGCGTCGCAAAACCGAATTCTCGCTGCTGCTCGATCATCGGAGGTCTCCCCGCCTTCTTCGCGCTATAATGTTGGTATCATGGGCATGACACTCACCGAAAAAATCCTGGCGCGGCACGCCGGGCTGGAGCGCGTCGAGCCGGGGCAGATCATCAACGCCAAGGTCGACCTCGTGCTCGCCAACGAGCTTTCCGCCGCCGTCGCAATCAAGGTGATGCGCGGCATGAAGGGCGCCTCGCGCGTCTTCGATCCACACCGCATCGCTTTGGTTGCCGACCACTTCGTTCCCGCGAAGGACGCCCAGTCGGCGGGCCTCGCGCGCGTGATGAAAGAATTTGCCGCCGAGCAGGAGATCGAGCACTTCTTCGACGTCGGCCGCGGCGGCATCGAGCACGTCGTGCTTCCGGAGGAAGGCTTGGTCGCGCCGGGCGAGCTGATCGTCGGCGGCGACTCGCACACCTGCACCTACGGCGCGTTCGGCGCCTTCGCGACGGGCATGGGCTCGACCGACATCGCGGCAGCATTCGTGCTCGGGGAAGTGTGGCTGAAAGTGCCGGCTTCGATCAAGCTGGTCTACAGCGGCAAGCCCGGGCCCATGGTCTTCGCCAAAGATATCATGCTGCGTACGGTCGGCGAGCTGGGCATCGACGGCGCGACCTATCGCGCGATCGAGTACCACGGCACGACCGTCGACGAGCTTTCGATCACCGGGCGCATTACGATGGCCAACATGGCGATCGAGGCCGGCGCGAAGAACGGTATCTTTCATGCCGATGAGAAGACGATCGCCTATGTGAAGGAGCGCACCGAGCGGCCGTTCCTCGTAGAGAAAGCCGACGCCGATGCCGTCTACGAGCGAACGATCGCGATCGACATCGCGAATCTCGAGCCGCAGATCGCCTGCCCGCACACGCCCGACAACGTGCACCCGATCTCCGAGGTCACGCGCGAGGAGTTGCCCGTCGACCAAGTCTTCATCGGGTCGTGCACCAACGGCTACATCGACGACCTGCGCATCGTCGCCAAGATCCTCGACGGCAAAAAGATCGCCTCGAACCTTCGCGTCATCGTCAATCCGGGCTCGCAGAAGGTCTGGATGCAGGCGGCCACCGAGGGCATCCTCACGACGCTGGCGGCAGCGGGATGCGCCGTCAACACGCCGGGCTGCGGCGCGTGCTTCGGCGGCCACATGGGCACGCTTGGCGACAACGAGCGCGCGATCTCGACGACCAATCGCAACTACGTGGGGCGCATGGGCTCGCCGAAGGCCGAGATCTTCCTCGCCTCGCCCGCGACGTGCGCCGCCTCGGCTCTCACCGGCCGAATCACCGATCCGCGCGTACTCGAACTGGCGGGAGTTTAAGCATGGAAGCAACGCTGCGCGGGCACGCGCACAAGTACGGCAAGAACGTCGACACCGACGTCATCATCCCGGGCAAGTACTGCAACATCATCGATCAAGCGGAGCTGGGAAAGCACGCGCTCGAGGGCCTCGATCCCGAGTACACCGCGAGGATGAAGCAGGGCGACATCATCGTCGCCGAGACGAACTTCGGCTGCGGCTCGAGCCGCGAGGTCGCGCCGATCGCGATCAAAGGCTCGGGAACGTCGGCCGTGATCGCCAAGAGCTTCGCGCGAATCTTCTACCGCAACGCGCTCAACATCGGCTTGCCGATCTTCGAATCGGCCGAAGCCGTCGACGGCATCGAATCGGGTGACGAGATCGAGTTGGAACCCGCGACCGGCGTCGTCCGCAACCTCACCAAAGGCACGACGTATCGCGCCGCCGAGTTCCCCCCATTCATGCGCGCCCTCATCGACGCCGGCGGCCTCGTGCCCTACGTCGAACGCGAACTAGCCAACCGCACCGCCGTCACCCCCAACTAAAAACAACCACGAAAAACCAGTCTTCACCATAACCCCCCAGCGTGCGCTACCCGCTCGCTGCGCGTGAGGAAACACCGCTACGGCGGCGTGTAGGAGCCCGGCTGCGAGATCCCCCCAGGTGACGCGTTGACGTTCTCGATCCACTTCTCTTTCGCGCGATAGGCGGCCGTGAAGGGGACCTGTCCTTCGGTGGTCGTGAGCATGCCGATCATGTCGCTCGTCCCGTCGAGCTTGCCCTCCATCAGGATCGTCGTACCGTTGGGCAGCGAGACGATCAAGCGGATTTCTTGCCCGTCTACCGTGCCGACGAGCGGATACTTCTTGTTCTTCCCGTCGAGGTAGGTTCCGGTCAGGGATTCGCCCTGCTGCTGGACCTGGAAGTGGGTATAGTCGGTGACGTTTGGCCGCTGAATCTGCACCTCCCAGACGCCGTCGAGCCCCTTTCGTTGCTGGGGCGGCGGGCTGGGCGTCGAGGAAGCGTGCGGGCTTCCGACGGGCAGCGGGGCAAACGTCGCCGAGGGGGTCGGCAATGAGGTGCCGGCGGGACCGGGGGTAACGGCCGTCCCGCCGATGGGGGGCGGGGTCGGCGGCGGGGTAGCGGCGACCGCGACGCGGCCGGGCGCGGGGGCGAACTCGAGCGCCGCAAGCAGCGCGCTGCCTGCGACGACAAACGACAGAAACGGCTTCACGACTTTGGACTTTTTGGAGGCGCGGGCGCCGCTCCTTCGGGGCAAGCGGCGGCGCTTGCCACCTCTGTTATAATGCTATGGCTGTGAAGAGTAAGATTCATCCCAAGTGGTATCCCGAGGCGCGCGTCCACTGTGCGTGCGGCAACACGTTCGTCACCGGTTCGACGATCCCCGAGATCGCCGTCGAGATTTGCGCGGCCTGCCATCCGCTCTTTACCGGCCAGCAGAAGCTCGTCGATACGGCGGGACGCGTGGATAAATTCAACCAGCGCTCGGCCGCAGCGCGTAAGAAACAAGAGGAGGCTGCAGCCCGCCAGGTCGCGCGCGAAGCGAAGAAGGCCGCAGCCGCAGTCTAGCTGCACCCCCGCAACGGCGCGCTTCCCGAGCGCCTCGAAACGATGGGCCGCCGCTTCGACGAGATCGAAGCGGAGCTTGCCAATCCCTCCGGAGCCTTCGATCAGGCGCGCTATACCGCGCTGGTAAAGGAGCGCGCGCAGCTCGAAGCGCCGGTGCGCCTCTCACGCCGTCTCAACGACCTGCATTCGCAAATGCGCGCGAACGAAGAGTTGGCGCGCGCCGAGGAGGGCGAACTGCGCGAGATGGCGCTCTCCGAGAACGACTCGTTGCGCGAGGCGATCGACAAGCTCGATGCCGAGCTGGCCGGCTTGATGGCGCCGCGCGATCCCAACGACTCCAAAGACGTATTCGTCGAGGTGCGCGCCGGAACGGGCGGCGACGAAGCCGCGATCTTCGCCGGCGACCTCGCGCGCATGTACATGCGCTTCTCCGAGACCTCCGGCATGAAGGTGGAACTGGTCTCCGAGAGCCTCAGCGACGCGGGTGGCTACAAAGAGATCGTGTTCGCGGTGAAAGGCGGCGCGCCGTACCGGATGCTCAAGCACGAGTCGGGCGTTCACCGCGTGCAGCGCGTACCGGCGACCGAAGCGCAGGGTCGCATCCACACCAGCACGGCGACGGTTGCAGTGCTGCCGCAGGTCGACGACGACGACGCCGATATCGAGATCAAACCCTCCGACCTGCAAGTCGACACCTATAAGTCGTCGGGCGCGGGCGGCCAACACGTCAACAAGACGGAGTCGGCCATTCGCATCACGCACGTGCCGACCGGCATCATCGTTGCCTCGCAGCAGGAACGCTCGCAGATGCAGAACCGCGAGAGAGCGATGCAGATGCTGCGCGCGATGCTCTCCGATCGCAAGCGCCGCGAGGCCGAGGAAGCCGTCGATTCGATGCGACGCTCGCAGGTCGGCAGCGGCGAGCGCTCCGAGAAGATCCGCACCTATAACTTTCCTCAAGACCGCGTGACCGATCACCGCATCAACCGCAGCTACGGCAACATTCGGGGCATCGTCGACGGGGATCTCGGGCGTATCGCGCAAGACCTTATCGCCGACGAACGCGCTCGCCAGCTCGCCGGAGAGCCGGCATGAGCAGCGTAAGCGACACACTCGCGCAAGGCACCGCGCTGCTGCGCGAGTGCAGCGAGGCTCCCCGCGCCGACGCGATGCTGCTGCTCGAACGCGCACTGGGGCGCTCGCGCTCGTGGATCGTGGCCTACGGCGAAACCGAGCTCGCGCTGCCCGATGCGCAGACCTACGACCGGCTCTGCGAGCGGCGGCGCACCGGCGTACCCGCCGCCTACATCCTGGGCAGCGCGGGTTTTTACGGAAACGAGTTCCTCGTCAACGAGTCGGTGCTCGTTCCCCGCCCGGAGACCGAGCACTTGGTGGACGAGGCCCGCGAGTTCGTCGGCGACCGCGCGCTCGCCGTGCTCGACGTCGGCACGGGGTCGGGCGCGATCGCCTGCAGCATCGCCCGCGCGACGCCCGCCGTCGTCGACGCCACCGACCTCTCCGCCGCGGCGCTCGTCGTCGCAGGGGAGAACGCCGCACGGCTCGGCGTCGCGGACCGCTGCCGCTTTCACCTCGGTGACCTCGTCGAACCGGTGGCCGGACGGCGCTTCGACGTGGTGGTGGCCAACCTACCCTATGTGCCCCGTGCCGACGTCCCTAAGGCGCCCCACCCCGTTGCCTTCGAGCCGCGCGTGGCCGTAGACGGCGGCGCCGACGGCCTGTGCCTCTATCGACGCCTCCTGAAAGCACTCCCAGCGCTGCACCCGAGTCTCGTCCTGCTCGAAGCCGCCCCGCCCACGATCGAGGAACTAGCGGCACTGGTCCGCGCCGCCTTCCCCACCTCCGCGATCGAGATCCGCGAAGACTACGCCGGCCTCGCCCGCTACCTCAAGGTCGCCTGCTAGCGACGCTCCCCTCGAGGGTTGCCGAGATGCCACTTCCAGCGCTCCGAGGGGGCCCCGAGCGCGCAATGCAGAATTACTACCGCCCGAGATGGCGAAGTATATATTCTTCACCGGCGGCGTCGTGAGTTCGCTCGGCAAAGGCATCACGGCAGCCTCCCTCGGACGGCTGCTCAAGGCGCGCGGCATCAGCGTCTCCATTCAGAAACTCGATCCGTACATCAACGTCGATGCCGGTACGATGAACCCGTACCAGCACGGCGAGGTGTTCGTTACCGAGGACGGCGCGGAGACCGACCTCGACCTGGGGCACTACGAGCGTTTCATCGACGAGAACCTGCAGCGCGCGAACAACGTTACGACCGGGCAGATCTATAACTCGGTGATCGAAAAGGAGCGGCGCGGGGAATACCTCGGCGCGACCGTTCAAGTGATTCCGCACATCACCAACGAGATCAAGGCGCACATCAAGCGCGTCGCCGAGGCGAGCCATGCAGACGTGTGCATCGTCGAGGTCGGGGGAACGGTCGGCGACATCGAGTCGCTGCCGTTTCTCGAAGCGATCCGCCAGATGCGCTACGACGTCGGCGACGAGAACGTCATGTACGTGCACCTGACGCTCGTACCCCACCTCGGCGCAGCCGACGAGCTCAAGACGAAGCCGACGCAGCACTCGGTGCGCGAACTTCGCGGCATTGGAATCTCGCCCGACGCGATCGTCTGCCGCACGCAAGCGGCGCTCCCGATGCCGTTGGAACTCAAGGAGAAGATCGCGCTCTTCTGCGACGTTCCGCCCGGCGCCGTCGTGCAGAATGTCGACGCGCGCACGATCTACCAAGTGCCGCTGAATCTCGAGGCGGAGGGGCTCGCTCAGGCCGCGATCCGCAAGCTCGGATTGCCGTCCGCCCGCCCGATGCTCGACGACTGGGCCGCCATCGCCGACCGGCTGCTGCATCCGGAACGCCGCGTGACGATCGCGTTGGTCGGCAAGTACGTCGAACTCAAAGACGCCTATATCTCGATCGCCGAGGCGCTGGCGCACTCGGGCGTCCTCTATCACGCCGGCGTCGAGATTCGGCGCATCGATTCGGAGCTGGTCGAAAACGAGGGCGTCGACGTGTTGCACGGAGCGCACGGCGTATTGGTCGCGCCGGGCTTCGGCGCTCGCGGCGTCAAGGGCAAGCTGCGCGCGATCCAGTACGTGCGCGAGCGCGGGATTCCGTTCTTGGGCATCTGCTACGGCATGCAGCTGGCGTGCGTCGAGTTCGCGCGTAACGTGTGCGAGCTGCCCGACGCGATGACGAGCGAGGTCGACGAGACGACGAGCGACCCCGTGATCGACTTCATGCCCGATCAGCGCAACCTCGAAATGTACGGCGGCACGATGCGGCTGGGCACGTACGCGTGCACGCTGGAGGCAGGGAGCCAGGCGGCGCGGGCCTACGGCGAGTTGGAGATCCACGAACGCCACCGCCACCGGTACGAATTCAACAATCGTTACCGTCCGATTTTCGAAGAGCACGGCATGCGGTTCTCGGGGCATCACACGATCGGCAAGACGCGCCTGGTGGAGGTCGTCGAGCTGCCGCGGGAGATGCATCCGTGGTTCGTCGCCACGCAAGCGCATCCGGAGTTCAAATCGCGGCCGAACCGCCCGGCGCCGCTCTACCGCGAGTTCGTCGCGGCGGCGTTGGAACATCAAGAGCGAATCGAAGGGCGCGACGGCGTTCGTGAGGCGGCAACCTGGACCCAGGCCTGATCACCGCCGTCGTTCTCACGCGCGACGAAGAGCGCAATCTGCCCCGAGCCCTGACCAGCCTGCCGCGGGGAATGCACATCCTCGTGCTCGATGCGTGCTCCCGCGATCATACCGTGCAGTTCGCGCGCGGCGCGGGGGCCGAGGTCGTCCAGCGGGAGTGGACCGATTTCGTCGACGCGCGGCGTTACGCGCTCTCGTTGGTGACCACGCCGTGGGTGCTGATGCTCGACGCCGACGAAGCGCTCGACGACGTGTTGCGCGACGCCATTGGAACCGCTTCGGAGAGCGTCGACGCGTACGAGTTGCGGCGCACGACGTACTTTTGCGGGCGGCCGATGCGCGTGTGGCGGAACGAACCGCTGCTCCGGCTCTTTCGCGTCGGCAGCGCGACGCTCGCCGCGCATCCGGCCACGCCCTCGGAGGCGGCGGTCCACGAAGCCTGGCACAGCGCCGGTGCGACCGGCGAACTGCGCGGGACGCTGTTGCATTTCTCCTATCCGGACATTGCGTCGTACCGTGCGAAGTACGATCGCTACACGACGCTGGAGGCGCAGCGGCTGCGGCGGTCGCCGCTCGCGTTTGCGGCGGCGTGCGGTGCGAGCCCGTTGCGGCTTCTCTGGCTGATGCTGGGCAAAGGCGCGCTGCTCGACGGGCCGCGGGGCTGGTACGTCGCCTATCGCTCGGCGACCTATCCGGCGGTGGCCACCGGAAAAGCGCTGCTTCGGTGAGCGACGCGCGCGTCGGGCTCGACGCCCGGTTGACGCGGCAGCTCTCCGAGGGCATGAAAGCCTACGTGC
This sequence comes from Candidatus Cybelea sp., assembly GCA_035939175.1. Classification (GTDB taxonomy): domain Bacteria; phylum Vulcanimicrobiota; class Vulcanimicrobiia; order Vulcanimicrobiales; family Vulcanimicrobiaceae; genus Cybelea. The sequence goes on along the minus strand of DASZGC010000096.1, from coordinate 18,444 downwards.
GCGAGCTGGTCGCGCGGCTGCCGCACGTGGCTCCCGAGTTTACTTACGTGACGTTTACGCAAGGGAAGAACTTCGGCTGGAACGAGCAGGTACGCTTGCCGCTGGCGATGCGCCGCGCGCGCTTAGCGCTCGTGCATCTGCTCTCGCAGTACGTGCCGCTGGTCGTGCCCGCGCGCTTCGTCGTAACGATTCACGACCTCATTCACCTGCACTTTCCCTCGCACTTCAAGGCGAAGGTGCGGCCTTATTACCAGACGGTGGTACGCGCGGCGTGCGCCCGCGCGACGCGCGTGATTACCGACGACGAACGAACGGTTGAGGATCTCGTGGCGTTCCTGGGGGTGCGGCGCTCGAAGATTCGCGTGATCCCGCTGGGCACGACGCCGCCGCGCGGCGGGCCGCCTCGGCCGTACGCATCGGCGCGCCCGTATATCCTCTATGTGGGCAATCATCGCGAGCACAAAGACCTCGCGACGCTTTTTGCGGCCTGGTCGGCGCTGCCGCCGCAGGCCGCCGTCGACCTCTACGTGACCGGGCCCGACGATTTTGGCGGCGAGCTGGAGCGGCGGAGTACGCCGGCGCGCGCGATCGTCGCGCTGGGAAACGTTTCGGGCGAACGACTCCCCTCGTACTATGCGGGGGCGCGAGCGCTGGTCTCGCCATCGCTGCGCGAGGGCTTTGGGCTGCCGGTGCTCGAGGCGATGTCGGCCGGATGCCCGGTCATCGCCTGCGAAGACTCGGTCCCTCGCGCGCTGCAGGCCGCAGCGCTGACGTTTGCAGCCCGCGACGCCGAGGGGCTGCGGCTGCACATCGAGAGGTTGCTCGCCGACCAGGGCGCGCGCGAGCGTTCGGTCAAGGAGGGTTTGGAGGCGGCGCAAGGATTGACGTGGGACCGTTGCGCGCGTGCGACCGCCGACGTCTATCGGGAGGTATTGGAGTAACGTGAAATGGGCTGCGGCGCTGCTGCTGCTGCTGCTGGCGACCGCGGGCGCGCCGCGGCCGATCGGCATCGTGATCAACGGCGACGCGCTCTCGCTGGATCCGCCTCCGCGCTTCGAGCACAACCTGCTCTACGTGCCGGTGCGCCGCACCATCGAAGCGCTGGGACTCGATTTCCAGCGTTCGGGCGACCGCATCACGACGGAGATCGGATCGAAGACGGTCGTGCTTAGCATCGGCAGCCGCGACGCGCGGATCGACGCCGCGACCGTGAGCCTCGAAGGGCCGACGATCGAGGTCAAGGACGTGCTCTACGTTCCGCTGCGCTTCTTTACCGACGTGCTCGGTGCGCAGGCGCACTACGATCGCCGGGCCAACACGGTGAACATCGTCGCGCAGCTGGTCGGCCGCACGACCAACGGATTTCTCAACTTCGGCCACGGCTACGAGCGCTTCGGAACGGTGGTCGCCGTCGACGTGCTCTCCGATCCGCCGTCGATCACGCTCGGCGACAACGGCGGCGTCAAGACGATCCACATCGCGCCCAATGCAGCGATCGACGTCGAGGACGTCAACGTCGACGTCACCTCGCCGGGCGAGCTGGGCGACGTGCGTCCGGGCGACTTCGCGCGCGTCGAGATGAACAAACAAGGACGCGTGCAGCGCATCGTCGACGAATACGGCTCGCGAAACGGGCACATCGTCGCGATCGCCGGCAATCAGTTCGTACTCGACGACGGTCAGGTGATCGCCATGGGCCGCACGACCGAAGTCTCGCTCAACGGCGCCGCCGCGGGTTTCGTCGATCTGCGCCCGAGCGACCAGGTGAGCATACGCTATAACGTCGAGACCAACGAGGTGCGTGAAGTGCTCGCGAGCCGGCGCGTGGCCAGCGCGGCCCAGCGGCTGCAGATCGCCAGCGTACAGGCGGGGCCGGATCGTCCGCTGCGCGCGGGCGACTCGCTGCGCGTCGTGCTGCAGGGCACTCCGGGCGCGTCGGCCACCTTCGACATCGGCTCCGACGTGACGAACCAAGCGATGCACGAAAGCTCCTCCGGCGTGTACGACGGGAGCTACGTGATTCCACGCGGTGCGAGCTTCGACGACGTCGCGCTGATCGGAAAGCTGTCGGCCGGCACCGCGAGCGCGCAAGCGCCTGCGCCGCAGACCATCTCCGCCTCGGGCACCCCGCCGGGAATCGGCGACTTTGCGCCCGACGCCGGCGCGACGATCAACACGAACCGGCCGGCCGTCTACGCGAGCTTCGTTGCCGACGCGGTTCCGGTGAATCCGGCAAGCGCGCTGCTTTGGATCAATGGCCGCGACGTAACGTCGGAGTGCGTGAGGACGGCGCAGTTCATTCAGTACATGCCCTCGTACTCGTATCCCAACGGCAACGTGCGCGTGACGGTGCGCGTAGCCGATCTGGCGGGGAACGTCACGTCGAAATCGTGGTCGTTCACGATTCGTGGGCGATGAGCGATAGCTGCATTTTCTGCCGCATTGCATCGGGCGAAATTCCGGCGACCGCCGTGCATCGCGACGACGACGTCATCGTCATCGAAGATATCGACCCGAAGGCGCCCTCACATCTGCTCGTGATGCCGGTCAGCCATCATGCGACGCTGGCCGAGTTGGCGGAGGCCGATCCCGCGCTGGCGGGACGGTTGCTCGCCCTCGCCGCGAGACTCGGGCGCGAGCGCGGCGGCGCCGGCGGCTACCGGATCGTCGTCAACACGGGACGCGACGGCGGCCAGACCGTCGACCACGTTCACGTCCACGTGCTCGCGGGACGAGCGATGACGTGGCCTCCCGGCTGATTTGACGCTGTGAGGGCGCTGTGCTAACCTGTGGGTGGCCCTTCAGGGCCTAATTTTTCGTGCTTGGCGCATCGCGCCGGCGCGCCGAAAGGGGGGTCGTCAACACATGGAAGTTCGAATCGCACCGGGCGAAACGATTGAGAGCGCTCTGCGCCGCTTCAAGAAGGCCACCCAGAAGGCCGGGATCCTCGCTGAGGCGCGCAAACACGAGCATTACGAAAAGCCGAGCGTTCGCAAAAAAAAGAAGTCCGCCGCCGCTCGCAAGCGCCGCGCGTAGCGCGCGCATCCTCCGGTGGGAGCTCTCAAAGATCGCATCGCCTCCGACTTGAAAGAGGCCATGAGGGCGCGAGATCAGTTGCGCCTCGATACCCTGCGCTCGGCGCTCTCCGGGTTCATCTACAAGCGCACGGAGAGCGGCCAGGAGCTCAGTGAGGCCGACGAACTCGACGTCGTCCGCCGGCTCGTCAAGCAGCGTGGAGACTCGCTGACCGAGTTCGAGAAGGCCGGCCGCATGGATCTGGCCGACAAGGAGCGGGCCGAGCGCGAGATCTTGCTCGCCTACGTCCCCGCCCAGCGCTCGCCGGCCGAGATACGCGAGATCGTGCAGAGCGTGCTCGCGGAGCTGCCCGAAGGCTCGCGCAACGCGGGCGCCGTGATGAAGGTCGTAATGCCGCAGCTGCGGGGCGTTGCCGACGGCAACCTCGTGCGCCAGATCGTCACCGAAGAGCTGGCAAGCTGAAGCAGAGGCTCGGGCCTCCCCTTGGGAAGCCGCGGCTCCAGCGGCCGCGTAACTTACCCAGCTTGCCTCGGTACGTACGAGCATGAAGGTATCTGGAGTGCGGGTCTGGCTCTGGCTCTCTTGTCTATTTGCGGGCGCCGCCGGCTTCGCCGGCGCGGCAATCGGAGGCCCGGTCGTCGTCGTGCCGATCAACGGCACCGTCGACGATGGGATGGCTCACCTCGTCGCCCGTTCCGTCGCGCAGGCGAACGAGTCGGGCGCACGCGCGATCGTGCTCCAGGTCAATAGTCCGGGGGGCTTGGTCAGCTCCGCCTTTGAAATTCGCGACGCGCTCTTCGGCGCGAAAATGCCGGTCGACGCCTACGTCTCCGAGCGCGCGTACTCCGCCGCCGCGCTGATCTCGCTGACGGCGAACAAGATCGTCATGGCCCCGGGCGCCTCGATCGGCGCTGCCGAGCCGATCCCCGCCACGGTGAAGATGGTCTCGGCGCTGCGCGGCGAGTTCGAATCCACGGCGCAACGCAATCACCGCAGCCCGCAGATCGCGGGCGCGATGGTCGATAAGAACGTCAGCCTGCCGCAATACAAGCGCTCTGGCGCGATCCTCACGCTCAATACCGACGACGCGGTGCGTTCCGGCATCGCCTCGGGAACCGCCCCAACGCTCGCGGCGGCGCTCGATCAGTTCGGCCTCGGCGGGGCCCAGCTTGCCACGCAATCGTACACGCTGGGCGAGACGATCGCGCGCTTCGCCACCGATCCGGTCGTCAGCGGCCTGCTGCTCACGCTGGGAATGCTCGGACTGCTCATCGAGATGCAGACGCTCCACGGCATCGCCGGCGTCATCGGCGTCGGCGCGCTCGCGCTCTTCTTCGGAAGCCACGTGTACGCCGGATTCTCCAACGCTTTCGTCGTGGCGCTGGCCGTGATCGGATTGGTCGGCATTCTCTGGGAGCTGCACGTCGTACCCGGCCACGCGTTGCCGGGGATCATCGGGGCGGGGGCACTCTTGGTGGCCGTCTTGCTGGCTTTTGGCTTACCGTTCTTCTTCGTGGGCATCGAAACGATCGCCACCGCGATCGTGCTCACGGTAATCGCGTTCTCGCTCACGGTCAAGGCCGTGCCGCAGAACGCGTGGGCGCATCGTTTGGCGCTCGCCGCCTCGCAAGGTCCGGATTACGTAAGCAGCCCCGATCACACGGGCCTGCGCGGCCGCATGGGCACGGCGGCCAGCTACTTGCGCCCGGCGGGCATCGCATCGATCGACGGACAGCGCGTGGACGTGCTCACCGAAGGCGAGTTCATCGCCGCCGGTACCGCGATTCGTGTCGTGCGCGTCGAGGGCGCGCGCGTTTTCGTCGAACCCGTCACCGTATAAGGAGCATACATGGTAGCCGTCAGCGGCGCGATCGTCTTCCTCGTCCTGATCCTCGCGTTCTTCGCGTTCCTCTACTACTTTCCGATTGGGCTCTGGATCCGGACGATCGCCGCGGGCGTTCCCCTCGGCATCATCGCCTTGGTGAGAATGCGGCTGATCGGCATCCCGCCCGGGGTGATCGTCACCAATTACGTGCGGGCCCGCAAAGCGGGGTTGAACCTCACGGTCGACCAGATGCAGTCGCACTTCCTCGCTGGAGGTAACGTCGAGAACGTGACGCTCGCGATGATCGCCGCGCAGCGCGCGCAGATTCCGCTGGACTGGCAGCGCGCGGCCGCGATCGACCTCGCCGGACGCAACGTGCTCGAGGCGCTGCAAACATCCGTCAATCCCAAAGTGATCGAAACCCCAATCTTCCAAGGCGTCGCGCAGAACGGCATCCAGCTCAACGTCAAAGCGCGTATCACCGTGCGCAGCAACCTCGATCGATACGTCGGCGGCGCGGGAGAGCCGACGATCATCGCGCGCGTCGGCGAGGGCGTGGTCTCGGCGGTCGGCGCGGCCATCGATCACAAGGAAGTGCTCGAGTATCCCGATCGCATCAGCAAGGCGGTGCTGGCCAAGGGCCTCGACGCGGGAACGGCCTTCGAGATCGTATCGATCGACATCGCCGACGTCGACGTCGGCAAGAACATCGGCGCCGAGCTGCAGACGAGTCAGGCCGAGGCCGACCGCCGCATCGCTCAGGCAAAAGCCTCCGAGCGGCAGTACGCGGCGCAGGCCGCCGAGCAGGAGCAGAAGGCCGAGACCCAAGCGATGCGCGCCAGGGTCGTCGAGGCGGAGGCAGCGATTCCCCAAGCGATCGCGCAGGCGTTTCGCAGCGGCAACCTGGGAGTGATGGATTACTACCGCCTCAGGAACGTGCAGGCGGATACCGAGATGCGCGGGTCGATCGGCGCCTCGACCGAGGCGGCCACCGACGCGCAACAGCAGCCGCCGCCGCTCACGGGCCCGACGCCGAAGTAGTCGCCGGCCGTGCGCGACGTCGGCATCTTCGTTTGGGTCGTGCTGCTGCTGGTCGGCGTGGTCAGCAGCATCGCTTCGAGCGCGCGCAAGCAGATGCAGGGCGCCCAGCCGCCCCAGCCGCAGCCGCGGTCGGGGGGGCCGCCCGGGCCGCAACCGGTTGCCGCTGCGCCGCGCGTCCAAGTCGTCGTTCGGCCCTCGGCGAGCGAGGCGCAGCGCCAGCGCGCCGCGCAGATCCAAGCGGCCGTGGCGCAAGCCTTGGGCACGCCGCTGATCGCGCCCGCCCCCGCACCTATTCCGGCGGCCCCGCGGCCCGTCACGCCGCGCCCGGCGCCCGCGCCCGCGGTCACCCCGCATCATCCTCCTCTGGACTCACCGCAGGCGCCGCAAATGCGGCCATTCTTACGAGGCCGCTCGGAGATCGTGCGAGCGATCGTCGCCGCCGAGGTGCTCGGCAAGCCTAGAGCCTTCTCTGACGAATACCACGGGTATTGAGCGCCCAGCGATCGATCGATCTCCACGAACTCTCCGACCGCGTGCGTCTCTTTGGCGAGTACGATCGCAATCTCTCGGCCATTGAATCCTCGCTCGACGTCGCCGTCCGCGCTGACGGCGACTGTTTGCTACTAGCCGGCGACGAGCCCGCGGTCGTCCGTGCCGAGGGCGTGGTGCGCCGGGTGCTCGATGCCGCCGTGCGCGGCGCGCACATCACACCCGACGACGTCGCGCTGGCCGTCTCCGATACCGGAACGCGCGAGGCGGTCGCGTTGCCGAGCACGCTGCTGCGCACGCATCGCGGACGCGAGGTGCGTCCGCGAACGGCGGGGCAACGCGATTTCATTGCGGCGATCGATCGCAGCACGCTGACGATCGGCATCGGTCCCGCCGGTACCGGAAAGACGTATCTCGCCATCGTGATGGCCGTGCGCGCGCTCAAGCACCGCGAAGCGTCGCGCGTGGTCCTTTCGCGCCCGGCGGTAGAAGCCGGCGAGCGCCTCGGCTTCCTGCCGGGCGATCTGCGCGAGAAAGTGGATCCTTATATGCGTCCCCTCTTCGATGCGCTGGGCGATCTGCTCGACGATTCGCTCGTCAACAAGTACATGGAGCGCGGCACGCTCGAGGTCGCGCCGCTGGCCTACATGCGCGGGCGTACGCTCTCCGACGCCTTCGTAATTCTCGACGAAGCGCAGAACGCCACCGACGATCAGATCAAGATGTTCCTTACACGGTTGGGCAGCGGTTCGAAGATGGTGGTGACCGGCGACGTGACGCAGATCGACCTCCCGGGCGGTCAGCGCAGCGGGCTGCGCTCGGCGGCCACACGGCTCGCGGGCATCGAGGATATCGCCGTGGTCGAGCTCGGCGATGCCGACGTCGTGCGCCATCCGCTGGTGGCTCGCATCGTACGCGCGTACGCGCGGCCGTGATCCAGTACCGCAACGCGGTCCGGCGCAGCGGCGTCGACGGGCGCGCCCTGGTGTCGACCGCAAAGGAGCTGCTGCGCAGCCTGGGGCAAGAGCGGGTGACGCTCTCGCTCGCGCTCGTCGGTGACGAGGCGATTCGCGCGCTCAATCGCCAATACCGCGGAAAGGATTACGCGACCGACGTGCTCAGCTTTCCGATGGACGAGGGCGCGCCCGGCGAAGATCGCCTCTTGGGCGACGTCGTGATCTCGCTCGACACCGCGCGCCGGCAGGCGGCCGATTACGATGCGCCGGTACAGCGGGAACTCTACCGCCTGCTCATCCACGGGCTGCTTCACCTGATGGGGCACGATCACGTTCGCGCCGGGGAGCGGCGGGAGATGGAGCGCGAGGAGCGCCGGCTCGCCGCCGCGATCGCCCTACCGTGGCCCTATCGACGCTGATGCATCATCCCGTCGACGACCGCGGCAGCGACCGCGGCAAGCCTCACTACCTGCCGGTCGAGCGCAGCCGTTTCTTCCGCTCGTTCCACCACGCGTTCGAGGGCATCATCTACGCGACGCGCACGCAGCGCAACATGCGCGTGCACTTTATTATCGCCGCGCTCGTGCTGCTCGCGACGCTGATCCTCCGTTTGGATCGGGCGTACGTCATCGCGACCATCGGGCTGGTGGCGCTCGTGCTCAGCTTGGAACTGGTCAATACGGCGATCGAATCGATCGTCGACTTGCTCACGGTCACGCACCATCCGCTGGCCAAGAGTGCGAAGGACGCGGCCGCCGGCGCGGTGCTCATCGCGGCGATCGGCGCGGTGCTGGCGGCGTACCTGATCTTCTACCAAGGGTTGATAAGCGGAGAGGCGCGCGTCTTCGCGGCCGTGCAGGCCGTTCCGGCGAACGTCGCGCTGATCGTACTGGCCGTGGTCGCGATCGTGACGATCTTCGCCAAAGCCTGGATCGGCCGGGGTTCGGCCTTGCAGGGGGGTGCCGTCTCCGGGCATGCCGCCCTGGCCTTTGCCGCGGCAACCCTGCTGGCCGTCTTCTACCAAAAGCCGCTGGCCGCGATTCTGGCCTACTTCGTGGCGCTGCTGGTCGCCCAAAGCCGCGTCGAGGCGCGAATCCACGGCCCGTTCGAGGTCTTTTGGGGAGCCGTGCTCGGGACGCTCGCCACCTTGGCGATCTACGTGCTGGTGCGACCTCACGTTATGCTATAATGGCGCCGATTTGAACACCGACCCCACCCGAAGTACTCCGGTAGGCCTCGCGTACCAGATCGTCGCGCTTGTGGCACTCGTGCTCCTGGCGGCCTTCTTCGCGGCGTCGGAGGCGGCGCTGGTCTCGATCTCGCGGCTGCGCGCGAGAGCCATCGCCGAGCGCAAGGTCCGCGGTGCACGCGACCTCGAGCGCCTCGTGGACGACAAGAACCGCTTTCTCACCTCGATCCTCGTCGGCAACACGGTGGTGCTGCTGGCGGCCGATTCGCTGGCGACGGCCACCGCGATCTCGATGGGGCTGCCCTCGGCAGCCGTCCTCTCGACGCTGCTGATGACCGTCGTCTTCCTGCTCTTCGGTGAGATTCTGCCCAAGACGATCGCGACCGGCGACAGCGAGCGCTGGGCGCTGCGGCTGGCGATTCCGATGCGCTACGCCGCGTACGTGCTCACGCCCGTCGCGAAGTCCTTCCAAACCGCCACCGATCTCATGCTCAAGCTCTTGCGCATCAAGAACGCGCATCGCGCGTTCGTCACCGAAGAGGACCTGCGCGCGCTGGTCAACGTCAGTGCCGAGGAACGCGTGATCGAAGAGCAGGAGCGCGATCTACTGCATTCGGTGATGGAGTTCGGCGACACGATCGTGCGCGAGGTGATGAAGCCGCGTCCCGAGATGGTCGCGGTCTCGATTGCCGACTCGCCACGACGTATCCTCGACGTCGTGATCGCGGAGGGCTATTCGAAGCTTCCCGTCTATCAGGAATCCAAGGACGACATCGTGGGCGTCGTCCACGATCGCGAACTGCTGGTCGCTCTGGCCAACGGTTCGCTCGCGCACACCGGCGTGCGCTCGCTGATGCGCACCGCGGTGCACGTCCCGGAGACCAAGAAGATCGCCGACTTGCTGCGCGAGATGCAGCGCGACAAGTTTTCGCTGGCGATCGTCGTCGACGAGTACGGCGGTACGGCGGGCTTGGTGACGATGGAGGATCTCCTCGAGGAGATCGTCGGCGAGATCCGCGACGAGCACGACATCGACGAAGCGGAGCCGATCGCCGTCATCTCCGAACGCGAAGCGGTGGTCGAAGCGGGGACGAACATCGAGGACGTCAATGCGAAGCTCGGCATCGAGCTGCCCACCGAGGATTTCGAAACGATCGGCGGCTATACGGTCGGGCTTTTCGGACGCCTTCCTAACGAAGGCGAGGAGATCGAGGCCACCGATCACACGCGCTTGCGCGTCGACCGCACGCGCGGCCGGCGGATCTTGACGGTGCGCGTATACACCAACGGCATCATCAGCATTCCCGCGCCATCGGAGGATGCCGACGCCGCCGCGCACCTATAAGACTCGCGGCATCGTTCTGCGTGGACGCCAGCTCTCCGAAGCCGATCGCATCGTTACGTTTTTCACGCTGGAACGCGGTAAAGTCGATGCCGTCGCCAAGGGCGTGCGCCGGATGCGAAATCATCTGGCCGGGCGGCTGGAGCTGGCCAGCGAGTGCGAGCTGCTGATGCACCGCGGGCGCTCGCTCGACGTGATCGTCTCCGCCGACCTCGTGCGCGCTCCGTGGTCGACGCTGGTCGAGCCCGGACGCTTCGCCGTGGTCTCCGTGATCGCCGAGACGGTCGACGCCTTCTGCGAGCCCGATCTGGCCCTGCCCGACGTCTACGAACTGTTGGCCGGCGTGCTCGCCGCGGCCAGCGCGTCTCCCGATCCTCGCGCTCTCCTGCCGCGCTTCTCGCTGCGGTTGCTCGACATGCTGGGGCTCGCGCCCCCGCTGGACCGCTGCGTGCGCTGCGGCGCCGAGCTGAGCGCCGGCGGGGTATGGCTCGACGCCGAGGCCGGAGGCATCATCGACGCGGCCTGCCGCGAGCGCTGGCGCGACCTGCCCGAGCTGGAAGGCGGCGATTTAGAGAACCTGCGCGCGCTGGCGCAGCCGAAAGGCAAGGGCGCGGGAGCGGCCTTGCACGCGCGGCCGGCGGCGGCCGAGGCCGTCGAGGAGCTGGTCGCGCATCACCTCGGTCGCCGGCTCAAGGCGGCGGCCCAGCTGGGCGTTCTCGGCGCGTGATCATGGCGCTCGACGTCGGGAGCAAACGGATCGGGGTGGCGGTCGCCGATCCCTCGGCGACCTTCGCTCTGCCCGTGACCACCCTCGAACGCAGCAACCGCCGGGCCGACCTGGCAGCGCTGGCCGAGCTCTTCGAGTCGTACGGCGTGCGGGAGCTGGTCGTGGGCGACCCGCTGACGCTGGCCGGCACGCGCGGTCTGGCCGCGGAACAGATCGACGCCTTCGTCGCGTCACTCGGGGAGGTCTTCGGGGGTACGATTCACCGCATGGACGAGCGGTTGACCACGGCGCAAGCCACCAAGAGCCTGATCGCAGCCGACGTTTCGCGGCGCAAGCGGCGCGACGTCGTCGACCGCATGGCCGCCGCGCTGATCCTCGATTCGTTCCTCGCCCGGCGGCGCCGCGAGCCTCTCGATTGAGAGCGGTGCTTGCCGCACTGGCCGTCTGCGCGCTCATCGCGGCACTGGCGGCGGGCGCGTTGTGCTTTGGCGTCTACGGCGACCGCTCGCACCCGCAGACGACGTCGCAGGTGGTGGTCGAGCGCGGCGCGACGCTCGATGAGATCGCGGCGCAACTGGTCTCGCAAGGCGTCATCTCCAACGCATTGACGTTTCGCGCGCTCGCGAAGCTGCGAGGCCAGGACGTCGCGGTCCGCGCCGGCGAGTACCGCTTTACGCCGCGCATGACGCAGAGCGAGGTGCTGCAGGCGCTGGTCACCGGTGGCGCGCAGGTCGCAACGTGGGTGACGATTCCCGAGGGATTCACGGCCGCGCAGATTGCGCAGCGGCTCGAGTCGGCGGGGTTGGGGGATGCCGCCGCCTTCCGCGACGACTTTCTGCGCGAGAACTTGAGCGTCGACGGCGCGCGCACCAAGGGTTTGGAGGGCTTTCTCTTCCCCAGCACCTACTTGGTGCCGCTGGGTGCGGCGCCGTCGCAGGTGGCGGCGATCTTCACTGCCCAGTTCGTCAAGGAACTGCCGCGAGACGCCGCGGTACGCGCCAAGCGGCTGCACGTTACGGTGCCGCAAGCGGTCGCCGTCGCTTCGCTGGTGGAGCGCGAGGCCAAGAGCGAAGTCGATCGTCCGCAGATCGCCGCGGTGATCTACAACCGTTTGCGGGAGCGTATGCCGCTGCAGGTCGACGCGACGATCGAGTACGCGCTTCCCCAGCACAAGAGCGCGCTCTCTTTCTCCGACCTGCGCATCGATTCGCCGTACAATAGCTACGAGCACACGGGCCTGCCGCCGACGCCCATCGCCAATCCAGGGCGGCCCTCGCTCGAAGCGGCCTTCAATCCGGCCAAGAGCGATAACCTCTATTACGTGTATTGCGGGAACGGGCGGCACGTGTTTGCAAAGACGCTCGCAGAGCACCAGGCCAACGTGGCCCGGTGCCTGCAATAGGAAGGGAACCCCGGCCATGGCATCCACGAACGGTGAAAGCTCGCAGCAGCACGCGCCGCTGGAACTGCAAGAAGTGCTCCACATCGAGACCAGCGACGGTGAGTCGCTGCAGTTCGAGGTGGTCGGCATCCTCGAGGACCCCGACAGCGGCACCTCGTACGCGGTGCTGCTCCACGAGCCCGAAGGCGAGGAGGAGGAGCAGTTCATCGTCACCGATCTCGCGGGCAATCTCGTCAACGACGACGAGCTGGCGCAAGAGGTCCTCGATGAGTTCTTGACCTACGCATGCGAGGCCGAAGAGAGCGCCGTCGACGAGGGGACGAACTAATTCGCGTTCTGTTTCTCGCCGCGAGCGTTGGGGTCGGACACGTGTCGGCCGCCAATGCCGTGCGCGACGCGCTGCTGCGCGACGATCCGGACACCACGACGCGGATCGTCGATTCGTACGAATACGCGGCGTTGGTCGTATCGCGCGTGGTCTCCGACGGTTACTTGCGCATGGTCAAGAGCATTCCGCAGATGTACCGCTACATCTACGATCGCGCCGAACGGGCCACCGAGGTGGGGCGCTTCCGTCTGTGGGCTCACCAGTTCACTGCCGACAATTTGCGCCCGCTGATGCTGCGCGAGCGCCCCGACGTGGTAGTCTGCACGCACGCGTTCCCCTGCGGCGCGATGGCGGAGTACAAGCGTCGTTTCGGCGACGCCCCGCCGCTGGTGGCGGTCGTCACCGATTTTGCGGTGCACGGTTTTTGGATCAATCGCCAGGTCGACCGTTACGTCGTCGCGACGGCGGCGCTGCGCGACGCGCTGCTCGAGCGCCACGTCCGGCCCGAGCGCATCTCCGTGACGGGGATTCCGGTTCGCGAAGAGTTCGCGCCGTCGAGCGAGCCGCGCGATCGTTTGCGCGAGCGGCTGAATCTTCCGCGCGACCGGCGTGTGGCGCTGCTGATGGGCGGCGGTCTCGGCATCGCGCCGCTGGAGCGAATGCTGCGCGCGCTCGATGCCGTAACCATGCCGCTGGCGGCCGTGGTCGTGGCGGGGCGTAACGCCCGCATCGAGCGCCGCCTTTCGCAGGCGGCGGAAAGCGTGAACTATCCGGTGCGTACGCTGGCGTTCGTCGACAACGTTTACGACTACATGCACGCCGCCGACGTGCTCGTCACCAAGCCCGGCGGCTTGAGCACGTCGGAGGCACTCGTCGCCAAGGTTCCGCTGGTGTTATGCAAGCCGCTGCCCGGGCAAGAGGAGCGGAACGCCCGCGTGCTCGTCGAGTCTGGGGCGGCCGTCCGCGCGTTGGGAATAAACGATTTGCCCAGAGTATTGGAGAGCGTTTTGGAAGACCGCAGCCGCCGCGAAGCGATGATCGCAGCGGCGAGCCGCCTGCGGCGGCCGCAGGCCGCGCGCGACGCCGCAGCGATGATCGCGCGCTTGGTGGATCGCGGGGAGGGCGTCGCATGAATCTACCCTCGGCGCGAACGTACGGTGGGTGGCTCGCGATCGTGCGCGTGCTCACGGGATGCATCTGGCTGCTCCACGCGCTGCCGAAGTTTCTCAAAGCCGATATGTTTCTGCCGCCCAACGGCACCTTCGCGACGTATCTGCAGAACGGCATCGGCAAGACCGTCGGGCCGTATCACGATTTCCTGGTGAACGTGGTGCAGCCCAACGCGTTGACGTTTGCCGATATGGTGCGCTTCGGCGAGCTGCTCGTCGGCATCACGCTCGTGCTGGGATTGTTCACGCGTTTCGGTGCTCTCGTCGGCGTTGCGTTGACGGCCGACTATATCGCCGCGCGCGGGGGACTGAGTACCGCGAACTCGTGGGGATCGCTCGACGCGTGCCTGATGCTGCTCTCGGCGATCAGCCTCGTGCTGCCGACCGGAAGCGTCGCCGGTATCGACGGCCTGCGACGCCCGCGAGCGCCACGCCAGCAGCGGGTCGTAGCCGAGGTCGTACCAGAACGCCCGCTGGACGGTCCGCGCGCGCCGCAGTAAGCGGCAGCATAGGTGCGCCGCTCGCAAGCGTGGTATAGTCGGAAGTCGCTCGATGAAGGATTCGCTGGGGAGAGATGGCCGAGCGGCTGAAGGCGGCGGTTTGCTAAACCGTTATACGATGTAAAGTCGTATCGAGGGTTCGAATCCCTCTCTCTCCGAAGCTCACCGGCACACGCGGTCGTAGCTCAATTGGATAGAGCAACAGGCTACGAACTTGTAGGTTGGGGGTTCGAGTCCCTCCGACCGCGATTCTCAACGAAACGGCGGCCGATGCGCGGATTTCAAGCGTTGGCCGCTTCTCATTTTGGGCCGGGAAAAGCCAAGCAGGCGCCGAATCGCTCTCCTACTCAATTCTTTTTGAGGAGGAGCAATTATGATTATTTCTACGCGTCTGCTCGGTTGGGGACTCGCCGCCGCAGTGGCGTCCAGCCTGGCGTCGCCCGCTCGCGCGGCGACGCAGATGCCAACCGCGCTCTCGATGCTCGTGGGGCAGTGGACCTGCACCTATACGGGGCCGAAAGGCACCGCCAAGAGCACCTACACGATCAAGAAAGTTGGCGATCTTTGGGTTGAAGGCGGCGGCGAGAACGGCGCCTACGGCGGTCACCCCGCGAACACGGCGATGTTCGAGTTCGGCTTCGATCCAAAGAAGCAGTTGTACATCAGCATGGGCGGCGACACGCTTCCCGGCGACTACGGGATCTCGACCGCGCCCGGATCGAGCACCGCGACGACCATGACGTTCGTGAATAACTATCCCGAGGATCCGACGCACGAAAGAGACCTGTGGCACTACACCAAGACGGCCATCGTGGTCAACTCGACGTGGGTCGAAAAGGGCAAGGCGATGACCTCCAAGACGGTCTGCATGCCTGGCTAGGAGCTCGAGCAGCCCCTCGACGCTGGAACCGGTTGTCGCGCAGGAGCGGTCCTGCTATACTGCGGTCTCGAAAGTCTGCGGCGGGGGACTGCGGCTCGGTAGCTCAGTGGTAGAGCAGGGGACTCATAAGCCCTTGGTCGTAGGTTCAAGTCCTACCCGAGCCAGAACGATTCAAGCCCGGCCGCTCCAGGGGAGACGGCCGGCTTCATTCTGAGGTGTCAAAATTCATGTCGACGATTCCGTGCGATTTCTGTCCCCACCCGGTGGACCGAGGACAGATGGAGGAGATCGAAATCTCGCACTACGTACCCGATAGTTCCGGAGAAGATCTCGCGTACGCGCGAACCTACTTCTTCGGGCATCCCGATTGCGTGCGCAAATTCTACCGGACGCTCGTCGACCACAAGCTCGACCTCTTCAAGCACATGCCGAGCGCCGGCGCGGGCCCGGACCCCGCGCGCTAATTCGAGCGAGAGCGTGCGCCCGTAGCGTAGCTGGATAACGCACAGCCCTCCGAAGGCTGGGATCGGGGGTTCGAATCCCTCCGGGCGCGCATCTTTTCATGACGCAAGACGAAGCCTACGTGCAGCGGGCGCTCGAACTCGCGGCGCAAGCGGCGCGTGCGGGCGACGTTCCCGTCGGCGCCGTGTTGATCTGCGGCGACCTCGTTTTAGAGGCGAAGAACGAGAAGGAGCTGCGCAACGATGCGACCGCTCACGCCGAGATGCTGCTCTTGCGCGAAGCCGCAAGCCGGCTGCAACGCTGGCGGCTTGCGGAGGCGACGATCTACGTTACCAAAGAGCCGTGCGTGATGTGCGCGGGTGCGATGATTGCCGCGCGCATCAAGCGGCTGGTCTACGCCGCCGGCGATCCCAAGGGCGGCGCCGACGGCGGCGCGTTCGATTACCTTCGCTCGCCGCTCACCAATCACCGGCTCGAGGTAACCGCCGGCGTACTCGAGGCCGCGGCCGCCGCGCAACTGCAGCAGTTCTTCCGCGCGAAACGAGCAGGGGAAGAGGCCCCGTCATCCCAACCTGATGCCTCGGAGAGGTGGTCGAGTGGTTGAAGGCACCCGCCTCGAAAGCGGGCGAACGTTAATAGCGTTCCGTGAGTTCGAATCTCACCCTCTCCGCCATCGACTCTGGCAGCCTCTAGCTCGCGCGTGGCAGCAGCACGGTAAAGCGCGAGCCGCTCGCATTGGAGTCGAGCGCGATGGTGCCGTGCGCGCGTTCGACCGCGCGTTTGACGATGGCGAGGCCTAGGCCCGAACCGGCGACGTCGCGCTGCGCGCCGCGATAGAAGCGATCGAAGACGCGCGCCGCATCGGCCGATGGAATCCCCGGGCCTTCATCGCTCACCTCGATGGAAGCGCTGCCGTCGCGCGCGCGCACGCGAACGCCGATCGCGCCCTCGCCATACTTGAGCGCGTTATCGGCAAGATTCGTCACGACGTACCCCAGCTCGGTGGGGTCGATGACCGCGAGCACGCCGGGCTGCGCGTCGACGGCGAAGCTGCGCTCGGGATGCGCGTCGGCAATTGGCGTCACGAGATCGGCGACGAGGCGGCCCACGTCGATGGGCGCGCTCGCCGCGGCGGCGTCGGCGCTCTCCCAGCGCTCGAGCAGGATCAGCTTGTCGATCAGCGAGCCCATGATGCGGCTCTGATCGTTCATCGTATCGAGAATGTGCTCGCGTTCGGGTGGGCTCTCGATGCCGCCGCGCCGCAGAATCGCGATGAAGCCCTGCACGACCGTGAGCGGCGTCCGCAGCTGGTGCCCCGCGTCGGCGATGAACTGGCGCATCGACGCGTTGGCGCGGTCGCGCGCCGCAAAGGCCCGCTCCATCTGCGCGATCGCGCCGTTATAGGCGGCGGCCAGCGATCCAAGCTCTTGGCGTTCGTCGGCGGCGATCAGCTGCGGCGTGAGGTCGCCGGAGGCGAAGCGTTGGAGTGCGGCGGTCACCTCGTCGAGCGGGCGCAGCGCCTGGCGCGTGAGCGCACGCGCTACGAGCACGGCGCACGCAATGGCGATCGCCAGCGTCAGGAGCAGCGGAATCGCGAAGAAGCGCACCGTGCCGACGAGCGTCGCATCGTTGCTCTTGACGATCACGTAGAGATTGCCGACGTGGCCATAGAGCGACTGCAGGCCGAACGCGGTCGCGAGGCCGACGATCGCGCGCGCGAACGGGCCGCTTCCCTGCGGATCGCCGGAAAGGTCGCCGCGAGGCCGCACCGTCACGATCTCGCGCGGATCGGCGCGATGGGCGCGGTAGACGGTCACCCGCGTGTTTGCGTCGAGGAAGACGATCTCGCTATTGCTTCCGAGCAAGAGCGAAGCGGCGAAGGCGCCGCCGGCGCGCGCGTCGCGCGCGGTGCTCTGCGCCAGCGCCGTCTGCAGCTGAGCCATCGTGCCGGTCAGTTCGTTGGAGAGGCTGCGAATGTACGCGCCGAACGCGAGGAGCGCGCCCACTAAGATCACGACCGCGAGCACCACCGAAATCTCGATGGCGGCGAGTTCCGCGATGCGGCGAGCGAGTCGCGTTCTCACGACGCCGTCGCCCGCAAACTGTAACCGGAGCCGCGCAGCGTTTGAATCAGCTTGACGGCCTCTCCGCTGTCGATTTTCGCGCGCAAGAAGGAGACGTACGTTTCGACGGTGTTCGGAATCACGTCACGATCGATGCCCCAGACCATGTCGAGCAGCTGGGAGCGCGTGAGCACCTCTTCGGCGTGTTCGGCAAAGACGCGCAGCAGGTCGAACTCGCGCGCGGTCAACTCGATGCGGCGGTTGCCGCGATAGACGGCGCGGCTGGGCGTATCGATGCTCAAGTCGGCATAGGCGAGGGTCTCGCGCCGTTCGATCGCCGGGCGCCGCATCAGCGTATGCAGGCGCGCGACCAGTTCGATGAGGTCGAACGGCTTGCCGACGTAGTCGTCGGCGCCGGCTTCCAGGCCGGCGACGCGCTGCGCAACTTCGGTCCGCGCGGTGAGCATCACGACCGGTGCCGTCGTCAGCGCGCGGATCTCGGGCAGCAGCGCGAAACCGTCTCGATCGGGAAGCATCACGTCGAGCACGATCACTTCGGGCGCCCAGCTCCGTAAGAGGACGAGTGCGGCCGAGCCTTCGGTCGCGCAGCGCACGGCGAAGCCGGCCTGCCCAAGGCCGTACTCGAGCAGCTCTCGCAGGCCACGCTCGTCGTCGATCACCAGTACGCGCGGCCGTTCGCCCGCTTCTCCCATTCTCAGACTCGCTCCAGGATTGGAGACCGGCGCTTTCGGTACAATCGTGGGGTCCATGCATCGTCTCGCCGGCCTTTCCCGCCTCTTCGGTATCGCCCTCATCTTCCTAGCCGGCAGCGGCTGCGGGCACCGCGCCGCGCCCCAAGCGGCACCTCCCTACGTACAGACCACCGTCGTATCGTTCGGCAGCGTCGAACCCGCGCGGGCGCTCGCCGGCGTGGTGGCGCCGTATCAGAACGTCGCCATCCAAAGCACGCTCTCCGAGCCCGCGGACGCCGTCTACGTGCGCGAGGGCGACCGCGTTCGCGCCGGGCAGCTGCTG
>DASZGC010000095.1:0-6743 GCA_035939175.1 Candidatus Cybelea sp. | reverse complement strand
ATCAAGGTCCGCGGTAGAAGCAGCGGGTCCACGTGCTCGGGTGGGTCTACCGTGACGAGATAACTGCACTGCGGATCGGCGTACGTAGTCGACGATCCGCGAAACGCCGCGAGGTCGCGCGCCATCGCGCGCGCTGCGCCGCCGCTCGCCGAGCGCAGCGCGGCATCGGTTCGCGCGGCGTCGTCGAACGCGCGACCCAGGAGTTGACCGAAGCGCTCCGGCGTAACGCGCGCGCCGCGCTCGACGAAGAGCAGGTGCAGCGAGAGGCAGCCTTCGCCGTCGTAGAGCAGCGCGTCGTGCGCGGCGGCGCGGGCGATTGCGGCCGCGGCCGTTTCGTCGCACAGGTCTTCCCGCGCGACGTATCCCGCGCTCGTTTTGTTCGGATAGGCGACGAACGTACGCGAAAATGGCAGCAGCGCCGAGATGCGCTCCAGCGTGGCGTCGCTGCCGAACGCGACGACGCCGTCGAAACCGTGGAGATCGATGGCGTCGTCGTCGCCTCGCCAGGCGCGCGCTCGCATACGCTCGCGCAGCGCGGGCAGCGTTTCGGCCAACGTATCGAAGAACGCCGCGACCAGGCCGTCCTCGCGATCCTTCACCAGCACGTCGCAGTTCGCGCAGAGCGCGAAGATCGCGGGAATCAACGCGACGCCGACCGTCGTGCGGCTCGAGATCACGCAGACGCGTCCGAGCGGCAATGCGCGCACTCGGCCGACGCCGGGACGCTCGACGAAGCCGTCGAGCACGCCGAGCGTCCCGAGTTCCGCGGCGATCGTCGCGCCTAGCGCCGCGGCGGTCAGCGGTTCGAAGAGGCGATCGAGCGCGCGGTCGACGGCAGCGGAAGAATACCCGGTGCGAGAACAGACGGCGTCGCGCGCTCGCTTTCGCGGCGCAAACGCGGCGTCGCTCCAGGCGGCCGCCGAACTGCCGGCAGCCGCGAGGGTGGAAGCAACCGGCGGGGGTTTAACCATCGTCTCATCTCTTCATGAGCGCGCGGGGGCTCTCCCCGAGGTCCCGGGGCACGGCACGGCAAAGGGGCGTGGCGGTGCGCAGTGCCTGGATCTCGCGTGGTTTTTTTGCGGTCGTCGCCGTCGTCGCGGTGGCGGCCGTGCTCAGTGGCACCGCCTGCACGCGGTGGGGGAAGCCGGGGCCGGTGCCGCCGACCATCGCGCCGCTGGTGTCGCTCTACGTCGATCCCACGCACGGCAGCGACAGCACCGGAAAAGGCACGCAGATCGCGCCGTACAAGACGCTGACCAAAGCGATGCAGGTTCTCGGCTCGGCGAAAGTGATCTCGACCTCCGGCGTTACGGTATTCCTCGCGAGCGGGGCCTACGTCGCCGCCAACGGCGAGCAGTTTCCGATCGTCGTTCCCAAAACGGTGGCGATCGACGGCACCGGCTTCGGGATGGGGCCGGACAGCGGCACGTACATCGACGGTTTCGGGCAAGACACGACCTTCGAACAGCTGGTCCACGCCGCAGCGAAGAGCGCGTACGCGACGCTCGAAATCGCTGCCGGCGCGAGCGTGTCGCTCAGCGACGTCTACGTCGGCGCCTCGAAGCTGACGCTTCCCGGGCCCAAGGCGGGCTACTGGTCGCTCGACGTGCTCGGAACGCTTGACGCCACCACGTCGAGTTTCGGCGCGGGCATGGTATCGTCGGCACCGACGGTCAGCGGAATTCTCGTCCCCGGCGGCGTGCTCACGTGCAGCTCGTGCCTCGTCCACGGGAACTACTTCGGCATCGGGGGTCTTTCTGTGCCCGCGCCCACCTCTTCGCCGTACGCGGCGACGCCGTCGATCACGTTGAACACCTCCGCCGGCGACAGCACGATCGTGGCGAAGGTCGCCGACATCCTCACCGACGGCACCATCGACGTAACCGCAACGGGCGAGCGGTTCGAAAAAGGAGAGTACGCGTTCGCCGATTCGCTGCATCCGGTCGTCGTCAATCTCACCGCGCGCGGAGCCGTGGATTTCGGCGGCGGCGTTGCGCAGTCGACGGGCGGAAACGTCTTTATCGGCGCGCGGATCACCGAGCTTTCGATCGTGCGCCGTTTCGAGACGGTCAGCGCTCTCGACGACACGTGGAATCCGAACCAGCAGGGGGCAAATCGCAGCGGCAGCTACACGAGAAAGGTCACGTTCAAGGTCGGCGCCTCCGGCAAGAACGTGGAGATCCGCAGCGATGCCAGCGGTTCGACGGTCGTCGTCGGGCCGGCCGCGGTGCCGACGCCCACGCCGACGGGCTACCCGTCGGTCTCGCCGAGTCCGACGGCGACGGCTTCGTAAGGAACCCTCGTCTGCGAAACCCCGTCAGCGACATGCTCGCGAAGATCTACGCCGTCAAAGCCGCGACGCTGGCCAACGACGAGGCGGCCGAATCGTACGACGTCGTTGCGGCCCGGGCGCGTGCACGCGCCGGCGAACGGCGCAGTTTCTTGGAAGCGTTGCGACGCGGAGCGGGCGGAGCGATCGTCGCCGAGATCAAGCGCGCGTCGCCGTCAGCCGGCCTGATCGCGCGCAGCTTCGATCCGGCGCAGATTGGCCGAGCATACGACGAGAGCGGCTGCGACGCGATCAGCGTGCTTACCGAGCGCGACCATTTTCTCGGGGAACTGTCGTATCTCGAGACGGTCCGCGCGGTGACGTCGCGTCCGCTGCTGCGCAAAGATTTTCTCTGGACGCGGTATCAGATCGCTCAATCGGCCGCCTACGGCGCCGACTGCGTGCTGCTGATCGTCGCCGGTCTCGACGACGCCGCGCTGGCCGAGACGATGGACGAAGCCGCGCGCTTCGCGCTCGACGTGCTCGTCGAGGTGCACGACGAACGCGATTTGGAGCGGGCGGTCGCCGCCGGAGCCCGCCTCGTCGGCATCAACAACCGAAACCTTCGCACCTTGGAGACCGATCTTGCGGTGAGCGAGCATTTGCTCCCGAAGGTTCCGCCGGAGATCTTTGCGATCAGCGAGAGCGGCATGCGCGACGCATCGGACGTCGCCCGCCTGCGTGCGGCGGGAGCCCGAGGGTTTTTGATCGGCGAGGCGCTGATGCTCGCCGAGGATCCCAAAACGCTGATCGCCGCACTACGAGGAAACCAGGAGGCACCGGCCCACGCCGGCCGGGTAGTAATAACGCAATGACGACGACGACCGAGAAACCCACGGGGCAGGCAGCCCCCTTTGTCAACGAACGGGTCAAAGATTTTAAGGATCCGGCCGACGCCGCGGCGATGACCGCCGCGCTCGCGCGGGTCGGCGCGCGGCTCGGCGCCGAGTACCCATTGGTCATCGGCGGCAAACGCGTCGAGACGGCCAAGAAGATCCGCTCGCTCAACCCGGCCGATCCGGCCCAGGTCGTCGGCACCACGTCCTCGGCTTCGAAGGACGAAGCGAGGCAAGCGATCGAGGCCGCCGCGACGGCCTTCGGATCTTGGAAGCGCCTCACCCTGACCCAGCGGGCCGCCTACCTCTTTAAGGCGGCGGCGCTGCTGCGCGAGCGCCGGTTCGATTACGACGCGCTGCTGGTCTTCGAGGTCGGCAAGAGCTGGGTTGAGGCTGACGGCGACATCGCCGAGGCGATCGATTTCCTCGAGTTTTACGCACGCGAGGCCCTACGCTACGACGAGCCTCAGCCCGTCGTGCCGTTTGCCGGCGAGCGCAACGAGCTGATCTACATCCCGCTGGGCGTCGGCGCGGTGATCCCGCCGTGGAACTTCGCGGGCGCGATCATGATGGGGATGACGGCCGCGGCAATCGTCTGCGGGAACGCGGTCGTGCTCAAGCCTTCGAGCGATTCGGCGATCATCGCGGCGTGGTTCGTCGATCTACTCGCGGAAGTCGGCGTCCCGCCCGGCGTCGTCAACTTCATCCCGGGTTCGGGCAGCGAGATCGGCGACCTCATCGTCACCGACCCACAGATTCGCTTCATCTCGTTCACCGGCTCGAAAGAGGTGGGCCTGCGAATCAACGAGCTGGCCGCCAAACCGCAGGCCGGACAGAAGTGGATCAAGCGAGTCGTCGCCGAGATGGGCGGCAAGGATTCGATCATCGTCTCGGCCGACGCGGATCTCGATGCCGCCGTCGAAGGCGTCGCCGTCTCGGCATTCGGCTTCCAAGGGCAGAAGTGTTCGGCGTGCTCGCGGGCCATCGTCGAGGCGCCGGTCTACGATGAATTCCTCGAACGCTTAAAACGCCGCGTCGCGACGATTACCGTCGGCGATCCGCGCGATCCGAAGAACTACATGGGGCCGGTCGTCAACGAAGCGGCGCTCAAATCGATCGTCCGCTACATCGAGAAGGGCCAAACCGAAGGCCGCCTGCTCTCCGGCGGCAAGCGCGCGGGCGAGACCGGCTACTTCCTCGAGCCCACCGTCATCGCCGACGTCGCGCCCGACGCGACGATCGCGCAGGAAGAGATCTTCGGCCCGGTGCTCGCGGTGATCAAAGCCAAAGACTTCGACGACGCGATGACGATCGCCAACAACACGGAGTTCGGCCTCACCGGATCGCTTTACACCAGCGACGAGCAGAAGATCGAGCGCGCGCGCGGCGATTTCTTCGTCGGCAATCTCTACTTCAACCGTAAGAGCACGGGAGCGTTCGTCGGCGTACATCCCTTCGGCGGCTTCAATATGTCGGGCACCGACAGCAAAGCCGGCGGCCGCGACTACCTGCTGCTCTTCATGCAGGCAAAAACGATCTCGCGGAAGGTCTAGAACCACCTCTGTCGCCCCGACCGCAGTCGCAGGACGTTAGGGTTGGGCGCCGACGAAGATACTTAGCGGAATGTGGAGTCCGGTGTTCGAGCCGGTGATGTTGGTAACCGGCGGCGCGTTGCCGTGTGCGCGATTGCCGAACTGAACGACCTCGGGATAAGGGCCGCTGCCGTACGCGCTCGCACGCACCACCGCGTAGAGTGAGTCGGTTGCGCTAAGCGCCAGCCCGTCGAGGCAACACTCCAGCTGCGTCCTCGAGCCACGGATGAACGAGCGCGGGCGCGCGTCGCCGTTTGCCAAAAAAGCAAAGCGTTCGATGAACCTCGAGCTCCAGTTACCAATGAAGAAACCGTGCGGATCGAGCGCGATGCCGCCACCGGTGTGGTAGAGCTTGGTCTTGCCGCCCTCGATCACGCGCGCCGGCGCGTGGTCGCCGCTTGCGTCGGCACCGAACACCTCGACGTGGGGAGCGAGCTTCGAGGGCGGCCCGATATCGACGACATAGATTTCGCCGCTGCGCGAAACGGCAAGAGAATGCGGCTTGACGAGGGTGGTGCGCCGGCCTTGGATCACCCGTATGGGCGCGACGTTGCCGTTGGCGTTCGCCGCAAACTCGGCGATGCTGGGCGCACCCCGCGTGCCGCAACCGTGGGCGCAGTTACTGACGAAGAGGTTTCCGGCGTCGTCCTCGGCCAGCCCCGTGGGATGATCGATGCGCGTCTCGCGCCCGGAGACGACGACGTTGGGCGCCACGTTGCCATTGGAGCCGGGTGCGAAGCCGAGGATGGCGTTGGTCTGGCTGTTCGCCACGAGGATCTCGCCGGCCGGATTGACGACGATGCCCGCCGGCCCGTCGAGCCCGGTAGCGGAGCCGTAGATCGCCCCGGCTGGGGGAACGTTGCCGGTAGAGCCGGCGCGCCAGTAGGCGATCTCGGAGTTCGTCTCCCCCTCGCCCAGGAGATTGGTAACGAACACGTAGTCCTGGGTGGAAACCGCGTGGCGCGCGATCGCTGCCGCCGGGAGCGCCCGGCCGGTCGGCTGCGTGCCGCATGCAGCCGACCGGCCGGGCGGCCAAACAGCCAAGCACCCTCAAAGGCTTCGTCACGTGCCCGGCCGCTCGCGGTAGCAAATCTCCAACTTGTTGCCGTCGGCGTCCTCGAAGAACGTCGCGTAGTAAAACGGGGTGTACTCCTGGCAAACGTGCGGCGGCTCGAATGCCCCGGCGCCCGCGGCTGCGGCCACGGCCGCGAGTCGGTCAACGTCCGGCCGGTCGCTTGCCCGCAATGCGAGGCGGCTCCCATTCGCCCGGTGGTCAGGATCGAGCACGAGCCCGAAAAACGGGATCGACCGGTCCTCGCCGGGGCGGTAATAGCAGACGGATTCCTCGTCTTGGGCGATTCGGGTGAATCCCATCGCCGGTAGAAGTGCGTCGTAGAGGGGGCGGACGGCGGCAAGGTCGCTCGTGCGCAGGTCGACGTGGTCGAAAAGCATGCTAACCGGGAGCTTGCCCGGAAATTTTCGAGGTTTCCTTGCAAGCGTGCAACTAAACCGGGGCGGCTTGCGTTTGTTGAGATGAGCGGCGTGTTTCCTTGACATGCCCTGTACGCGGCGATATGATAGCCGTCGTGTCCCAGATCGGCCTCACGCCGGTCGGGGAAGTTCCCGCGGTCACACCTGTGGCGTTCGACGCCAAACCTGGTCGGACGAATCGCCCTGGCTTACCGCGGGTTTTCGTTCCTTGAAAACTGAACAGTGCAGCAGCGCAATAAGTCTGTGGGTCTCCGACGTCGTAAGACAGCGTCTAACTGGCAATGTCTTTGAGTCGCGAGATTTCGTACAATTACAAGAGATTAGAGCCTTGTTCAAAGGCTCCATAAAGTTTTTTATGGAGAGTTTGATCCTGGCTCAGGACTAACGCTGGCGGCGTGCCTAACACATGCAAGTCGAACGGGGTAGCAATACCCAGTGGCAGACGGGTGAGTAACACGTGGTCAACCTACCTCTGTGTGGGGGATAACTAGCCGA
>DASZGC010000094.1:0-33768 GCA_035939175.1 Candidatus Cybelea sp. | reverse complement strand
GTGAAGGAGCGGCTAAAAGGCCCTCACCTCGTCCTCGCCTTCGATCCCAGATGACGCGCGCTCGAAACAGTCATCTAGTGCAACTCCATCTGGTCGCGCGGAGATTGTGAAGGCGTCTCGACGTGGTCCAAACTCGTCGATTAAGCCTGCACAGAGGAAGAAGCCCGTGCCAAGCGTTGCGCGTCGTATAGTCGACGAGCGCCCTGGCATATCAAAGGAGATTGCTGAGCTTAAATCGATTATCAATCGCTATGATGAGCTCTGGGCACGCATAGAATACGATTGAACCGCCATGAGCGCCGACCCTAAAGGCTTGCGAAAGCCCCGACGACCGCTAGCTCGCGAACTCGTCCGAGAAATGCTCTATGGCTACCTCGATAAAATGACTAAACGCTCAACAACTGGGGTGTGATGAACGCGATGAACAAAACGAAGCGGCTTCTAAGCACGTCGCTGGCAATGGCGGTTTGGTCGCGTTTGCTTACGCCCGTCGATGCGCACGAGATCTCAATGCCAGCGCCGCTCCCGCAACCCGCTTCACCCGTTCTATTGAAATCTTGCTACCTTGGCACCGATTTCATGTTCGGCGATCCGAAGTTGGCTCCGGAGCAAACGAAGATGCAGTTAAGCGCGGATCTTTCCAAACCGGTACCGGACAAGTATCGAATGCTTGGGCTGCGCTTCGAGTTCGGCCTTGACGCCAACAAACGCAGTTCCGACGTGATCGTTTTTACGGGCAGCCAAGCCTCGGGCAATCGCGACATCATGGCGGCCCCACCAGGCCTAAGTCCATCCGGGTACCTTCCCCGGGTTTCGGATTACGACGATTACCATTGCGGAATTGACTTTGCCGCTTCGCTCGATTGGAAGAGCACATGGTATGACGAGAGCAGCGACGTAGTGGCATGCACCGCGAACAAGCCCGTTCCAGACGCCCCTGCCGTGTGGTTGACGGCGCTCGAGTTGCAATCCGGCGGCTCGGAAGCCGTGTTCCTGATGAACGATGATAAGCAAAAGGAGGTATTTTGGAGCCTAGACGGCTCTTCGCCGCAACCGGCAAAAGCGGATGACTTCGGGCGAGCCATTGTGTCGTTAGGCCGATTGAATCAGGTCCGTCACGAGTTGACGTTCGGAGCGAGCGCGGCAAACCTCAGCCAGCAAGTTTGCTTCCGGCCGTTCCTGGCTACTCGCTAAGAACCCGCGATGAGTTCAGAGCCTTCACGGAAGGCTCTGAGGACGCGCTCCGCCCTGCCGAAGAACAGGCACGGGGCCGACCCAAGTTGTGTGGATAAGGTGTGCGAGTGGACTTCTTGCGCCGTGTCCCCAGCCTTAAGATGGGGCCATGAAAAACCTCGTTCCGATCATTCTCGCCGTCTCCGCGCTTCTGGTAGGCGGCGGGCGCGCGGCGGCGCCCTCCGTTCTGCCCGCGGCACTGCCCGCAGACCGGGCCCGAGAGCTGCCCCAAGCGGCCGAACCTGACGTGCGGCCGGCGACGGATGCGAATCTTTACGTGCCCAACTTCTTTCAAAATATCGTCACGGTTTATAAGGCCGGATCGGACACGCTCATCCAGACGATCTCCGCCGGCATGAACGGGCTCAACCAGGGTTTCCCGATCTCAACCGATGCAGCGGTGACGATTTATAGAGCAGATTCGTCGCGTCAACTCCTACGAACGATCACGAAGGGCTTGGCATACCCGGTAGCGCTGGTGCTTGACCGGTTCAATAATTTATACGTCTCCAACGATCGCTACGGATATGGGAGCGTATTATTCTACGAACCGGGGAAAAGCACGGCGAGCAGAATCATAACCGAAGGAATACAGGTGCCGCAGGGCCTCCTCTCGATTCTTCCAGGATCCTGTATGTAGCGAACCAGCCCGCTTACTCGGGGAGCGGGTCCGGAAAGATTACCGTTTATGCGCCAGGCGGAAGCAAACCCATCCGGACGATTTCCGACGGCATCGTCTTCCCATCGAGCATTGCATTCGGACCTTCGGGCTACCTCAACGTAGGGAACGGAGGTACGACGGGATATGGTTCGATAACGCAAGATGCGCCGGGCAGCACGAAGCTGGCAAGAACGATCACCGCTGGAATCAACGCGCCCGTCGTCCTTGCTTTCGGCCCCTAAGAGCGTGAAGGTGGATAGGATGCCGGCCGTCGCACCGTCGAACCGCGGGCTCATGCGATTGAAACTGCTCACGAGCGCACTGATTCTTATTTGTCCGCTGATGGCGGCTTGCGGCGGCAGCCTCTCGACGCCGCCGAGCACCCTGCAGAATGCATCGACGAACGCTGCTGCGCTTGCCGGCAAAACCGAGCGCCCGTTCGCCTACGTCGCGCAGATCTGCGCGACGAGCATGTCGTGCCCGTCGCCGAACGGATTGGTGCAGACGCTGGATGGCCAGACGATCACCACGGGCATCGAAAACCCCACGACGCTGGCGCTCGACGATTCCGGTAACCTTTTCGTCGGCAATGCGACCACGTCAAACGAGGGCGACGTTACCGTGTACGCGCCGAATAGTCAGACGCCGGCGCGAACGCTCAGCGGCTTGCTCGGCGTTCCAAAGGGGCTGATTGCCGACGCTGCGGGAAGTTTATACGTGATCGATCAGTATCGCGCGGGCTGCTGCGAGTTGGAGGGCACCGGCGCGATCTACGCGGCCGGCGCGTCGAAATCTCACGAGCACCTCAAGGGCCTCAGCGGCTTTGCCCATTCGCCGGTGATCGACAAGCTCGGAAATCTGTACGTGGGCAACTTCAGCATCTTTCCCGGCTGGGTGAGCGTATACGGGCCCGGAAAGCGCGCTCCGTCGCGCATCATCAACAAAGGCATCGGTCTCCCGATCCAGTTGGCCCTTGCGCCAAACGGCGATCTGGTCGTCGTCAACGGGCTCTTTACCGGTAAATCCGACGTCACCGTGTATCGGGCAGGAGAAGGGACGCCCTCGCTGACGATCGAGGCCGGCTTACATTCGCCGGTTGCCGTCGCGGTGGATGCCCGGGGCAACATCTACGTCGGCAACGGCGGCGACAAGAAGGCGCGCGCGTCGATAACGGTCTATCAAAAGGGGCAAACCACGGTCTGGCGGACGATTCGTTCGGGATTCACCTATCCGGCAGCGCTCGCGTTCGACGCATCGGGGCGACTCTACGTCGCGAACGTTCCGGATAAGGCCACCAACACGATCGCCGTCTTCGCTCCCGGCGGTTCGAAGCCGGTGCACACCTATGCCCTCGAAGAGCAGTTTTCCGCGATGGCCATGCCCCGGTAACGGAACTTGTGTGGATAAGGTGTGCGGGTGTACCTTCCCGCGCGGCGGCCCCGCGTGTAGGATGGCGGCATGGGAAAGCTTATACCTGCCGTTCTTGCCTGCGCGTTCCTTGTCGGGTGCGGCCGCGCTGCTACGCAGTCCGTGCTGCCGGCGACTGAGCTGGGGGCCGCCAGACCAGCAACTGCCAAGAACCTTTACGTCGCGAACGTTTACGCTAATAGCGTCACGGTTTACGCACCGGGTACGAGTTCGCCACTAAGAACGATAACCGACGGCGTTTCCCGCCCGTACGCCATCTGCTTCGACTCGGAGGGCTACCTTTATGTCGCCAACTTTGGCAGCACGACCATCACCGTGTACGCGCCGGGGAGCACAAAGGTGCTCAGGACGATTAGCACCGACGTCGACGCTCCCACGGCGGTCGCCGTCGATAGCTCGGCTAACGTCTACGTGGCTAATCTGGGGAACAATACCGTAACGGTCTATAAAGCCGGCACGAGCGATCTGCTGCAAGTGATCGTTCATGGCGTGAAGCAGCCTGAGAGACTCGCCTTCGACGGCTCGGGAAAGCTCTACGTGGTCGACTGGCTTCCAGGCAGCAGCGCGCTCGCCGGGTCTGTCACCATCTATCGAGCGGACGCGTCGAGAACGCTGCTGCGAACGCTTACGGATGGTATCCACCATCCGGTATCGATCGCCCTCGACGCTTCGAATAACCTCTACGTTGGAAACATCGTGAGTGGAACGGGAAACGTCGAAGTCTACGCACCGAGACAAAGCAAGCCCGGCAAGAAAATCACGAACGGGATATTGTGGCCCGAGGCTCTCGCATTCGATCCCTCCGGGAATCTCTACGTGGCAAACTATGCTTCCGTTTCTACCCTTCACAATAGCGTCACGGTCTATTCCGCGGGCAAGACCTCGTTGCTTCGAACGATCTCCACCGGAGTGGAAGGTCCCCTAAGCCTGGCGTTTGGATCCTCGGGCTACCTCAACGTGGGAAACATTGGGCCGGGATACGGCTCCATAACCGAGTATCCGCCGAATAGCGGGAAGCTTTCGCGAACGATCACCAAGGGAATCAACGACCCGGTTTCCATCGCCTTCGGCCCCTGACCGGCGAGTTGTGTGGATAAAGTGTGCGGGTGTAGCTTCCGACCCTGACGCCGGCGCCCTAGGATGGCGAGATGGGAAGAACACTTTTAGCCCTCCTCGTGACCTCGTTACTCACCGGGTGCAGCCATGCAGGTTCGCCGCCCGTGTTGCCGGCGGCTCCTTTGGGTGCTGCGAACGCGGCATCGAGCCCGACCGCAACGCCCGACAAGGCGCCTAAAAACCTCTACGTCGCCAACGAGGGGAACAATACCGTCACCGTCTACAAACCGGGGAGCAGCACCCCCTTACGCACGATCGTGGCCGGCCTCAACAGTCCGAGCGACGTCCGTTTCGATTCGAACGGGTATCTCTACGTTGCCAACCCGGCCGCCAACGACGTGACGGTGTACGCTCCGGGCAGCACCAAGGTTTTGCGAACGATCCGTACCGGCGTGACGGATGACTGGGCGATCGCGCTCGACAGCGGCAACAACCTCTATGTCGCCAATCTCGATGCCAGCACCATAACGGAGTATAAGGCCGGAACGAGCGAGCTGGAGCACACGTTTAGCGCGGGTCTCGACGAGCCAGCCGTCCTCAAATTCGATAAATCGGGCAAACTTTACGCCATCAACCAGGGAGTGAGCTCCGGGCATGGATCGGTCACGGTCTATGGCGCAAGTTCGTCACGGCTGCTCCTGCGAACGATTACCGACGGCTTGGTAAATCCCGTGGCGATCGCTCTCGACGGCTCGGAGAACGTCTACGTGGCGAATCGGAGGTACCCTGCGAACGGAAACGTCGAGGTTTACAAGGCAAATCAAACAACGATCGACCGGACGATCACCGACGGCGTGTTGCAACTCACCACGCTTGCGCTCGACTCTTCCGGAAACCTGTACGTGGCAAATACGCCGATTTACAGCAGCGAGAACGGAAATGTTACCGTTTACGCTCCCGGGGGCAGCAAAACGATGCGCACGATTTCGGCGGGGATACTGTGGCCGCAGTGCCTTGCATTTGGGTCGTTTAACTACCTCAATGTGGGCAACGTAAGCATGTACGGAAAAGATACGGTAACGGAGTACCCAAGAGGCAGCGGTAAGCTCGCGCGGACCATCAGCAGCGGAATCAGTTTCCCCTCTGCGCTCGCCTTCGGGCCATAGCAGATGCCTCGATTGACTAACCAGGCGAGGAACCTGGTCGCGGGCCTTCTCGTTGCAGCAATACTCTGCGGCTGCGGCGCCTCGGGAGTGCCTTCGACGTTATCGAACATCGCCGCACGAAGCAGTGCGAAGCCCTTGGCGGCCACAAACCTCTACGTAGCAAACGCCGGCGGACGTACCGTTACGGTCTACAAACCCGGAACGGAGACGCCGCTGCGCACGATCTCGGACGGCGTCCTGGATCCCGCGACCTTCGCTTTCGATTCCGTCGGTAATCTGTACGTCGTCAACAGCGAGAACGTAACGATCTATGCTGCCGGCAGCACCAAGCTGATCGGGACGCTCAGCAAGAACATGGATGCTCCCATCGCGATAGCTCTCGACGCGGCGAACAACGTTTACGTCGCCAATCAAAAGAGCAGCACGATCGCGGTCTACAAGGCTGGAACCAACCAGCTGATGCAAACGATCAAGGATGGCCTCGACGATCCCGTCGCGCTGGCTTTTAATAAGTCTGGGGAGCTTTATGCCGCCAACAACAAGGGCAGCTCGGTCGCGATCTACCGGGCCGGCTCGCCGAGGCAGCTGCTGCGAACGATAACCAGCGGCATCAGGAACCCCGTTGCGATGATCCTCGACGGCTCCAGTAATCTATACGTCTCTAACGCGGGCCACCCCCAAGGTTCGGTTACCGTCTACCCTTCAAATGCTTCGAAACCGGCGAGAACGATAACGGACGGAATCCAAGTGCCCCAAGGCCTCGCCTTCGATTCGTCCGGTAATCTCTACGTGGCAAACCAAACAGACGCGGTCGGTTACGCCGGAACGGTCACCGTGTATGCGCCCGGAAAAATATCCGTCCTCCGGACGATCTCCGAAGGCATCAACGAACCCGTGAGCCTGGCTTTTGGGCCGTCGGGTTTCCTCAACGTCGGGAATACGTTCTTTTCGGCTGGTGGCGACATAACCGAGTACGCTCCGGGCAGCGGCAGACTTGCAAGAACCATCAAAGACGGGATCACTGACCCGCTCACCGTCGGCTTCGGCCCGTAGGATGGCACAACAAAGGAGAGCCCCATGAACGCAAAGTTTACGTTACTGCTACTCGCGTCCGCGGGCGTTACCGGCTGCGGACGCCAGCTCGCTCCGGCACTCCCTCCGGTCGCGCCGGCATCGGTCGCAGCTCAACATACGTCCGCGGCGAACTTGTACGTTGCCAACCGCGTTGGCAACAGCGTGACGGTTTACAAGCCAGGAACGCGCACGCCGCTGCGCACGATCACCGATGGCGTCGTGCAGCCGCTGGCGCTCCGATTCGACGCCAGCGGCAATCTCTACGTGCTCGACGAGAGCGACGTGACGGTCTACGCGCCGGGAAGCAGCAAGGTCGCCCTGACGATCAGCGCGGGCATGGACGGCCCGGAAGCCATCGCCCTCGATAGCGAGGGCAACCTCTACGTTGCCAATGAATCCGGCAGTACCGTTACGGAGTACCAGGCCGGCACCGGCAGCCTGCTCCAAACGATCACGTCGGGTGTCCGGCTGCCCATCGCCCTCGCCTTCGACAAGACCGGCAAACTCTACGTTCTCAACCTAGACCTCGTGTATCGCAAACCGTCGGTCACCGTTTACGGGCCCGGTTCGTCGAGAAGACTGCTGCGCAGGATCGTAGATGGCGTACATGAGCCCGAGGCGCTCGCGCTCGACGGATCCGATAACTTATACGTCGCCGACCAAGCCGCACCGAGCGGTTCCCTATCGGTCTACAGCCCCGGGAGCGCCAAGATCAGCAGAAAGATTACTGACGGTATCGACTTCCCTCGCGCTCTAGCATTCGATTCGTCGGGTAACCTCTATGCCGGCAACGCGGGAAGCGGGAGCAGCGGCGAGAGTACGGTAACGGTCTACGCGCCGGGAGCGTCGTCGCCTTTCCGAACGCTCTCCAAGGGCATCGTCGACCCGTACAACATCGCGTTTGGCTCGTCAGGGCTGCTCAACGTGGCCAACGCCCCGCGTTCGGGAAACGGCTCGGTGACAGAGTACGCTTCGCACGGCACCAAGCCCGAGCGAACGATCGCCAAAGGCATCGAAGAGCCGCTCTCACTCGCGTTTGGTCCATAAAAGAGCACGTGCAATGAAAAAGCCGTTACCGTGCCTTCTCGCAATAGCCGCGACTCTCGCCGGCTGCGGCCGAGCGACCGCGCCGCTTCCGGCGCAGGTCGCGGCGTTCGGAGGTGGCGTGCAATCCCGCGCCGCCGAGCCGGCGACCGTGCAGAATCTTTTTGTATCCAACTTTGACACCAACAACGTGACCGTCTACAAGCCCGGCACGAGCAAACCGCTGCAAACGATAACCGATGGCATGGCCGGCCCCTACGCGCTGGCGTTCGACTCCAAGGGGAACCTGTACGTCGCCGACGGCGGTAAGGGCAACGACGTTGAAGTCTACGCACCCGGGAGCACGAAGGTGCTTCGCACACTGAGCGCCGACATGGACGTTCCCGATGCGATCGCGTTCGACGCAGCCGACAATGCCTACGTTGCCAACCTCTCCAACAATACCGTTACCGAGTATCAGGCCGGCAGCACCAACCTCGTGCAAGTTATCGTCAAAGGTATGAGCCTCCCTCAAAAGCTCGCATTCGACAAGGCCGGTAAGCTTTACGTTTTGAACTTGGGGCTCTCGAAATCGAGCGTTACGATCTACGAAGCGAACTCCTCTCACACGCTGTTGCGAACGATTTCAGCAGGCCTGAACTACCCCTCGTCGTTTGCTCTCGACGCGTCCAACAATCTCTACGTGGCAAACTGGGGAGGGAAAACCCAGGGCAGCGTAACGGTCTATCCTCCCCGTGGCACGAAACCCAGCCGGACGATCACCGACGGTATCCTCAGGCCCCAGGCATTGGCGTTCGATTCGGCGGGAAATCTCTACGTGGCCAACCAGACCTATAGCGGTACGGGGGGCAACGTTACCGTCTATGCGCCGGGAAAATCGTCAACCCTGCGCACGATCTCGCAGGGGATTGCCTTACCAGTTGCCCTCGCCTTCGGTTTGTCGGGCTATCTCAACGTCGCCAACGTTACGTACCACTATGAACACGACGCAATATTGGAGTACCCTCCGGGTAGCGGAAAGCTCCAGCGAACCGTCAGCGACGGGGTGAGCGATCCCGACTCAATCGCGTTCGGTCCCTGAGGGAGGCGTCGCATGAAATTCCATGCTTTGGCCATCGCCGCGGCCGTCATCGTCGCGGGAGCCTCCGCAGGCGCGGCGAGCCATGACGGCAGCGCTCTCGAATCGCTGACCATCGCATATTCGACGTCGTCGTGCGCGCCGGTAAACGAACCGGCTTCCGACCTCGCGTCGCCCATCGCGGCAACCGTCGTCGGTATCTCGCAGCATCGCCGGTACGAAGCGGTGGTGGCCGTGGGTTCTAAACCCGGCCCTTACGTCGCGAGGTTTGACGTGATTCCGGACGCCTACTACATTCATGGGCAGCAGGAGAAGACGGGGTGCGTGCCTGCCGCGGGTCGAGTCGCGGTCGTTCTTCCCGGCCATCCGATTCGGCTGGAAGTCGACGTTGCCCAGTGCTGCCGCGACGTTCGGGCGTTCTCGTATGCCGCCGGCCTCGTCGCGCCGGGACTCGACGTCAACATTGCGCGAGCCACGGCCAACCTCGGGTGCGGTTCGCCGGTGCCGGGTTCGCGACTCGTCCTGCTCGAGGGTGACGAAAGCTTCCGTCGCGACGGTAACGCCTATTACGCGCAGCTCGATCCAGGGGTTTCACCGATGGTCCTGCAAATCGCGCGCGGCGCGCAGCAGGCTTTCGTGCGCCTCGAACTCGCTCCCAACGGGCATATCAGCGTGTCCTCGACGTTCCGGCGCCTCGACGTCACCGAGGCGCTCTTCGATCTCGCGCGCACGTCGAATGGCGCACTTTACTGCGGTCCGTCGGCCTCGATGTTGAGCGAGATGTCGACGCTGTTGCCGACGATCAGCGGGCCGTAGGTCATTCCCCACTGCGTGCGATCGATCGTCACGGTTGCGCCGTAGGCGATGATCGAGCGGCCGCGCGGCGATTTTCCGGCGGCGATCACTTTTGCGTCGAGAACCACGGGATGCGTCTGGCCGTGCATCGTAAGGTCGCCGTCGATCTTGAAACTCGACGGATCCGTACCCTCGACCTTGGTGCTGGCGAAGCGGATGTCGGGCGTCGAAGCCACGTTGAAGTAGTGCGGCGAGCGCAGGTCGCCGTCGCGCATGTCGTTGTGCGTGTCGAGTTTTGCGGCGTCGAGCACGGCGGTGACCGCAACGGGAATCTGACTGCCGGCGTCGAGCTTCACCGATGCGGTGTCGATCGGGATCGTTCCGATCACCGGCACGATGCCGAAGTGGCGCGCGGTGAACTGCGCGGTCGAGTGCACGGGGTCGACGCTCCAGGTTTCGACCGCAGCGGCCAGCGCCGTGGCACCGGCGGCCGCCAGGAACAGCAGCGTGAGGGAAAGTCTGGCTCTCATGCCGCCACGTTACCCCACCTTGTCGAGGGATTCCCTGAACGCGTCCCGGGAAAGCAAGCAAGGGCGCCGAAGCTCGCGCGCATGTCCTCGGAACCGCCGCGCCGTCCGCTCGCGACCCGCCAAAAGGGTTGGGCAAAGACGATCGCTCAAGGGCTCGATCGCGCCGGCATCTCGCCGAATGCGATCTCGATCGCGAGTCTGTTGTTCGCGATCGCTGCAGGCGTGTTGCTTTGTCTCAGCGCGCAGACGTACGACCTTGACCGCGTTCTGGCGCTGCTCGGCGCTGCGGGGTGCATTCAGCTGCGGCTGCTCTGCAACATGCTCGACGGCATGGTGGCGATCGAGGGCGGTCGCCAAACGCGGTGTGGAGAGATCTTCAACGACATGCCCGACCGGTTCGCCGACGTCGCGATCCTAGTGGGCGCGGGCTACGCTGCCAGCAGCTTCTGGTGGGGCGTGCAGCTCGGCTGGCTCGCGGCGATCTTCGCCGTGCTCACGGCCTACGTTCGGCTATTAGGCGGCGCAATGGGGACGCACCAATACTTCACCGGGCCGATGGCTAAGCCGCACCGCATGGCCGTGCTCACGGTAGCCTGCGTGCTCTCGACGTTCGAGCCGCTGCTGCACTGGCGCGGCGAAACGATCGCCGCGGCGCTGCTTCTGATCGTCGTGGGCTCCGCCGTGACGCTCGTGCGCCGCACCGCGCAGATCGTCGCCGAGCTCAAAGCGCGGTGAACGGGCGACCGCTGGCGGGCACGATCGCGGCGTGCGCCCGCGTGATAACCGGCGCGCAGGCGACGTGGCGCGGCGGGGCGCCCGCGCCGGGGCAGACGGTGTTCTTTGCCAATCATACCAGCCACCTCGACTTCGTCGTGCTCTGGGCGTGCTTGCCGCCCGCGCTGCGCGCACAGACGCGCCCGGTCGCGGCGCGCGACTACTGGAGCAGCGGGATGCGGCGCTACTTTGCCGTCGACATCTTCAACGCACTGCTCGTTTCGCGCCACGGCGGCGAGAACTCGGCGCGCGAGACGATCGACCAGATCGCTGCCGAGATGGGGGAAGCCTATTCGCTGATCATCTTCCCCGAGGGCACGCGCGGCGACGGCGAAACCGTCGCGCCCTTCAAAAGCGGTCTCTATCACCTCTGCATGCAAAAGCCCGGCGTCCAATTGGTGCCCGTCTATCTCGAGAATCTCAACCGAATTCTTCCCAAGGGCCAGTTCTTGCCGGTGCCGCTGATCAGCCGCGTCACCTTCGGCGCACCCTCGCTCTTCGATCGGTCCGAGCCGAAGGCCGCGTTCTGCGAGCGGATGCACGACGCCGTCTGCGCGCTGAGGGAATCGTGACGATCCTCGGACGCGCGTTCAATACGCAGCTCGTATGGGCGTGCGCCGGCATTCTCGTCTTGCTGATCGCGGCAACGGCGATCGGCCGCGCGCTCAAAGTGGTCGTGAAGAACCCCGCGGCGCAAGGAGCGATCGACAACCTCAACCAGCGCATGGTCGCGTGGTGGGTGATGTGCGTGATCTTCGGGCTCACGCTCGTGGTCGGGCCGACCGGCTCGCTGGTGCTCTTCGGTTTCGTGTCGTTCTTCGCGCTGCGCGAGTATTTGACGCTCGTCGCGACCCGCCGCGCCGATCACCACACGCTCTTCTGGACGTTCTTCATTTTTACGCCCCTGCAGTACTATCTGCTGTCGATCAAGTGGCTGGGGTTTTTCATCGTGATCCCGGTGTACGGCTTCTTGTTCATCCCGGCGGCGATGGCGCTGGCGGGCGACAGCCGTGCGTTTCTCGAGCGGGCCGCGAAGATCCAGTGGGGGCTGATGATCTGCGTGTACTGCCTCAGCTACGCGCCGGCGCTACTGCTGCTCAACGTTCCCAACTTCGGGCCCAACGCCAAGCTGCTGCTCTATCTCGTGATCGTCGATCAGCTCAGCGACGTGCTGCAATACGTGTGGGGCAAGCTCGCGGGGCGGCACAGGATCGCACCGGCGATCAGCCCCAACAAAACGTGGGAAGGCTTCATCGGCGGCACGCTGAGCGCCACCGCGATCGGCACGGCGCTCTGGTGGCTGACGCCGTTTACGCCCGGCGCCGCCGCCGCGATCTCATTCACCATCACGATGCTCGGCTTCGCGGGAGGCTTGGTGATGTCGGCGATCAAGCGCGACCGCGGCGTCAAGGATTTCGGCACGATGATCGGCGGCCACGGCGGGATCCTCGACCGAATGGACTCGATGATCTTCGCCGCGCCCGTCTTCTTTCACATCGTACGGTTCTTTTACGGCGGTTAAAGCGCGCGCTTCCTACGGCAAACGGATCTCTTTATCGATCGAGCCGTACTGCGGGGGCCAGACCTCGCGCACCGGCTCGCCTCGCATTGCGCCGCGAATCGCGACGATCTCTTGGCCGTTTAACGCGTCGCCGGTGATGGCGGTCATCGTCTGCGTGCCGTTGCGCCAGGTGTAGCGATCGCGCCGGATCACGACCTCGTGGCCGTTGCTGCGGCGGTCCATGTCTTCGAACATATACTTCGAGGGTGGGCCTTCGCGCGGATCGGCGCGGCTCGCCCACAGGATGAACTCGCCGCCGGATTCACGCCGGTAGATGAACGCCACCGAAGCGTTGCCGACGCTCCACGAGCGCGACCGTTTAGAGTAGACACCTGGAGCCGTCGTAGATATCCGTTCGAGAGAAGCGCCGCTTGGCAGTCCGTCCGGCGGCACGATCGTGAAGTCGACGCGCGCTTGCGCCTGCGCGAGCGTCGCCGGCTGCGGCGCCATCGCCGACCAGACCTTTCGTGGCGCCGGAGGCGGCGGCGTCCAGTGGAGCATCGTCGCGACGTCGGCTTCGAGCGAGCGCGCGAGGCCCGGCGCCAGCACCGGCA
The DNA here is from genome assembly GCA_035939175.1 of Candidatus Cybelea sp. GTDB lineage: Bacteria > Vulcanimicrobiota > Vulcanimicrobiia > Vulcanimicrobiales > Vulcanimicrobiaceae > Cybelea. The sequence goes on along the minus strand of DASZGC010000094.1, from coordinate 20,814 downwards.
AAAAGAGTGCGGCGAGCACGAGCGCGGCGGCAATCGCCGCTGGGGAAAATCGCACGCGGCGCGCGGCTTGCCGTGGGGCGGCCGCGCGTGCGCCGATCTGCGCCAGCGGCGGGGGCGGCACCGCGACCCGCTGCATCAGGTCGCCGAAACCGCGGAAAAGGCGCTGCTCATCGAACATCGCTGATAACCTCGCCGGAGATGCGCCGAGCGCGCTCGTCGCCCGTCGCGAGGGCTTTGCGCAGCGCGCGCCGCGCGAGCATCAAGTGAAAGCGGACCGTCGACGCCGGCAGGCCGCATGCGGCGGCGAGTTCGCGGCTGTTCAATCCCGCGTAGTAGTGCAGCAGAACGAGCGCGCGCCGCGTGGGCGTCAGCGCGGCAAGCGCGTTGTAGAGATCGAGCGCGTCGCCGGGATCCCGCAACTCCTGCGGCGGCTCGACCGCCGGCAAACTCTCGACCGTCGGCCAACGCCGCGCGAGCGTGAGCGCGCAGTTGACGGCGATTCGGTAGCTCCATGCCGAGAAAGCGCCCGCGTTCTCAAGCGCGTGCAGACGCCGCGCGATCGTCGCGGCGGCCTCCTGCGCCGCATCCTCGGCGAGACCGCGATCGCGCAGAATGCCCCAAGCTAAGCGGTAGGCCTGCGGCCAGACCGCCTCGATCAGCCGGTCCATGGCCGGCGCGTTGCGCTTGGCGCTCTCGATCAGCTCGGCGTCGACGATCATCGCCATGCCCTAAGAGACGCGTCGCGGCACGAAAGTGTTGGCGGCGGCAAACCGTTTAGCATTTGTCCAAAGGCCGGGGCGAGACGTTGTGCAAGGGTCCAGGGCATGCCACTCGCCGAACGTCAAGGAGAACGAAGGGAATGACTTCGACGGCCATGCCGACCAACGCCGACCTGCGCGACTTCCTGATGCTCCCCTACGCGGAGCTCGAAGAACTCAACCTGCGCGCCAAGCAGCAGCGCCAAGAGCGCGTGCCGCTCAAGGCCCTGCAGGAGCAGCGCCTGCGATATCTCGCCGACGAGCCGCGCATCAAGGCGCTGACGGTCCTCTTCAGCGATCTCGAGGGCCGGCTCCACATGCTCGACTACGACAAGAAGTTCTTGCTGCGCTCGCACGACAACCTTACCTTCGACGGTTCCTCGATTCGAGGCTTTACGCCGCAGCGCGAGAGCGATCTGCGACTCGCCCTCGACTGGAGCGCCTTCTACTGGGGTCCGGCCGACATCTTCGGCCCGGGCAAGGTGCTCGTGTTTGGCGACGTGTTCGACCGCGACGGCAAGCCGTTCGCCGGCGACGTGCGCGGAACGCTCAAGCGCTTCGCCAACGAGTGCTACGCCAAGGAAGGCTACGCGCTCAACGCTGCCAACGAGATCGAGGGCTTCCTCTTCAAGGGTCTCGATGCCGAGCGGCGCTTCCACGAGACGGCGTCGTTCGAGTACGTCAACACCGGCGGCTACTATCACTCGCTTCCCGGCGACCCGCTGCGCGACTTCATCGACACGGTCGCCGAAGTGCAGCGCGCGATGGGCTTCCAGAATGAGAAGGACCACCCCGAGGTCGCGCCGTCGCAGTTCGAGATCAACTATAACTACGGCGAGGTCGTGGCCGCGGCCGATCAGATCCAGCTCTACAAGCTGATCTGCCGCCAAGTCGCCACCAAACTCGGCATGACCGCGAGCTTCCTCCCCAAGCCCGTCGTCGGCGTGAACGGCAGCGGGATGCACACCAACGTCTCGGTGAGCAAGAACGGGGTCAACCTCTTCTGGGATCCCAAAGGCGTCGAGCAGCTCAGCGCGTTCGGCTGGAAGTTCGTCGATCGCATTCTCACGCACGGGAACGACATCTGCTTGATGCTCAACTCGAGCGTCAACTCGTACCGCCGGCTCGACCCGCACTTCGAAGCCCCCAACCAGATCAAGGCATCGGCGATCGACCGCGGTTCGATGGTCCGCATTCCGATCGGCAACGAGCGCAGCATGCGCACCGAGGTTCGCTCGGTCGCGCCCGACGCTAACCCGTACATGGTGATGCTCGCCGTCTTCAAGACGGGCCTGGACGGCACGACCAGCAGCATGAAGAACCTGCGCCAGGCCGAGCGCTACCTGCCCGACAACATCTACGACGCGCTCGACGATTTCCGCAAATCGGAGTGGACCGGCAAGCTCCTAGGGGAAGACGTGAAGCAGCGCTACGCCGATCTCAAACAGGCCAGCGCCGATCGCTGTCCGCGCCTCCTCGGAAGCTTCGTCAAACCCCAAGAAGTGCAATACCACCACGAAGTCTACAACCAGTACCTCTGGAATCTCTTCTAGGCGCAGCCCTGTCACCCTGAGCGCAGCCCTGTCACCCTGAGCGCAGTCGAAGGGCGGAGTTAGGACATGTGATGCGTGCGTTCTCGAAACGCACGCTCGGCGTGATCGATGCTCGTCCCTCGACTGCGCTCGGGATGACAGGGTGCTGGGGCGTCAGTCCCTTACGGGTCGTGTGCGGCGAGGATTTGGGCGAGTGGGAGCGCGATGATGCTGCCGGAGTCGCTGCCGATCACGAGCGTCTTGCCGACGACGATCGGCGAGCCGACGTTGAACGCGGTGTGCATCTGCTTGTCGCCGATCGCGCGCCCGCTCTTGGCGTCGAGCGCCCAAAGATAGCCGCCGAGATCGCCGAAGTAGACGACGCCGCCGACCTCGACGGCTCCGCCCTTCACCACGCCGTGCGTCGGCGCTTCCCAGACGAGGAGGCCGGTGGCGGCGTCGATGGCGTGCATCCACGGTGCGATCGCGCTGCCGAGATAGAGCGTGCTCCCGGCGAGCAGTGGGATCGCGGCCTCGTTGCGGATCGGAAGCGCGCCGCTTTCGAGCGCGACGTCCCACAGCGGCGCACCGCTGCGCGCGTCGAGCGCGTAGGCCCGCTCGACCGTGAGATTGCCGATCACCGTAAACGTGTCGGGAAGCACCGGCGACACGTAATCGCAGAAGACGCGCATGCCGTCGCTCACCGGCGGGCAGTCACCGATTCCCGAGGCGCCGCGAAAAAACGGGCTGCGCCAGACGAGCGTGCCGCCATCGGCGTGCAGGCGCCACGCGGCGTTCGTGCCCACGCCGGTGGTGACGAAGTCGCCGTCGCCCATCGGAAGAATCGCCGACATCGAGGCCATCGAGCCGATCGAGCGCTGGTAGATCTTCTCGCCGGTGTCGGGGTTGAGCGCGTTGATCCAACCGGCACCATCGTGGCTCACTAGGATACCGCCGATGATTGCCGGCGTCGGCATCGCGGAACCGTTCACGGGCGTCTGCCAGCGTACCGTTCCGCCGTAGCGATCGAATCCGATCAACGCGCTGGGACCCTGTCCTACCATGATCGGCTCCGACGGCGACGAGGTGCGGCTCGTCGGGTCGCCTTCGCCCACGATGACGAGATCGTCGTAGACGAGGGGCGCGCTCATCAGCGGATTCGGTACGTGCGCGGCCCAATCGACTTTTCCGCTGGCGACGTCGATGGCATAGAGCACACCGCCGTTGTTGCCGACGTAGAGCGTGCCATCGGCGACCGTCGGGCTCGCTGAGATTTGACCGCCGGTCTCGATCCGCCACGACGCTTCGAGCGTCCCATCGACGACCGCGTTGTTCTGCGGCCCCATGCGGAACTGCGTCCACACGACGGCGAGGAGCATCGCGAAACGGGCGAGCGCGATCATCGTCCCGCAGACTTCCCGGCGCGCAGGCGCAATTCCATTCCGTCGAATGCGATCTCGGCGCCCCCCTCACGCACGGCGCGGTGCGCCGCTGAATCGCCGGCAAGCATTGGATTGCTGTTATTGATATGCGTATAGATAAGCCGCGCCGCGCTGCCACGCAAGCGTTCGAGCGATCCCTCTTTTCCTCCGACCGGAAGATGTCCGAGCGCCGTGGCCGCCTTCGGCATCAGATGCTGCGACTCAAGTTCGTCCTGCGTGAAAAACGTGCCATCGAGAAACGCGACCTCCGCCGCCGCGACCGCGGCCAGCAGTGCGCCGTCGAGCGCGGCGAAGACCGGCGCGAAGAGCAGGCGGCCCCCACCGGGCTCCGATATCTCGTAAGCGACGACGGCGCCGCGCTCGCGGCGGCGCCCGTCAAAGCCCGGCGTCGTGCCCGCAACCGCGATCGCGCGAACGCTCAAGGCGGTGCCGACGAGGTCGTCTCCGTCGGCGGCGACGCAGGGCGCGTCGAGCGGCACCTCCAGCCAGCAATGCGGCGGCTGCGCAAACGGCGCGAACGCCGGCTGCGCCGTAGCGATCGCCCGCACGACCGCGCTCGAGCGCAGCACGAAAGCATGCGCACCACTCTGACGCAACGTCGCTAGGCCGCCGACGTGGTCGACGTTGGCATCGGTGAAGAGCATTCCGGCGATCGGCGTCCCGCGCAGCGCGCGAGGCTGCAGCGGCGGATGCGCTTCGATCTGCGCCGCGATATCCGGCGAACAGTTCAGCAGCAGCCAGCGTTCGCCGTCGGCGCTGACCGCGAGCCCCGATTGGCTGCGCTGCGGCTGGCGGCCGGCGCGGGCCGCGCTACAGTTCGCGCAGGCGCAGTTCCACTGCGGGACGCCGCCGCCCGCCGCCGAGCCGAGAACGCGAACGATCACGCGCGCCGCGCAACCAGGCTCGTTTCGCCGTTGCCGTCGCGCAGCGACGTCACGATCGCGTGCTGGGGGCTGAGGGAACAGGCCGGGTCGGTCGCGCCGGCGTCGCCCGCGAGCAGATATGCCTGGCAACGGCAGCCGCCCCAATCCACCTCGCGGCGCTCGCACGAGCGGCACGGCTCCGGCATCCACGCCGTGCCGCGATAGCGCTCGAACGAGTCGGAGTGGCGCCAGATCTCGCTCAAGCGGCGGTCGCGCACGTTCTCGAAGGAGAGCGTTTCGATTGCGGCCGCCGCGGGACACGGCAGCACGCGACCGTTCGGCGTGACGGTGAGGAACTGCCTTCCCCAGCCGTTCATGCACGGCTTGGGAAAATCGCCGAAATAATCGGGCAGGACGTAGACGATCTCCATCTCGCCGCGCAGACGGGCGCGCGCCGCGTCGACGAGCGCTTCGCCGCGGGCCACCTGTTCGCGCGTGGGCATCAGCGCCGCGCGATTGCGAAAGGCCCAGCCGTAAAACTGCACGTTGGCCAGCTCCAAACGGCGAACGCCGGCAACCCGCGCGTACTCGATCACCTCGGCGATCGAATCGTGGTTGAGCCGGTGGAGCACGCAGTTGAGCGTCAACGCGACGTCGCGCTGCGCCACGCGGCGCACGGCATCGAGCTTGCGCTCGTGCACCACCGTGCCGGCGATCTCGTCGGCTAACGCCGCGTCCGGAGCCTGGATGCTGATCTGAATGTGATCGAGGCCGGCGGCGAGCAGCGCGTCGAGCGCCGCGTCATCGAGAAACGTACCCTGCGTGATCAGATTGGTGTAGAGTCCGCAGCCTTCCGCGGCAGCGATCAGCTCCGCGAGGTCGCGACGCAGCGTCGGCTCGCCTCCGGAGAAGTGAGCCTGCACGACACCCAGCTCCGCCGCCTGCACCAGCACCGAGCGCCACTGCTCGGTCGACAGCTCGTCGCCGTACGTCTTGTAGTCGAGCGGGTTATAACAGTACGGACACTGCAGATTGCAGCGATAGGTCAGCTCGCAGAGGAGCGAGAGCGGCCGCGGTGCTTCGTTCACCGAACGAAGCCGCGTTCTGCCAAGCGGTCGAACAGGTCGACGAGATCGTCGCGAGCGCGGTCGGCGCCCACCTCGAAATGCTCGACCACGGCGTCGACGATCTCGGCGAGCGTTCGTTCCCCGTCGACGAGTTCCATCGCCGCGGCGGCGGGGGCATTGAGCGAGAGCGCGCTCTCGGGAACCAGCAGCATCGCGAGGCCGCCGGGTTCCTGCCGCAACTTGACACCCTTACCGAACTGCGGCCGCGCGTCGAGCTTCACCGGAACACGCCGCAGGCCAGCGCCGTCGCGTCGAGGATGCACCACAACACGTCGCATTTGAAACGCAGCGCGGCGACGCAGCGATCCTGCAGTTCCGGCGTCGTCGCTTCGGCCTGCACCCACGAGAGCGCCAGCTCGGAGTCGCGTTGCGCCAGCGGAATGCGACGCTCGAAATAGGCCAGCCCGGAGCGGTCGATCCAGGGATACTTCTCGACGATTGCCGCGACCCGGCGCTGCATGACGGGCGGCCCAAAGAGCTCGGTCAGCGACGACGCGACGGCTTCCACCCAGGGGCGCGTCCGGGCAAACGTGACGTACGCGTCGACCGCAAAGCGCGTTCCCGGCGCGATCGCGCGCTCGGAACGCACGTCCTCCTCCTCGAGCCCGACCGCTCGCGCCAACTCGATCCAGGCCGCGGTGCCCCCGTCGTGACCGTCAGCGGTGCCGTCGTGGTCGGTGATGCGAGAGATCCAGGCGCGGCGGTGCGCCGCCGAGGGAAGACTGGCGACGATCGCCGCGTCCTTCACCGGAATCTGCGTTTGGTAGTAGTAGCGGTTAGCCACCCACGAGCGCACCTGGGCATGGTTCAACGAACCGGCGACCAGGCGCTGGTGGAACGGATGCTTGTCGTGGTAGCGTTCCTCGCCGACGGCATGCAGCCGCGCGACGAGGTCGGAGGCGGCCGAGGCGGGCGGGATCTAGACCTTCGGCTGCGGTGCGCTCAGATAGGCGGTCACCTCGGCACCAAGCGGGTGCTCCTGAAAATCGGGCCGCTCCCAGCGGGCGCGTACTTCTTTCATGCGGGTACTCCTCGCGACGTGTTTTGCTCCAGCCGAATGTTTTTATACGCCAGCTTCGCGCGCATAACCTCGCTCGGTATCCGGATCCGGTCGGCGAGGCGCAGCACCTCGAGCAGGCGTACGTGCCACCACGTCATGTCGACCTCGAACCAGCGCAGACCGTGCCGCGCGGAGAACGGAAACGCGTGGTGGTTATTGTGCCACCCTTCGCCGAACGAGAGCAGCGCGACCCACCAGCAGTTCGTCGAGCGATCGGTCGTGCGGTAGGTGCGGTAGCCCAGCATGTGGGCGGCGCTGTTTACCAGCCACGTGGAATGGTAGGCGACGACCAAGCGCACGAAGACGCCCCAGACGACCCAGGCCCATCCCCCGGCGAGGAAGAGCAGCACGCCCAAGAGCACCTGCAGCGGCGCGCCGAGGTATTGCAGCGCGCGGTAGAAAGGGTCGGCCATCAGATCGGGCGCGTAGCGTTCGATCTCTTCGTCGGTCGGCATCGCGAGGTTCTGGCGGTAGAGCCAGTCGACGTGCGCCCAGCGGAAGCCGAGATGAATGTTGTGTGGGTCGTCGTCGTGGTCGGCGTGCGCGTGATGCTTGCGATGGATCGCCACCCAGCGGATCGGATCGCCTTGCAGCGCCAGCGTGCCGAAGAGCGCGAAGAGATACTCTAGCGGCTTGCGCAAGCGCAGGCTGCGATGCGTGAGCACGCGGTGGTAGCACAGCGTGATGCCGAGCGCGCCCGTCGCGTACGCCAGAAGCATCGCGACGACGATGGCTGAAAAATGAAAGAGCGCCGGCACGAATGCTGCCAGCGCACCAAGGTGAATAAGCCCGAGTCCTATGCCCGTGCCATATCGTGCCGCCTGATTCATCGCCCCATCCGTTCGAAATCTATCCTGCAGGTCCTATGCGAAAAGAGCCCGCTGACGCGGGCTCTTGTTCATTTGTCGTTTTAGTCGACGCGACTAGACGTGACTAGCGGTACGACGAATGCCGGCTAGCGAAGCAGTCGCGGCAATAGACCGGTTTGTCGCCTCGCGGCTGGAACGGGACTTCCGCGACGCCGCCGCACTGGCTGCACGTCGCTTTGAACATCTCGCGTTGGCTTCCGCCCATACGGCTTCCGCCGCCGCCGTTCGAGGAACGTCCGGCTTTACGCGCTGCGCGGCAATCCGTGCAGCGGCTGGGCTTGTTGGTGAAGCCCTTCATTGCGAAAAACTCTTGTTCGCCAGAAGTGAATGGGAACTGCTGTCCGCAATCCACGCAAGTGAGCATTTCGTCTGTATACATGTAGCGAGCGAATCTCCTAGATATCTTTGAGTGAAGTTGTTCTCCGGATCCGACTCGCGTTGTGCCTGGGGGGCCTGACGGACTTCGAAACCTGGGTAACCCAACTACTATACACCATAGCGGGTCAAGCGTCACGACCAGGGCCCAGGAGCCCGGGACGCCCCGTTCGAACATACGTTCCGAAATCCGGGGACCCCAGTGGCCGCCGGTGGTGGAGCGAGATTGTCGCTTCACCTGGGCTAGGGTTGTGCCGCCTCTCTCGGGGCTGGCACAACCGCCAACCACCTAGTCGAAAGGACACCCAATGCCACCGAAAAGGACGTCAGTCAAGCGCGCCGTCAAGGACCGGCGCCCCAAACGCAAGCCCTGCAGTTTCTGCACCGAACGGGCGATCGCCGTGAGCTACCGCGATACCGGCCGCCTCAAAAAGTACGTCTCCGAGCGGGGCAAAATCGTGCCCCGGCGCATCTCGGGGAACTGCGCCAAGCACCAGCGGATGCTCACCGTGGCCGTCAAGCGCGCGCGCCTCATCGCCTTCCTGCCCTTCGGCTCTGAGTAGGTGCCGGTGAAACTGGTCCTACTAAGCGACGTGAAGGCGCTCGGCCGCAAAGGCGACGTCGTCGACGTGGCCGACGGCTACGCCCGCAACTTCCTCCTGCCGCGCAAGCTGGCCGGCGAGGCCGACAAGGGGGCGATGGCGCAGCTCGAGGCCCAGCACCGCGCCAAGGAGCGCCGGGAAGCCCAAGAACTGGCCGACGCCAAGGAGCTGGCAGCCCGCCTCGAGAGCGCGAAGCTTTCCGTCCGCGCCAAGGCGGGCGGTAACGGCAAGCTCTTCGGAGCGGTCACCAACGCCGACGTGGCCTCGGCCATCGTCACGGCGCTGGCGGTCGAGATCGACAAGCACAAGATCGAGTTGACCACTCAGATCAAGGCGCTGGGGTCCTTTCCGGTCGAGATCAAGCTGCACCGCAACGTCGTCGCCAAAGCCACGGTGGACGTCGTAGCGGCGTAACGCCGGTCTCGTGCAGCAGCCCTACAACGCTCGCTTCCGGCGCAAGTTCGGCGCGGAGGACGAGCTCAGCCGTTACGTCAGCGCGCTCTACGACATGCTGACGTCGGTGCTCGGACAGGATAAGGTCGTGCTGCGCGCCGGCAAGGTGAACGCGCTGCGCTTGATGCGCTCGCAGAACCTTCCCGACCGCCTCTGCGGCCTCGGGCGTTTGGTCCTCGAAGACCCGACGCACGAGCGCGCGACGACGCGCGCCGCGCAGCGCAAGGTGATCGCCGAGATCGAGGAGGCGATGGCCGACGTCATCGCTCAGCGCCACGCGGAAAACTCGATCGAGCGCCGCGTCAACGAGAAGATGGCCGAGCGCCATCAAGAGTACGTCAAGGATCTCAAGCTCGAAGCGCTGCGCGAGACCGGCGGCCCCGAGACGCCGGCGTCGCAGGCCAAGCTCGAAGAGCTGCAGGCGCTCTCGGCGCGCAAGCTCTCGGCATCGGCCTTGGCGCAGCTTCGCCCGCAGGCGCTGCGCGACGTCGTGGGACAGGAGCCGGCGATCAAATCGCTGCTCGCAAAGATCAGCTCGCCCTATCCGCAGCACGCCATCCTGTACGGTCCGCCGGGCGTCGGCAAGACGACCGTCGCGCGCCTCGTGCTCGAGGTCGCCAAACAACGGCCGTACACGCCGTTCGCCAAAGATGCGCCCTTCGTGGAGGCCAGCGGCACGACGCTGCGCTGGGATCCGCGCGAGACGATCAATCCGCTGCTCGGCAGCGTGCACGATCCGATCTACCAAGGCAGCCGCCGCGAGTTCGCCGAGGCCGGCGTGCCCGAGCCGAAGCTCGGCCTGGTGACTCGCGCCCATGGCGGCGTGCTCTTCATCGACGAGATCGGCGAGATGGACGGGCCCCTGCAACTGCGCTTGCTCAAGGTGCTCGAGGACAAGCGCGTGACCTTCGAATCGTCCTACTACGACGAGAGCGCGCCCAACGTGCCCGAGTACGTCAAGCGCCTCTTCCGCGAAGGCGCGCCGGCCGATTTCATCTTGATCGGTGCGACGACGCGCGAGCCCGACGAGATCGACCCCGCGATCCGCTCGCGCTGCGCCGAGATTTTCTTCTCACCGCTCACGCAGCACCAGATCGTGACCATCGTGCAGGGCGCGATCCGCCGGCTCGGCGCTAAGGCGGTGCGCGGCGTAGCGCAGATGATCGCCTCGTATACGATCGAAGGCCGCAAGGCGGTGCAGATCGTGGCCGATGCGTTCGGGCAGGCGCTCTACCGCCTCTATCCCAGCAAAGCGCAGATGCCGGCGCCCAAGAACCCGTCGATCACGCAGGAGGACGTGCGCGCCGTCGTGCGCGCGGCGCGTCTGGTTCCGCAGACGCTGGTCAAAGGCCGCGCGACGAGCGAGGTCGGCAAGTGCTACGGCTTGGGCGTGCTGCACCATCTCGGCAGCATCATCGAAATCGAAGCGGTGGCCTTCGCGGCGTCGCAGCCGGGCAAAGGAACGATTCGGTTCAACGACACCGCCGGTTCGATGGCGAAAGACTCGGTATTCAACGCGGCCAGCGTGCTGCGTGCGGCGGCCGGCCTCGACGTCGCCGATTACGACTTGCACATCAACGTCGTCGGCGGCGGCAACATCGACGGTCCCTCGGCTGGATTGGCAATATTCCTCGCGCTGTACTCCGCCGTGACCAAGACGCCGATACCGCAGGACATCGCGATCACCGGCGAACTCAGCATTCAAGGCAAGGTGCGTGCGGTCGGCGGGATTACCGAGAAACTCTACGCGGCGCGCCAGGCCGGTATGAAGCACGTGATCGTTCCCAAAGAGAACGCACGCGAGATCGACGCCGGGCTCACCGGCATGCAAGTGGTGCCGGTCGGCAGCGTCGCGCAGATCCTGCGAGAGCTACCCAAGCGCCGGCGCTGACGCCGCGTCGCAGAGTGCCACCACGTGTGGCACTCATCCCCCGTAATTTATCCTTATGCACATCCCCTGCACAAGGCGTTCACCGTCATAGCCACGCACAGCGGCTCGACCCTCATGACGGTACAACCGCTTCACTCAACGATCGATCGCATTCCGCCGCAGAATCTCGAAGCCGAGATGGCCGTGATCGGATCGGTCATGGTCGATCGCGAGATGCTCGCGGCGGTCGGCGAGATCGTTCGCCCCACCGATTTTTACGCGCACGTGCACGAAACGATCTTCGCCGTCCAGGTCGACCTTTACGAGCGTGGCGAACCGGTCGACAAGATCTCCGTCTCCGAGGAGCTGCGGCGGCGTAACCTTCTCGAGCGCGTCGGAGGGCTCTCGTACATCAGCGCGCTGATGGACACCGTGCAGACGGCGGCCTCGGCGCGATATTACGCGACGATCGTGCGTGAGAAGGCGGTGCTGCGCTCGCTGATCCACGCCGGCACCGAGATCACGCAGCTGGGTTTCGAAGGCGAAGAGGACGTGGCGAGCGCGCTCGACCGTTCGGAGCAGATCGTCTATGCGATCGGCGAGCGGCGCGGCGTCAGCGAGTTCATGCCGGTGAGCCGCCTCATGAAGGACGCTTTCGATCACATCGACCGGCTCTTCCACATGCGCGGCGACCGCACGGGCCTCACCTCGGGCTTCCGCGACATCGACGCGATGACCACCGGCTTCCAGCCCGGAAACTTCGTGATCATCGCGGCGCGCCCGGGCATGGGGAAGAGCTCCTTCGCGCTCAACATGGCGGTTGCCGCCGCGCGCGCCGAGGGCCAGCCGATCGCCTTCTTCTCGCTGGAGATGTCGAACAACGAACTGATCCAGCGCATGATCTGCTCCGAAGCGCGCATTCCGATGAACCACATGCGCCGCGGCAACATCAAGGACAATCAGTGGGAGATGATGTCCGACGCGATGGGCGCGATCAACGACCTGCCGATCTATCTCGACGACCTGGGCGCGCTTACCGTCAACGACGTCCGCAGCCGCTGCCGCCGCCTCAAATCCAGCGTCGGCCTCGGAGCGATCTTCATCGACTACCTGCAGTTGCTGCGGCCGGGCATCCTCGCCCGCAATGCCAACCGCAACGAAGAGCTGTCGGAGATCTGCCGCACGCTCAAAGTCACGGCGAAGGATCTCGGCGTGCCGATCGTCGCGCTCGCGCAGCTCAATCGCGCCGTCGAGGCGCGCGGCGGCACGAAGCGTCCGCTCCTCTCCGACCTGCGCGATTCCGGTTCGATCGAGCAGGAGGCCGACGTCGTCGCCTTCCTCTATCGCGACGGCTACTACAATCCCGAAACGCCCGAACCCGATCTCACCGAGTTCATCATCGCCAAACACCGCAACGGCCCAACGGGCACGGTAAACTTGCGCTTCCGTCCCGAGTTCACGCTCTTCCTACCCTACGGCGACGAAACGCACTACCCAGCGCAGTAAAGGGACCCCTTCACCCGTGCGCTAAGCGGTTAACCATGGTTAGCGTTAACCGTGGCTAACAAGGGCGAGGCCGGTCTCCTGAGCGTCGGTTCCGACCGCTCTCCCTCGCGGGCCCGCGAGGATTACGTGAAAGCGATCTACCAGCTGGGGCGCGGCCTGCCGGTGCGCGCCGCCGACGTCGCGCGTTATCTGCGGGTGAGCCGCGTCGCGGTGAGCAAGGCAAAGCGCCAGCTCGAGAACGACGGCCTGATCGCAGCCGGCCCAACGCGCGCGCAGCCGCTCGCGCTCACGAAGCGCGGCCGCACGCTCGCGATTGCCATGGTACGGCGGCACCGCCTGCTCGAAACCTTTCTCCACTCCGCGCTGCACGTGCCGCTAGAACGCATCCACGCCGAGGCCGAGCGCATCGAGCACGTGATCTCCGACGACGTCGCGCTGCGCATCGCGGCGCTGCTCGACCGGCCGAAGTACGACCCGCACGGCCACGCGATTCCTTACGGCGACGACGCCGTCGTTCCCGATGCGCCGTCGCTCGCCGATTGCTCTGCAGGCGCGCGCGTGCGCGTCGCCAGTCTCGACGACCGCGACGAAGCCGCCGTCGCCGCGCTGGCCTCCGCCGGCATTCTCCCCGGCGTTGCGCTGCGCGTCGAAGCGAACGCCGGTTCGTCGCTGAAGCTGCGCTGCGGCAAACGCGCGATCACGCTGCGGCGCCGTTACGCTGCGATGGTGCGCGTTGGCGCGTAGCCTCGGTCTGGGTGAAGAGAGCCCGCGCGTCGCGCAAGCGGCACGGGAGGCTCTCACGGGCCAGCGGCGCGGCCTGCGCGCGCTGCTGCCGTTCGCGGGGCCCGCGTTCGTCGCGTCGATCGCCTACGTCGACCCGGGCAACTTCGCCACCAACATCGTCGGCGGCGCGCGCTTCGGCTATCGGCTGCTGTGGGTGGTGGTGCTGGCCAACCTGATGGCGATGCTCCTTCAAGGATTATCGGCCAAGCTCGGGATCGCCACCGGAAAGAACCTCGCCGAGCTGGCGCGCGAGCACTCGCCGAGAGCGGTCACGTTCGCGATGTGGATCGTCAGCGAGTTTGGTGCGATGGCCACCGATCTCGCGGAATTTCTCGGCGCCATCGTCGCGCTTTACTTGCTCTTCGGGATTCCGATGCTCGCGGGCGCCATCATCGTGGGCATCGTGACGTACGCGATTCTCACACTGCACCGTTTCGGCTTCCGAACGATGGAGACGCTGATCGGCTCTTTCGTTGGCGTGATCGCGGTTTGTTACGTCGTCGAGACGCTGCTCGCGCGCCCGAACTGGCACCAGGTACTCTACCACTCCGTCGTTCCATGGCTCGGAGGCTCGTCGAGCGTGTTGCTGGCGGTCGGCATCGTCGGTGCGACGGTGATGCCGCACGCGATCTACCTGCACTCGGCGCTCACGCAGGACCGCGTCGTAGCGGAGGGTCGCGCGCAGCGCGCGCGCATCGTCCGCTTTTCGTACGTCGACGTGGTGGTCGCCCTCTCGCTCGCGGGCCTGGTCAACATTGCGATGATGTACATGGCGGCCGCAGTCTTCAACGCGACCGGGCATGCCGGCGTCGCCGACATCGCCACCGCCTATCACACGCTGACGCCGCTGCTGGGGGCGTTCGCTGCCGGGGTGTTCTTAATTTCGCTGCTCGCGTCGGGAATCTCGAGCTCCGTGGTGGGAACGATGGCCGGTCAGGTGATCATGCAGAGCTTCGTCGGCTTTGCGGTGCCGCTGTGGGTGCGGCGCCTGGTGACGATGCTGCCGGCGGTTGCGGTCACGGCGCTCGGGCTCAATGTAACGGAGACGCTCGTGCTGAGCCAAGTGATCCTCAGCTTCGTCTTGCCCATTCCCGTGATCGCGCTGGTGGTACTCGGGTCTCGCAAAACGATCATGGGCGAGTTGGTTAATGCACGGTGGGTGACGGCCTGCGCGTCGGCCGCGGCTGCGACAATCGTGGCGCTCAACGCGATTCTGTTGTGGTCGGTCTTCCATCCGACCTTCCAGCTCTAAGGAAGAAGAAGTCTAGATCTTGAGATCCTGATCCTCGGGGTTGCCGATGCTCAGCGCGAGGTAGGTGCGTGAGAGCTTGACGTACTCGCGCGACGACACCTCGATCCACGTTGCGGCCTCGCCTTCCAGCGCTTTCTTCACCTTGGCCGGCGCGCCCGCGGCGACGACGCGCGCGGGAATTTCGGCCTTTTCGCCGACCACGCTGCCGGCGGCGATCAGGGCGCCTTCGCCGATCGTGCAGCCGTTGAGCAGCGTCGCGTTGCTGCCGATCAGCGCGTAGCGCTCGATCTTGCAGTCCTCCATCACCGCGCAGTGGCCGATCGTGACGTCGTCGCCGACGTAGGTGCCGCCGCCCTCGCTCACGTGTACGACGGCGTTGTCCTGCACGGAGGTTCGCGCGCCGATGCGGATCGGGCCGTTGTCGCCACGGAGCACCGCGCCGAACCAGATGCTCGACTGTTCGCCGACCACGACGTCGCCGATTAGCATGGCGTTGGGGGCGACGAAGGCCGAGGCGGCGACTTGGGGCGTTTTGCCACGATACTCGATGATCATAGGGCGATGCTTCGGAGGCGCTCGCGGCGAACCTCGCGTTCATGCACCGTCACCGGACGCCGCTGCGCGGCGTCAAAGCGATTCCCCGGCCGAAGCCCGACGACCCCAGCTACACCGCGGTCAATTACGAGTACGCCGGGCGAACCGGGCACATTCACGAGGTCGTCGAGATCGCCGGCAAGTCGCTGGCGAAGGTCGGCTTCGACGATCGCAAGATCGTCTATTACCTGCTCGACGACCTCGAGCTAGACGATAGCGCCAAGCGCGGCACCTTTCACGACTCGGAGTGAGCCGCTACGGCTTGACGTTTGGGTTGTTCCAGACGAAGGCGCCGGCCGGATTGGGAATCGCCCACACGACGAGATCCCACACCGACGGAAAGTGGAAGATCGTCACCACTTGATCGGCCGACGCGACCTTGTGCAGCGCCACGAGCGTCGCCGCACTGGGATTGTTGATATCGCCGCCGGCATCGGCGAAGGTTTTCTCCCACACCCACTGATCGTATTTCATCTGTCCGGTAGCCGGATCTTTGGTGACGTAGTGGATGTGCCCGTTAAACTCTCCCCAGCGGCCCGGGTTGATGCCCCAGAGATTCGGTTGGCCCGGACTGACGGCGACCGGAACGCAGTAGTCGGCGCCCAGCAGCTTTCCAGACGTGGAGTACCACAGCTGGCACGGGTGCTTATAATCCGACGACGTCCACTCGCGCTTGGCGTAGCTGATCGAGCCGGCGTCGTCGACTCCCGTGTAACGGACGAAGCCGGCCTTCTCGGCATCGGCGGCGGTGGGGTACGTATCCATCAGGTACTGAGAAAGCTCGCTCACGAAGGAGTTTTCCGCCGCGTTGGTCGGCCCGGCATAGGTGGGCGCCTGATCGGCGTAAGCGGCCGAGGGGACCGCAAGGGCAAGCAAAAGGACGAGTTGCGCAGCTCTTCTTTTCATGGCAACATCTTGGAACGCACCCGCGCCTGTCCCTGTGACCGAAGCAGGCAGGGGAGGCACCCCCTCCGTGGAAGGACCCGCGGCCCAGGGCCCGCGGGCCCCGCGATCGCGCCGACGTAGCTCAGTTGGTAGAGCAATTGTTTCGTAAACAATAGGTCGCCGGTTCAAGTCCGGCCGTCGGCTCCAGTTTAGAGACCTTGTGGCTCAAGGGCTTTTCTTGTCCAGCTTTGCCCTTCCGAACCGAAGCGGAGCCAGTTGTCGCCCGTTTTGTCCCCCGCCCTTTCGGAGGCGATCCCATAAGGTCGGCAGCTGCCTTGCCATCGGACGCTGCATGATGACTGTAAACGTCGATGGCGTCTTACTTAGCCCGGGGGCCACAGTTACGCGTTGACGTCGGTTGCAGATGATGGCAAGATCGCTTTGCCGGAATTGTACTTACGCATCGCTACTGCGCGGTCGGGGTCGTACGTCATACGTGTTGCTAGTGAGGATGATGAGAAATGGCGAAGATACTGTTACAAACGACCATTGCGTTCGCGGAGGACGACTGGAACGTCTCGCGCTTTTCCCTCTTACGCGAAGCTCTAGAAGCTGACGGTCATGAGGTAGTTGCGCGAAATGAAGAGATGGATGCAAACCGCAACGATCACTTGATCATGCGACTGCCTGACTTGGACTTCGATCAGCTGTGGTTGATGGCCGTCGACACCGGTGATGGCCTTACTCAAGCAGAAAGCGATGCGATCATTGAGTTTCGCAAGCGGGGCGGAGGCGTTTTGACTGCGCGCGACCACCAGGATCTTGGGCTTTGTCTCTGTCATCTTGGCTCGCTCGGACAGTTCAATCATTTTCACACGTACAACCTCGAGCCAGGTCGCACCGAGAACGACGATCAGGATAATCCAAACATTTCCTATCCCAACTACCACTCCGGTGCGAACGGTAACTATCAGAAGATCTTGGCGGTCGCGCCGGTACATCCCATCCTTAGGAGCGCGAAAGCAGAAGGTGGGACGATCGAGTATTTTCCTGCCCATCCGCACGAGGGGGCGGTCGGCGTGTCCGAAGGTACCGCCTTTGCCCGTGTCGTTGCGACGGGGACGAGCACGGTGAGCGGCCGGAAGTTCAATCTCGCCGTTGCGGTCGAAGGTGAACCGTTCGACGGCGGAGTCTTGGGGCGCGCGGTCGCGATTTCGACGTTCCACCACTTGGCGGATCTCAACTGGGACACGGATCGAGGCGCGCCAAGTTTTGTCACCGACAAACCCGGTTACGAGATAAAACGCGATCCGGCTCGGCTCGAGATCTTTAAAGACTACGTCCGCAATATAGCCCGTTGGTTGGGCGTACGTCCGGCATCCTAGCCACGGTTCTCCAGCTTCTCTTGACCTGCTCGGAGCAGTTTGGCCAGTGCGTGCAAAGCCATATCGGGCTTAGCTTTCTTAAATGCGGGTCATAGAGAGAACGAGTCCAAAGCTCATAAGAGGGCGCCTGCTGCTCCAACGGTCGTCTAACGGATTACGCAAAGCTAGCCGGGATTCGAGGGGGAGTAACCGTCTTGTTCTTCCGGCAACGCCTTTCCGGCAGCCATGAGCTTCCCCAGCTCATCTTCTCCAAGAGCCTTGCGCAAGACGGACCTTCGATCGCCGGCGCTGCAGCCGGAGTGGACGAATCTTTGCGCAAGGCGATTCGGCGGATCCTACGGTCGCAAGCGGAAATAAGGCTTTGTGCGGTACAGTACAGAGAATAAGGTGTGTGCGGTGCAGTACAGCGATTAAAGGTAGAAAAAGATACGCTGTATCTACGAGTTTGGTCCCTTGGGACCTTCCAAAACTCTAAAGGCACTCAACATGCGTAATTCAAACTCACTCAGCTACGCGCTTAGCGCGAGCGTCATTCTCACGCTGCTGGCTGGATGCAGCGGCAGCAATAACGCTGGCGGCAGTTCAGCTTTTGCTCCACCCGCGCAAACATCAAGCACACAGCACCTCACATTAGCGGATAGCAGCTCCGTAGGCCCAGATAGCGGAGTGACTTGCCCGATCACGACGGGAGACGTACCGCTTGCGTCTGCCGCCTCGTTTGCGGTCCTGGGGGCGTCCACTGTTACCAGCACCGGATTGACGATCCTCAACGGCAATCTTGGCGTTTCTCCCGGAACAAGCATTACCGGCTTCGGCCCTGGCGTCGTGAAATATGGATCAATCTACGCCGGCGGCCCAGTTGCGGCGCAGGCGCAGGCGGATTTGGCCATCGGATACCTCTACACCGTGGCGCTTCCAAACCCGACAGCTCTGCCCGCCGACATCGGAGGAACCACAATAGCTCCCGGGCTGTACAATGCTCCCACGTCACTCGGGATCAGTGGAACTGTTACCCTGGACGGCAAGAACAAGTCGAATAGCGTGTTCATCTTCCAGATCCCATCTACGCTAACGACGGCCGTCAAGAGCCGCGTCAAGCTGATCAACGAAGCCAACGCCTGCAATGTGTTTTGGCAGGTCGGCAGTTCAGCAACACTCAACACGGAATCACATTTCAGGGGAACGATTATGGCAGCGGTCTCGATCTCAATCGGCAGCGCCGTAAAAGTAAGAGGCCGTTTATTGGCGGAGTCTGGGGCGGTAACTCTGATTGATGATAGGATCAACAGTTTCCGTTTAGAAAATCGCCACTAGATAGTCCCAACGACCGAAGGTGATTCAATAAGCGCTTCGAGCAAGGAGGCTATGGCGCCAATCGGACACAGGTGGAATGAACCCCTAGCATGCTGCTGGGGGTTCGTCTTTGCTACTTACTTAGCTCGATCATTCCGAGTAAAGGCCCAAACTGCTCGCGCGCCACCGCATAGCACTCGCATGAAGCCTCCTCTAGACCCTGTCGATTGAGAACCATGATATTGCCGCGAGCGTAGCGAATGAACCCAGCCCGCTGAAGCGTGGACGCCGCAATCGTTACCCCGGAGCGGCGCGAGCCTAACATCATAGCGAGGTATTCTTGCGTGAGAGCGATCTCATCGGAATTGACGCGATCGTGCGTCAACAAGAGCCAACGTGCGCAGCGCTCGTATAGGTTATGCAGCCTATTGCAGGCGGCGAGCTGACCCAGCATATTTACATACGCCTGGAGAAACCGGCCCATCACGTCCCGAAAGCCATCGTCGGCGCTGAGCAGGCGGCGAAAATAATCGCTGGTAATGACCACGGCGCGGCCAGGAACTTGGCAATAACTTTCGTTCGCCGAGGTTGTGGCGCCGAGCAAGAGCGGAATCGCAGAGACACCCTCCCGGCCGACCGTGCCCACTTCAATCGAGCCGCCGTCGCGCATTTCGGTAACGACTGAAAGCACGGCGTTAATCGGAAAATAAACTTCTCGTATTTTACGCCCAGCCTCATATATTTGTTGTGGCGTCTTAAGGTCTATCAATTTCCCGACTTCAAGGAATTCTGCAGTCATGGACGCGCTCAAGCCAGCAAGAACTGCGTTTTCCTTGAGGACGGCTTGGGTTAAAGTGAGGACTGACGCAGCCTCGCTGACCTTCAAAGCTTCTCGATCCTTGCGCTCACCTACGTGCCGGGCCTAACTCGGTAGCCTTGTCAAGAAAGCGTCTATTTCGCGTCGCAGGATGACGAGCTGAGCGGCAACGTTTCTGCCGTCGTCGGTCGTCCCGGCCACGGTGATTTGCGGCGTCGCGTAGGTTTTTAGGCTCTGTATCAGATCTTGCGCGAGTCCGATGACTCGCGCCACGGTACGGGAATCGTTTCGAGGTGTCTGGTCCATTTTGTGCAATGCCATTATGCGGCTCGGCGGCGCCGGGCCGAAAGAGCCACCTTGCATTGCGGAGGTAAGGCCAGTGGCCCAACAAACTCGCCTCGATTCTCGCTTCGCGGACATCAAGATTGACACGGCGTCGCGCGTGCCGAAGCATCGGCAAATCTACGCCGCGCTGCGCCGCGCGATTTTGGAAGGACGCCTACAAGCCCATGATTCGCTTCCGTCGACGCGTCAGTTGGCAGCGGAGTTGGGCGTCTCGAGAAACACCATCATGGTCGCCTACGAGCTCTTACTCGCCGAAGGCTACGTCGTCGGTCGCGGCGGCGCCGGAACGTTCGTCGCGCACAGCGCGGTGCGTCCGCAGCGGAAGCCGCCGACCGTACCCGTCGAACCACGCCCGCTTTCACACGCGGCGGACATCCTGCGCGTTTGGCGATTGCCCGAGTTGGCGTCGCTCGCGCGGCCGTTCAGGCCGTCGTCGCCAGCGTTCGACGCCTTTCCCGTCGCGAAGTGGTCGCGTATCGTGGGACGCCTGCTGCGCGATAAGAGCGCGCGGTGGACGAGCGAAGGCGATCCTCGGGGCTATTTCCCGCTGCGCAAGGCCATCGCCGTGCACCTCTTCACGGTCCGCACGTGCGATTGTAGCCCCGACCAGATCGTCATCGTTTCCGGTTCGCAGCTCGCGCTCTTCATGTCCGCCGTGCTGCTCATGAATCAAGACGACGCCGTGTGGGTCGAAGAGCCCGGCTATCCGCACGCGCGCCTCACTTTCCGCGTGCGCTCGAGCCGCGTCATTCCCGTGCCCACTAGCGAGGCGGGCATCGACATCGATGTCGGTAAGTCGCTATCTGCCGATCCGTGCGTTATCTACGTGACCCCGACGCATCAGTGGCCGCTCGGCTTCACAATGCCGGTTCAGAAAAGACTCGCTCTGCTCGACTTTGCGGCGAAGAGCGGAGCCTGGATCGTCGAAGACGATTACGACGGCGATCTGCGCTACGATCGAAAAACCTATGCAACTTTGTTCGGATTGGGCGAATCCCACCGG
>DASZGC010000093.1:0-24624 GCA_035939175.1 Candidatus Cybelea sp. | reverse complement strand
TGAACTCGATCCAGGAGTTGCTGATCGCGCCGATGTCGGCGTACGAGATGGTGGGGGGCTACGTGCTGGGCAGCCTCGCCCGCTCGCTGCTCATCGCCGGGCTAATCACGGCGCTGGGCATTTTGCTCGTGCACATCGCGCCACGCGACTGGCTCCTCTTCGTCGGGGTGATCGCGCTGGTCTCGGTGCTCTTCTCGGCACTAGGTGTCATCTTCGGGCTGCTGGCCGACAAATTCGACCACATCGCCATTCTCACGACCTTCGTCATCACGCCGCTAACCTTCGTCGGCGGCGTCTTCACGTCGGCGACGATGCTGCCGCCAACGCTGCGCACCTTCGAGCTCTTCAACCCGATCTTCTACACCATCGATGCATTTCGCCGCAGCTATACCGGAGAGAGCTACCTCTCGCCCGTGTTCTCTATCGCGATGATCGTATTTCTCACGGCAATTTCACTGGGAATAGTGTTGCGATTGACCGCAATCGGATATAAGCTTCGAACGTGAAATGGTTACTGCTGGCTCTTCCTATGCTCTTGGCGCTCTCCGGTGCGCCGGTACATCTGGCCATCAAGCCGTGGACGGGCAACGATCTCCAGACCACCAGCTCGAGCGCGGCGAAGTACCGTCTCGAAGTGAACGGAAAGCCGAACGTCGCAGTCCGCCTCGCCGCCAAAGGCGTTGCCAACGGCTGGCTCGCCGCCTTCTGCACGCCCAAATACTGCTCGCCGCAGCACGTCGAGGCGTCGCTTCCGTCCTCGGGGCAGACCGTCTTCCAGTTCGAGCTGATCCGCGAGTCGGTATCGGCCCCCAAAGAGAGCGGCGCGACGATCGTCAACGCCGACGGCGCCAGCGTAACGGTCCCAAAAGTGTATCGGGAATAACCGGTAATCCCGAGCGCAGTCGAGGGAAGGTTGTCATCCCGAGCGCAGTCGAGGGACAAGTAGTGAGACCCGTTTAGAGGCGTTGTTCTCGACGACGCTTCGATGCGTTATCGTTGCTCGTGCTTCGACTGCGCTCGCCACTTCGACTGCGCTCGGAGTGACACGGAGGCGCTAGAAAAACGGGTTGTGGTGTTTTTCTAGGCCGATCTTGCTTGGGGGGCCGTGGCCGGGCATGACGACGGTGTCGTCGGGCAGCGTGAAGAGTTTGCTGCGAACGCTGTTGAGGATGTCGGCGTAGGTGCTCTTGTCGCCGTAGGCGCCGCCGACGCTTGCGGCAAAGAGCGTATCGCCCGAGAAGAGCGCACCCTCAAAGAGGAATGACGAGGAGCCGTCGGTGTGGCCGGGCGTGTGCAGCATGCGGATCGAGGCGTCGTCGCCGAACGGCAGCGTTTCGTTGTCGCGGATCGGCAGCGCGTTCTTGGAGAGCGAGCCGATCGCGTGCACGTCGAGCGGGTGCATCACGATCGTCGCGTCGGGAAAGGCCTGCGCGACGTCGGCCGTGGCGTCGCAGTGATCGGGATGCTTGTGCGTGACCAGGATGTACTGCAGATGGTAGGCGCCGTCGCGCAGCACGCGCAGGAGGTTCTGCGGCATGCCGGCGGGGTCGACCAGCGCGGCGCGGCGTCCCTGCTCGAGGAAGAAGACGTAACCATTGCTGGGTTGCGGATCCTGCGGGTGGCGCCGGACGTCGGCGCGTTCGATGCGCGGCGGCTGCCAGCGCGCGGCGGCGCTGTCGGCGAGCTTTGGGCCGTCGAGACGTAAGACCGACGCCACCGCGCGCGCCTCGTCGTCGGTAGCCGCCCCTTCGTCCTTGAGCCAGTGCGCGATCGTTCCACGCGCGATTCCGGTCGCCTCGGCGAGCTGCGTCTCGCTCGTGCCCGTGCCGCGCATCGCCTTGCGCAGGATATCGCCGAACGTATCCTCCAACGGCAGCTGCTGATCGTTCATGCGGGCTGTTTCGACGCGCCGCTTGGAACGGCTGCAACCGGGAACCGCTCGCCCGAGTCGAAGAGGGTCGAATGGAACGCGTGATCATCATCGGCTCGGGACCTGCCGGCCTTACGGCGGCGGTCTATTCAGCGCGGGCCAACCTGCGTCCGCTCGTGCTCGCCGGCGGTCTCTATGGGGGCCAGCTCATGCTCACGACCGACGTCGAGAACTACCCTGGATTTCCCGAAGGAATCATGGGCCCCGACCTGATGACCCGCTTTCGCGAACAGGCCGAACGCTTCGGCGCACGCATCGAGAACGTCGACGTCACGTCGGTCGACTTTGCGAAGCGGCCGCTCGCGGTTCGCACGCTCGACGCGCAGTACGAAGCCGAGACCGTGATCGTCGCCACCGGCGCGAGCGCGAAGTGGCTCGACATTCCCGGCGAGGAGCGCCTACGCGGTCGCGGCGTTTCGAGCTGTGCCACCTGCGACGGCGCGTTCTTTCGCGACAAGCATATCGTAGTGGTCGGCGGCGGCGACTCCGCCCTCGAGGAGGCGCTCTTCCTCACGCGCTTCGGCCGCCGCGTGACGCTGATCCACCGGCGCGACCGGCTTCGTGCCAGCAAGATCATGGCCGATCGCGCGCGTTCGCACGAGAAGGTCGACTTCGTTTGGAATTCCGTTGTCGAGGAAGTATTGGGTGAAACGCACGTCACGGGGCTGCGCTTGCGCAACCTGACCGACGAAAGTACGTCGGTCCTCGCGGCCGACGCGCTCTTCGTCGCGATCGGGCACACGCCGAACACCGCCGTCTTCGACGGTCAGCTCGATCTCGACGAGCGCGGCTACATCGCCTCTCCCGACGGCACGCACACCAACGCCGAGGGCGTGTTCGTGGCCGGCGACGTCAACGATTTCCGTTATCGTCAGGCGGTGACGGCCGCCGGCGCAGGATGCCGCGCCGCGATGGACGCCGAGAAATACCTCGAAGCGATGGAGTTCGAAATAGCCTAGGGGTAAAGGCC
This sequence comes from Candidatus Cybelea sp., assembly GCA_035939175.1. Taxonomy (GTDB): domain Bacteria; phylum Vulcanimicrobiota; class Vulcanimicrobiia; order Vulcanimicrobiales; family Vulcanimicrobiaceae; genus Cybelea. The sequence continues at coordinate 21,724 of DASZGC010000093.1, read as the reverse complement.
CTACGGGCCGATCTTTGCATCGGTGGGACGCGTCGCGTGACCCAGCGTCTCCAATGCGTGCTGGCGGCCGAACGTATCTTCTTTGTAGACCCAGACCGACGTCTTGTCGCCGTAGCACGCCGCCTCCACGTATCCGTCGTAAACGGCCAAGCCGGTAACCGTGCCGGGCAGCTCGTACGCCGAGTCTTTGAAGGCGCAGTCGCCGGCGAGAATCAAGTTATCTTTGCGTTTAGACGTGAGTCCGTCTTCGACCCAGTCAAAATCGGTGTCGCGCCAGTACTGCCCGGTACAGACCTTCAGGCAGTAATCTTGATAGCCGAGGTCGGCGTAGAGGCGGCCCACCTCGTCGAAGCCGATCGCGCCGTTGAATACCGGCTCCCATTTTCCTTGCGGCGCCGTAATCGTCGCACTCTGCTGCGACGATTGGTGCGGATCGTCGAACACGTTGATGCCGTAGTAGGTCGCGGCATAGAGGCGGCCGTCGGAGTTGGCCGCCATCGAGATGAACGCGTTGAGCCCGGAGCTGCCTCCGCTGGCGGTAAGCGTGGCGATCGGTTGCGCGCCGCCGGTCGATTCGAAGGCCTGCGGACTATAGGTGAACGCCACGTTGCCGTACGCATTTGGTGCGACGTAGAAATAGCCGTCGTGATCGACCGCAAAGCTTCCGATCGTCACGTCGAGCTGGATCGATCCTAAAAGCTCGCCTGCGGCCGAATATTTCTGCACGAACCCGCCGGCACGGCTCGAGCCGGCGGCATAGATATTATGCTCGCCGTCGACGCCGAGGCGCGACACGTTGGGCACCAATGCGAACGTTTCGTCGGGGGAGGTGGACGGGAGGCCCTCGACGAGCGGATACCGGTAGATGGCCCCCGTGCCCGGATCGGCGACGTAGAGATGATGACTGCTACCGCTCGCTTGCAACGCCGGCGCGACGGCACGCTCGGCGGCAGCGCTGGGCAACTCGAGAGGAGCAGTGGATCGCGCGCATGCCGCGAGCATCGTCGCAAGTCCAGCGGCCAGCGCGCACGCGCGACGATCGATATTCAATATGCTCGCTCCTCACCACACGGGGTTGTATGCGCGATGCTTCTGTGTGCAACGGCCCGCATCCTTACTCGCGCGTCGCGCGGAGTTTTCACGGCTCGCTCAGTTTTGTCCGCGGCGGGGCCGGGTAAACGAAGCCCGTTTCACAAGAGGCGCCTGTGCCACGCGGGCCTCGTTACAAAAGGAGCAACCGCTTAATGAATCTTTCCAACGCGACCCGGCGCGCACTCTTGGCTTCTGCGGCCGCGGGCGTTTTGACGGCGTGCAGCAGCGGAGCCGGGATGCAGACGACCCCCGCGCCGGTAATCGCCCCAAATACGGCGCAGACCGATGCGCACGCCGCAGTTTCGAGCGACAAAAAAACTGCGATTCCAACACTCGCCGCCCGGCCCAATGCGGCACAACATCCGAACCATGCCAAGACGTGGGTCTCCCCGGATGTCGACGGAGCGCCGCGCCTGCTCTTCATCTCCGACTACGGCGCCGACGCCGTCGATATCTTCACCATGCCGGCCATGAAGCTCAAAGGCACGATCACCGGGCTCAGCTCGCCCGAAGGCGAGTGCACCGATGCCAAGGGCAACCTGTGGGTCGCCAATACGGGACTCCAGGAGATGTTGCAGTACTCGCGGACCGGCACGCTGCTCAATACGTTGAGCGTGCCCAACGAATACCCGGCGAGCTGCGCCGTCAATAAGACCACGGGCGATCTCGCGGTCTCCAATATCGAGAGCACGAGTGGGCCTGGAGACATCATGATCTTCAAGAACGCCTCGGGCACCGGAACGGCGTACAGCAATTCCAGCATCTATCAGTACTTCTTTCTCGGATACGATCCGAACGGAAATCTGTTCTTCGACGGTACCGACTCCAGCCGCACGAGCAGCTACTTCGCCGAACTGCCGGTGGGCAGCGGCACGACGAAGACGATCGGGCTCAGTGGCGCCACGCTTCACTTCGCCGGAATGGTTCAGTGGGATAAAGCCGGCAACTACGTTGCGCTCGGCGACCAGCAGTGCGGCGGCGCACCTGCGGCCTGCATTTATTGGGTATCAGTATCGGGCTCGGGCGGCACCGTTACCGGCACGACGACGCTCTCGAACTACCAAGGCGGCTCGGTCTGCGACTTGACTCAGGGCGCAATCGCGGCCAACGGCCAGCAGTATGTCGCCGGTGCCGATTACGAAACGTGCGGCTACACTGCGACGACGGCCGATCGTTGGCGTATCCCGCAGGCGGCATGCCGACCAACGACAACACGACGACGAGCTTCGTGGAACCCATCGGCGCTGCCGTCTACGAGAAGTAGAAGCTAGCGCACTTTGTCACCCTGAGCACCGCTTTGTCACGGTGGCGCTCAGGGTGACCGAGAAAGGCTAGTCCTGATTGGTGGCGGCGGCGCTGGGGATCACGTTCGGATTGTGTTCTGCAAACGCGCCTAGCGGGTTCTGGACGAGCCAGACCTGCAGATCCCAGATTGCCGGGAACGGAAAGACGAATGCGACGTCGTCGGCGCTCTTTGCTGCGGGAATGCCGAGCTTCTTATAGCGCGGCAGCGTTCCGAGCTTCACGATGTCGGCAGCCGTCGGATCGGTAAGCGAGCCGCCCACCGTCGCCATCGACTTCGAACCGGCTCCGCCGAACGCGACGCCCGTTGCCGTCTTGATGCCGAAGTGCACGTGTCCCGGCGCGAAGTCGAGCCAGCGCGATGGCGAGACGCCCCAGATCGCCGGGCGCGCCGGCGAGCCGCTTTGCAGCACGGAGAAGTCCGCGCCGATCAAACGTCCTTTGACGTCGTACCAGAGCTGGCTGGGGTGCGCTTGATCGCTCTGCCAATACTTCAGGTTCACCCAACTGATGGCGCCGGTTTGGTCCTCGTTGGTGTAGCGGAAGTAGCCGGCGGCCGAAGCTTGATCGGTCGTGGCGAAACGGCTCTGCAGATCACCGGTTACCGACGCGACGAACTGCGTCTCCGTTGCCGATTGAGCGGGGGCCGCGGTCGGCGCGGGAGCCGGCGTCGGCGCCGCGGCGCGCGCGGTGGCGCAAGCTAAAAAAGCCACAAAAAGTGCGGCAAAACTGCGATGTATCATCCTATTCATACAGCGAGCGTTTCCCGCTTGGTTGGGGGCATCCTTCGGCAGCCGCCAGCTGCCTAAATCCCAGCGAGAAAGCGTCCCGAATTGCGCGTCCCTTTCGGATCGAATCGATGTCCAATCCCAGAACCTGTTTAAGCGTTGGTGCGGTAGGAGGCGAGCTTAAAACTTGACTTACCGTGCGGGTGATTGCATAATCAGCGTCATGTGGACGTGGATGGCGCATCGTTCCACTTATCGTTTCGACCGAATTGGAGCTCGGTGAGGGAAGCCTTGCAACAGAACGATGAGCAACGAGCGCCAACGCAGACCCCCGCCGGCTCGGCGGGGGTTCGCGTTTTTCGCGGCATTCGCGGAGCGATTACGGTGGAGGCCGACGATCGCGCCCAGATTACGCGCGCCACGGAACGGTTGCTCAGAGAGGTCGTCTCGCGCAACGAGATCGAGCTGGAAGACATCGCCTCGGTGCTCTTCACGCTGACGCCCGATTTGCACGCCGCTTTTCCCGCACTCGCCGCGCGCGACATGGGCTGGACCACCGTGCCGATGCTGCACGCGGTCGAAGTCGACGTGCCCGGTGCCCTCGGACGCGTGATCCGCATTCTGATGCACGTCAATACCACGCGCAGCGCCGCGGAGATCGAGCACGTCTATCTCGACGGTGCCGCCGTATTGCGTCCCGACCTCGTGCGCAGGTGATCGTCGGGATCTTTGGGGTGGGAGCCATCGGCGGCTCCATCGGTCTACGGGCGCGGCGTAATGGCGACGTCGTGCTGGGATACGACGCGGACCCGCGTGCGCTCGAGCTAGCGCGCGAACGGGGTGCGATCGACGAGGCCACATCCCGTAAGGAGCTGGCGCATCGTGCGGACGTGCTGGTGATTGCGGCGCATCTCGCGCCGGCAGTGGAAGAGATCGAGCGGCTTTCGCGCGCTGGCGCCACCGCAGCGTCGCTCGTGACCGACGTCGCATCGGTGAAAGTTCCGATCGCGCGGGCGGCGCGCGGACTGAAGAATTTCGTTGCCGGCCACCCGATGGCGGGAACCGAACGCAGCGGCGTCACGGCTGCGCGCGCCGATCTTTTCGAGGGGAGGCCGTGGGCCTACGCACCGTCGGGAGACGAAGAACTCGACGAACGCGCGCGTTCGTTCGTTACCTCGATGGGCGGGGAAGCAGTAGCGATGAGCGCGGAAGATCACGATCGCATCGTAGCGATCACCTCGCACGTGCCGCAAGCCGTCGCGTACGAGTACGCGCGCATGTTGAACGAGGTGCCGGGAGCCGAGAGACTCTGCGGCCCGGTAGCGCGCGAACTGCTGCGCATCTCCGCGATGAGCCCGGCAATGTGGCGCGATATTTTCGCGGCCAACGCCGATAACGTAAAGCGCGAGCTTCGGATGCTGGCCGCCGCGCTCCAAAGCGCCGCCGACGAGCTATCTCAGTAGAGCAAATACCGTCGTCGCAGCGCTTCGAACTGCGCGACGCCGTCGCTCCACTGCTCGAGAATCTCGTGCGCGTCCTTTCCGGCTTGCAGGCTCGTGCGAATCGAGTCGGTGCCCCAGTCGCGGTCGATCTCCGACGGATGGCTATAGTCGAGCGCATGCGGCGCGATTTCGCGCGCTGCGACCAAGATTTCTACCGCGGTGCGTACCGCGAGGAAGCGGCGCGGATCGAAAACGACCAGCTCGACTCCGGTGAGTTCGCGGTCTTTCCAGAATCCGACGTACGGAAGCCATGCCGCCGGCCGGAACCACACGCCGGGCAGGTCGCGCGCGTTCAGCCGCGCTGCGACCTTCCCTCCGTCGAGGTTCGGTGCGCCCGCAAGAAAGAACGGCATCGTGTAACCGCTCCCATTGTTGATGCCGAGGCTGTCGATCAGCCCGGTTCCGGGATAGACGAACGTCGTCTGCCATGTGGGAATGTTGGGTGACGTCGGTACCCATTGTAAACCCGTGTCGGGCCAGACCAGCGACGGCCGCCAGCCGGCCATCTTCACGACGCGCAGCTTTACGCCGATGCCGAAGTGATCGTTGAAGAGCATCGCCAGCTCGCCAATCGTCATGCCGTGACGCATCGGAATCGGATAGAGCCCGATGAACGACGCGTATTCCGGCTCGAGCACCGGTCCTTCGATCGTACTGCCGATCGGATTGGGGCGATCGAGCACCCAAAACTCCCGGCCCAGCTCCTTTGCGCCCTGCATCGCATACGCCATCGTCGAGATGAACGTATACGCGCGCGAGCCGACGTCTTGGATGTCGAACACCAGCACGTCGATGCCCTCAAGCATCTCCGCGCTCGGGTGCTTGGAGGCGCCGTAGAGGCTAAACACCGGAAGGCGCGTCGTGGGATCCACGTACGACCCTACCGACGCCCCCGCGTTGCGGTCGCCGCGAAAACCGTGCTCGGGCGCGTAGATCGCCTTGAGGCGGATGCCTCCATGCCGAAGCGTCGCGTCGACGATCGACTCGAGCTGCGAGGTCACGCTGCTCTGATTGGCGATCAGCCCGATCGTTCGGCCGTTGAGCTCGCGCCACGCCGAGCGCAGGAACATTTCGTCGCCCAAAGCGATGCGAGCCGACGGCAGCGATTCGGCAGCGCCGCGCGCCGTGCTGCTCGCAGCCAGCGCCGCCGCGCTTGCGAGAAAGGCGCTACGGCGCAAAAACCGGCTCGACGGCCCGGTGCAAGATGCCCGCGTCGTGCGCCCGCGAGAAGAGCGCGTGCACGGCCTCTCTTCCGCTCTGGCCAAGGTGGTCGGTGAACTCGTTGACGTACAGGCCGATGTGCGCGCGCATCACCTCGTCACTCATCTCGACGGCGTGCTCGCGTACGTAGGGCATCACCGCCTCCTCGTTGGCGCGCGCGAATGCGAGGCTGCGGCGGATCGCGTCGTTCAAGGAGCGCGCCCGCTCGTCGTCGATGTCGTTGCGCACCAGAATCGCACCCAGCGGGACGGGCAGCAGCGTCATCGTCTCCCACCACTCGCCGAGGTCGGTCACCGAGATCAGTCCGGCATCGCGATAGGTGAAGCGCGACTCGTGGATGATCAGCCCGGCGTCGACCTCGCCCTTCGCGACCGCGTCGACGATGTGGTCGAAGCGCATCTGCACGGTCTTTTTCGGACGGCGATCGAAGGCGAGCTGCAGCAGCATAAACGCGGTCGTCCGCTCGCCGGGGATCGCGATGCGCCGGTTTGCGTAGTCGCTGAACAGCTCCGGAGAACCCGCGGGCCGGGCGACCAGCAGCGGACCGCAACCGCGGCCGATCGCGCCGCCCGCGGGCAGGATGCGATAGCGGCCCAGCAGGTAGGGGATCGCGCCGTAACTCACCTTCGTCAGTTCGTACTCTCCGCGCGCCGCCGCTTCGTTGAGTTCTTCGATGTCGGCTAGGTGCACGCGCACCTCGGGCGTGCCCTCGAGAAGTCCGTTGGTGAGCGCGGCGAAGATGTAGGTGTCGTTGGGGCACGGAGAATAGGCCAGCGTGTAGGGAGCCATCAGAGCTCCATCATACCCGTGCACGCCTCGAACGACGCGTCGAGTACGCGTTGCAGGCCGCCGATTCCGGCGGAAAAGTCCCAGCCGCTTCGCTCCCGCGCACCGCAGCGGTTCGAGATGCCGCGCACCTCGATCGCCGCCACGCCGGCGCGTTCGGCCGCGCGCAGCACCGCGAAGCCCTCCATCGATTCGACCTGCGCGCCGCGCGCCGCCAGCCGGGCCGCGGTGGCCTCCGTCGCGGTCACGCGCGGTACCGTCACCCCGCGCACCGCCGCGAATCTCTTGGCCTCAAGCGCGCTCACCAGCGAGCCGTGCGAACGCGCCGTCTCGACGGTGCGATCGCCGCGCGGCAGCGAGATCGCCTCGCCATTCTCGAGATCCAGCTCCATCGTATCCTCGGCGACGACGACCCCGTCGCCGATGCTCGCCGCACCGTCGAAAGCGCCCGCCAGGCCTGCGTTGATCACGAGCCGATAGGCGCCGCGCGCGAGCCGTGCCGCGAGCGCGCTCGCGGCCTCGACCGGACCGACGCCCATCACCAACCGCTCCACGCCGTCGCGTTGGCTCCAGAACGCCAGCTCGGCCTCGACGGCGCAGCAGAGCAGGATCACGGAACGCCGATGAACTTGTGCGTCTGCAGCGAGAGCCGAAAGCGCTGCGGGTGCGCCTTCGCGTACGCTAGTGCGAGCGCGACGTTGGCGGGCTTGTTGCCCTCGGGCTGGAGCAGAATCGTCGGCTTGCCTTCGAAGAGCGGGAGATGTTCCTCCGGCACGCGTTGATCGACGATGAGTTTGGCCTCGTCGGCGCGCGCCGCCATGCGCGGATCGACGCGTTCCTTCGGCGAGACGCAGAGCCACACGTCGTCGGGCAGCGAAGCATAGATCGTGCCGTTCGATTCGAGGTGCACGCGGCGGCCGTCGCGGCGCAGCGCATCGATCAGCACCGGCGTTTCGGCCTGCGCCAGCGGCTCGCCGCCGGTGAGAATCACCATCGGGCAGCCGTCGCCGGCGTCGCGTACCTCGCTCACCACGTCGTCGACGCTCGCAAAGCGCTTGATGGAGTAATCGGTGTCGCAGAAATCGCAGGCGAGGTTGCAGCCGGCGAGACGCACGAATACCGCGGGCGTTCCAGTCCACGAGCCCTCACCTTGGATCGAGTAGAAGATCTCAGCGAGCTGCAGCATCGCGGCATAAGCGCGCGCAGCTTCGCGGCGTCTCCCAAAGCACCGCTTCCTCGAAGCCGGGGAGATTGCCGTCGAGCTGCCGCCAGATCCAGAGCAGCACGTTTTCGGCCGTGGGGTTGTCGACGATATCGTTGAGCGTCTGATGATCGAGCTTAGCGATCACGCGCTCGTCGACGATGCCTTCGACCTCTTCGAAATCCATCACCATGCCGCAGGCCGGCCCGTGAGTCTGCAACGTGCCGCGGATCGCCACCTCCAGACGGTACGAGTGCCCGTGCATGCGCTTGCACTTCCCTTCGTGAAACGGGAGTGCGTGGGCCGCTTCGAAGCGGAAATGCTTGCGGAGTTCCGCTTAGAGCTCTCCTTGCGGCCCCATGCGCTCGAGCCGCCGCTTGAGATCGGCGAGGAAGCCGCTGGCGACGTAGCCGTCGACTACGCGGTGATCGAGCGAGAGGCAAGAGTTCATCATGCGCCGGATCGCGAGCGAGTCGTCATCGTTGACGACGAGCGTCTTGACGACGGTCTCCATGGTGACGATGCCGGCCTGGCCGCCGTTGATGATCGGCGCCGAGGCCCACGAGCCGTTCGCGCCGTTGTTGTTGACGGTGAACGTGCCCCCGGCGAGATCGTCGACACCGAGCTTGCCGGTGCGCGCCTTTTCGATCAGCGAGCCGGCGGCGAGCGCCAGTCCTTTGATCGAGAGTTTGTCGGCGTGACGAATCACCGGAACCACCAAGTTCGTGGGCAAGCCGATCGCGACGCCGACGTTCACTTCACCATTCACGTAGATGCCGGCCTGGCCGCCGTCGGCTGCGGGCACGAAACGCGCGTTCATCAGCGGGAAGGCGGCCAGCGATTCGACGACGGCGCGGATGAAGAAGGGCAGCAGCGTGAGCTTGTGGCCGTTCTCCCGTTCGAAACGATCCTTCTCGCGCGTCCGCCAGCTCCAGACGTTGGTGACGTCGATTTCGACCATCGACCACGCGTGCGGCGCGGTGTGACGGCTTTCGACCATACGTTCGGCGATGATACGCCGCGCCTGCGTGAGCGTGACGGTCGTGCCGGGAACCGGCTGCGCGTAGGTCGACGTCCGCGCAGCACCCGGCATCGCCGGGGCCGCCGGCTGAGCAGAGATAGCGGGTGCGGTAGCCGGTGGCGGCGGAGCGGCGACGCCGCGGCCGCCGGCAGCGGCTAAGACGTCGTCGGCAGTCACCCGGCCGTTGCTGCCGCTGCCGCGCAGCGTGCGGATATCGATGCGATGCTCGCGTGCGAGCCGTCGCACTGCCGGCGAGGCGCCGCGTAGCGCGGATTCGCTCTCGGTACCTGCGGCCGAGCCGTTTCCGGAAGAACCGTTGGGCGACGGCATCGCCGCCGCACGCTCCTCGGCCGCCGGAACTGCGGCTGCTGCCGCGGCGGGAGCCGCGGTCGCGGAAGGCGTTTCGCTCGCCGCTCCCACCTCTTCGATCACGGCGATCGGCGTGCCGGTGGCGACGGTCTCGCCCTCTTTAACGAGCAGTTCGCGGATCGTCCCGGTGACCGGCGAGGGAACGCCGGCGTTGACCTTATCGGTCGAGACCTCGACGAAATCTTCGTACTTGTCGACCGCGTCGCCGACGCTCTTGAGCCATTGCGCCACGGTTCCTTCGGTCACGGTCTCGCCGAGCTGGGGCATCGTAATCGTTGTTGCCATGATTAGAACTTCACCATATCCCGCATCGCGTCGGCCATCTCGGCCGGCGACGTCATGAATTCTTCTTCGAGGGGTACCGCGTAGCCCATCGCGGGAACGTCGGGACCGCAGAGGCGGCGGATCGGGGCGTCGAGATGGAAGAGCGCCTCTTCGGCGACCATCGCGCTGATCTCGGCGCCGATGCCGCCGAACTTGTTGTCTTCGTGGATGATGAGCAGCTTGCGCGTCTTCTCGACGCTCTCGAGGACCGCGGTCTTGTCCATCGGGCGGATCGAGCGCAGGTCGATCACCTCGACCGACAAGCCTTCGCTCTCGAGCTTCTCGGCCGCTTCGAGCGCCCAGTGCACGTAGAGCCCGTAGGAGACGACGGTCAACTGCGTGCCGCTCTTGCGGATGCGCGCCTTGCCCAGCGGAATCGTGTAGTGGCCGTTGGGCACCTCGCCTTTGATCAGGCGGTACGTTTTCTTGTGCTCGAGGAAGAGCACCGGATCGGGATCGTCGATGGCAGAGTTGAGCAACCCCTTCACGTCGTCGGGGAAGGCGGGCGCGACGATCTTGAGCCCGGGCACGTGATAGAAGAGCGCCTCGATCGAGACCGAGTGCGAGAGCGCGCCGTGCACGCCGCCGCCGTAGGGCGTGCGGATCACCATCGGACACGTGTACTCACCGTTGGAGCGGTAGCGGATCTTCGCCGCCTCGCCGACGATCTGGTTGAACGAGGGATAGATGAAGTCGGCAAACTGGATTTCGGCGATCGGGCGCAGCCCCTCCATCGCCATGCCGACCGCGATGCCGACGATCGAGGCCTCGGCGATCGGCGTATCGATCACGCGGCGCTCGCCGAACTCACCGATGAAATCCTTGGTGATAAGGAACACGTTGCCGCGCGCGCCGACGTCCTCGCCGAGGATGACGGTGCGCTCGTCGTTCTTCATCGCTTCGTAGAGCGTCGCGCGCACCGCTTCGACGTTGTTCATCACCGTCGATTCGCTGATCACTGCCACGGCTGCCAGGCTCCTTCGTAAACGTGCGTGTAGAGGTCGGAGGCTTGGGGATAGGGGCGAGCCTCGGCCGCGTCGGTTGCTTCGTTGGTCTCGCGCAGGATGTCTTTGCGCATGTCGGCGACGTCGTTGGCATTCATGACGCCCTGCTCGAGCAGCACCGACTCGAACGCGGGCACCGGATCTTCCTTGCGGCGCTCCATTACGGCTTCGCGCGTACGATACGTCATGTCGTTGTCGTCGGTCGAGTGCGCGAGGTAGCGATAGCAGGTGCCTTCGATTAGCGTCGGACCGCCGCCGCCGCGCGCGCGGTCCATCGCTTCTTTAACCGCCGCATAGGTGACGATCGGATCGAAGCCGTTGAAACGGCTCCCCGGCATGCCGTAGCCGGCGGCGCGCTTCCAGATCTCCGGCTGCGCCATCTGCTTCTCGAGCGGCGTCGAGATCGCCCACTCGTTGTTCTCGACGAGCATCACGAACGGCAACTTGTGGACGGCCGCGAAGTTCATCGACTCGTGCCACTCGCCTTCGCTCGTCGTACCGTCGCCGCAGGTCGCGAGCACCGCGCGCCCACTCTCGCCGCGATACTTGATCGCGTACGCCGCGCCGACCGCGTGCGGCAGATGCGCCGCGAGAATCGAGGAGAACGACATCAAGCCGGCCGCCTTGGAAGAGTAGTGGTTGGGAAACTGACGGCCACCGTTGTGATCCTCTTCGCGCGCGAAGATCGAGAGCATGATCTCGTATGGCGAGAGCCCGATGCCCAAGCAGAGCCCGAGATCGCGATAGTAGGGAGCGAGGATGTCGCTGCCGCGGTTGAAGGCCATCGCGGCGCCGGCCTGCAGCGCCTCGTGCCCCTCGCTGCCCAGCGCGAAGGGCACCTTGCCTTGGCGGTTGAGCTGAAATCCGCGGTTGTCGAGTTGCCGTTGGAGCAGCATGTTGCGAAAGATCGCGCGCAACTTCTCGTCGCTCAATCCGTGACGCTCGAGACTGCCCGTTCGTAAATCCGTCGTAGCCATCAGTTCTTCCAATCGCGCGCTAGGTTAGACTCGCCACGGTTCCCAGCTCTCTGCATAGACCCGTTCGTACAGGTCGGCGGCGGCCGGGTAGGCCATCGCTTCGGCTCGGTCGGTGGCGTCGTTGGTCTCTTCGAGGACGGAACGCTTCAACGCTTCTGCCCCCTGCGCGTCCAGCACGCCGTGCTCCACCAAGAGGCGCTCGAAGCAGGGGACGGGGTCCTCTTTGCGGCGCTCCTCGACCTCCTCGCGCGAGCGGTAACTGCGGTCGTCGTCGTCGGTGGTGTGAGCCAGGAAACGATAGCATTTGGCCTCGACCAAAGTCGGACCGTCCCCGGAACGCGCGCGCGCCAACGCGTTGCCGACCACGGCATAGCAGGCGATGGGGTCCATGCCGTTCACCACGGCGCCTAGGAGACCGTAGCCCTCGGCGCGCTTGTGAACGTCGGGCTGACCCATCTGCTTGGCGAGCGGCGTCGAGATCGCCCATTCGTTGTTCTCGCAGAGAAAGACGATCGGCAGCCGGTGGACGGCTGCGAAGTTGAGCGATTCATGCCACTCGCCCTCGGAGGTGGCGCCGTCGCCGAAGGTCGTGAGCACGGACCGTCCAGTCTCGCCGCGATACTTCATCGCATACGCCGCGCCGACGGCGTGGGGAAGCTGCGCGGCGATCACCGAGCTGATCGTGTGAACGCCGAGCTGCCGGCTGGCGTAGTGGTGCGGAAACTGCCGCCCTGCGGAGTGATCGGCGGCACGCGCGAAAAGCGAGAGCAGCACTTCGTACGGGGTGACTCCCACGCCTAGCGCCAACCCGAGGTCGCGGTAGTAGGGTACCAAGACGTCCTTGCCGCGCTCGAATGCCAGCGCGGCCCCCGCCTGGACGGCCTCATGCCCCTCGCTGGCTGAGGCGAACGGAATCTTGCCCTGGCGGTTGAGCTGGAACCCGCGGTTCTCGAGCGTGCGCTGCATCACCATCGTGCGCAGCATCACGATCAACTGCTCGTCGGTCAAGCCGTGACGTTCGAGTGGCGGCGTCGAGCCCGCACGCGGTTCCTGCTTCATGGCCACGGAGTTTGTAGTCGTTTGACCCGGGGGGAAATCCTGCGGCAGGAGCGCTTGCTACGCCATTTTGAAAGGTCGGCGTATGGCAGTCATTACGGTCGAGGCCCCGCGCGACGAGCTGACGCGCTACCGGCGCCACTTCCACTCACATCCCGAGCTGTCGCTCGTCGAGTACCAGACTGCGACGTTCATCGAGCGCGAGCTGCGCGATGCCGGCTACGACGAGATTCGCACCGGGGTCGGCGGAACCGGCATACTCGCGACGCTGCGCGGCGGGCGGCCGGGGCCGGTGACGCTGCTGCGCGCCGACATGGACGCGCTGCCGATCGTCGAGCAGAACGATGTCGCGTACCGCTCTACCAACGAGGGCGTGATGCACGCCTGCGGCCACGACGCTCATATGGCGATGCTGCTGGCCGCGGCCGGTGCGCTGCGGTCGCGCGCCGCAGAGATTGCCGGGACGATTGTCTTCTGCTTCCAACCGGGCGAAGAGGGGCACGCGGGCGCCAAGCTGATGATCGACGACGGCGCGCTGGAGAACCCGCACGTCGACCGAACCTTCGCGCTGCACGTCTATAGCGGGCTCAACGTGGGCAAGGTTGGCATCCGCGACGGCCCGTTCTTCGCTTCGTCGGATCGCTTCGACATCGAGCTGATCGGCCGCGGCGGCCACGGCGCGATGCCGCAGAATGCCGTCGATCCGATCGTCGCCGCTGCGCAGTTCGTTACGATGGTGCAGACCGTCGCCAGTCGCGAGTTCGCGGCCAGCGACCCCGTAGTGGTGACGGTGGGGGCGCTGCACGCCGGAACCACGTTCAACGTGATTCCCGATCGCGCAGTGATGCAGGGGAGCGTGCGCGCCTTCGACGAGAACGTGCGCCGCGAGCTTCCCAAGCGCATCGAACGGCTGCTCGCGGGCCTCTGCGAAGCGATGCGCTTGGAGTATCGCTTCGAGTACCGGTTCGTCTATCCGCCGACCGTGAACAGTCCCGTCGCCAACGACGTGGTGCGCAAGGTCGCCAAAGAAGTGGTGGGGCCGGAGAACGTGGTCGACGCGCACGAGATCGTGATGTGGTCGGAGGACATGTCGTTCATGCAGGAACTTCGGCCGGGCGCGTACTTTCTCATCGGTTCGCGCGGCCCCGAAAAAGGGATCGAGCCGCAGCACAGTGCGCGCTTCGACATCGACGAGCGCGCGCTCGAGGTGGGATTCCAGATGATGATGGGCCTGGCGTTGAGCTAGTGCCGAAGTTGGCCCAGGCGTTCAGATGTCGTAGCCGGTCTCGCCAACGGTGAGGGCCCAGCGAATCGCGCGCACCGAACGGTCGAGTTCGCGCAACATTCGCGCATAGGTGCGCAGGGCGCGGTCGGGCGCGCGCCGGCGGCGCCGTCCGCGCTCGAGGCGGTCGACGAACGCCAGCGCGTCTTCGAGCTGGGTCTCGATCTCCGGCCAGCGAGCGCGCAGGTCGCCCTCGTAGGATTCCGCGATGCCGCCGACGACCGGAGGCGCCGGCTTGGCGGGATGATGGAGCGCGAGTTCCAGGCGTGCGAGCGTGTATTGCCCGTGCGCCTCGGCGAAGGAGTTCAAAAGCTGCTCGAGACCGACGTCCATCGGCAAGACGAGTTCTTCCGACGGCGAAGCCCGGCCTGGTGGCGACTTCAGACGTTCGCAAGTATGTCATCGTCGGCAACGGGTTTGCCGGCACGACCGCGGCCGAGCAGCTGCGCAAGCACGACCCGTCCTGCGAGATCGTGCTCTTCGGCGACGAGCCCTATACGCTCTACAATCGCATCTCGCTTCCGCCGATGCTGCGCAAGCAGATTCCGGAGGCGAAGGTGATGATCCGTAACGAGGCGTGGCACGAGGAGCACCGCATCGAGCTGCACCTGCGCACCCGCGTCGATCGCGTGATTACGCAGGAGTGCGTGGTTGAGGTCGAGGGCCGCTCCTATCCGTACGATGCGCTGTTGATTGCGACCGGAGGTCGCCCCAACCCCACGGGCAAGCCCGGCTCGGAGGGAGCGGGCAATCTATTCGCCTTCCAGTACCTCGACGACACGCGCGCGATCTCCGAGCAGATCGACCGCAGCAAGGCCGCCGTGGCGATCGGCGGCTCGTTCATCGCCTACGAACTGGCCGAGGCCTTCGCGTCGCGCGGGCTCGAGACGCATTGGCTGATGCGCGGGCCGCGCGGCCTGCACCGCATCATCGACGAAGATGCCGGCGCGTTGCTGCACGAGGCGGCCTGCGCCGACGGCGTGCACATGCACTACGGCGAGGAGGTCGACGAGTTCGTGCGCTCCAACGGCGAGATCGCTAAGGTGCGCACGAGCAGCGGCCGCGAGATCGAGGCGCAGTGCTACGCCTACGGCTTCGGCTTGGCGATGAACACCGAAATCTGCGACGGCACCGAGATCGAGACGAGCAAGAACGGCATCCTCTGCGACGACCACCTCGAGACCACCGTCAAAAACATCTACGCCGCCGGCGACGTGGCCGATTTCTACGACCCAATCCTCGAGGTGCGTTATCGCATGGGCACGTGGAACAACGCCGGCGCCCACGGGAAGGTCGTGGCGCTCAACATGATGGGCGGCAGCGAGAAGTACCACGACGTCCCCGAGTATTCGTCGCTCTTGTTCAAAGGGCAGACGATCACGCAGTTCGGGCTGGGCACCGACATTCGGCCCGATCTCGAAATCGCGCGCAAGATCGACCGCGAGAAGAAGTGGTACCGCGCGCTCTTCTTCTGGGAAGAGCGGCTCGTCGGCGGTTTGATGCTCGGCAAAGGCAACCGCGCCGGCAAACGCAAGTACGTCGAAGCGATCAAGAGCAAGGAGCGCTTCCCCAAACCCGAATGGAACGCGATGCTCGACTGGACGGCCTAAGCGGGACGGCCGAGGTCGACAGAGTATGCCTCAGGGTGACAGCGACAGCTTAACCGCTTCCGCAAAAGCATCCACGCCGCGTTCCGTGGTGGCCCAGTGCGTCATCCAACGCACTTCGGGCAGCGTTTCGTCGAAGACGTAGAACGAGTAGTCGCGCTGGAGCGCCTCGATGGCGTCGCGAGCGAGCGTGGCGAAGATCGCGTTACAGCGCACGGGGCGCGTAACGCGCACACCCTCGGTGGCGGCGACGCGCTCGTGCAGGCGCGCCGTCATCGCATTGGCGTGCGCGGCGTAGATGCGCCAGCGATCCTCGCTCAGCAAGGCGTCGAACTGCGCCGCGATATAGCGCGTTTTCGACGCTAGCTGCGTGGCCTGTTTCTGCACGAACGCGGCCCCGTCGCGCTGCAGTTGCGGGGTGAGAAAGCAGACCGCCTCGCCGAGCATCAGCCCGTTCTTCGTGCCGCCGAAGGTCAGCACGTCGGCACCGGCGCAGGCGCCGCGCAGATCGGTTCCCAAGGCGGCGGCCGCATTGGCCAAGCGCGCGCCGTCGACGTGCACGAGCAATCCACGCTCGTGCGCGTAGGAGCACAACGCCGCCAGCTCAGCCGTTTCGTACACACCGCCGAACTCCGGCGCTTGCGAGATCGACACGATACGCGGCTGCGCGAAGTGCACGACGCCCGCCGCATGGAGGTACGGCTCGAGGTCGGCTGGACGCAGTTTACCGTCGGCGGTGGCGATGGGGATCACTTTCGAACCGCTGAACCGCTCGAACGCGCCGCATTCGTCGGTCTGCAGGTGAGCGGTCGCCGGCGCGAGCACGGCCTCCCAAGGCTGCAGCAGCGACGCGAGCGCGACGACGTTTGCGCCGGTGCCGTTGAACGTAAAATAGACGCCGACGCTCTCTCCGAAGTACTCGCGAAAGCGCGCGATCGCGCGTGCCGTCCACGGATCGTCGCCGTAGGCCGGCGCATCGCCTGCGTTAGCATCGACGATCGCCTGGAGGATCTCCGGCGCCACCGGCGCGTTATTGTCGCTGGCGAAGCTGCGGCGGGGCGCTGCGTCCATCGCGCCACGTTTGCGGGGCCGGAGGGTCGGTACCTACCGTCCCGCGTAAGTAGCCCGCATGCCCGAACGCGACCAACTCGAGGTAGACGTCCTCTTCGTCGGCGCCGGCCCGGCGAGTCTTGCCGGTGCGATCCGCCTTGGCCAGCTCGCGCAGGCGGCC
The DNA here is from genome assembly GCA_035939175.1 of Candidatus Cybelea sp. GTDB lineage: Bacteria > Vulcanimicrobiota > Vulcanimicrobiia > Vulcanimicrobiales > Vulcanimicrobiaceae > Cybelea. The sequence goes on along the minus strand of DASZGC010000093.1, from coordinate 5,021 downwards.
GGTCGCGCGCTAGAGATCTTGGTGATCGAGAAGGCCGCGGAGATCGGCAACCACGGCATCTCCGGCGCGGTGATGGATCCGCGCGCGCTCGACGAGCTGCTGCCTCAGTGGCGCGAGAGCGCGCCGGTCGAGTCGCCCGTCACGAGCGACGAGCTGTGGTACCTCACCGCGGGCGGCAAGATCAAAGCGCCGCTCACGCCGCCGCCGCTCAACAATCACGGCAAGTACGTCACCTCGCTGCAAAAGCTCAGCGTTTGGCTGGGCGAGCGTGCCGAAGAGGCGGGCGCCCAAGTCTTCCCGGCGTTTCCCGGACAGGAGCTCCTCTGGGACGGCGAGCGCGTGATCGGCGTGCGCACCGGCGACAAGGGTCTCGATCACAACGGTCAGCCGAAGTCGAACTACGAGCCGGGAGCCGACCTTCTCGCGAAGGTCGTCGTGCTCGGCGAAGGCCCGCGCGGTACGCTCGCAAAGCAGGCCGTTGCGCGACTCGATCTCGCAGCGGGCCGCGAGCCGCAAGTCTACGCCGCCGGAATCAAAGAGCTGTGGCAGCTTCCCGACGACCGCTTCAAAGCCGGCTCGGTGATCCACACGCTCGGTTATCCCCTACCACCGGAAACCTTCGGCGGCGGCTTCATCTACGGCATGGGCGGCAACGTGCTCGACATCGGCATGGTTACCGGGCTCGATTACAAGAACCCGACGACCGATCCGCACAACGAGCTGCAGCGCATGAAGCAGCATCCCGCCATCGCGAAGATGCTCGCCGGCGGGACGATGATCCGCTACGGCGCCAAGGCGATTCCCGAAGGCGGGCTCTTCGCGATGCCGCGCGCGTACGGCGATGGATTGCTGATTATCGGCGATTCGGCGGGCTTCCTTAACGGCATGCGCCTCAAAGGCATCCACCTCGGCATGAAGTCGGGCATGCTCGCCGCGGAGACGGCGTGGGAGGCGTTGCAGGGCGAGCGCTACGATAGCGAGACGCTCGCGTCGTTCGAGAAGCGCTTCCGCGATTCGTGGGCGTACTCGGAGCTGCGCACCGCGCGCAACTTCCACCAAGGCTTCAAAAACGGATTGCTCTCCGGGCTGCTCAACGCCGGGCTCTCGACGATCACCGGCGGCGCGGGTTTCGGCTTCATCAACAAGCTCGGCGGCGAACCGGGCTACGAGCGGATGAAGAAGATGGGCTGGGAACCCAAGGAGACGCCGCGCGCCAAGGTCGACAATACGCTGACTTTCGATAAGCTGACCGATGTGTACAACAGCGGCACGATGCACGAAGAGAACCAGCCGTGCCATTTGCTCGTTTCAGATACGAATCTCTGCCGCGACCGCTGTACCGTCGAATACGGCAATCCGTGTCGACACTTCTGTCCCGCCGCGGTGTACGAACCGCTCTTCGAGAAGACCGCCGACGGCTTCGAAGGCCGGCTACAGATAAACTTCACCAACTGCGTGCACTGCAAGACCTGCGATATCGCCGATCCCTATCAGATCATCACCTGGGTTCCCCCACAAGGCGGCGAGGGTCCGGTCTACACGGGTATGTGAGCGCCGCGTGAACGGAGTAAGCGGCGACGTCGCCATCTGCGGCGGTGGACTGATCGGCCTGTCGTTGGCCTTCGAGTTGGCGGAGCGCGGCGCTACGGTGCGCGTGTTCGAGCGCGGCGAGCCCGGACGCGCGGCGTCGTGGGCCGGCGCCGGTTTGTTGGCTCCGTACAGCGAGTCGCTGCACGGCGACGCGATGCTGGCGCTCGGCACCGCTTCGCTCGAAGAGTATCCTGCGTTCGTGCGGCGAGTGGAAGATGCGGGCGGCGTCGACGTGAGGCTGCATCTCGACGGCGTGGTACGCGCGGCCTTCGCGCCGGAGCAATGCAAAGCGTTGGGCGCGCAGCAGCGCGACCTTCACGCGCGCGGGGTGCCTAGCGAGCTACTCGATCGCTCGCAGGTGCTCGCCGCCGAGCCGTGGATTGGGCACGACGTTTCTGAGGCGCTGCTGGTGCATGACGAAGGGTGGATCGATAACCGGCGCCTCGGGCGCGCGCTCGTCGCCGCGTCCCAAGCGCGCGGCGTGAGCATCTCGCAAACGTCGTCGCTGCGCGTCGAGTGTGATACGCGGCGCGTGCTCGGCGTCGCGACCGACGACGGTTTCATCGCCGCGGGCGCCGTGGTCAACGCGTGCGGCGCGTGGGCCGCGCAGCTACCGGGCGTGCCGGCGTCGTGCGTCGCGCCCGTCGAACCGGTGAAAGGACAGATGCTCGCCCTCTCGGTGCCGCCGCACTTCGTGCAGCGCGCGGCGTGGCTTGCCGGCATCTACCTCGTGCCGCGCGACGATCCGAGGCTGCTCGTCGGCGCGACGGTCGAATCGGCCGGTTTCGACGAACGCGTGACCGCCCACGGTATCGACGCGCTGCTGCACGCGGCGCTGACCGCGGCGCCGTCGCTGGGCGCCTTTTCCGTGACTGAGACGTGGGCCGGGCTGCGCCCGGGCTCGCCCGACGGTCTGCCGTTTCTCGGCAGCACGCCTATCGCGGGCTACTTCCTGGCCACCGGCCACTACCGCAATGGCATCCTGCTCACGCCGGTCACCGCGCGGCTCGTCGCCGATGCGGTAGAGGGCAAGGCGGACGAGGCGCTGACCGCATTCTCGCTCTCTCGGCTCGGCACGGAAGAACGGGCTCCGAGACGAACTCTCTCCGCGTGAAAGCTACGATCAACGGTTCGCCGCAAGAGCTGCCCGAGGAGCTGACGGTCGGTGCGCTGCTCGACCTGCTCGGAAGTCCACGTACGGGCGTAGCCGTCGCCCGCAACGATTGCGTCGTGCCGCGCTCGCAGTACGATAGCGACCGGCTGCGCGAGGGCGACAGCGTCGAAATCATCACGGCGGTGGCCGGTGGCTGAACGGCACGACGACGTCTTCAACATCGGCTCGCTGGCGTTTCGCTCGCGGCTGATCGTGGGCACCGGCAAGTATCCCTCGATGGAGGTGATGCAGGAAGCGCACGAGGCAAGCGGCGCGCAGATGGTGACGGTCGCCATCCGGCGCATCAACCTCGACGACCGCAGCGGACGAACGATGCTCGATTACATCGATCGCGTTCGCTACACGATCCTGCCGAACACCGCTGGCTGTTACACCGCTAAGGATGCGGTGCTCACCGCGCAGCTCGCGCGCGAACTGCTCGGAACCGATCTGATCAAGCTGGAGGTAATCGGCGACCCGCAGACGCTGCACCCCGATACTCGCGCGACGCTCGATGCGGCGGAACTGCTCGTCGCCGACGGTTTCGTCGTGCTGCCCTACATCGGCGACGATCCGATCGCGTGCAAGCAGCTCGAGGAGATCGGCTGCGCCGCGGTGATGCCGCTGGCCGCGCCGATCGGCAGCGGTCTGGGCGTCTGCAACCCGTACTCTATCCGGATCATCAAGGAGCGCGCGAACGTCCCGGTGATCGTCGATGCGGGCGTGGGCACCGCCTCCGACGCGGCGATCGCGATGGAGCTGGGCGTCGACGCGCTGCTGATGAACACCGGCATCGCCGCCGCAAAGGACCCAGTGGGCATGGCGCGCGCGATGAACCATGCGGTGCTGGCTGGGCGCGAGGCCTTTTTGGCGGGCCGCATGGAGCGACGGCTCTACGCCAACGCATCGAGCCCGATGCAGGATTTGATCGCTACGCGCGGCTCATAATACGGCGTGGATCATCCGCTGCGTTACATCATTCCGCCGCTGATCGTCGTGATTGCCATTGCGGCGGTTTACATTCCGCTGCACCGCCACGCGGCCGCGGTGCGCGCGAACCCGCACCACCACGTCCGCCGTCCGTTTAGCCACATCACCGCGGCCGGCGTCGTGGCCTGTGGGCTGATCGTCGCCTTCATCGCCGCGTTCATCCTACCGTAGCGATCGCAAACCAGTGCACGGCGCCCGAGAGCGGGCGCGCGGTGTGGCCCCAGGAACCGACGACTTGGTCGACGCCGTGCTCCTCGAGTGAGTCGACCGTGAAGCGCTCCTCGAGCAGCGCGCGGAGGCGTTCGCGGTCGAAGAACGTGTGGGGTACCCCGCGCTCCTCCCCGTCGACCGGCGCGTAGGTGAACTCGCCGAGCCGCTCGCCTTGCTCGTGGCGCGCATCGCGCACCGAGCCGAAGGTCGCGTAGAGGGTCCCCCCCGGCTCGAGCAGCGCGGCGATGCCGCGGACGCGCTCGCCGATGGCGGCCGGCGTGCCGTGCAGTAGCCCGTGCGTCGAGATCGCGGCCGCGAACCGGCCGGCGACCCCGGCGAACGGCCGCTCCGAGGCCGCCGCCACCTCGTCGATGGCGATCACCTCGAATCCGGCTGCGCGCAGGGCGGCTGCGTTGCGCCCCCGGCCGCAGGCGAAATCCAAAACGCGCCTTCCTGGCCCCGGTCGCAGGTTTTCGATGAGCAGGACGGCCAACGGATGAGCACTCATGAGCTCACCCATTTTCGAGAGAGGGCGAAATCTTGCTTGGTGAAGGCGATCGGCTTCCTTCGGTGCGGCTGCTCGACGATGGCGGCGAGACGGTCGATACGACCGACCTCGTCGGCGGCCCGCTGATCCTCTACTTCTATCCCAAAGACGACACGCCGGGCTGCACCAGCGAGGCGTCGCAGTTTCGCGACCTCTACGCCCAGTTCGAGAAGAAGAAGGCGCGCATCGTCGGCGTGAGCCGCGACTCGGTCGCGTCGCACCAGCGCTTCAAACAGAAGTACTCGATACCGTTTACGCTCCTGGCTGATACCGATTCGAAGCTCTGCGACGCCTTCGGCGTGATCGTGGAGAAGAACATGTACGGCAAGAAGAGCATGGGCGTCGCCCGCGCGACCTTCTTGATCGACGGGAACGGCAAGATCACAAAAGTTTGGCCCAAGGTGAGCGTCGACGAACACGCCGACGAGGTGCTCGCCGCGCTTCCTTGAGCGCGTCGTTGCGCCTCACCGTCGTGGGGTCGAGCCCCGCGATGCCTCGCCCGGGCGGCGCGTGCAGCTCCTATCTGGCGCG
>DASZGC010000092.1:0-11148 GCA_035939175.1 Candidatus Cybelea sp. | reverse complement strand
CGCGACCCAATCGGCGTTCTGCGCCAAGCCGATGGAGCGCGAATCGCCGAACTCGTGCCGATTCGCTACGGCCGGATGCTGCAGTCGCCGTTCGCATTCTATCGTGGATCGGCAGCCGTGATGGCGGCCGATCTCGCACAGATGCCGGCCACCGGCCTCGTCGTCCAAGCCTGCGGCGATTGCCATTTGAAAAACTTCGGCGGTTTTGCCACTCCCGAGCGTAACGTCGTCTTCGACATCAACGACTTCGACGAGACGCTCCCCGCACCGTGGGAGTGGGACGTCAAACGATTGGCCGCGTCGTTCGTGCTCGCGGTGCGCGAGAACGGTCTGTCCGCGGCCGTCGCGCACGACGTAGCGGCGACGTGCGTTCGCTCCTACCGCAAAGCGATTCGCGAGTTTGCGAAGCTCGATCCCCTAAGCGTGTGGTACGCGAAACTGACCGCGTCGGAGTTGGTCGCGATGCTCCCAACGAGCGAAAGGACGCGCATCGCACGGCGAATCGAAAAGGTGGCCAGCAAGCGTGGCTCGGACGTCGATTTCCCGAAGCTTGCGGAAGTGGTTCACGGCGAAATTCGCATCCGCGAGAGCCCGCCGTTGATCTTCCATCCCGACGTCTCTCGAGGACCGGAGTTTACGGCGGCCGTCGAGACGGTATTGCAAGAGTACCGCGCCAGCCTACCGGACGATCGCCGAGCCTTGCTCGATCGTTACCGGTTCGTCGACGCCGCCATAAAAGTAGTCGGCGTCGGCAGCGTGGGGACGCGCTGCTGGATAGCGCTGCTGATGTCGCCGAACAGCGAGCCCCTCTTTCTCCAATTCAAACAGGCGAACGCGTCGGTGCTGGAGCTCTACGCCGCAAAGAGTGCCTATTCACACCACGGCCAGCGCGTCGTCATGGGGCAGCGGTTGATGCAAGCGGCGTCGGATATCTTCTTGGGCTGGACGACGGCCCCAGAGAACGACTTTTACGTGCGCCAGTTGCGGGACGCGAAGATGAGCGCCAACGTCGAGACGTTCGATCAAGCGATGTTCGACGCGTATGCCCGGGCCTGCGGCTGGAACCTAGGGCGCGCGCACGCAAAGAGCGGCGACGTGTGGACGCTAAGCGGCTATCTCGGCAAGAGCGACGGAATCGACGAAGCAGTGGCGGCCTTCGCGGCGGGGTACGCCGACGTTGCCGAACGCGATCACGCACAACTGAAGGCGGCGGTGCGGTCGGGCGATGTCGAGGCTTACGTCGAGTAAGGAAAAAGCAACGCTTGCAAGGGCCTGCCGTACCCTGGCTCGCCTTCTCGGGCAGAGGGATGGGGCGGGCCCCCCGGTGGCGAACGGCCCCGTATCAACTCTCTCTCTACTATTCGCTGGGAGGCACAGCAGATGAGATCTCTTTGGGTTGGCCGCTATGCGGTATTAAGCATCGTGGCCGGCGCGCTGTTGGCGAGCTGCTCTGGATCGCAGTCCTCGCCGATGGCTCAAACTATTCCACAAGCCCGAACCGCGGGCTCACATTCCGCGACGCCGGCGTGCTCGGGAAGCCGCATCGGCCAAGCCCAGTGCGACGTCCTCGTCGAGAACGTTCCGGCAATCAAGGCCGGCGCGCATCCGGCGTACGGCGGTTGGGGCGCACCCGACCTCGAGAAGGCCTACAACCTGCCCATTACCAAGGGCAGCGGAAACAACGTGTTCATCGTCGACGCGTACGACAATCCGGACGTTTCGTCGGATTTCAACACCTATCGTTCGACGATGGGTCTTCCCGCAAGCACGCTCAATAAGTACAACCAGAGCGGCCAAAAGAGCAACTATCCTCAGAACAGCCCGGGCTGGGGCGTCGAGATCGATCTCGACGTAGACATGGCCTCGGCGGCCTGCCCGCTCTGCACGATCAACCTGGTCGAAGCCAACTCCAGCCAGTGGACCGATCTCGAGGCAGCCGAGCAGGAAGCGGTTAAACTTGGCGCCACGATCATCAGCAACAGCTATAGCGGCACCGGCGCGAGTGAATCCGACTACGACACCAAAGGCGTCGAGTATCTGGCCAGCGCCGGCGACAGCGGCATCTCGCTGATCGATCCGGCGACGTTCGACAGCGTGGTCGCGGTCGGCGGCACCGAGCTCTCGAAAACCAGCGGCAGCCGCGGCTACTCCGAGACGACCTGGTACGGGTCGGGCGGCGGATGCTCGAGCACCGGCGAGCCCAAGCCGAAGTGGCAGAAGAAGAACAAGTATGCCAAGAGCTGCTCCTATCGCATGGGTGCCGACGTCTCCGCCGTCGCAGTTGACGCCGCAGAGTACGACACCGATAGCGAAGGCGGCTGGATCCAAGTAGACGGAACCAGCATCAGCTCGCCGCTGAACGCCGGCGTCTTCGGCCTGGCCGGAAACTCGACGAGTCAGGATGGCGGCAAAACCTTCTGGAACAAGAAGCACGACAAGTCCCTCTATGAGGTCGGCAACCAGCGCTTCTCCGACCAAGGCGGATTTGGTTCTCCCGACGGAACCGGCGCCTTCTAATACCAAGTAGCGATCCTACTCCCAACGGGGCCGCGCGAATCGTCGCGCGGCCCCGTTTTTAACTCGCTAAATCTGCGCGCGCCTCTCGGGCGCCATCAAACCCACTTTTGACCGGCACCGCTAGCTCCGGGGGTGGGGAGCAGGCGAGCCGTCGGGCAAGCCTCGGCGAAACTGTGAAAACCCCCTATGGACGGGGGCACGGGGTAGTGGTACCCTCGGGATTGAGGGAGTCGGTTTTGTAACTGGCTCAGGTCGCTTTTTCACGCCCCAGAACTCAGGAGACAGAATGTTCGCAGCACTCATATCAGTGATTCGAGACGAAGAAGGCGCAACGATGGTCGAATACGGCCTGCTCGTCGCGCTGATAGCGCTGGTCGCCCTCGTTGGCGTGCAGGCTCTCGGGACGAATATCAGATCGCTGTTCACGACGGTCGCAGGTTCGGTCTAGCCGGGGCCTTAGGTCGCTCTTATTAACCCTCGGCGACGGCCTCTGCAGGGTGCGAGGTCGTCAATTTTTTTGGCCAAGTCCCTGCTCCGGAGGGCAACATCATGAAGCGCACGGGGCTGTCCCGGACCGCGGCCACTCTACTCCTCGCCCTGGCCCCAGCGGCGTGCGGGGGCCAGGCGGCGTCGACGCCACCAGGCGGCTTGGGAGTGGACCGGGCCCGTGGTGCCGCCATCTCGACCGCCCGCAAGGGCGAAGATCTCGTTTACGCGAGCAACTATTACACGATCTTCGTCGTCTCTTATCGCACCGGCCGGCTCGTCGCCAAGATCCCCGGCGTGAGCGATGTAGACTTCCTCTGCTCGGACGCTCGCGGAAACGTCTTTGCTACGCGCTTCGGCAACCACGACGTTCTCGAATACGCCCACGGCGGCACGAAACCGATTGCCGATCTCGACGATTCGGGTGCTTGGCCTTGGAGCTGCGCGGTCGATCCGCTGACGGGCAACCTGGCTGTCATCAACTTGTACGACAACGGCGACGAAGGCGCGGTGCGAATCTTTCCCGGCGCCCAAGGGTCGTCGCACACGCTGCGCGACCCCGCGATCCAATCGCCGGTCTACGGCACCTACGACGATCGCGGCAACCTCTACGTCGACGGCGTCGGTCTGGATAAGGCGCAGTTTGCGGAAGTGCCGGCCGGAACGGACTCGTTCGTCGCGATCGCGTTGAGTCAGCGTACCTACGGCTCCGACGTGCTTCAGTGGGACGGCAAGTACGTCGTCGACTCCGATCCGATCGCCAAGGTCATCTATCAGTTTTCGATCAGCGGAGCGTCGGGAACGGTCGCAGGCACCGTGAAACTCTCGGACTGGTATCACCGCGCCTTCAGAGAATTTTGGCTGTACGGCGATACGATCGTCACGCAGCCCGGCCGCCACCGGGAGCTCGGCTACTGGTCCTATCCGCAGGGCGGTTCGCCGAGGAACGTCTACTCGGATTTTGCGCGCAAGCAGGAGCTCACGTCGGTAACGGTTTCGGTCGCACCGAAATAGCTCAGCCCCAGATTTGGCGGCAGGCGCCGATGCCGGCGGCTATGCCCGCGGCGATCGGCTTCGAATTGTTCGGCGTCTGCGTGCGCGACTCGAATCCGCTGTCGTCCCACGCGTACCATCCGATATAACTCGCGCCAAAGCTGCAGAAGGCTTTGGCCTGTTCGAGCATCTCGCCGCGCGTGAGTCCCGGCTGGTAGTAGCGCTTCTCGTACGACCCGCCCCACGCCTGACCGATGCCGTAGAGCGGGGTCGTCGCGATGCTCCAGCCGCGCTTCTCGAGGCTATGAGCCATGGCGGGCAGCAGCGCTTTCATGCTCCAGTCGAGATTCTTGCCGAGCGACGGCCGGCGTCGCCCGAACGGCGAGTAGTTGTACCAGCCGACCACGTCGCAGCCTCCGTTGGAGTAGTTCGCGGCCGTGCCCGGATCCCAATCGATTTTCCCCGGTTTGGCGACGCCGGCACCGAAGCCGCAGATCGCCGGACGACCCGGCGTCTTTGCGGCGATCGCTGCGTGAATCTTCGCTAACAGCTCGCGGGCGCTCCCCGGATCCCAGCTCGGCCAATCGTCGAGCACCCAATACGCCGCCACGTCGTTGCGCGCGGCATCGCGCGCGAGCAAGCTCGAGAGGTCGCGCAGAACGACGGCGGCGTTCTTGACGCGCGGATCTTCGTCGGTGCGGCAGTAAAAGTTGTACGCATAACTGCTCGGCGGCGGTTTGACGGTGTGCGTACGGTGACACTCCCAGTAAAAGAGCAGATCGGAGATCCCGGCGTCGACGACGGCGATCGAGTGCGCGCGCAGCGCATCTTCGAGAGCGCCGTGCCGCGCCGGCGCTCCTCCGTAGAGGATCGTCGTGTCGATACCCTCGCGGGCAGCGGTTGCCGCGCGCTGCGGCGTGTCGACGCTGAAGCCGATCACCGCGTGCGTAGGTAAACCGGTCGCGGCCGCGGTGACGGGTGCCGGGACGGCCGGCGTCACGATAGTGCGCGTCGCGCTGCAGGCGGCCAGCGAGAGGGCCGCCGCGAGCGCCGCGCTATTTCGCGTGGGGCGCCGCAATGGCCGCCAACATGTCGGGCGTGCCGTCGATGCGCTCGAGGTGTGGATACCGCAGCCCATCGTGATAGTCGAGCGAGAGCGTCTGGAACCACCCAGACTGGGTGGTGATGAGCGAGATTCCCGTCGTCGAGTGCTGGGCTCGTCTCAGCGCGTACTGGAGAACGTCGGGCGAGAACGCCTGGTTGTCGACGGCCAGTACTTTCATGCCTGGCGCCAGCCCCGCTCGCCACGCGGGCGAACCCTCACGCACGTCGTGGATGGTTCCAGTCGCACTGATGTCGGTTCCGAACGAATACCAGCCGGTGATCCCGTGGTCGTCGTTGCTCGCTTCGATGAAGCGGTTGGTCTTCTCGGTGTAGACGAGTCTCCAACCCGCGCGCGCGAACTCGTCGGCCGGCGGATGCTCCGTGGCGCGGTAGACGAATTTTTCGAAGAAGTCGTGCCAGTCGTACGGCTCTACCGCATCGAGCAACTGCTCGATCTGAGCCCGCGTATACGTAACGACGATCGGCCCGGTAAGCGCCGGTTCGGTGTAGCGATGGAGGAAGGTATCGAGCGAGCGTTCACCGTGGGAGCGTTCGCGAATGATCGTGTCGGCGTCGAGCCAGACCAGTTCGCCTTCGTTATAGAAGTCGCCGGCATTACGGCGGATTGCGCCGTACTGGCCGCGCGCGATGAAGAAGTACGGTGCGCCGACGGTAAGATCGATGAGGGGTGTGGTCGTGCGTCCCGTCTCGTAATCTTCCGAGGCGTAGACCGTCGATAGGTACTCGGGGAAATCTTTGGGTTCGCGAATGCCGCAGCGGAAAGAGAGAACGTCGCCGAGGTACTGGTTCATCCCCTCGTACACCCAGAGGAGATCGGTGAGCTGCGGCACTTGAAAGTTCGGCGTCGTTAGATCGGCCGGGCGGCGGTACTTTCCGTTCCAAGAGTGTGAGAATTCGTGCGTGATGAGATCGCCGCCGGCCAGCGCTTCGTTCGTCTCGGTGAGAAAGTCCGCCGAAGCTCGATTGTCGCTGCTCTGATGGTGCTCGATGCCTTCGAAGCCGATTGCGTCGCTGAGCGTGAGCAGCGCGTGGTAATCGTAGAAATGGCGCGAGCCGTACATTGCGAACGTCTCTGCAGGCATGCGTTCGTACGCGGACAGCATGCTGCCGGGCATGTCGAGATCCTCCGGCTCGTCGGCAAAGGCATCGAGCTGCACGAATGCCTGCCCCTCTTGCCAGAGCGTCCACTTACGCGCGTAGCGTCCCATGTCAAGCGGTGAATCGACCAGCATGTTGAGCGGCGTCACCTCAAAATCGACGCGCGTGCCGGTCTGCGAAGCGACGCGCAACGCCGTCGCGTAGCTCCAGCCTTCCGGCAAGACGATCGACGGACGAACGTAGTACTGATGCGAATCGACGCCGTCCTGATAGAGGAGTGCCCGGTTCCAATTGAGGACGCCGATCGAATGCGTTGCCATCGTATCGTTAGGCGCGTTCATCAGCACGTCGAAAACGACGTCGATGGCGTGCGCGCCGGCCGGCACGTCGAGGTGAAAGTCGTAAAAGTCGTAAGGGTCCCGCCGCCACGGCAGCGGCTGCCCGTCGGCCGAGATGCGCAGCGCGGCGAGGTCGTTGAGCGGTCCCGTCGGGCCGTGCTCTCCCGGAATCCACTTCGGATAGACGACGGTGAAGGGACCCGCAACGGCCGGGATTCGCTCGCGAACCTCCATGAAGCCCTCGGAGGCGCGGGTGGCGTCGAGTACGAGCGTTGCCGGATCTTGCTGCCCGGCGTACGACGGCTTGGCCTCAAAGCCGGCGGAGGCCGTGCCGGGGAGCAGGAGTGCGAGAAAGATTAAAAAGACGATAGAACGCGTCATGACGACCGGCTTCGTAGCCGCTGGGCGGGCCCCTTGCGCCGGAACCACCGGCCTTCCGGCGGCAGGTCCGCTGCGCGGCGACCACCAAGAGGCAGTTGCTCTCTTTTCCTTCCTTTTTATCGAACGGAGGTCGCTCTCCACGTGAAGATCGTGGTGACGGTTAAACTTGTTCCGAATCCGAACGCCGAGAAGCGCATCGACCCGCAGACGAAGCGGCTCGTGCGCGCCGGCGTCGACACGGTGCTCAACCCTTACGACGAATATGCGCTCGAAGCGGCGCTCCAACTCAAGGAGCGTACCGGCGGCGACACGACCGTCACGATCTTTTCGATGGCGCCCGACGCGCTCAAAGAAGGCTTACGCCGCGCGCTTGCGATGGGTGCCGACGACGCGGTCGTGCTCAGCGACGAAGGCCTCGAAGGCAGCGACGTGTGGGCGACGGCGTACGCGATGGCCGCCGCGCTGCGTACGCTCACCTTCGATCTGTTACTGGTAGGCGGCCTCACCGACGACAGCAGCACGGGCGCGGTGCCCGGCGCGCTAGCCGAGCATCTCGGCCTGCCCTGCATCACCAACGCGCGCAAAGTCGATATCCAGGGCGATAGGATCGAAGTCGAACGCGAAACGGATTCGGGGTACCAGACCGTGCGCGGTCCGCTGCCCACGCTGCTCACCACGGCCCTGACGTTCGGCGAGCCGCGCTACGCATCGCTCAAAGGCATCATGGGCGCGAAGAAAAAAACGATCGCTGCTCTTTCGCTGCCGCAGCTTTCGCTCGAGTGCCCCGTCGGCACCGCCGGCTCGAAGACGGACCTGCGCAGCTTCGCACCGCCCCCGGTTCGCGGGAAGGGCACCACGGTCGAGGCCGCCGACGGCGCAGCCGGAGCGCAAGCGATTTTCGATTTCCTCGCCTCGAGAAAACTGGTGTAGCCGATGAACAACGTGATCGTCTACGCCGAACATCGCGGCGGGAGCACGCGCAAAGTCACTTTCGAACTAGCCACCGAAGCGGCGAAGATCGCGTCGGCTCTCGGCGGAAAAGCCTATGCAGCGGCGCTGGGCCCGGGCTCGAGCGCACTCGCCGAGCAGCTCGCGCGCTACCCGCTCGAAGCGGTCTTCACCAGCGACGACGCCGACGTCGAACGTTTCCTGCTCGACCCGATCGTCGATTATCTCGCCGAGGCCGCCAAGAAGGTGGGACCGTCGCTCGTGCTCGTGCCCAACACGCTCTCGGGACGCGATGTTGCCGGGCGCTTGATGGTGCGCTTGACTGCCGGCATCGTTGCCGACGTCGTCGAATTGTCGGTCGATAACGGGTCGGTCGTCTGCGTTTCACCCAAGCTCGGCGGGGCGCTGGTCACCCACTGCGCGCTGCGGCCCGGCGAGTACGGCGTCGTAACCGTGCGGCCGAATGCTTTCGCCGCAGCGCCCTCGGGGGCGGGCGCTCGCATCGAATCGCTTGCCAAACCGGCGTCGAACGGTTACGCTGCCGCCATCGAGAACGACGTCGAGGAGGGCGCGAGCGAACTGGCACTGGAAGAGGCGCCGGTCGTCGTGGCCGGCGGGCGCGGACTTGGGGGGCCCGAGCCCTTCGAGACGCTGCTCAAACCCTTGGCGCAGGCTTTAGGCGGCGCGGTAGGCGCCTCGCGAGCCGCGGCCGATGCGGGCTGGGTGCCGTACAACTTGCAGATCGGTCAAACCGGAAAAACGGTCACGCCCGCACTCTATATCGCCGTGGGCATCTCCGGCGCGATCCAGCACAAAGTCGGCATGCGCGCATCGGGAACCATCGTTGCCATCAACAAAGACGGCAACGCGCCGATCGCCGAGTTCTCGGATCTCCTTGTCGTGGGGGACGCGTTCCGAATCGTTCCGGAGCTAACCAAACTTATCGAAACCGCTAAAGGACAGCATACTTGAAAAGATTCTCACTGCTCGCGCTGATCGCGCTCGCTCTTGCCGTTGCGTTCGTCGTGGCCGCGCCGCCCGTGCAGGCCAAGAAGTCGCCGCCAACGCCCTCGCCGTCGCCGTCGGCGCTTCCTACGGCAAGTCCCGAGCCGCCTTCCGTCGCGATCCCTCGTCTGGTCGCCAGGCTCAAGGCGAACCCAACCGACCAGGTCGCGATGACGCAGCTCGCCGGCGAGTACCTTCAGGTTGGGCGCCCTGACATCACGATCCAGTACACGCAGCACTTGCTGCAGCTGGGCGACAAGGCCGACCAGGTCTTCTATTACGACGGCATGGCGAACGAGCAGCTCGGTAATGGTCCCGCCGCACTGTACGATCTCGAACAAGCCTCGAATCTCGACCCGACGAACCTCAGCGTGCTGGCGGCGCTGGCGGACGTCTATCTCAAAGCGAATCGCCCCGGCGACGCGGAACGTGTGGCCAAACGCGCGGTAACGTTCAACAAGACCGATGCGGGCGCCCTGATGACGCTGGGAAGCGTCTACGCCGCCGAGCAGCACTTCGACGACGCGCGCGCTCAGTTCGAAGCCGCGCTGTTGCTGAGTCCGAAGGATCCCGCGCCGCTCTTCCAAATCGCGACGACTTACGCCCAGCAAGATAATATTCCAATGGCGATCCAAACCGTCGGCCGCGCGCTGGCGATCGACCCGCGCAGCGTTCAGGCGCTCGTCTTCAAGGCCGATCTCTACGCGCGCCAGCACGACGACGCTCATACGAGCGAAGCCTATGACGATGCCGTCGTCGCCGCGCCGACGGACGACGAGAAGGTTGCGATCCTCATTCGCAAGGCTTCGTACTTCGTCTCTGAAAAGAAGGACGCGCAGGGCGTGGCCATCTTCCAGCAGATCACGCAGCAGTTTCCGAAGGTGCCGGCCGGCTTCTCCGCGTTTGGCGACTACTACGCGTCGAAGCAGCAGTACGCGCAGGCCACCACGCAATGGCAAGCGGCGCTGGCCCTCGACGCCAATCAGCCCGGCGCGCTGCTGGGCATGGGCGAGATTTCGATGTTGGGCGGTAAAGTGAACGACAGCATCTCGTACTTTCGCCGTTACACGACCGTTTCGCCGGACGCGCAGGGCTACGCGCTCTTGGGACAGGCGTACACGCGCGTACACGATTACTCGTCGGCCAAGGACGCGTGCACCAAGAGCTTCGAGATCCAGCGTTCCCCCGCAACGTTGGGCTGCGTGGCCGGCGCTGATTTCGAGCTGAAGAACTACAAAGAGGCCTCGCAGATCTTCGACGTGCTCGATAAGGTCTCGCATAACTACCTCGATAGCGACCCGCAGATGCTCTTCATCGCGGCAAAATCGTATTCGAGCAGCAAGCAGTGCTCGAAGGCATCGGCCGCCTACAAGCGGCTGCTAAACTCGCCGGCGCTCAAGAAGGGAAGCAAAGCGTACAACGACGTGGAGAAGGCGGCCGCGCAATCGTGTAAGGCGTCCGCCCCCGCGAAGAAGTCCGGCTGAAGTTCGTCGTCGATCCCCTCTATGGGGATCACTTGCGCCGCGCCGCGCACCCCGAGCGGCCAGACCGCGTCGAGGCCGTCGAAGCGCGGCTGCGCGCGCTAGGCGTCATCGAAGCGACGATTCCGGCGCGCGACGCTGCCGACGACGAGATTTTGCTCGTGCATACGCCGGGCTATCTCGAGCTGGTTGAGCGCGAGACGGCCGGCCTGCAGGAGGCGCGATATCTCTCCACCGGCGACACGCTCGTCGACGCGGGATCCTATCGCGCGGCGCGGCGCGCGGCCGGCGGCGCAATCGCCGCGGTGACGTCCGCGAGTGAGCGCGGGGCGCCGGTCTTCGCGCTCGTACGGCCACCGGGCCATCACGCCGAGCCCGACGGCGGCATGGGGTTCTGCCTGTTCAACAACGTCGCAATCGCGGCACGCGCCCTTCAAGCTCAACGCGGTCCCGATACGCGCGTCCTCATCGCCGATTTCGATTACCATCACGGCAACGGCACCGAGGCGGTTGCCGGTGACGGGCTCTCGTACGTATCGACGCACGCGTTCCCGGCCTACCCCGGCACCGGTTCGGGCAGCTACCGGCGCGGCGACGACCTCGTGGCGAACGTTCCGCTGCCCGCGTCCGGCGTCTCGACGGAGGCATTCGCCGCGGTCTGGCAGCACGTGCTCCCCGCGGTCGCGCGGGTGGTGCGCCCGCACGTCCTCATCGTCAGCGCGGGCTTCGATTACGTGGCCGGCGACAGCGTCGGCGATCTCGGCGTCGGCGTCGAG
>DASZGC010000091.1:0-404073 GCA_035939175.1 Candidatus Cybelea sp. | reverse complement strand
GCCTTCGACTTCTTGCCAATCCTTTGTGTGAAAGGCAGCCAAGGTCTCGCCGGTGCTAAAAGCGCGATCTATTTCGTCGGTCAGGTCGCCTATGTTTTTAGGCTTACCAACGTACTTGCGCTCTCCGAAAACGAGTACGCCGAACAGAAGCGAGTTTAGGATGAACGCGTTTTGGCTAAGGTTTATTTCGCTTGCTTCCTGTGCCGCCCGCTCGCGCAAGGCCGTCGGCACGCGTAGTAAAACGCTGTCGATCTCCCTGGGCTGTTTGAGAGTGGCGGTGGGCGTCATGAAATCTCCATTGGGTGACTAGTGGATATCGAAAGTATACCACAAAATGATATCACCGCGGAAGGGGGGCAACTTGACAATGCGTGACCGCTCAGGCATAATGTAAAGGTGAATCGCCTACCTCTCGCTACCCGGGTCCAGGTTCTCTCGGCGCTCGTCGAGGGCAACTCAATTCGTGGCACCTGCCGCATGACCGGTGTCGCCAAGGGGACGGTCCTTAAGCTCCTGGCAGACGTTGGGGATGCTTGCGACCAGTACCTGAACGATACGATGCGCGACCTCACTTGCGTCCGCGTCCAATGCGATGAGATATGGTCGTTCTGCCATGCCAAGGAGCGCAACCTAAAGCCAAACCTTCGCGGCAAGGACAGTTTCGGGGACCTCTGGACTTGGGTCGCGATTGACGCCGACACTAAACTCGTTATTTCATGGGTTCTCGGCAAGCGCACTTATGATTTTGCACAAATCTTTACCCGCGATCTCGCCCGGCGCATTAAGTCATACGTTCAGCTCACAACGGACGGCCTCGGTATGTACAAAGAGAACGTCAAGCGAGCCTTTGGCCACCGTGTGGATTATGGCACCGAGGTGAAAGTGTTTGGCTTCGATGAGTCCGAGGAGCCCGATCGTAAGTACAGCCCCCTTATCGTCAAGGAAATGCGCCGTACGCCCGTCTTTGGGGCTCCTGACCCGAACCATATTTCGACGGCTTACATTGAGCGGCAGAACCTCACAATGCGGATGCAAATGCGTCGATTTACGCGTTTAACGAACGCTTTTTCGAAGAAGGCGCACAACTTACAGCGAGCGCTGGCGCTCCACTTTATGCACTACAACTTTGCCCGCGTTCACTCGACGCTCAAAACTACGCCGGCGATCGCACACGGCCTCACGGACCGTAAATGGACGCTCCAGGACCTGGCCAACCTGCCTGATCTAATGGGCGAGGGCTTAGCAGCTTAGATGTAACAGCACCTATAGCTATAAGGCTAACCTGCAACTACTATATCTTGTGGTTTAGGCAGGTTAACGCGTTAACACGGGGAATTGAAAGGAGGCCACGCTCGGTAGCGTTGGCCTCCTAGTCACTAGCGGCAATCCCTCTGGAGAGGTGGCAGAGTGGCTGATTGCAACCGGCTTAAAACCGGTCACCCCTAGTCCGGGCTCGTGGGTTCGAATCCCACCCTCTCCGCCGAATCGTGCCTCGATCGTCCTACCGGTCGGGGCACCTCTCTTTTCAAGGGACTCGTCGCTTTGGACACCTACGCGAAAGCTTCCTCGCGAGCATCTGGCCTTATGATTCCGGCCCCTTGTCCCCAATCCTCTACGATCGTAGACAAATCTTCCCCGATCGTACCCAATCGGAGTACAATGGCCTTCCGTGGCAGACCGAGGGAGTCTTAAGGCACATCCCGAGCTTTGCGCCAGCCTCAAAAGGCTCGCGACGATTTATCGCCTTTCGGTTGTGGAGTTTACGAACGTGCTGCTGGAGTTCGTCGTGCGCGACCCCGATCGCATAGACGCCGCCCTCGATGAAGCCCGCCAGGAAAGCTCCCGGAGGGCCCGTCAACCTCAGCCGGTGGAATCCGCGAAGCTAAAAGCCGTCCCGCCGCGATCGCCAACGGCCTCGGATTCAAACTGACCCACTACCGAGAGAGGAGCATCATAAGGCCGCTCCTGGCCTGGGCGCTTGGTTCACCTAGCGCCCAAAGATGTCGTGCTAAGATCGATTGCGGGTGATTGCAAACGGCTTGCGCTGGGCGCTCTATCTCTGGATCGCGGCAAGCGTGTGCCTGATCCTGTTCTTCGCGTCTTTCTTGGCGGGAGGCGGCTTCTTTTCGGGACTATTCTCAGGCAGTCGAGCGACAGACGAAGTCCATCTCGTATCGACCCCTAAAAATATCAAGCACCGCTAAAAGCGGCCATCCCGCGTAGAGTGACGCGTAGCTTGGTTGGCAAGCCTAGCACCTAGCCGCCCCTCGGTTTCTTAAAAGTGCGCGCTGCGATAGCCGGAGGCCTTCGCTCCGAAACACGCTCGCTGCGGGGCCGGTAGCCGGTAACGAGAGCCGCAAGGAGGTTGTTCGTGAGCATGCCCACCGCCATCGTTATCGCTACCGCCATGGTCTGCGCCACCCAGCTCGCGGTGCTCGTGACCGCTATCGTCTGGGTCCGCAACAACCAGCACCGCTAGGAGACCCAGGGGTTGAGCGGCGGGCCGCCTGCCGCCTCGGCCATTGCCTTTTCGGGCGGCTTTGGTACAATGTCGCGGCTATGTTCGATTTCGACCTGCAGCTCTTTGCCTCGAAAAAAGGCGCCGGATCCACCCGGAACGGCCGCGACTCCAACGCTCAGCGCTTGGGCGTCAAACGGTTCGGCGGCGAGCGTGTCATCGCCGGTAACATCCTGGTCCGTCAACGCGGCACGCGCTTTTACGCGGGGGAGAACGTCGGCATGGGCCGCGACCACACGCTTTTCGCGCTGATCGACGGCACGGTCGAGTTCGGCAGCCGCCGCGACCGCCAGCATATCTCGGTCGTTCCCGCATAGGAACGCCATCGCCGTCGTTCATCGGGGCCGTTAGGCCCCTTTTCATTATCTGCCGAAGGTAGCGCGCGGTGCAGTTCATCGACGAGGCGGAGATCGACGTAGCGGCCGGCGACGGCGGCGACGGCATCATTGCGTGGCGCCGTGAGAAGTACGTCCCCAAGGGCGGTCCGGCCGGAGGCGATGGCGGCCACGGCGGCAGCATCGTCATCGAGGCGACGCCGGAACTCTCGACGCTCGTCGAGTTTCGCTTCCGTCACAGCTTTGCCGCCGAATCGGGTAAGACGGGCGGTACCTCCAAGAAGTCGGGAAAGAGCGGTGCCGACCTTACCATTGCCGTGCCCGTCGGTACGCTGGTCTATCGTCGTAATGCCGACGGCTCCGAAGCATCGCTCGCAGATCTCACGGAGCCGGGCGCGCGTTTGATCGTCGCCAAAGGCGGCCGCGGAGGCTTGGGCAACCAGCACTTCGCCACCAGCGTGCGTCAGGCGCCGCGCTTCGCCGAACGCGGCGAGCCGGGCGAACGCGCGCACCTCCGGCTGGAACTTCGGCTGCTTGCCGATTGCGGCATCATCGGCGTGCCGAACGCCGGCAAGTCGACGCTGCTCTCCGTCGTGTCGTCGGCCCGTCCGAAGATCGCCGATTATCCGTTCACGACGCTGGAGCCGCAGCTGGGCGTCGTCCGCGTCTCCGACGACGAATCGTTCGTGATGGTCGATGTCCCCGGTTTGGTGGAAGGCGCGCACGAAGGCACGGGGCTCGGCGATCTCTTTCTGCGCCACGTCGAGCGCACGCGCGTGCTGCTGCATCTGCTCGACGGTGCCAAACCGCTCGACGAGATCCTCGCCGATAAAGCGACGATCGAACGCGAGCTGGGGGCATGGAACCCAAAGCTTCTGGAAAAGCCGGCGTACGTCGTGCTCAACAAGCTCGATCTCCCCAACGCGCGTCACTGTTTGCCCGAATTGCAAGCGCGCTTCGAAGACGTGCGCGCGATCAGCGCGGCGACGCACGAAGGCGTGCGCGAGCTGATACACGACACGTGGCGCGCTATCCAAAGCGCGCCGCTGCCCGAGATCGAAGCGCCGCAGGTCGTGCGCATCGAGCTGCGCGAACCCGAGGCGTTTACGATCGAGCGCGGTGCCGACGGCGAGTTCATCGTCGGCGGCGAGCGCGTTGAGCGGCTTGCGGCGATGACGAACTTCGACTCCGACGAAGGCTTGGCGCACTTCGAGCGCGTGCTGGCCAAGATGGGCGTCGAGAAACGGCTCGTGGAAATGGGCGCCCGCGAAGGGGATACCGTTCGCGTCGGGCCGTACGAGTTCACCTACTCGTGAGAATCGGCATTTTCGGCGGCACGTTCGATCCGATACACAACGCGCATCTTTTCGTGGCGGAATCGGCGCGCATCTTGGAGCGTCTCGATCGGGTGCTCTTCGTGCCGACGGGAAACGCACAGCACCGCGAGCGTGCGCACACGACCCCCGCCCACCGCTGCGCGATGATCTTGGGTGCGATTGCCGGCAACGACGGTTTCGCGCTCGACGACAGCGACTTGCGAACCGACGTCACGGGGTATACCGCCGACCTGCTGCCGCGGATGCATGCGAGGTATCCCGATTCGGCGTTCACCTTCATCATTGGCGCCGACTCGCTGGTGAACACGCCGTGGATGCGGTTCGACGAAGTGCTCGGTTCGCTCGAGCGCTTCGTCATCGCCCCGCGTCCCGGCGTCGCCGCCGACGCCCTCGCGCGCGTGATTGCCGCGGTGCCGCCCGAGCTGCGCGAGCGCGTGAGCGCGCTCAATCTTCCGGAGATTCCCGAGTCGTCGACGCTGGTGCGCACGCTGCTCTCGCAGAATCGCAGCGTCCGCTACCTCGTTCCCGAGCCCGTCTGGCAGTACATCGCGGCTCACCGCTTGTACGGCTGGGGTGGCGATGATTGACGCCCGCGCGGCGTTGGTCGTGGCGGCCTTGGCGTCGTTGTGCGCCTGCGCCGCGTCGCAACCGACCGACGACCGCGCCGTCTGCGGCGCGTTCTCGGCCGCACGCTCCGGGGTGGAGGTGGTAGCCGGCGGCAGCATCACCCGGATCTTCGGGGTGCGGCCGGGGCGCACGAGTCCGCACGAAGGATTTCTGATGCACCTCGACTCCGGCTGCGATCTCGTGGTTCGCGTCGAGGTCAACACCGACTTCACCGGCGATATCCCACTGCGCGCCGGCGAGAACGTGGCGGTCAAGGGCGAGTACGAGTATTATCCGCGCGGCGGCGTGATCCACTGGACGCATCGCGATCCCCGCGGCCGGCACGAGAACGGCTACGTGCAGGCCGGCGGCCAGATGTACTATTGATCCTCTCGCGCATTCTGCTGGCCAGCGGGTCGCCGCGCCGGCTCGAGCTGCTGCGTTCGCTGGGTCTCGAGGTGGAGGTGCTGCCGAGCGGGTACGAGGAGCCGCCGGTCGCGGGCCTGGCCCCCGCGGAGTTGGCGTCATACCACGCGCGCGAGAAGCTGGCCGCCGTGCTTGGGCGGTTGTCGGAACCACTCGATACGCCCGTGCTCGCGGCCGATACGGTCGTCGACCTCGACGGCGTGGCGCTGGGCAAGCCGCGCGACGAGCCCGAGGCTCGGCGCATGCTCGAGGTGCTTTCCGGCCGCGAACACGAGGTGCATACGGCATTCGCGTTGGTCACCGGGCGCGGGGGCGCGGCGGAGCGTTCGACGACGCGCGTCCGCTTCTACCCCCTTGCGGCGGTCGAAATCGAAGCGTACGTCGCCGCCGGCGAGTCGCTCGACAAGGCCGGCGCTTATGGCATCCAAGGACGCGCTGCGTCGCTGGTCGAGTCCATCGAGGGCGACTTTTATACGGTCATGGGCTTGCCGGTAGCCCGGCTCGTGCGCGCTCTGAAGGGGTTGGGATTTACTCTCCCGGCACCGAAATAGCCGACCCGAAAACACCGCCGGAACCGGAGCCACCTATCTTCACCTATCGGGACGAACGCAAACTCTTCGCATTGCTCGGCATCATCATCGTGGCCGCGCTGGTTGCGTTGTTGCAAATCGCCGCGCAGCGTGTCGGGGCGACGAGCCCGATTACCGCCGCGGCGAGTTCGGCGTTCGGGATCGGTGAGGGCGCGATCTCACTGACGCTCGGCGCCATCGCCAGCGCGGGCACGACGATCGTCTCGCTGCCGCGTCTGGAGAGCGAGAACGCATCGCTGCGCGCGCGCAATCGCGCGCTCGTTGCGGAGAACGCGCGGCTGCACGAACTCGCTGCAGCGTATGCCGCGACGAGCGCGCTGCGTCCCGTCGTCGATCTCTACGGCGGCATCGATTCGCGCGTGATCGGCTTTCCTCCCGAGAACGAGTCGCGCGCGGTGACGCTCGACCGCGGCTCGAGCGCCGGCGTGCGGCGCGACGACGGCGTCGTGGCCGCCGACGGCGTCGTGGGGCGCGTGGTCTCCGTCGCCCCGTTTTCGAGCACGGTGGTGCTGGCGAGCGATTACACGAGCCGCATCCCCGCCGTCGTGCGGCGCGGCCGCTGGTGGGGGATCGCGCGCGGCAACGTCGGCAGCATCGTCGTCGACTACATCGAACAGGACGCGCCGCTGCGAATCGGCGACGTCGTCGTGACAGGCCAAGGCCGCTCGTTCCATTCCGGCGTTCCCATCGGTACGGTTACCGAGATCGAGCGCGGCAACTCGACGCTCTATCAAACGGCGATACTGCGCCCGAGCGTCGACCTCGGAGCCCTCGATCGCGTTGTCGTCATCCCGAAGTAAGCCGCACGACGCGCCCTTCGTCGGGCCGCCGTGGTACGTCGCGGCGGCGTGGGTGGCTGCGGCGGTCGTCGCCCAGACGACGATCGTGCACGCGCTGGCGATTCGCAACGTCGTGCCCAGCTTGGTGCTGGTGGTCGTGATCTGGTACGCGATCCGGGTCGACGCACGCCGCGCGGCCGTCTACGGTTTGGCCGCGGGGCTCTGCGAAGACGCGCTCTCCGCAGGAACCGGCGCCTCGTGGATGATCTCGACCGGGGTGGTCGCGGTCGTCGCGAGCATGCTCTCGCGCGGCTTCTTCGCCGATTCGATTCCGCTCGTCACGGCGATGACGATCGGCGCGACGCTTCTGCGCGCGCTGCTCTTCTGGACGATCATGGCGATCGGCGGCTACCCCGGCGGCCTGGGAGCGATGCACCTGCGCGAGGCGCTCTTTGCCGCGGCACTCAACGTGATGGTCGTCGTCGCAGCGATGCTCGTCGCGCGCCGCTTCGATCGCGCGCGATGATGCCGTCGCGCGGCGTGCCGAAGCCGGCATGGCGCCGACCGACGTGGCGTCTCGTGGCGTTCGGCGCGGTCGTTGCGCTCTCGCTCTGCGCGCTGCTTGGGCGGCTCGTTCAAGTTCAGGTGCTCGACGGCGCGCGCTATCGCGCGGCCGCGCAGGCCAATCAGATCCGTTTGATTCCCGTCGCGGCGCCGCGCGGCATGATCTTCGACCGTCACGGACGGATCATGGCGCGCAGCAGTCCCTCGTTTGTCGTCGCGATGATCCCCTCGCAGGTGCGAGACGTGCACCGCGAGCTGGCTTCGGTCGCGCAGATTACCGGCACCGGCGACGCCGAGCTTGCCGATCGCATGCTGCACCATCGCGGCGTCAACTACCCGACCTTCGCCGCGCTCGAGGCCGACGAACCGTACGGTCCGGTGGTGCTGGCAACGGGCTTGCCGGTGGCCGCGGTGGCGCGCCTCTCGGAGGTGCTCAACGACCTCCCCGGCATCGATCTCGAGGTGCAGCCGATCCGCGACTATCCCAACGGTCCGTTCGGCTCGCACCTCATCGGTTACGTTGGCGCGATCACCGAAGACGAGTACGCGCGGTTGCGCAACCAAGGCTACTCGCCCAACGACGTGATCGGCAAGGACGGGCTCGAGTACTCCTACGACAAATACTTGCGCGGAACTCCGGGCGGTCAGCGCGTCGTCGTCGACGCCACCGGCGCCGTCGTCTCCAACGCCAAGCTCGCCCTCAAGCCTCCCGTTCCCGGCGACGCGTTGATCACCAACGTCGACTGGCACCTGCAGCAGATCGTCGAAGCGGCGCTGGCCAAGGGCGTGCGCGCGGTCTCCGGCGGCCGCACGCTCTCGGGGGCCGTCGTCGCCGAGGATCCCTGGACCGGCGGCATTCTGGCGCTGGCGAGCTACCCGAACTACAATCCCAACGACTTCGCGGCGAACCGCTGGAAACGCGTCGTGTACGATCTCACGAACCCCTCGCAGCCGCTCTTCGATCGCGCGATCGCCGCCGCGACGCCGACCGGCTCGACGTTCAAGATGGTCACGGGCTCGGCCGCGCTCACCGAGGGCGTCGTTAAAGTCGACCAGATCATCGACGATACGGGCGGGTGGGATTGCGGCGGCTACTACGCGCGCGACATCGCTGCCGGAGGCCTCGGCGACACGACCTTCGTGCCGGCGCTCGCGGCGTCGAGCGACGGCTACTTCTTCCGTCTGGCGTGGTGGCTGGGGAACGAGCGATTGCGCAAGTACGCATTGGCATTCGGACTCGACGCGCGCAGCGGCGTCGATCTCCCCGGCGAGAACGAAGGAAATTGGCCGACGAACGCCTGGGAAATGCGCGCCTTCGGCGTCCCGATGGAGCCGAGCGACGCGTGTTTCTTGGGTATCGGCCAGGGCGCGATGCAAGCGACGCCTCTGCAGATCGTCAACGTCGCCTCGGCAGTGATCAATGGAGGAACGCTCTACCGGCCGGAGGTCGTGCACGAGATCCGCGACGCCAAAGGCGATCTCGTTACGCGCTTCGATCCGCTGGTAATCCGGCAGGTGCCGGTGAAGCAGACGGCGCTGGCTGCGGTGCGCGAAGGCATGGCGCGGGTGACCGATCCCGGCGGGACCGCCTACGGCTTGGCGATCGACGGGCTGCCGTACTCCGGTAAGACGGGCACGGTCGAGACGGCCGGCGGCAACGGCCCAAACACCACATGGTTCGTCGCGTGGGCGCCCACAAACCATCCGCGCCTCGCACTTGCCGTGTTCGTCGACCGCAGCGGCGGCTACGGCGCGACGGTCGCCGCGCCGATCGCGCGCGAGATCCTGGTGAAGTACTTCAACAAAAAACCTTAACCGGGCTGCTTGAGCGCGCGCTTCCAGGTTCCAACTCGCGCTCGGGCGAAGCGACGAACGCTTCGATTTCACCTCGAAAGGATGTTCGCATGCTCGCAGTTCACGAAGACCGTCTCGCCTCCGCCGTCGCGCGGCTGGGCTCGGAGAATGCCTTCGAAATTCTCGCCCGGGCGCGAGAACTCGAAGCCCAAGGACGGCGCGTCGTTCACATGGAGATCGGCGAACCCGATTTCGACACGCCCGACAACATCAAAAAGGCGGCGGTGGACGCGCTCTACGACAACCACACGCACTACACGCCGTCGAGCGGACTACTCTCGCTGCGCGAGACGATCGCCGAGTACGCGGGGCGCTTTCGCCGGATAACTCCGGAATGGAACGCGCACAACGTGGTCGTCAGCCCCGGCGCAAAACCGATCATCTGGAACACGCTGAGCGCGCTGCTCGATCCCGGCGACGAGTTCGTCTACTTCGATCCGGCATATCCCGCGTACGCGTCGGCGGCCTCATATCTCCAGGCGAAGGTGCACGCGATACCGCTGCTCGAGTCGCGTAACTGGCGCATGGACCTCGACGAGCTGGCGCGCCGCGTCAACGAAAAGACGAAGCTCGTCGTGATCAACTCGCCGCATAACCCCACCGGCGGCGTCCTTACCCGCAGCGATCTCGAGTTCATCGCCGAGCTCGCCCAGCGCTACGACTTCCTCGTCCTCGCCGACGAGATCTACAGCCGCAACTTCTACCTCGAGAGCGAGTTCGTCTCGATCGCGTCGCTGCCGGGCATGCGCGACCGCACGATCGTCGTCGACGGCTTCTCGAAGGCCTACGCGATGACCGGCTGGCGCTTGGGCTACGCGATCGCTCCCGAGCGGATCGCCCGCACGATTACGCTCTTCAACAACAACACGTTCAGCTGCGTCGCGACGTTCGTGCAGATGGCCGGCATCGCTGCGCTGTGCGGGCCCGACGACGCCGTGCTGCGGATGAACGAGATCTTCCGCCAGCGCCGCGACCGCCTGGTCAACGGCCTCAACGAAATCGCGGGCATCTCGTGCCTGCTGCCCGAGGGCGCATTCTATGCGTTTCCCAACGTGAGCAGCATCACCCAGGACGATCGCGCGCTGGCCAAGTTTCTGCTCGAAGAGGGCGGCGTGGCGTGTGGGGGCGGCTCCTCGTTCGGAGCGGCGGGGAAAGGCTATCTGCGCTTCTCGTACGCTGCGTCGCTCGACGATATCGACTGGGCGCTCGGCTCGATCAAAGAGAACCTTCCCAAGTTCAAGGGATGAGTCGCATCGCACGCTTGACGTCGTCGAGCGTGCGTGCGGCGATCTCGCGCGTGCGCGCCGTGCCGTCGGCGATGATCCGCCGCACGAGCGCCGGATCGCTGCGATAGGCGGCGTAACGCTCGCGCACCGGTCGCAGATACGCGTTGAGCTGCTCCGCGAAGTCGCTCTTGTCTTGCACGCAGCCCAGCGCGCCGGAACGGCACTCGGCCGCGATCGCGTCGAGGCGTAGCGGATTTACGAAGCGCCAGAGTGCGAAGACGGGGCAGATCTCCGGGCGCCCCGGATCGCCCCGGCGCACTTTGAGCGGATCGGTGATCATCGACCGGACCTTTTTCGTGGTCGTCTCCTCGTCGTCGGAGATCAGGATCGCGTTATCGTAGGATTTGCTCATCTTGCGGCCGTCGGTTCCCGGCACTTCGGGAAACTCCGAGAGCGTCGGCTGCGGCTCGACGAGCACCTCGCTCCCCGCTCCGTAGAGAAAGTTGAAGCGGCGCACGATCTCGCGGCCCAGCTCCAAATGCGCCACCTGATCGCGCCCCACCGGCACGTACTGGCCGCGCACGATGGCGATGTCGCAGAGCTGCAGCAGCGGATAGCCTAGAAAGCCGTAAGTAGCGATGTTGGCGCCGAGCGCCTCGATCTGACCCTTATAGGTCGGCACGCGCTCGAGCCACGACACCGGCGTAATCATTGCCAGCAGCGCTTGCAGCTCGGCGATCTCCGGCACTCCCGATTGCAGAAAGATCGTCGCGCGCTGGGGATCGACGCCGGCCGCCAGCCAGACGGCGACCATCTCCTCGCGCGCGTTGCGGATCGACGCGGGATCGTCGAAGTGCGTGGTGTACGCGTGCAGGTCGGCGATCTCGAAGAACGCGTCGTCGTTCTCGCTGTAGTTCGCCCATTGCGTGAGCACGCCGACGAGATGCCCGAGGTGAAGGTCTCCGGTCGGGCGCATGCCCGACATCACGCGACGTTTCGCAGCGCTCATCCGCGCGTCAATGCGGCCAGGCGCGCACGAATGCCTTGTGCGCCTGGAGCCGGTTTTCAGTGCTTCGCGATCTCGGCACGCACGAAGGAGCGCGCGGCGAGGACGGCATCGGAGAGCGCCGCTCCGGCCGCCAGCTCGCACGCCAGCGCCATCGCCAGCGTACAGCCCGTGCCGTGCATCGAGCCGCCGATGCGCGGCTCGCAGAAGATCTCGAGCCCCGCAGCGGTCGCCAGTGCGTCGGCAGGATCGCCCGCGAGGTGGCCGCCGGTTAGGAGCACGGCGCGGGCGCCGCGCTCGCGCAGGCGCTTCGCGGCCTCGCCCTGCGTGTCTCGCTCGACGCCCTCCCAGCCGAGCATCGCCGCCGCCTCCGCCAGGTTGGGGGTGAGCAGGACGTTCGAGAGCACTGCCAGCTCGTCGCGCAGCGCCGTGCGCCCGCCCGCGTCGCTCAGCTCGCCGCCTCGCGAGGCGGCGAAGACCGGGTCGACGACCGCCGGCAAGTCGGGACGCTCGCGCAGCAGCGCGGAGACGGCGCGCACGGCCTGCGCGGTCGGCAGCGCGCCGACGCGGACGGCCTGTGCGCTCTGCCACGGCAGCGCGCGCAGCTGCGCCACGAAGAGTTCCGGCGCCGTCGCGCCCAGCGCGATCACGCCGCCCGCATCCTGCGCGCTCACGGCGGCGACCGCGGTGAAGACGCGGGCGCCGAGCGCGCCGCCGACCACGAGATCGCGCCCGGTTCCGGCCACGTTCCACGGATGCGTGGTGCCGATCGAGAGGACGATCACCCCCACCTCGCCACCAGCTCCCGCGCGGCGTCGCGCGGCTGCGCGGCGCGGCTCAGGGCGGAGATGACGGCCGCCATCGCCACGCCCGTAGCGCGCACGTCCGCAAGGTTTTCTGCCGAGATGCCGCCGATCGCGGCGACGGGCAGCGGCGCCGGCACGACGAGTTCGCGCAAGCCCGCGATGCCGAGCGGTGCGCCGGCATCGGCTTTCGACGCCGTCGCGAAGACCGAACCGATCCCGAGATAGTCGACCTCATCGGGGAGCGCGGAGCGCACCTCTTCCGGCGTGCCGCAAGAGAGCCCGACGATGCACTCCGGCAGTGCCGCGCGCACCGCGGACGGATGCGCGTAGCCGTCGTCGCCCGGTCCGAGGTGGACGCCGTCGCAATCGAAGGTTCGCGCCGCGCGCCAGTCGTCGTTGAGAATCAAAAGTGCGCCGCACTGCCGCGTCATCTCACGCAACCGCTGCAAACGCGGTGCGTCGAGACCGTTCTTCGCGCGGTATTGCACGAGTCGCACGCGGGCGTCGAGCGCCGCTTGCGCGAGCGCGAGGGTGCGTTCGCCGTCGTCGACGATCGCATAGATCCCGTGCAGCAGCGCGGCGCGTCGAGCGCGCGTTACGTGCGCGACCGCATCCGTCGCCATAACACGACGTTGGCGATTAGGTACGCCACGTAGACGATGCCGATCGCGACGGCAAGCGCGCCGGCGTGCCGCGCGACCGCCATCGGCACGAGGATTCCAAAGCAAAGGACGCCGGCCATCAACAACGCAAGCACTCGTCCAAAGGGAAAAAGCATCAGCCGGTCATCCCGAACGTACTAGCCGGTCATCCCGAGCGTATCAGCTGTCATCCCAAAGCGCAGTCGAAGGGCTACGAGTCGACGGGCAGCAGCAGGTCGCCGAGACGGACCAGCTCCGCGTCGTCGTGGAAGCGAAACTCGATGCGCCCGCCGCGCTTGCCGCGCACGATGGCGACGCGGGTGCCGAAGCGTTCGCGCAAGCGCGATTCGAACGTCCGCTCGTCGGGGGAGAGCGGCGCGACGGGCGCGCTCTGCGACGGCGATGCGGCGGCCGCGGTGAGACGTTCGAGCGCGCGCACCGACAGATCCTCGGCAACCGCGCGCTGCGCTAGCGCGGGGCGCTGCGATTCGGGTGCGGCGAGCAACGCGCGAGCGTGCCCGGCGGAGAGGCGTCCGCCGGCGATCAGCGACTTGATCGCGTCGGAGAGCGCCAGAAGCCGCAACGCGTTGGCGACGGCCGGACGGCTCCGGCCCAGCCGGCGTGCGACGTCCTCTTGCGTGAGGTCGTACTCCTCGATCAGGTGCGCGAAGCCCGCCGCCTCTTCGAGCGGATTGAGATTCTCGCGCTGCAGGTTCTCGACGATCGCCAGCTCGAGCGTCTCGCGGTCGTCGCTGCTGCGCACGATGGCCGGAATCGTCGCGCGTCCCAGCGCGGCGCACGCGCGCCAGCGGCGTTCGCCGGCGATCAGTTCGTATGCATTGCCGCGACGCCTGACGATGACGGGAACGAGCACGCCGTACTCGGCGATCGACGCGCGCAGCTCGTCGAGCGTGGCGCCGTCGAAGTTCGTGCGCGGTTGAAATGGATTTGGCGTGATCTGATCGAGCGGAATCTCGCGCACGGCATCCTGGGAGGACGCGACCGGAATCGTGCCGTCGCCGAGCAATGCGGCGAGGCCGCGCCCGAGGCCACGGCGCGGCGTGCTCATGCCGACGCCCTAGCGGGTTCGAGCATCTCGCGAGCGACCGCGAGATAAGCCTGCGCGCCGCGGCTTTTGAGATCGAAGAGGGTCACGGGTTTGCCGAACGAGGGCGCTTCGGAAAGGCGTACGTTGCGCGGTATCTGCGTCTTGAAGATTTGCTCGGGAAAGTAGCGTTCCAGTTCGCGAATCACTTCTAGCGCCAAACGCGTGCGCCCGTCGAACATCGTCACGAGGACGCCGCTGACGTGCAGCGTTGGGTTGAGCGCGTCGCGCACGCGCCAGATCACGCCGGTCAGCTGCGCCAAACCTTCGAGCGCGTAGAACTCGGCCTGCACCGGAATGATGCAGTCTTGTGCCGCGGTCAGCGCATTGATCGTGAGCAGGCCAAGTGACGGCGGGCAATCCACGAAGACGAAATCGTAAGAGCCGGCGACCGGCGCAAGCGCTTGCCGCAAGCGCGTTTCGCGCGAAAGCGCCGCGACGAGTTCGACGTCGGCGCCCGCGAGGTTGATCGTCGCGGGAGCGAGCATCAAGTTCTCGACTTCGGTGCGCACGATGACGCTTTCGAGCGGGGCTTCTTGGAGCAGCGCGTGATAGACGTCGCGCGCCAAGCGCCCTTTCTCGATCCCCAAACCGGTGGTGGCGTTGCCTTGCGGATCGCTGTCGACGACCAACACGCGCGCGCCGAGCATCGCCAGCGCGGCACCGAGATTAACGGCCGTCGTGCTCTTCCCGACGCCGCCTTTCTGATTCACCAGCGCAATGATGCGACCCAGAACGTTTCTCCGGAGGAACCCTACGGGCTTCCTAGCACTCGCCGCCGCGATCGAGATGCTTCTCGAGCAGCTGCAGCAGCAAGGTCCGCTCGTTACGTTCGGGTACGTCGGTGACCTGCTCGAATAAACCGCGCAGCGCGCGCCCGACGCGTTCGTCACCGGAAAAGTGCGCGGGCGCGTCGCCGCGGCGCACGAGCGCCGCGATCACGTCATCGCCGTCGACCGCCAGATCGGCGATCGAAAACGCCGGTTTGCGCGCGAGCTCCGCGGCGACGCGCGCCTCGAACGCCTCGTTGCTGTCGTCGCGCTTGGGAAGCCCGCTACCGGCGATATCGGCGTGCCGCAAGGCGAACAAGCGTTCGATATTTTCCGGCTCGATCCGGCGGATGAAACGCCGGAGAGCGGCGTCGCTCTGGTCGGGATCCGCGCTGTACATGTGCTGGCGCACCAGATGGCTGGCCTCGCGGACGACCTCGGCAGGAAATCGGAAGCGCTCGAGCATCGCCGTGGCCATCTCAGCCCCGACCATCTCGTGGCGGTAGAAATGGGGTCCTTCCTTCGTCCTTGGCTTGCCGATATCGTGAAGTAGAGCGGCCAAGCGTAAGGTAAGATCTCCGGGCGGGGCAGCGTCGGCCACTGCCAGGATATGATTCCAGACGTCGTAGGCGTGCCACTCGTTCTGCTCGACGCCGACCCCTTCGAGCAGCTCCGGCCAAAGGTGCCCGAGCACGCCCGTCTCCTGCATCAAACGCAGGCCGATCGAAGGCCTGGCAGCTTGTTTGAAGAGCTTGGCCAGCTCCTCTTGAATGCGCTCCGCCGAGACCGAAAGTACCAGCGGCGCCGCTTCGGCCATCGCCCGGCGCACATCCGGCGTCACAGCGTACTCGAAACGCGCGGCGAACTGCGCTGCGCGTAGCATGCGCAGCGGGTCCTCACGGAACGCCTCGGGCGAGAGAATGTCGATCCGCCGGGCGCGGATATCGGCCTCCCCCCCGTGCGGATCGATCAGATCGCCCGCCGGGAGTGCCCGGGCGATCATGTTCATGCGAAAATCGCGGCGGGAGAGATCCTCCTCAAGCGTGACGGCGGGGCCGCTCTGGACGAAGAAATCGCGATGTCCGGTGCCGACCGAGCGCTCGCGCCGCGGAAGCGCGACATCGACCGTGGAGCCATCCAGCGTCAGTTTGATCACCGAGAACGAGGCCCCGACCACGTTGAGCCGTCCGAGCGGTTTCAGGCGCTCCACCAGTTCCTCGAGCGCGATGCCGGTTACGACGTAATCGCGGTCCTTGGTAACGACGGCGCCTTCGAGCGCCGACCGCAACTCGTCGCGCACCCGGCCGCCCACGGCAAAGAGGCTTCCGGAAGGGAGCGCGGTCGCAATTCGGGAGTCCAGAGGGTCGAGGCAATCCATTACAACTATCCTAGCCTAGGCCGCCTCCGGCCGCCCAGGGGCGTTAGCGGGAGAGACGCCGATGTTTCACGGGAAACAATTCGGCCATCTATTCACAGAGCGGACGCCGCTGGGGGACGCCGCTGCGACGCGGGAAGCGCGCTGGAGTGGGCGTTCGCTTGCGGACCAATACGATCCGTCGCTCGCCGCCGGCCGGCCGTTCGCCTTCAACGGCGCCTCCGAGCACGAGCGCCGCGTCCTCGAGCGAGGCGCGCTCCGACGGCGCGAATCGGCCCCGCTGGAGCAACGCGACACCATCGACGGCGATCAGCGGCAGCAGCAGCTCGGCGACCGCTGCGGCGGTTGCCACGGCACGACAGGTTCCGGTGAGGAAGTGATCTCGCCATCGAGGGTCGCGTGCGGCCTCCTCCGCTCGCTGGGGGACGACCGTTCCGCGCAGCCCGAGCACCCCGAGCAGCTCCTCGAGCACCCGTGCCTTCTTGGTGGTCGCCTCGATGAGCGTCACCTCGATGCCGGTCGCGATCGCCAGCGGAATCGCCGGGAAGCCCGCGCCGGAACCGACATCGACGTAGGGAGGCCGCAGGTCGGGCAGTAGGGTCAGACTGTCGGCAATGTGCTCGGCGATCTCCTCGGGGGTCTTGGCGGCGGTCAGATTGAGGCGGGTGTTGGCCTCGAGCACGAGGCGGCCATAGCGGGCCAGCGCCGCGGCGACCGGCGCGCCGACTCCCCGGCCCTCGAGCGCCGCTTCGATGGGGTTCATCCGCGATGCAGGAAGATGCTGACCAACGCCACGTCTGAGGGCGTGATACCCGGAATCCGGCCGGCCATTCCGAGCGTGCGCGGACGCATCGCGCCGAGCTTCTCGCGGGCCTCGCGCGAGAGCGCACGGATCCCGGAGTAGTCAAAATCGGGAGGAATCGCCGCGCGTTCGCGCTGCGCGGCCTTCTCGATCGCCAGCTCTTCGCGCCGCGCGTAGCCCTCGCACTTGATCTCGATGGCGACGCGTTCGCCGGTCGTTTCCTCGAGCGCGGGGTCGAAGGCTCCGGCGACATCGGCAAAACCCAGCGCCGGCCGACGCAGCGCGTCGGCGATCGTCTGCCCCGCCGAAAAGCGCTCCTCTCCGATCCTCTCGCGGCCGATCCGCGTGCGCTCGGCGCTGCGACGGCCGCTTTCCAAGCGGTCGCGGCGTTCGAGAAAACTCTCCCAGGCCGCATCGTCGACGAGGCCTGCGTTGCGGCCGACCGGCGTCAGCCGCAGATCCGCGTTGTCGTGGCGCAGCACGACGCGGTGCTCGGCGCGCGAGGTGAGCATGCGATACGGCTCGTCGACGCCCCGGGTGACGAGATCGTCGATCAGCACGCCGATATAGGCTTGCGAGCGGGCCAGCCGCAGCGGCTCCTCGCCGCGTGCGCCGCGGGCGGCATTAATGCCGGCGATCAGCCCCTGCGCCGCGGCCTCCTCGTAGCCCGACGTCCCGTTGAGTTGGCCGCAGTGGTAGAGGCCGGCGATGCGGTGGGTTTCCAGCGAGTCGCGGAGCTCGGTCGGCGGCACCATGTCGTACTCGACGGCGTAGCCGGCGCGTAACATCTCGCAGCTTCCGAGCCCCGGCAGCGTCCGCAGCATCGCAAGTTGGACCTCGGCGGGCAACGACGTGGAGAAGCCGCCGACGTAAAGCGTCGGCTCCTCCCAGCCCTCGGGCTCCAAGAAGATTTGATGCGTCGGATTATGGGCGAATTTGACGACCTTGTCTTCGATCGACGGACAGTAGCGCGGGCCAATGCCGCGGATCAGCGCCAGTCCGTAGAGCGGTGAGAGATGCAGGTTCTCGCGCACCAGCGCGTGGGTACGCGCGTTGGTTTCGGTGATGAAGCAGGGGAGCTGCGGGCCGGCGAAGCGCGACGGCCCCGCAAAGGCGAACGTCAGCGGGCGCTCGGAGGGCTCTTGGCGCGCCAGCACATCGTAGTCGACGCGCTGCTTATCGATGCGCGGCGGCGTGCCCGTCTTGAGGCGCGCGGTGGGAAAGCCCAGGCGCCGCAGCGCGGCCGCCAGTCCCTCCGCCGGCGGTTCGCCGAAGCGGCCCTCGGGGAGCACCACCTCGCCGCGGAACGACTTGCCGCCGAGGAAGGTCCCGGTCGCAAGGACCACCCTTCCGGCATAATAACGCTCGCCGCCGGCGCAGCGCACGCCGCGGACCTCGCCGGCCTCAACGATCAGGTCCTCGACCAGGCCGCGCTGGATGAAAAGGTTCGGCTGCGCGCGCAGCAGCGCGGTTGCGTGCGATTGATACGAGGGCTTGTCCATCTGCTGGCGCAGCGCGCGCACGGCCGGGCCCTTGCTCTCGTTGAGGAATCGGGCGTGCAGGCTGCAGCCATCAGCGAGCGCACCCATCGCGCCGCCGAGCGCGTCGATCTCGCGGACGAGCTGTCCTTTCGCGCTGCCGCCGATCGACGGATTGCACGGCAGCGTGCAGATCTTTACGGGATCGCCCGTGACCAGAAGCGTCGGCACGCCGAGGCGCGCG
This sequence comes from Candidatus Cybelea sp., assembly GCA_035939175.1. GTDB lineage: Bacteria > Vulcanimicrobiota > Vulcanimicrobiia > Vulcanimicrobiales > Vulcanimicrobiaceae > Cybelea. The sequence goes on along the minus strand of DASZGC010000091.1, from coordinate 385,611 downwards.
GCGGCCAAGGCGGCCTCGACGCCGGCATGACCGCCGCCCACGACGATCGTGCCGGCGTCGGATCGCATTAGGTCGCTAGGCGGTCGGAACGGCGGCGGCCGTCGTCGCGTGCGAGCGCAGACGGAATGCCAGCGCGATCATTATGACGCCGAAGATGATCGCGTACGCTCCGATCAGCCAGACGAGTGTCAACGCTCCAGCCAGCGGATGCCAGACCAAGAGCAACGCGAAGACGATCGACGCGATTCCGCCGAGAATCAGCCAGAATTCGTTGCCGATGTGTTTGCGAAGCTCGATCGCCGCGACGATCTCGAGTATTCCCGTGAGAAACGCCCACGACGCGATCACGAGATAGAGGGCGATGAGCGTCACGCGAATGTCCCAGAACGTGATGGCCGCGATCGCGAGCCCCACGATGCCTTCGATCAGCAGCGGCCACCAGTTCGCATGCTGCTCCGCAGCCTTTAGCGTAGCGAGTATGGCGAAAACGCCGTCGACGAACGCGTACGCGCCAAACAGGATGCCGATGGCCAGAATCGTCGCGCCGGGCCACATGAAGGCCAGGACGCCGAAAATTATTGCCGCGAGGCCGCGAACGAGGAGCATCCACCAGTTGCGCGCGACCACGTTGATCATGCGTTGTGAAGCAATCATCGCATTACTCCAAAACCGTGCCGTTTTGCAGCACGACGCGAGAGACGGTGCAGAGCTTGGGCTTCGCGCCGTTCCACGGCATTCCGGTCAAGGCGTTGTTGAGGTTGTGGTTGATCTGCGAGCCGCGCGTGAACGTACCGCGATCGATGAGGGTGTACGAGTGCTTTTCGTACTTCACTTGAAAATCGACCTCGGTGGCCGGCGAATCGTGCGAACTATAGTACACCACGTTGATGCCGTTCGTGTTGCTGCCGCTCGCGTTGACGACGCAGCTCACGATCGTCACGCCGAATGCCGAGACGAGTTTTGCCGAGGCCGTCGTCGGCATCAGCAGTCCGGCAATCAGAGACCCTGTGAGGAAAAGGCGACGCATAGGTGGCTCTCCTTCTGACTTCGTCCGTTATTTTCCGATACAAAAGCGGGAGAAAATGCCGCTGATCACCTCTTCGGCGGCCACCTGTTCGCTTACATGCCCGAGAGCAGAAAATGCGTGCGCCAGCTCGGTCGCCGCGAAGTCGACCGGCTCTCCAGAATCGAGGATGCCACCGGCGCGCGCGAGCGCCGCGAGCGCAGCGTTGGCTGCGTCGATCTCGTGCAATGCTGCCAGATGCGGCCGCGCGGCATCGAGCCGTTCGCCGCTCCATCCCGCGATTGCCACGGCGGCGCGCAGCCGTTCGAGCGTCCCGGCCTCGCGAACGCTGCCGACGACGGCATCGCGCCAGGGCGCAGCGGAGAACGCTTCGTGGGTGCCGAGGTCGGCTTTGTTGATGAAGATAACGTGAGGCCGGCTCGCGGAGCGCCGGAGCAGTGAGAGCGCGTCGGGGCCGGGCGGGAGCGAGCCGTCGACCACCAACAGCGCGATCGCTGCGGCATCGAGCGCGGCGTGCGTTCGAGCGATACCCGAGGCTTCGATGCGGTCCGCGTGCTCGCGGATGCCGGCGGTATCGACCAGGCGCACGGGTACGCCGTCGATCGCCACGCTCTCTTCGATCGTATCGCGCGTCGTGCCGGGAATCTCCGAAACGATCGCGCGTTCGCTGCCCAGCAGCGCGTTGAGCAGCGAGGATTTGCCGGCATTGGGCGGCCCGACGATTGCCACGCCGACCCCCTCGCGGAGCATCCGCCCCAGTTCACCGTCACGGGCTAGCCGTGCCAATCGGGCCTGCAAGGGCTCCAAGCGTCGCTGCAGCGAGGCACGGTCGGGTTCTGCGACCTCGTCGGGAAAATCGATCGCCCCCGCCAGCTCTTCGAGTATCCCAGCCAGCGACTCGCGAACGCCGCGGACCTCCAGCGCTACGCCGCTGTCGAAGTTGGCTAGCGCTGCGCGCGCGGCGCCGCGCGTCTGTGCGTCGACGAGATCGGCCACCGCAACGGCGGCGTGCAGACCGAGCTTGCCGTTGAAAAACGCGCGTTGCGTGAATTCGCCCGGCTGCGCCAAGCGCGCGCCGCAGGCCAGCATTGCGCGGGCGGCCTCGCGCGCCACGACCGGCGAGCCGTGAAGCTGCAGCTCGAGCACGTCTTCGCCCGTGTAGCTCTGCGGAGCGGGGAAGAGCAGGGCAACGCCGCGGTCGAGCGGCTCCCCAAGCTCGTCGACGATCGCGGCGTAGGCGGCTTCCCGTGGGCGCAGCGGAGATTTCGTCCGCACCAGGCGCTGCGCCAGTTGGGGCACGAGCGGCCCGCTCGCGCGGATGATGGCGATCGCGCCCTTACCGGGCGGCGTCGCGACGGCGACGATCGTCTCCGGGAGCGCCGCGGAGCTCACCGCGGAAAGATGACGACGCGCCTTTCCGGTTCTTCGCCTTCGGATTCCGTACGTACGACGGCCGAATCTGCTAGCGCGAGATGGATGATCTTGCGCTCGGAGGGCAGCATCGGTTCGAGCTTCTGCGGCTCGCGGTCGCGCACGCAGCGTTCGAGCGTTGCCAGTGCCAGCGTCTTGAGCTGGTCGGCGCGATGCGCGCGATAGCCTTCGGCGTCGATCGTGTAGTAGTGACGGTTGTTGCGCACGCCGGCGTTGTACGCGTTGTTGAAGATGAGGTTGAGCGCTTCGAGGGTGTTGCCGTGGCGCCCGATCAGCATGCCGAGGTGCGGACCCGTCACCTCCAGGTACTCGCCCTCGGGACGCGAGAGGTAGGCGATCTCTACCGGCGGCGCGCCCATGCGCGACAGGATCTCGCGCAGCAGCTCCGCGGCGGGCTTGGCGTTCTCCGGCACCTCCTGGCGCGAGGCCGAGGGAGGCCGGCGACGGTCGTCGCGCCGGCGGCCCATGCCTCCACCACGGCGGCCGCCTCCCCCGGACTGGCCGGGGAGCGGACGGTCGCGGAGGCCCGCAGGCTGCTCTTCGAACTCGAAATCGTCTTCGTATAACATGCGGAGTGCCTTCTTAGCGTTTTTTGTTCTTGCGCTTGGAACGCGACGAGCGCGCGGCGTTGGGCTGGTTCGGCTTCGCCACGCCGTTGCCGCTCGGCGCGGCTTTATCTGAGCTTTTGGCGCCGGCACCGCCGGCTCCCACGCCCTCGGTGATCACGTGCTCGCTATCGATCAGCCCAAGCGGCTGATGGTAGCGGCGCAGCAGATAGAGCTGCTGGGCCATCGTGAAGACATTGTAGGAGAACCAGTAGAGCACCATCGCCGACGGCCAGTGGTACTTCCAGCCGAAGAATCCGAGCATGATCGGCGATACGAACGCCATCGTACGCTGCATCTGCGCTTGCTGCGGATCCGTGGCGGGTTGACTCACGTAACGCACGCTCAAATACATCGAGAACGCGTAAAGCAAGATGAGGACGAGGTCCGGAAGAGAGAGATTCGCGGCAAAGATCTTCGTTCCGAAAATCGCCGGCGCCGTCGCGCCTTGCGTGAACGCCGTGCCGATCCACAAAAAGTTCTGGTTGGCGAAGAGCGCCTTGTGGTTGAGCACCACGTAGTAGACGCTGATGATCACGGGGTACTGCACCAGCAACGGCCAGCAGCCGGCGAGCGGGCTGACGTTGTGCTCCTTGTACAGCGCCATCATCTCTTGCTGCTGCTTCTGCTTGTCGTCTTTGTAGCGGTCCTGAACGCGCTTGAGCAGCGGCGCGATCTTCTGCATCTCGAGGAACGCTTTGAATTGTTTGGTGTTCAGCGGCCAGAAGGCGGCGCGGATCAGCGCCGCAAGGATGATGAGGCTGATGCCCAGATTGCCGACGTACTTGTCGATGAACATGACGACGGCCGATAAGAAGTTGACGAAGGGGTCGAGCCAGGAGGCGGCGAGCAGCAGGTGCACGGCGCTATACCGGGCGCGGCCGCGCCGCGCGGGCCTGCGGAACGTGGTCGATGCCGCCCGGATGCCACGGATTGCAGCGTGCCAGCCGAGCTAGCGCTAGCCAGGTACCGCGCAGCACTCCGTGCTCCGCGATCGCGGCCGCCGCGTACGCCGAGCAGGTCGGATAGAAGCGGCATGCGGGTGGAAGCAGTGGGGAGATCGCGAGCTGATACCCGCGGATGAGCCCGACGAGAATGAGTTTCACGCTCTCTAGTACGCCGCGGCCAGCGCCGAGGTTACCTCGGCGGCAAGATCGGCGAACGGGAGCTGGGCCGCCGGGGGGCGGGCGACGATCAGCACGCGCGTCGCCGGCTGCGAGCAGAGCGTTTGCCGGAGAATTGCCGACAGACGCCGACGCAGCTTGTTTCGCACGACGGCCTTTCCGATCGTTTTATTTACGGCGATGCCGACCAGAGAGCCGCCGTCGCCGGCCCTCGCGTCAGCGCGGTAGATGGTGAGACTCTTGGTCGACAGGCGGCGCCCATGGCGCCGCAAACGAGCAAAATCCGCAGGATGGCGCAGGCTTGCCAGAGCGCACATCAGACGGTGAGACGGTGGCGCCCCTTCTTACGGCGGCGCGCGAGAACCTTACGGCCCGCGCCCGTGCTCATGCGTTCCAAAAACCCGTGCACGCGCTTGCGGCGGCGATTGTGCGGCTGATACGTCCGCTTCATAACGTCCCTTCGGTGATCGAGTAGTGCCCCACACCCTTATGTGGCAGACAGCCACTGATTATATCCGCCAGGGGAGCCCGGCGCAAGGCGGAGGCCATGGGAGCGCCCGCCGAACGGGGAGGGGGACCACCCTAGCCTCGCCGTAACACCCTCTAGTTTTGAGCCTCTCTAGTATGCAGCCGCCTGCCCGCCGACGAGTCGTGGTTACGGGGCTCGGAGCAGTCACCCCCGTCGGCAACACCAAAGATGATTTTTGGCGGCGCCTGATCAGCGGCGAATCCGGCGTCGCGCCCATCACGGCATTCGATGCCAGCGACTTTACCACGCGCATCGCCGCCGAGGTCAAAGATTGGGCGCCCGAGCAGCTGATCGGGCGAAAAGAGGCGCGGCGCATGGACCGCTTCACGCAGTTTGCCTTCGTCGCGGCGCGCGAGGCCATCGCGGACGCCAAGCTGCCCGACGATCCGGAGTTCAAGCAGCGCGTGGGCGGCGTGATCGGCACCGGCATCGGCGGCATCATCACGTTCTGGCTCAATTCCGACAAAGCCAACGAGAACGGCACGTGGTCGAAGGTTACGCCGTTCTTCATTCCGATGCTGATGGCCAATGCGGCGCCCGCGCACATCTCGATGGCGTTCGGCTATCAGGGCCCGTTCTTCGCGGCGGCCAGCGCGTGCGCCAGCGGCAACGACGCGATCGCGACTGCGTACAACGCCATCGTCAATGGCGACGCGATCGCCATGATCGCCGGCGGCAGCGAGGCGACGGTCTCGCCCCTGGCCATCGGCGGCTTCTGTTCGATGCGCGCGATGTCGACACGCAACGACGATCCCCCGCGCGCTAGCCGGCCCTTCGACCGCGAGCGCGACGGCTTCGTGCTCGGAGAAGGGGCGGGCATCCTCGTGCTCGAGGACTACGAGCACGCCGTCGCGCGCGGCGCCTCGATCTATTGCGAACTGCTCGGATACGGACAGTCGGCAGACGCGTACGACCTCGTCGCACCCGATCCCGAAGGCCGCGGCGTGGCCCTCGCGTTCGCGCGAGCCTTCGCGAGCGCCGGCATCGGGCCCGCAGACGTCGACTACATCAACGCCCACGGCACGTCGACGCCCGTCGGCGATCCCGCCGAGTCCAAGGCGATCGAAAAAACGTTTGGCGAGCACGCCGCGCGAATCGGGGTGAGCTCGACGAAGTCGATGCACGGCCACGCACTCGGCGCGGCCGGCGGCATCGAGGGTGTGGCGACTGCGCTCTCGGTCTTCCACGACGTCATGCCGCCGACGATCAACTACGAGTATCCCGACCCCGAGTGCATTCTGGATTACGTACCGAACGTTTCGCGCAGCGCACCTGTCCGCGTGGCGCTCTCGAACTCGTTCGGCTTCGGCGGACATAACAGCGTCATCGTCTTCGGCAAGCTTCGGTAGTTGAGCGGCGAAGCGTACCGGCGGCGGCTGCGCGCGCTCCTTCGCCTTGCGGGCATCCGCCGTTCCGACGACTTGAGCTTCTTCGAAATGGCGTTCGTGCATCAAAGTTACGCAAAGGAACGAGGTGGCAGCTCCAATGACCGCATGGAGTTTCTCGGCGACTCGGTTCTTGGATGCATCGTCGCCGGCTGGCTCTTCGAACGATTCCCCGCCGAGCCTGAGGGCTTGCTGACGCTGCGCAAGGCCGCGATCGTCAACGACGCCGCGCTCGCGCGCACCGCCCGCCGGCTCGGCTTCTCCGAGCTCGCGCGGCTCGGCGCCGGCATGCGTGCGGCCGGTGGAACCGACAACACGTCGGTGCTGGCCGACGCGCTCGAAGCGTTCGTCGCCGCGCTCTTTCTGCGTCACGGGCTCGAGAGGGCGAGAAAATTCGTGCTCGCCGAGCACGTCGACCAGCTCGATCACGAGACCGGCGAGCTGCTCGACCCCAAAACCCGCCTGCAACACTACGCGCAGGAGCACCTTGCGGGTACGCCCGTCTATCGTGAGACCAACCGCGGAACGCCCCAGCAGCCGGCCTTCAACTCGCGCGTAAGCGTGAAAGGCAAGATCTTGGGGCGCGGCAGCGGCAGCTCGAAGAAGGCCGCACAGCAAGAGGCCGCGCAGGCGGCACTGCACGAGATCTCCGCGCGCGCCGGCGTGCCCGCGAGCGACGCGTGAAACTGCAAAAGATCCGCTCGTTCGGGTTCAAGACGTTCGCCGAGCCGACGGCACTGGACTTTGGGGACGGCGTCACCGCGATCGTCGGCCCCAACGGCTCCGGCAAGTCGAACCTGGTCGACGCCTTTCGCTGGGTGCTCGGCGAGACGTCGACCAAGAGCATCCGTTCCGGCCGGCTGGAGGACGTGATCTTCGCCGGAAACGAGACGCGCAAGCCGCTGGGGCTCGCCGAGGTCTCGATCCTGTTCGACAACGCCGACCGCGCGCTGCCGATCGAGTTTAGCGAGGTCGAGATCACGCGGCGTGCCTACCGTGTCGGCGAGAGCGAGTACTTCATCAACCGCAGTCAAGTGCGCTTGCGCGATATCGTGGAGCTGCTGATGGGAACCGGCCTCGGTCCGGGCTCCTACGCGATCGTTTCGCAGGGCCAGATCGACGCGATCCTGGTGAGCAAGTCCTCCGAGCGACGCGCGCTCTTCGAAGAGACCGCCGGCATCGGCAAGTTCTTGGCGCGCAAACACGAGTCGCTGCGCCGGTTGGAACGCACGGAACAGAACGCGATCCGCATCAGCGACCTGATCGCCGAGCTGGAGCGGCGGATACCCGAGCTGGAGACGCAGCTGCGCCGCGCGCGACGCTACCGCCGCGTCAGCACGCGGGTGCGCGATCTCGAAATCCTCGGCTACCTGCGGGCCGGCGCATCGCGCCGCGCGGAGCGCGACGCGCTGCGCGTCGAACAGGAGAAACAGGAAGAGACGCGGGCGCTCGCCGCGGGGAAGGCCGCAACGCTGGGCGCCGACACTGCCCGCATCCGAACGGAGCTCTATCGCTGCGAGCTGGAACTCGAAGAGCTGCGCTCCAAGGCGCAAAGCGAACGCAACGACGCGGCGCGCGTCGAGGCGGAATACGCCGTGGCCCTGGCGCGGCGAGAAGCGCTCGAGCGCCAGTCGACGCAGACGTCGCAAGACGCGCAGCGCGTCCACGCCGAGCGCGCGGCGCTCGTCGTCTCGATGGAAGCGTTGTCGGCAGCGTTGGGGCCGCTGACCCGCGAGCTGGATGCCGCCCGGGAACGCGAACTGGCTGCGCAGACCGCACTGTCGCAGTCGCGCGCGCGTTTGGAACGCGTGTTCATCGAGTTGCGCGAAGTGGAGACCCGCGCCGCGGAGGTATCGGCGCGCAAGGCCGAGCGCCGCGCGCAGGCCGAGACGCTGCGCGGCGAGGCCGAACGGCTCGAGCGTGAGGTGCAGAGCGCGCGCGAGCGTGCCGAGGCGCTGGAGATCGCCGCGGGCGCGGCCGCGCACCGCCACGAGGAGGCGCGCCGCGCGCTGGCGTCGCTCGAAGCCGACTTGCTCGAAGGTCGCGGACGTGCCGAGAACGCCGAGCTGGCGATCGGGGTCGCGCAGGAGGGCGTCGCGTCGGCGCTGGCCGCGCATCGCGATCGCTCCGGCGAGCTGACCGCCGCGCAGTCGCGGCTGCACACGATCGAGGAGCTGGAGAACGCTCTCGAAGGGCACGTGCCCGGCACGCGCGCCGTCGTCGAGGCGTGGCAGCGCGGCGAGTTGCGCGGCATCGAAGACGTCGTCTCGAACCTGATTTCGACGCAAGAGCGCTTCGCCCGCGCGATGGATATCGCGTTCGGCGCGCGGCTCTCCAACGTCGTCACTACGACCTCCGAAGACGCGGAGCGCTGCGTCGAGTTTCTCAACCGCAAGGAGGCGGGGCGCGCGACGTTCCTCCCGCTCGACACGCTCGCCGACCGGCAGGGGCGCCGGCTCGACCCAGACCTAAGCGGCGTTCCGGGCGTGCTGGGCTACGCGCACGAACTGCTCGAGACGGCGCCGCGCTATCGAGGCGTCGTCAACTTCCTCGTGGGCAACGTGCTGATCGTCGACAAGCTGGAGACGGCGATCGCGTTGGCGCGCGAGCGCGGCGTGCGCGACACGATGGTTACGCTGGGCGGAGAACAGATTACCGGCGGCGGTGCGATTACCGGCGGCCGATTCGCGCGCGAGCGTTCGATCCTGTCGCGGCGGTTCGTGGCACAGAATCTGCGCGAGGCGCTTTCCGGCCTCCGCGCGAGGCTGGAGGAAAGCGAGGCCGCGCTGCGTGCAGCGCATCTCGCCGCCGAGTCGGCGACGAACGACCGCGATCTCGCGCGCGAGCGCCAGACACGGATCGAATCGGAGCTGGCGGGCCTGCGCGCGCAGAGCGACGCGCTGACGGCCGAGGTGACGCGCACGCAAGCCGAGCGCGAGGCGGCGCGCGCCGCGATGGGCTCGCTGCACGAACAGGCCGTCCGTTCGCGGCACCTCGAGGGCGAATATCAACGCGGCGAGCCCGACGCCGAATCGAGCGACGGCAACCGTGCACGTCTGGAGAACGAGTTGGCCGCCGTGCGCGAAGAGATCGCCGCAGCGGAGACGACACAGCGGGCCGCGAGCGCGCACGCGGCGGATCTGCGCGAACGCAGCGCCGCGCTTGCCGCCGAGCGCGAAGCCGCCGTCGCGCGTCTGGGCATGCTCGACCAGAACAGCGAGCGCGCGGGGGCGGCGCGCGAGCAGATGCTCGCCGAGATCGCGGGGCTCGTATCGGAGACGCGCACGGCGCACGCGCATCTCGAAGGATTGCGGCGCGGCGTGATCGCGGTCGACGGCGAGCTGGAGGCCTCGCGCAACCGGCGCGAAGAGTTGGTCGCCGCATCGGCGCGCGCCGAGTCCGATCTCCGCCTGGCGGAGACGGAAGAGCGCGAGGCGGTTGCGGGCGGCGAGCGCCAGCGCACGCGTTTGGCGCAGATCGAGGCCGAACTCGGCATGCTGGTCTCGCAGTTCGCGCAGCACCCAGCCACCAACGAAGAGTGTGCCGACGTCGAGGAACGCTACCGCGGAGAGGACGACGCCGTCGTCGACGAGCTGCCGCGCCTGCGCGACGAGCTGGTGCGCCTCGAGGCCAACGTCAATCTCAACGCGGAGTCCGAGCGCGACGAGGTCGCCCAGCGCGAGACGTTTTTACGCGAGCAGCTCGAAGATTTGGCGCAGGCTCGCGCGACGCTGCTCGAATCGATCCGCGAGATCGAGACCGACAGCCAGGCGCAGTTCAACGAGACGTTCGAACGCGTCGCCGCCGCGTTCGAGAAGATGTACGGACGGCTCTTCACCGGCGGCAACGCCAAGATGTGGCAGACGGAGCCCGACAACCTCAACGAAACCGGCATCGAGATCGCCGTGCAGCCGCCGGGCAAGAAGCAGATGCCGCTGGCGGCGCTCTCGGGCGGCGAGCGCGCGATGACCGCGGCAGCGCTGATCTTCGCGTTGATCGAAACCAAGCCCGCACCGTTCTACCTGCTCGACGAGGTCGACGCCGCGCTCGACGACGCCAACATCGACCGCTTCTGCCAGCTCGTGCGCGAGTTTGCCGCGACCTCGCAAATGCTGATTGTCACGCATAACAAGAAGACGATGGAGAACGCCGATCGCATGTACGGCGTCACCACGCGAGAGGCCGGCGTGAGCGCCATCGTTTCGGCAGAACTGGTGGCCGAAACGGAGATGTCGGTTGCCTGAAGCCGCGCCGGCGGCATCACGGCGCGCGGCGCTCTTCTCGCTCTCCGATCGCTCCGGCTCCGCGGAGCTGGCCCGCGCGATGGAAGAGCGCGGATTCGAAATCTACGCGACCGAGGGCACCCGCGTCTTTCTCAACGAGAACGGCATCGGAGCGCGCGACATCGAGGAGGTGACGGGATTCCCCGCACTCTTCACCGGGCGCGTGAAGACGTTGCATCCTAAGGTCTTCGGCGCAATCCTGTACGACCGCGCCGATCCCGCGCACCGCGCGCAAGCGGAGAAGTACGCGATTCCCGATTTTGCCGCGGTCGTGGTGAATCTCTATCCGTTCGAGGCGACGGTGGCGCGCCCCGGAGCCACGGTTACCGAGGCGCTGGAGCAGATCGACATCGGCGGCGTGGCGCTGCTCCGCGCCGCGGCAAAGAACTTCGACCACGTCGCCGTGCTGACGCATCCGTCGCAATATTCCGAGTACCGCGCCGCGCTCCAAGCGGGCGGCATACCGTCGGCGCTGCGCCGCAAGCTCGCGATCGCCGCGTTCGAACGCACGGCCGAGTACGACGTCGCGATCTCGCACTATCTCGCGGCGGCCGGCGAAGTGCTTCCGAGCGAACTGCCGGGCGCGCTCGCGGTCACTCTTCCGCTGGTCAAGCGGCTGCGCTACGGTACCAATCCGCAGGAGCGCGCCGCATTCTATCTCGACCGCCTCGAACGGCTGCCGGAGCAGTTGCACGGCAAGGCGCTCTCCTACAATAACCTGCTCGACCTCGACGCGACGCTGCGGCTGCTCTCGCGAGCGCCGCTGGGCGCGGAGTTCGGCAGCGACCGCGGACGCTTCGTGCGCGCGGCCGTCGTAAAGCATACGGTGCCGTGCGGCGTGGCGCAGCGGTCCAACGTCGCCCTCGCCGTGCGCGAAGCGCTCGGCGCCGATCCAACCTCCGCCTACGGCGGCATCGTCGCGGCCGACGCACCGCTCGACGCGGCGGCGGCGCAGGCGCTCCGCGAGTATTTTCTCGAGATCGTCGCGGCGCCCGATTTCGAACCGGGCGCGCTCGAAATCCTCGAGAAGAAACGCAACCTGCGGGTCATGCGGTTCGGGCGCTCGCTTCCCGACGAGCTCGCCCGCGAGTTGCGCCTGCGCAGCGCGCTCGGCGGCGTGCTCGCCGAGAACGACGATCCCGACGCGCCTGCCGAGCAGTGGCGCGTGGTGAGCCGGCGGCGTCCCAGCGCGCAGCAGTGGCACGACCTCGCATTTGCGTGGGACGTCGTGCGCCACGTGAAGAGCAACGGCATCGTGATCGTCAATGGCGGAACGACGCGCGGCATCTGCGCCGGCCAGACCAATCGCGTGAGCGCGGTGCAGATCGCGGCGGCGCGCGCCGGCGAACGCGCGCGTGGCGCGTCGTGCGCCAGCGACGGCTTCTTTCCGTTTGCCGACGGCTTGGAGGCGGCCGTCGCCGGCGGCTGCGCGGCGATCATCGCACCGGGCGGATCGGTGCGCGACGAAGAGGTCGTTGCCGCGGCCGACCGCTCGGACGTCGCGCTCGTCTTCTCCACCTACCGCTACTTCTTGCATTAGGCATGGCTTGTCGGCGGCAGCGCCAAATAGGCTCGCATGCCTCGCTTTTTACACACGTCGATCTTCGTCAACGACATGAACGAATCCATCGAGTTCTACACCGAGAGACTCGGGTTGCGACTGCTCGACGGTCCGTTCCACTATCCGGGCAACGCCGATATGGCGTTCGTCGGCAACGATTGGAATTCGTATATCGAGCTGGTCTACGACTTGGAGGCGCACCCGCCGTACGCGCTGGGCAACCGCTACGAGCACCTCGCGATCGAGTCCGACGGCGATCTCAGTCAATACGTCGACGGGCTCAAAGCCAAGGGTGTCAAGATCCTCAAGGACGTTTACAAATCGCCGAGCGGAACGCGCGCAATCGCGTTCGTCGAAGATCCCAACGGCATCCCCGTAGAACTGCTCGAGCCGAGAAACAAATCCGGCAGCGCATCGTAGCGTCTTGCCTCCAGAGCCCCTAGCGGTAAACGAACGGATCGGTAGGCGGCGCGATGCGGCGCGCGCTCGCGGCGTCGAGGCGCGGCGTTCCGCCGTCGCTCTCGATGCGGCCTTCCACTTGCAACCAGGTCCCGGCGGGCGCCTGGGGCGCGCGGGTCAGCTGCACCGCGATGGGTGAAGCGTCCGCGCGGCAACAGGTGATCGCGTAGCGCACGATGGCGCTACGCGCGCCGTCGCGCGCGAGTACGCCGGTGAAACGCACGCTCTCGCCCGGAAAGAGACCGGTAAGCGTCGTTTCGGTGGCGCGATACTGCGGCGGCGGCGCAGCGATCAGCGCTCCGGCGAGCATCAGCAGCGGCGCCGCACGCTGCGCCGGCGCTCGAGCCTGACGCTTCGCAAAAGCACACGCGGCCGCGACCGCGGCGCAGACGCCGAGCGCCGGCGTCAATGCGGGATGCACGAGCGCGTCGCCACGGCGGGCTGCAACGACGGCCAGCGCGACGGCCAAAACGACGTAGCCGAGCGCATCGTGCTCGCTTGCGTGCGGGTGACGACGGCTCAGCGCTCGCAGATCGGCGATGCCGGCGACGCCGAGAAACGCCGCCGCGGCGAGCGGAGCGCGCGCGTGAAGCGCTCCCGCGAGCGGAACCGCGCCCAGCGCGCACGGCGCCGCAGCGAAACCCAGTGCCGCGCCCGCCAGCGCCTGAGCGACGTGCGGCAGGCGCGCGAGTTCGAGCGCCCCGCCGAGTTGCATCGTCGCGCCCGCAAGCAGCGACGGCGCCACCAGGGCGCGCAAATCGCCGAGCAGGCCGGGCGGCGCAGCGCAGGCATCGCGCCGCCGTAAGAGCGCCGCGGCCAGCACGGCCGCGGCCAACCGCGCCAGCGCGACCGGCGCACCGAAGACGAGCGCGGCAGCCACGGCTGCGGGGAGCGAACGCGCCGAGGGCCCGGCTGCGCACCCGCAACCGACGTAGGCAGCGAGCTGCGGCCGCCGCAAGACGCGGGCTGCGACGATTCCGGCAACGACGAACGGCACCGCTTCGATCAGCGCGCTGGCCGCCGTCGCCAGCGCGGCGGCCAGCGAATCGGGACGCAGCAGCACCGCAACGCAGCACGCGGCAGTGGCGTAGAGCGCGACGCGCACGCGCGGCCATCACGCGCACGGCGCGCAATGGCTAGCCGCACGGCCCGGCGAACGGGGGGTGCCGGGATGAGACCGTAACGGCATGTCCGAGGCGTTGAGCGCTCCGCGCGGCACACAAGACTTCTATCCACCCGATTCCGCGCGCTGGAGCGAGCTGGAAGCGCGCATTCACGCGCTCTGCGAACGCTTCGGCTACGGCGAGATACGCACGCCGGTATTCGAGCCCACCGAACTCTTCGTTCGCGGCGTCGGCGAGCAGACCGACATCGTCGAGAAAGAGATGTACACGTTCGACGATCGCGCCGGGCGCAGCCTCACGCTGCGTCCCGAGTGGACGGCGCCGGTGGTGCGGGCCGCGCTCGAACATCATCTGCTCGGTGCGGGGCCGTTGCGGCTCTACTACATCGGCCCGATCTTTCGGTACGAGCGCCCCCAAAAGGGGCGCTATCGTCAAGCGCACCAGTTCGGCGTCGAGTGCTTCGGTTACGAAGGCCCCGAAGCCGACTTGGAAGTGATCTCCCTCGCATGGGAGCTCGTGCGAGCATATTCCATCGACGACGCAAAGTTGCACGTCAACACCATCGGCGACGAAAACTGCCGCCCACGCTATCGCGAGGCGCTCGTCGAGCACTTCCGCTCGCACCGCGACGCATTGAGCGAAGATTCGAAGCGGCGCATCGAGCGTAATCCGCTGCGGCTGCTCGACAGCAAGGATCCCGCCGACGCACCATACGTCGCGAGCGCTCCGCCCTTCGAACGGTTTCTCTGCGATGCGTGCCGCGAGCACTTCGCGGCGGTCAAAGCGTACCTCGATCTCGCGGGGATTCCGTTCGTCGTCAATCCGCGCATCGTTCGCGGGCTCGACTACTACGGACGGACGGTCTTCGAGATCACCTCTGGCGCCTTAGGCTCGCAGAGCAGTCTCTGCGGCGGCGGCCGTTACGACGGGCTCGTGAAATCGCTCGGCGGCCCCGACGTACCCGCCGTCGGCTTCGCGCTCGGCCTCGAACGCTTTCTGATGGTTCTCGAAGCGAGCGCCGCGCAGGAGGCGCGGCCCCGCCGCGGCCTGCAGGCGATCGCACTGGGCGCGCAGGCGCGCAGCGTGCTCGCGCCGATCGTCGTCGAACTGCGGCGCCGGCTCGACGTGCCGACGTACATCGACTACCTCGAACGCAAGCTTCTGGCGCAACTGAAGATCGCCGACCGCAATCGAGCGCGGTTCGCGCTGATCCTCGGGAGCGAAGAGCTGGCCTCGGGGCAGGCCGTGCTTCGCGACCTCGAGTTGCGAAGCGACCGCCCCGTGCCGTTCGGTTCGCCTAAAGACCTTATCGAGCTCCTCGTAGAAGCGGGCCGGTGATGGACGAGCGCTTTCCCGAGGAGACGCAGACGTTGCAGGAGCTGCTCGCGCTCATGCACGAGCACGATCTCGAAACGATCAAGGTGAAGCTCGGCGACGCCGTGTACGAGCTTTCGCGCCGTCGCAGCGAGCCCGATCCCGCCGAGCTGCGTCGTCCGGCCGCGGCTTCGGCCGCGCAAGACGACGGCGAGCCGGTGGCGCCGCCCAACGTGATCAAGGTATCCGCGCCGCTCACCGGCGTCTTCTATCGCGCGTCCTCGCCCGATTCGCCGCCCTTCGTCGAGGCCGGCGCGCGCGTCGAGATCGGCGACGTGCTCTGCGTGCTCGAGGCGATGAAACTGTTTAACGAGATTCAAAGCGATTACGCCGGAACGATCGTGCGCGTCGTGCCCGGTAACGGCGAGTTGGTGTCGCAGGGCGAGGACCTCTTCTGGATCGAGGCGCGATGAGCGAGGCGGCCGTCGCGAAGTATCACGGAAAGCGCGGATTCGACGAGCTGCTCGCCGACCGCAGCGGCCTACTCGAGCCTCCGCGCTACCGGCAAGAGGTCGAAGCGATCGTCGACGCGATCGTCGTCGCGTTGCGCGCGGGCAACAAGGTGCTGTGGTGCGGCAACGGCGGCAGCGCCGCCGAGGCGCAGCACATGGCGGCCGAGCTTTCCGGGCGCTACCTCCGCGAGCGTCCCGGCCTGGCGAGCGAGGCGCTCTCGGTGAACTCCTCGACGTTGACGTGCGTCGGTAACGACTATGGCTACGACGCGGTCTTCGCGCGCCAGGTCGAAGCCTTCGCGCGCCCCGGCGACGTGGTGATCGGCTTGACCACCAGCGGCAGCTCGCCCAACGTCGTGCTCGCGTTGGAAGCGGCGAAGCGCCGCGGCGCGGTGACGATCGCGTTCACCGGAAATGGCGGCGGGCGAGTCTGCGATCACGCCGACCTGGTGCTGCTCGGCCCCGACGGCTACGCGGCGATCGTCCAAGAGGTGCATCAGGTGATGGCGCACATCGTCTGCGATCTCGTCGAGCAACGCCTGATCTTCGAGGGCGGCATCCCGTGACGTCGCTGCTCGCGCCCGACGTGCGCACGCTCTTCGAGCGCGCAAGCGGGCGCCTCATCCTCGTGATCGGCGATCTGATGATCGACGAATGGATCTGGGGAACGGTCACGAGGATCTCGCCGGAGGCACCGGTTCCCGTGGTCGCGGTCGCCGATCACTCTTTCACGCTGGGCGGCGCGGGAAACGTCGCGCACAATCTGCGCGCGCTGCACGCGGGCGTCGTGTTCGCAGGAACCGTCGGCGACGACGCGTTCGGCGAACACGTGCGCGGGCTGCTTCGCGACCAATCCGTCGACGACGGAGGCGTCGTGACGCTCGTCGATCGTCCCACCACGCGCAAGACGCGCGTCGTCGCCCACAGCCAGCAGGTGGTTCGCGCGGATTGGGAATCGACGGCGCCGCTGCGCGATGCCGACCGGCGGCGCCTCGCCGATTTCGTGCGCGAACGCGCGCCGCAATGCGATGCCGTGATCCTTAGCGACTACGCCAAAGGGCTGCTCTCGCGCGAAATCGTCGAAGCCGCGGAGGGCTGCCCCCTGGTGCTCGCCGATCCCAAACCGCAGAACCTGTCGCTGCTGCGCGGCGTCACCTGCGTCGCGCCCAACGTGGCGGAGGCGGCGACGATGACCGGAATTACGATCGTCGACGACGCGAGCCTCGAAGCCGCCGGCATGGCGCTGATCGAGGCGGCGGGCAGCAGGTACGCCGTGATCACGCGCGGCGAGCACGGCATGTCGCTCTTCGGGCGCGACGGCGAGCGCCTGACGATTCCCTCGGTCGCGCGCACCGTCTACGACGTGAGCGGAGCCGGCGATACCGTTATCGCCGTGCTCGCTCTCGCATTGAGCGCCGGAGCGCCGATCGAACAGGCGATGCAACTCGCCAACTTCGCCGCGGGCGTCGTCGTCGAGAAGCTCGGCACCGCGACCGCCACGCCGGAGGAGATCGTCGCCCTCGTCGAGCCGGTCGCCTCATGAACGTGCAGCCCTTTTTCGGAAGCCTCCTCGATCTCGACGAGGCGGTGCGCCGCCGTGAGGAGTTGCGCGATGCGGGGTGCAGCGTCGTCTTCACCAACGGCTGTTTCGACGTGCTGCACGCCGGTCACGTGGAGTATCTTGCTTGGGCACGCGCTCAGGGCGATGCGCTGATCGTCGGTCTCAACGACGACGACTCGGTGCGCGCGCTCAAAGGCGCCGCCCGCCCGCTCGTGCCGTTTGCCGATCGCGCGCGGCTGCTGCTGGGGCTGCGCAGCGTCGACGCCGTGGTAGGTTTCGGCGACCGCACGCCGGAGTTCGTGCTGGACCGCCTTCGCCCCGACGTCCACGTCAAGAGCAGCCAGTACCGCGAGGACGAGCTGCCCGAACGGACGGTGGTGCTGCAGCACGGGGGACGCATCGCCCTGGCACCGCACGCAGCGGGAAAGAGCACGACCGAGACGATTGCCCGCATCCTCGATGCGTATCGCCGTAACGGCTAACGGTCCCGGCGAGGTGGCCGGCTGGGTGCGCCCTCTGCTGCGGGCGCTCTACCGCCGCCGTCCCGGCATCGACGTGCTCGTGTTCCTCGTGCCCGACGACTACGCTACGGGGTTCGAGGCGCAGATGGTGCGCGAGACGTTTCCCGCCGCCCGCGTGATGGATCCCAAGACGTACGTGAAGTTTGCGGTCGGCGCACGCGTCAAAGACATGCCGGAGAGCGTCGACGTCGTGCAATACCTTGGCGGCGATCTGATGCACGCCGCGCGTCTCGCGGCGCGTTTGAATGGAAAGGCGGCCACCTACAAATTCTCGCGGCGGTCGTACCGCTCGCTATTCTCGCGCGCGTTCGCCGTAGACGAGCGCAACGTCGAGCAGCTCGCGCAATGGGGAACGCCCCGCGAGCGCATCGAGATGGTGGGCAACTTGGCGATCGACGGAGCGCTGTACGAAGCGGAGCTGCCGGCGGAGCCCGGAACGCCGGCCGACGGCGTGCTCGTTCTGCCGGGCTCACGCGCCTACGAGGTCGAGAATCTCGTACCGTTCTTCTTCGCCGCGGCGCTGCGCATGGTCGGCGAGCGCCCCGCTCTGCGCGTCGCCTTCGGGATCTCGCCGTTCACCACGCGCGCGCAGGTGGCCGCGGCGATCGAAGGCGGCGGACACCCGCGCATGTTCGGCCGCCGCGGGCGCCTCGTTAGTGAGAACGGACGCGACTATCTGACGGCCGACGATGCCGGCGGCGTGCGCTTTCCGGTGCTGCGCAACGCGATGGCCGCCGCGAAGCGCGCGCGGCTCGTGGTCACGATCCCGGGCACGAAGACGATCGAGCTGGCCGCGCTGGGAACTCCGGCATTGACGATCACGCCGCATAACGCACCCGAGATGGTCGCAATCAATGGCCCGCTGAGTTATCTCAATCGCATTCCGCTCGTCGGCGTGCCGCTCAAGCGCGCGGTCGCCGTCGGCGTCTCGCGCCGGTTCGTCTATCACACGCAGCCGAACATCGACGCGGGACGCGCGCTGATTCGCGAGGTGCACGGCACCGTGACGCCCGGACGGATCGCCCGCCTCGCGCTCGATTCGTACGACGATCGCGAATGGCTGGCGTCCTCCTCCGCGGAGCTGTCGCAGCTGTACCGCGCTCACGTCGGGGCCGCCGACGCAATGGCGATCTCGCTCCTGAGCCTTGCTGCGTAGCGGCCGCCGTGGAGTGCTCGATCGTCATCGCCACCAAAGACCGCCGCGCCTTTCTACTACGGGCACTGGCCTCGCTGCAGCGGCAGTCGGATGCGCCGCCGTTCGAGGTGATCGTCGTCGACAACGGCTCGAGCGACGGCACCGCCGAGATGGTGCGCGACTGCGAGCGGCCGCTGGCGCCGGTGCGGTACGTGAGCGAACCGCGGCCCAATCGCGGTCTCGCGCGCAACCGCGGCGCCGCCGTTGCTGCCGGACGCTACCTGCTCTTCTGCGACGACGACGTTTCCGTGCCGGAAGGCTGGGTTGCAGCGCACGCGGCAGCGCACGGCGGCGGACGGTACGTGGTCAGCGGCCCGATCCTCAACGTCCCGTCATACGAAAGCGCACCCAAGCCGACCCCGGCCAATTACTCGCGCGCCTTTCTCTGCACGTGCAACGCGTCGCTCTCCAAGCGCGCGTTCGACGAGGCGGGCGGTTTCGACGAGAGCTTCGATCTCTACGGTTGGGAGGATACCGAGTTGGGCGTGCGGCTGCGCGAGGCGGGATGCGCACGCCGTTTCGCGTGGGATGCGTACCTCTGGCACCTCAAGCCGCCCGAGCACAACACGCTCGAAGTCGAGAGCCGCAAGGCGATCGAGAAGGCGCGCATGGCAGGGCGCTTTCTTGCCAAGCATCCGTCGGCGCGAGCGCGCATGGCGACGGGCGCGCACGCGCTCAACCTGTTGCGCGCGCGTTACGGAATCCCCGAGGCTCTGCTGGCACTCTACGCCGGCGTGAGTGCCAGCCCGCGCACACCGGCGTGGCTGCGCGGTTTTACGCGGGGCCAGTTGCTCGACGGTCTCTACGCGCGCGAGCTGCTGCGCGTGCTCGACGCTGCCCGTGAGCGATAGCCGCGCGCTGCTGTACTGTGCCGGCGGCGGCATCGGCGACTCGCTCGTCGCGTCGATCGTGGCGCGCGCGCTGCGAACGCGCTTCAGCACGGTCGACGCCCTCACGCTTCCGGGGCACGCCGCACTCCTCGAGCGCGTGCCCGACGTCGACGGCGTGCTCGTCGACGACGACGACGGTCGCGAGCTGGCCGCGCGCGTGACCGGCGAGCGCTACGACGCCTGCGTCGTAACTTGGGCGACGGCGCGTACGGCGCGCGTCGCCGCGGCCGCCCGCATTCCTGTGCGCGTCGGACAGGCGCGGCGCTTCTACTCGTTTCGCTTCACCAAGAGGGTCGTCGTGCGCAGCGAACGCGGCGACGTGACCTCGCACTGGGCCGACGTGCTGCTCGATTTCGCGCGCGCCATCGGCTGCGACACGCCCGATCGCCGCTACCGCTTCGTGCCGACGCCGCAGGATGAGGCCGAAGCGAAGGCCATCGCCGGCGGACTCGGCGAGATCGTCATCCTCAATCCCTGTAACGCGATCGCCTCGGTGCGCGGGCGTTGGCCGCTGGAAGGCTGGGCCGCGCTGGCGCGAGCGCTGCAGGAGGCCTACGATACGACGGTGCTGGTGACCGGGTCCCCGGCGGACGCGCCATTCGCCGAGGGCATCGCGGCGCTGGCCGGCAGCGAGCGCATCGTCTCGCTCGCAGGGCGCACGAGCGTCGGCGCGTTCGGCGCGCTCGCGCGGCGCGCGCGCGCATTCGTTGGCATCACGACCGGCTCGATGCACGTTGCGGCCGCGGTGGGCTGCCCCACCGTCGGCATCTTTCCGTTTCAGTCGGATTACCCCGAACGCTGGGCGCCGCTGGGCGAACGCACCGCGGTCGTGCGGCCCTCGTTTCCGTGCCATCGCGGCGACACCAAGGAGCGCTGTCGCGATTACGCGTGCATCGCGCACCTCGACGTTCCGCGCGTGCTCGCGGCACTCGGCTCGCTGATCTAGGGAATCGCGTTATGCAAGCAACGATTCAGCTCTGCACCTACAATCGCGCCGCGCTGCTCGAGCGGGCGCTCGAGGCCTGTTTCGACCAAAACGCCGCCGGCGCCGAGTACGAAGTCGTGCTCGTCGACGACGGCTCGACCGACGATACCGCGTCGACGATCGAGCGCGCGCGGGCGCGCGCGACCTGTCCGTTTATCGTGGTGCGCCAGAGCAACCGCGGGCTTGCGGCTGCGCGCAACGCCGGCATTGCGCGCGCGTCGGGCGAGCGCATCATCTTTATTGACGACGACGTGCTGCCGCTGCCGAACTTCGTCGCCGAGCATTTGCGCTCGCATGCGGCGCATCCAAGCGCCGTCGTCCGCGGCGGCGCCATCGAGGTAGAGAATCTCGACGCGCTCCCCGTCCCGCTCTGGAGCATCAAAGACTACAGCGGGAACTTCTTTTGGACGACCAACGTCTCGGTGCCGCTCGCGACTTTGCGCGCCGTGGGCGGCTTCGACGAGTCGTTCTCGGAGTACGGCTGGGAAGACATCGACGTCGGCATGCGGCTGCGCGCGGCCGGCGTGCGCGCGATCTTCAATAGACGCGCGCTCGCCTTTCATTACAAGCCGGCGCTCCTGGTGGGCGACGTCGACAAGATGGTCGCGCAGTCGCGGGCCAAGGCGCGCACCGCCGTGGCGCTAATTCGCCTCCGGCCGCACTGGCGCACCTATCTCGCGACGGGAATCAATCCCGTGCAGCGCGCGGTTGCCGCGCTGCGCCGCCGCCTGGGAGTGGCGCGGGGAGCGCGCGCGCGCTTGGCGGAGTTACCGGCGCAGCACGAGTTGCGCGGCGTCCAGCTGCGCGCAGCGCGCTCGCTGGCCAACGAGGCCTACTTCGAAGAGATCGAGGCGGCGCTGGCGAGGTGAGGATCCTGCTCTCGCGGACCGACCGCATCGGCGACCTCGTGCTCTCGACGCCGGCGATCGCCACCGTCCGGGCCTCATTTCCGCAGGCGCACGTGGCACTGGTCACCAGCGAATACAATCGCGTGGTCGTCGAACGCAACGACGACGTCGACCAGCTGATCGTCCTTCCCCGCGGCGTGACGCCCGAGGCCTTCGGCACGACGCTGCGCGATTACGACTTGGCCGTGGCCCTGGCGCCGCGCTCGGTCGATCTGCAGATCGTCGGCGCGACGCGCGCGAAGGTGCGCGTGGGCTACACGTACGAGCGGCGCTGGATCGCCCGGCTCTTTGCGCGGCTCTATGTGAACCGGGTGATGATCTCCGAGGCCGATCCGGACCTGTGCGACCGCAAGCCGCATCGCGTGGTGCGCCACGAAGTCGAGCAACTGCTCGATCTGGTGGCGCTCGCGGGGGCGCACGAGCGCGTGACGAAGCTGCGGCTCGACCTGATCGACGAGGACCGCGTCGTCGCGCGCAGTCTGCCCGACGGACCGATCGTGCTGCATTTGGCACAGCGCTGGTTCACCGGCGGGAGCACCCTGCAGAGCACGCTGGAGATGGCCGGCGAGCTGGCGGCGCTCGCACCGGTGGTCGTCACCTGCGCGAACGAGTGCGAGGAACAGGCGCCGCTCTTCGAGGCCAGTCGCAGCGTGAGCCGCTGCCTGCGCGGCCTGCCCTTTCACCAATGGGCCGCCGTGCTGGAGCGCGCGCGCGTCGTCGTGACCGTCGATACCGGTGCGACGCACGTCGCCAGCGCCGTCGGCCGGCCGACGCTCGTGGCCTTCGAATATCCGTACTTTCGCCTCAACTCGCAGGAGTGGTCGCCGTACGGCGTGCCGCACGTGCTCGTGCGCAAACCCGCCCGCGCCGAACCGGCGCTGCTCGCGCGCTTTCGTCGCGAGATCGTCGACGGCGTCGCCGCACTCCTGGAAGGCTCGCGCGCTGCGTGACCCCGGCGATATCCGTCGTAATTCCCACCTACAACCGCGTCGAGATGCTCGAGGCCTCGTTGCCCACGCTGCTCGCGCAGGACATGGATCACTCGCAGTACGAGCTGCTGATCTGCGATTCGAACTCTACCGACCGTACGGCCGCGTACCTGGCAGATCTCTCGCGCGAGCACGCCAACGTGCGCCATCTCGCCGGCGCGTACGGGGGGCGGGCCGCCGCGCGCAACGCCGGCATCGCGCAGGCGAGCGCCCCGATCGTCCTCTTCAACGATGCCGACATACTCGCGTCGCCGGACCTGCTCGGCGTGCACCTCGCGCGTCATCGGGAACGCCGTGGAATCGCGGTCGTCGGCTTGGAAGTGCAGGCGCGCGACCTCGCCGAGTACGAGTACAAGCGCGATCATCCCGGCGCGCGCGGGCAACTCCATCCGCCCTCGCGAAAGAGGCTTTCGTGGCTGTACTTTCTAACAGGCAACGCTTCCGCGCGCCGGGACGACCTGTTGCGGGCCGGTTGCTTCGACGAGAGCTTCACCGGCTACGGCCACGAGGATCTCGAGCTGGGATATCGTTTGCAGAGGCTCGGCGTCGAGATTTGCTACGAGCCGCGCGCGATCAATTATCATTGTCAAGACGTCTCACACGAGGATCAAAAAGAGAAGATGCGCCTGGCAGGGCGGTCGACCGCACGTTTCTATCGCAAGCATCCGGATCTGCGCGTGATGCTCAATCTCGGCATGACCCCGCTCTCGCTCGGGGCTCACTCGCTGTTGTCGCGCATGCCGGGCCTGCTCGCGGCGATCGATCGCGCGTCGGGGCGCTCGAAGCTCGCGAAGGACCTCATCCTGCAGTATCATTACGTCTCGGGCATCAAGGAGGCGCGTGATGGCGCCTAAGCTCTCTTGCGGGGCGCTGCGCGCCGGCGATGCCGGGACGAGCGTCGAGTTGTTCGGCTGGGTGAACCGCCGCCGCGACCACGGCGGCTTGATCTTCGTCGACCTTCGCGACAGCGAGGGCGTTACCCAGATCGTTTTCGACCCGCAGCACCCCAGCTTCGCGCAGGCAGAGCACTTGCGCCACGAAGACGTGCTGCGCGTGGGCGGAGCCGTACGCACGCGCCCCGCCGGCACCGAGAACCCGCGCCTGGGAACGGGCGACGTCGAGGTGGCCATCGAGGAGCTGGAGATCCTCAACCGCTGCGCGGTTCCCCCGTTTCAAATCAACAGCGACGAAGACGTCGACGAGAACCTGCGTTTGGAGTACCGCTACCTCGATCTGCGCCGGCCGCGAATGCAGGAGAACATCCGCCTGCGCCACCGCACGATCAAGGCAATGCGCGATTTCTTCGACGAGCGCGGCTTCGTGGAGATCGAGACGCCGATGCTGATCAAGTCGACGCCCGAGGGCGCGCGCGACTATCTCGTGCCGAGCAGGCTCTATCCGGGGTCGTTCTACGCACTCCCGCAATCGCCGCAGATGCTCAAGCAGATCTCGATGATCTCGGGCTTCGGCAAGTACGTCCAGATCGCGCGCTGCATGCGCGACGAGGACCAGCGCGCCGACCGCCAGCCCGAGTTCACCCAGCTCGACGTCGAGATGTCGTTCTGCACGCAAGACGACGTGCTCGAGATGATGGAATCGTGTATGCGCTACGTGTGGAAGCGCGTGCTCGACATCGAGCTGCCTTCCTTTCCACGTCTCACGCATCAGGAGGCGATCGCGAAGTACGGTCTCGACAAGCCCGACCTGCGCTTCGGCCTGGAGCTGGCCGACGTGGGCCCGGCGTTTGCCGCAACCCAGTTCGGCGTATTCCGCAGCGCGCTCGACGGCGGCGGCGCGATCGTCGCGCTGCGCTATCCGAATGGTGCGGCGCTCTCGCGCCGCGATTTCGACGCGCTCACCGAGACGGCCAAGCAGTTCGGCGGCAAAGGCCTGGTGTGGATCGCGCTCGCGGCCGACGGCACGAAGTCATCGGCGCTGAAATTCCTGAGCGAGGCGGATATCGCGGCGGTCGCGCAAGCCACCGGCGCGCAGACCGGCGATGCGGTGCTGCTCTTTGCCGATACTTACGTGTTGGCCCACGCCGTCGCCGGAAGGATGCGTAACGAGGTCGGCGTGCGCTGCAAGCTGCGCGATCCGCAGACGTTCGCGTTTGCCTGGGTCACCGGTTTTCCGTATCTCGAGATCGACGAGGAGACCGGTGCGCCGGCGCCGGCGCACCATCCCTTCACTTCGCCGGCCCCGGGCGATTGGGAGCTGATCGATCGCGCGCCGCTGGAGATGCGCGCGCAGCACTACGATCTGGTGCTCAACGGCTGGGAGCTGGGCTCGGGCTCGATCCGCATTCACAAGGCGCAGGAGCAGCGGAAGATCTTCGAGATGCTCGGGCTGAGCGCGGAGCAGATCGAGGATCGGTTCGGGTTCTTCGTTCGCGCGCTCGACTACGGCGCGCCGCCGCACGGCGGCATGGCGCTGGGCATCGACCGCATCGTCATGATCGCCGCGGGCGAGGAGAACATCCGCGAGGTCATCGCGTTTCCGAAGAATTCCGTCGCGCGCGACCTGATGATGGACGCGCCCGGTGCGGTGCCGGAGCGCCTGCTCTCCGATCTGCACCTGCGTCCTGTGGGTCCCGCCCCAGAAGCTCGTTCGCGCGGCTGAAGATCGCGTCGAACATCGCGGGCGTGAGCTTTCCGGTGTTGGTGTTCTGCCGGCTCGGGTGGTAGGAGCTAATCACCACGATCTGGCGCTCGCCGCTGCGCGCCGTGGCTTCGGCGCCGTGCGCGAAACGAGGCGTGCGAGGGTCGAGCGTGAAGCCGCGCTCGCGTAGCGTGCGCAACGCCGCGCGAAAGCCGATCGCGCCCAGTGCGACCACGACCTCGAGCGTGCGCAGCGCCTCGAACTCTTCGACGAGATAGGGAAAGCAGTTCTCCAGCTCGCGCGGCGTCGGTTTGTTCTGCGGGGGCGCGCAGCGTGCGGCCGCGGTGATGAAGCAGTCGAAGAGACGTAGGCCGTCATCGCGGCTGATCGCGACCGGGGCCGAGGCGAATCCGGCGCGATAGAGCGCGGGATAGAGAAACTCGCCCGACGCGTCGCCGGTGAACGGGCGTCCCGTGCGGTTGCTGCCGTGCGCTCCCGGCGCCAGCCCCACCAAGATCAGCCGTGCCTGCGGATCGCCGAACGACGGCACCGGCTTTCCCCAATAGGTCCAATCGCGGTGCGCGAGCTTCTTCTCCGCGGCGATCTTCGCGATGTATTCGCGCAGCTCGGGGCAGCGCCGGCAGCGCACCACGGCGCGCCCGATCTCGTCGACCGTCTTCATTGCGGCAGCTCGAGCGGCAGACTCTCCATCTCGCGCGGCTCGAACTTTTCGAGACCGCCGTGATAGGTGCGCCCCATGCCCACGTACCCCCCGGCGTTTTCGTTGAGCGTCGCGACGACGCGCAGCAGCGCCCCCGCGTCGAGCGCTTCGCGCGGATAGAGCCCGTGCACGACGTTGAGCAGGCCGAGCCCGTCGGGATTGGCGGCGAAGCGCGGCTCGCGCCGCGCCATGTAGGTAGCAACGATCGGCGGCCGCGGAAAGACGAGCGCGTACCACGGACGGCGGCGGCTTGCGACGTAGCCCGTCGCGATGCCGGCCGCTTCGCCGCCGCGGAGGTACGCTGCGAGCGCATCATCGCGCGATAGATCGGCGGCGCGTGCGATCTCGAGGCCAACCAGCCGCTGCGGCGCGTCGCGGATCACGCCGTCGCTCTCGAAAATCTCTTTTGCGCGGGCGACGACGGGAACGCAGTGCGCGGCGATGCCGCGCTCGATGGCGCGCGCGCGCGCCATCACGAAGAAATCGTTCGCGCCGGTAACCTGCCCGCGTGAGACGCGAAAGAACGACCCGATCGTCGCCCCCGCGCTCACCGGCGCACTCTCGCGCATGAGCGGCGACCAGCGCGCGGCGCGCGTCAGCTCCGCGCGGTAGACGGCGCGCCCCGAGTCGAGCGCGAAAGCCCGCGTCGCGCGCGCGAGCCGGGCCAAGCGCACGAACTCGCGCGCGCCGCCGATGCGAAACGTCGCGATCGCGGCGGTCGTCATCGCGTCGCTGAACGGAACGGCGCTCGGTTCGAAGGCTGCGAGCGATTCGCCGCCGAGTGGCCCGGCGAACGCGTCGCGCAAGAACTGCCCGTAGCCGACGTCGAGCCATTCCGCGCTGGTTACGAACGTTCCGACGTCGCCCGGGCGCCCGTGCAGCGCCAGCGTGGCGAGATAGAAGAGCGCGTGGAGGCCGGCGAGCCCGGAGACGCGCGCGCCGATCGTTGCGGCCAACCCGGCGGCGCGCGCCTTGACGCTTGCGGTGAGCCAATGATGGCGCACGTAGGGAGGGTTACCGACGAACGCCGTCCTCCTGTAGCGCGGAAGCCGCTCGAAGAGGTAGTCGCCGCAGATCACCCGAGCGTTGCGCGCGCCGGCAGCCGCGAGCGCGGCTCGCGCGATCAGCGTCGCCGCGGGGTCGCAGTCGATTGCGACGAGTGCGAGATCGCGTCGCCGCATCGCGGCGGCCGTTGCGAATCGCCCGCTGCCGCATCCGGCATCGACGACGGCGTCGGGCGAGTTTTCGAACGCCCAGTCGAGCATCGCGGTAACGATTGCGTCGCCGGTATAGAACGCGCCGAGCCGCCGGCGCTCATCGAGCGTGCGGGCTTTCGCCAGCGCCTCGCCCAGCGGATCCTCGCCGTCGCAGAGCCTCGCGCGCAGCGCCGCTCGTGCGCGCGCCGTTTCGCGCGCAGTCCCCGCCGCTTTCGCGAGCGCCAGTTCGTGCGGCGCGAGCGCTCCGCCCGTCTCGAGCGCGCCGCAGGCGATCGCGCGCCGAATCGTCTCGAGCAGCGCCGGCGATGTGTGTGGTGAGGTCACGGCGCCGACGAAACCAGCACGTCGGCGTACTCGATGCCGACCGGTGCGACGACGTAGGCGATGCCGCCGTTGCGCTGCCAAATGCGCTCGATCGCCGCGCGCGGATAGGCCACGCGTACGTTGCGCGCCGCGGGATCGTTCATCGCGCAATCGCCGCCGCTCGTGAAGCCGCAGAGCACGGCGAGGTGGCCGTCGGAGCGCTCCAGCGGCGCGCCGGGCAGCTCCCCTGGCGCCCAAGAGTAGGAGATGGCTAGCGGCAGGTTGCGCTCGATCAGGCGCGCGGCGTGATCGAGATTGGTAAGGTGCGCCACGACCGCGCGAAAGCCCAGCCTCCCGCTGTAGGCCACGTTGAACGACCAGTTCCCCGTGCCGTTGTAGGCGCGGTCGAAGACCGCGCGTGCCGTCTGCGCCACCGACAGCTCGATGCCGTGATAGGCGTGGATCATCGCCAGCGACGCCGGGCTGCACCAGCCGCGCTCGCTTGGGTCCTCGTCGTACTGCGAGCGGCCCGGAACGTCGAGGATCAGCGCGTCGCGCGCGTAGGGCAGCGAGGCGCGAGCTCGCACCGGGGCGGAGAACGCGAGCAGTTCGAAATCCACGCCGTCGGCGCTCACCTCGATGCCATCGAACGGCTGCGACGCGGAGATGACGTCGACGTCGACGTTGGTGCCGCCGTGCGACGGACTGTACGACTTGGCGCCGCCGGGGCGCCACTCGGAGTGATCGAGCCATTCGCCGCAGGGAAGTCCGGCGCGAAGCAGACGAAACGCGAGGCGCCCATTGGCAGCGTGGGTGTTCCAGCTCAACACGCCTTTGCGCGAGGCCTCGAACCGCAGTCGCGCCCGGGCTTGCGCGCCCATCACTTGGGCAAACGCGCTCAGATCGTCCACTGCCACGCGTTCCACGTGTCGCCGATGAAGGCCGCCGGCTGGTAATTCTTGAGGTCGTCGTTTACCGCGGTGTAATCGGTCTCCCAGCTGAAAAAGACCGCAGGCACGAGTTCGCGCAAGCGTTCCTCTTCGCGTTGATAGAGCGTTTTGCGTGCGTTCTGATTGAAGGTGCTCGCCGCGGCGAGGCTCGTAGCGTTGACGACCGGATCGTTGAGCCACGACGTATTGGCGCCTCCGGGCGGAATGAACTGCCCGGCCCAGCTTCCCGAGTTATCGGGGTCGGGGCCGTTGGTCTCGATCGACCACTCGAGATCGTAGCGGCCGCCGTAGAGCGGCCCGTTCATCGCAAAGAGATAGCTGCCGGGATAGTTGCGCACGAGCACGTCGATGCCCACGCCGCGCAACATCGCCTGGATCAGCACCTGCGATTCGGTATTCTCTTGATGGCCCGTGGTTGCGTAGATCGTAAGGCGCAGCGTTTGCGCCCCCTTGCGCAGGATGCCGTCGGGGCCGGGGCGCCAGCCGGCCGCGGCCAAAAGCCGTTTGGCAGCGGCGGGGTCGTAGCGATACGGCGGCAACGCCGGCGCCGCCCACGAGCGCGGATAGATGTCGGAGACGGCGAGCGTGTCGAGCGAGTGAAAGACGGTGCTCTCGATGCGCTGCCAGTCGATGGCCAGCGCGATCGCGCGGCGCACGCGCACGTCTGCGAGCTGCGGCCGGCTCATGTTGATGCCGAGGTGGCGCCAGTTGGCAACGAGCCGCCGCTTCACCGTGATCCCGGGAATCGACGAGAGCCGCGCGATCGCGTTGGCATTCACGCTGGGGTAGACGTCGACTTCGTGCGCGGCCAGCTCGTTGAAGAGCGTATTGACGTCGGGAACGACCTTCCATACGATTTCTTTGACGTGCGGCGCGCCGCGGAAGTACCGCGGGTTCGGCACGAACGTCAGCGAGCTTCCGTGGTTCCACTCTTTGAGCAGATACGGACCGCTGGAGAGCGGGTTTTCGTTGAAGCGTGACTCCCGCAGGTTCGCGACGTGCGCCAGCAGATGTGCGGGCAGCGGCGGATAGGCGGCGCCGCCGAATCCCAGAATGCCGAGCACCGCGACGTTGGGGCGCCGCAGCCTCAGGCGCAGCGTGTACGGATCGGGGGCGCTCGCCGCGGCAATCTCGTCCCAACCGTACGTGCTTTTGACGGCCGTGCGCGGATCGCGAACCACGCGATACGTGAAGAGCCAATCGGCAGCCGTGAGCGGCGCGCCGTCGGCCCAGAGCGCATTCTTTCGCAGATGGATCACGATCGTGCGCCCGTCGCGGCTGATGCCGCCGTTGGCCGTCGTCGGGACGGCCGTGGCCAGATCGGGGATGTAATTGCCTTCGGCATCGTAGCGAAAGAGAAACGAGTAGAGCAGTCCCGCGACCGCGTCGGCGGCGGCGGTATGCGCGAACATCAGGTTGAGGCCGTCGGGTTCTTCGTCTTCCCCCAAGCGTACGACGCCGGGAATCGTCCACGCATTTCCGTGACCCGCGGAGGGAGCCGGAGGCTTGGCACAACTCGAGGCGCCGAGAAGCAGCGCTAGCAGCGCGGCGGCGAGGCGACCTCGCGTCACGCCGGCTGGCGCACGCGCAGCGGCGCACGCTTGGGGATCGCGCGCAGCGTCTGCTCGGCAAAACTGCGCGCGCCGAAACGCACGACGTCGTCGGCCGGCAATCCCGTCTCGCGCCGTGCGCGCTCGACCTCTTCGCGCGCGCGATCTTCACTCAGGCGCGCGGTGTTGAGCGCGATGCCGATCACCGGCGCGGGTTTCACCGCTGCGATCAGCGACTCGTGCAGCGCGATCAGCTCGGCGTAGCCCAAGATCGGCGTGTCGTACGACTCGATCGAGGTTCGCGACGGATCGCAGACGAGGATCAACGCGTCGGGCGCGCAGCCAGTCATCAACGACAGCGTCACCGGAGCGTAGGCGGGGTGGTTGATCGCGCCCTGTCCCTCGACGACAATTAGCTCGGCGCCTTCGGCCGCCGCGTGCAGGACGAGTTGCTCCGCCGCGCCGGGCGCGAAGTCGGCGATCACGCGGTCGACGGAGATGCCCCAGCCGGCGATCATGATGCCGGTCTGTCCGGTGGGCACGAAAACGGCGCGCGTGCCGTCGGCGCATGCCGCCCGCACCAGCTCGAGCGACGCCGTCATCTTCCCGACCGCGCAGTCGTTGCCGATCGTGAGCACGACCGGTGCGGCGACGTCGTACGCTTCGCCGCCAAAGAGCGGCACCTCGGGAGGTTCGCGCACGTCCCAGATCGTCGCGCCCGCGCGCTGCGCGGCGCCGCGAAATTCGGGATCGGCGCCAAGCAGCTCGTGCAATCCGCTGACGATCTCGAGTTTCGCAGCGATCGCTTCGAGAACCGCCGCCCGCCACGCGGGCGGCAGCGCGCCGCCTTTGGGCGCGGTGCCGATCAGCAGCGCCGTCGGCGAATACTTCAAGGCGTCGCCCAAGCTCGCGACGATCGGCGCATTGCTGTCGAGGTAGGGGAGCACCTCGCGCACGCGCTTTCCCGCGAGCGTTGGATCGACGACCGCGACGATCTCGTCGGTTCCGTAAGCGATCACGCCGTGCGCCGTCTTCGCGTCGTGCGCGAAACGTTCGGGTGCGAGGATCGCGTAGCGCCGCGTCATGCGGGCACGGCCGGGCGCACGCCGAGCCCCGGCGCTTCGGGAAGTACGAGCTTGGCGCCGTCGTACCGCACGCCGTCGAACGGGTCGTCGGCGATCAGCAGCGGACCGTCGAGATCGGCCCAGTCGACGAGCGGCGAGAGGTGCGCCGCGGCCGTGGCCGCGATCGCGCTCTCGATCATGCATCCGAGCATCACTTTGAGGCCCATCGCGCGCGCCGTCGCGATCGTTGCGAGTGCGCCACGGATGCCGCCGGTCTTCGCGAGCTTGACGTTCACGCCGTCGACGCAGCCGTAGAGCGGCGGCAAGTCGCTCGCGCTGCAGACGTCTTCGTCGACGACGATCGGGATCTCCACTCGATCGCGAATCGCGCGCAGCCAGTGGGGATGCCCCGCCGGTACGGGTTGCTCGCAGAGCTCGACGTCGTAGCGGCGCAACTCGCGCAGGAGCGTAATTGCGTCGTCGACGCTCCAGCCTTCGTTGGCATCGATGCGGATCGTACCGGTGTAGCGCGAGCGGATCGCGGCGATCGTCTCGACGTCTTGCGACGGCGTGCCGCCGCCGAGCTTCACTTTAAGGATGGGAAAGTGCGCGGCTTCGTCGACCTTGCGCAGCGTCTCGTCGGGATCGGCGATCCCGATCGTAAACGAGGTGAGCGGCGTCGCCGACGGATCGAGTCCGAGCAGCGCGTAAAGCGGCAGGTGAAGCCGCTTGCCGATCAGGTCGTAGAGCGCGAGGTCGAGCCCGGCTCGGGCGGCCGGGGGAATGCCGGAATGCAGCAGCGCTTCGAGCATGAAGGGATTTCCCACCGCCGGCTGATGCGCTGCGAAATATGCCTCGACGCTCTCGATGCTTTCGCCGTAGCGCCCAATCGGCGTCGCCTCGCCGATGCCTTCGTCGCCGTCGTGGCGCACGCGGACGACGGCAGTTCGAGCAATCGCCTCTTCGCCGCGCGCGATCTTGAAGACGTGCACGAGCCGCAGTTCCATCGGCGTAACGCTGACTGCAAGCGATGTCATGGGCGCGCACTTCGGGGGAGCGGTCCGTCGTCCCCAGGCGGCACTTGACCGGGGTGGTACGGTAGAGAGGCTCGACTGCGCTTAGCGCGCAGCGCGCGTAGGTGCCGAACCGACTTAGTTGACAACGGGAGCATCAGCTCCGGTCACGACGGATTGCTGGGCATTCGCTCGGCGGGCCGGCGCCCGGGCCGCACCCACCTGCGAGAACGCAGGTTCGAACCACGTGCGCAGACGCTACTTGCGGTCGGGCGTTCTCTTTTCACAGAGCGCGTCGCGCCATATTTCGAGCGCCGCCCGCAGCGATTGCGCGCTCGCCTCGCCTACGGGTTCGTCGAGCGCCACGAATCCGCGGAAATCGGCGAACGCGGCGGCGATTTGCCCAGCCTCGCGGCTCGCGCTCGGCGCCGCGCTCCAGAGGAGCACGCTGTTGCCGGCCAGCGCGAGCGGATCGCTGGCCGAGTCGAGTGCGGCAGGCTGAGGCCCGTAGCGCAACCACGCGGAATCGGCCTCTTTGATCGCGCGTTTGCAATCGTGCGTGCTCGCCGCATAGGTCTGCGGCAGGTTGCGCAGTGCGAGCGTTACGTTGTACCGTTTTGCGTCGGCGGTGGCGTCGCTCAAGCGCTCGAGCTGCTCGCTCCAGGGAAAGTCCCGCTCGCCGCCCAGCGGCGCGCCAACCAGCGGCGCTCCCAGCGCCGCGGCGTGGCGCAGGATCTCTCCCGCGCGATCTCGGCCATCCCGCAGAAGCTGCGCATCGTAGAGCGCCGCAATGCAGAGGCCCCAATCGGCGGCCATCTTCTTGACCTGAGCGAGATAGTCGTCGTCGGTGCGCGGAAAGTGCCGCACGTCCAACACGACGCCGTCGCATGCCAGCTCGCGGGCGCAGAGGTCGAGGAACTCGAGTTGCGTGAGCTCGCCGCTTTCGATCGTGCGGTGGAGGGCACCGCTGGCGCAAGCAAGCTTCATCGGCGCTCCGCTTCGACCGCCCCCCGCACCTCACCTTATCGGACAGGGTACGGGCGCACGAATCCCCAAGGAAGCAGCGTCGTGGAAATCCTCACGCCCACTACCATCGAAGCCACCGATCCCGAGGTCTACGCATCGATCGCCGGCGAGGAGCGCCGGCAGCGAGAGAACCTCGAGTTAATCGCGTCGGAGAACTATGCCAGCCGCGCGGTCCGCGAAGCCAACGCGTGCGTGATGACCAACAAGTACGCCGAAGGGTATCCCGGGAAGCGGTACTACGGAGGCTGTCAGTGGGTCGACGTCGCCGAGCGGCTCGCGCTCGAACGCCTCGGGCAGATCTTCGGGGCGCAGCACGCCAACGTGCAGCCGCACGCCGGAGCGCAAGCCAACATGGCGGTATTCATGGCAGTGCTGCAGCCGGGCGATACCGTGTTGGGCATGTCGCTGGCGCACGGCGGCCACCTGACGCACGGAACGAAGGTTAGCTTCTCGGGCAAGCTGTACAACGCGATCGCCTACGGCGTTCGCAAAGACACCGAACTGATCGACTTCGACGAAGTGCGCGCCTTGGCGCGCGAGCACAAGCCGAAACTGATCGTCGCCGGTGCGAGCGCGTATCCGCGCACCATGGAGTACGGGCCGTTCGCCGAGATCGCTCGCGAAGTCGGCGCAGCGGTGCTCGTGGATTTCGCGCACGTCGCCGGGCTCGCCGCGGTGGGCCTGCACCCCTCGCCCGTTCCGCTTGCCGACTTCGTGACTTCGACCACGCACAAGACGATGCGCGGCCCCCGCGGGGGCTTCATCCTCTGCACCAGCGACTGGGCGCAACCGATCGACAAGAGCGTGTTCCCGGGGATTCAAGGTGGACCGCTCATGCACACGATCGCCGCCAAGGCCGTCGCGTTCGGCGAGGCGCTCCGGCCGGAATTCCGCACGTACCAGGAACAGGTGGTCGAGAACGCCCGCGTCATGGCGGACGAATTCACGCGAGCGGGGCTGCGTTTGGTGGGCGGCGGCACCGACACGCACCTGATGCTCGTCGACGTCTCGGTCAAGGGTCTCACCGGTAAGGCCGTCGAGGCCTACCTCGACGAGATCAGCGTCACCGTGAATAAGAACGCGATTCCTTTCGATACGCAGAAGCCATTCGTGGCCAGCGGCATCCGTCTCGGCACGCCGGCGATCACCTCGCGCGGTTTTGGGACGCAAGAGTGCCGCGAGGTCGCGCGCATCATCTGCGATGCCTTCGACGACATCGGCGAACGCGCGCAGATCGATCGCTTGGGAGCGCGAGTGCGCGAGCTGACCTCGCGCTTCGACGTGCCCTAGGACGCGCCCACAAAACATCGCATGCGCCCCGGCTGGGACGAGTACTTCATGCAGATCGCGCAGACCGTGAGCACGCGCGCTACGTGTCCGCGCGCGTCGGTGGGCTGCGTGCTCACGCGCGGGCACCGCATCCTCACGACCGGCTACAATGGCGCGCCGCGGGGCGTCGCGCACTGCACCGAAGTCGGCTGCACGCTTGCCAACGAGCACTGCCTGCGCGCGACGCACGCGGAGGCAAATGCGGTGGTACAGGGCGCGCTTCACGGCGTGAGCCTGCAAGACGCGACGGCTTACTGCACGCACCAGCCGTGCGTGAACTGCTCGAAACTGCTGATCAGCGCCGGCGTGGTGAGGATCGTCTACGACACCGCATATCCCGACGCCGTCGCGAGCCAGCTGCTGGCCGAAGCCGGCGTGGCGCTTCACGCGTACTCCTCCCTGGAAGGGACGCGAGCGTGAACCAGCATTGGTTCAGCGCGGGCGCCGTCTACGCCGCAGCGTTCGCGATAGCGGTGGCAGTCAGTCTGCTGGGCACGCCGCTGGTCGTGCGTCTGGCCAACCAGCTGGGCATCGTCGACGCCGCGGGCGACGAGCGCCGCATGCACGACGTTCCCAAGCCGCGCGTCGGAGGAATCGCCGTCTTCTTTGGATTCTCGTTCGCGCTCTTTGCGGTGCTGGGCGTCGCGATGGCGCGCCCCTACACGCTGCTGCCGGCCGCCGATCAGTTCGACGCGGTGCACCGGCTCGTGGGACTGCTCTTCGGCAGCCTGCTGATCGTGGGCGTCGGCATCTGGGACGACGTGATGCAGATGCGCGCTCGCAACAAGTTGATCGCCCAAATCGTCGTCGCGTCGATTTCGATGCTCTACGGGTTCGTGATCCCCGGCATCACCAATCCGTTCGACCACAATCCCGCCACGAACTGGATCGACTTTCCGCAGTGGATCGGGGTGCCGCTCACGCTATTCTGGTACGTGGCCATGATGAACGCGATCAACTTCCTCGACGGCCTCGACGGGCTGCTTGCGGGCGTCGCGACGATCTCCAGCCTCTTCCTTTTCGTAATCTCGGTGCTGCACGGAAACCCGGTCGTCGCGCTCGTCGTCATCGCGCTGGCCGGCTCGGCGCTCGGCTTCCTTCCGTACAACTTCAATCCCGCGCGCATCATCCTGGGCGACTCGGGCTCGCTTTTCATCGGGTACGTGTTCGCCACGGTCTCCATCATCGGCGAAAGCAAGACGGCGATCGCGATCAGCGTCGTCGTACCGCTGCTCGTCCTCGCGCTTCCGGTACTCGATACTGCCGCGGCGATCGTCCGCCGCGCGAGCAGCGGCAAACGCATCACCGAGGCCGATCGCGGGCACTTCCACCATCAGCTGATCTTCCGCTTCGGCCTCAACGTGCGCCAAGCGGTGCTGCTGCTCTACGCGGTATGCTTCTTGCTTGGCGCGGTGGCGCTGGCGTTCTCCGGCGGCTTTACGCACGTCTTCCGGCACGTCACCTAGCAACGCTCGCTTGGAACGCAAGCTCAAAGTCCTCAGCGTGTTCGGAACGCGCCCCGACACGATCAAGATGGCGCCGGTGGTGCATGCGCTGCGCGCGCATCCGCAGATCGACGCCGCGATCTGCGTGACCGCGCAGCATCGGCGGATGCTCGACGACCTGCTCGCGTTCTTCGCCATCGCGCCCGATTTCGATCTGAACGTGATGACCGAGGATCAAAGCCTGACCGAGATAACCACGCGCGTGCTGAGCGGAATGGAGCCCGTGCTGGGCGAGGCGCGGCCCGACATCGTCCTGGTGCACGGCGATACGACCACGAGCACCGCGGCGGCGCTGGCCGCCTTCTACGCGCAGATTCCCGTCGGCCACGTGGAGGCGGGGCTGCGCACCAGCGATCGCTGGCTGCCCTATCCCGAAGAGATGAACCGCCGGATCACCGCCACGATCGCGTCCTATCATTTCGCGCCGACGCCGCTGGCGCGCGAGCATCTCCTCGCCGAGAACGTTGCACCGGAGAGCATCGTCGTCACCGGCAACACCGTCATCGATGCGTTCCTCGAGACCGCCGGGCGCCGCGACTTGCCCGAACCGCCGCGCTGGGGCGATTTGGACCCGTCGCGTGCGATCGTCGTC
Source organism: Candidatus Cybelea sp. (assembly GCA_035939175.1). Lineage (GTDB taxonomy): Bacteria > Vulcanimicrobiota > Vulcanimicrobiia > Vulcanimicrobiales > Vulcanimicrobiaceae > Cybelea. Next base: position 349,343 of record DASZGC010000091.1, on the reverse strand, counting down.
GTCACCGCCCACCGGCGTGAGAACCACGCCGCGATGCGCGAAATCGCCGAGGCGCTGCGTGAGATCGCGCAGCTGCCCTCGCGGCCTCAGCTGTACTGGCCGGTGCACCCCTCGCCGCGCGTGGCGCCCGTCGCGAACGAGGTTCTCGGCGGCTGCGACGGGGTCGTGCTCGTCGAGCCGATCGACTACGGCTCGATGGTTGCGGCCGTGCGAGGTTCGACCTTCGTTCTGACGGATTCGGGCGGCTTGCAAGAGGAGGCTCCCTGTCTGGGCAAGCCGGTGCTGGTGATGCGCGAGCAGACCGAACGCCCCGAGGGTTTGGCCGCCGGCACGCTGGCCTTGGTCGGCCACCGCCGGGAGCGGATCGTCGAGGCGGCGAGCCGGCTCCTGGCCGACCCGACCGCCTATGCCTCGATGGCCTGGGCGCGCAACCCCTATGGAGACGGCCGGGCGGCGCAGCGCATCGTGCGCTGGCTGCTGGCCACGCTGCGCTCGGGCAGCGCGCCCGAGCCGTTCGATCCCGCTGCCGCGACCGCCCCATGAAGACGCTTGCGCCGGTGCTGCTCGCCGGCGGAAGCTTCGCCGGCGCCGCTGTCCTCGGGCTTCTCCTCGGTATTGCTGCCGGGCAGCGCTTCGGTTCGCCGCTCTTGGCGCCCGCGGGCTTGCTCGCCGGAGCGGTTTTCGGAGCCTATTCGGCGTACCGGCTGCTCGCGAAGTCCATGGCTTGACGACCCGGCTCGGGGAGAAGAGGAGATGCTTTCGGACCGACGTAGCTACAGCGCGGCCGAGTCAGCGGCAGATCTCGCTGCTTACTATCGTCTGAAATGGTCGGTCGCCGGCCGCTCGTTGGTCGTGGCCGCCGTGGTCTCCCTGCTGCTGCTGCCCTTGGCCTGGTATGCAGGTCTCGCACTGTCGATTGGAGCTATATGCGGGGTTGCCAATATGCTCGCCATCATGCGCGGCGGCGAGCGGATGCTGGAAACGCGTCGCCCGGTCTTCTTTGGGTTAAGTAGTTTACTGCGCCTGGCGGGCTTTAGTATAGTAGCCGCGGCAATGGCGGCCCGCGGACCCTGGTGGTCGCTCGGGCCGTTTCTTACTGGTTTCTTTTTCCCTCTCGCCGCGTACGCCTGGGGCGCGTCGCGAGTCGTTCGACGGAAGTCTTAAGCGGATCGATTATCGGTGCACGAACACATCGGCGAACATATTCTTTGGCACCTGCCGTTTCTCGGGCCGGTGCATGCCGACACGATCGTGACGACGTGGCTCGTCATGATCGTGGCATTGGTATTTCTGGGGTGGATCGGCGCCAGCTACCGGTCGCCGTACGTCTCCAAGCGCCAAGCCGTGCTCGAAGCGGTGTTCAACTACATCGCCGACCTCGTCACCAGCGTTCTCGGCGAGGGCGGAGAGCCGTTCGTGCCGTTCTTCGTGGCGCTCTTCATCTTCATATTCTTGCTCAACCAGTTCGGCATGCTGCCGTTCAAGGCGTTCGATCTGCCTTTCGGCGGCTCGCCCACCGCCGACCTCAATACGGTCGTGCCGCTCGCGCTCGTCGTATTCTGCATGATCCAGGTCGTGGCGTTCCGCAAAAAGGGTCTCGGCTATCTCGGGCACGTGTTCAAGCCGTTCGCAGCCCTCTTCCCAATCAACGTCCTCGACGAGGTGCTGCGGCCCGTGACGCTGGCGGCACGGCTCTTCTTCAACATCTTCGTGGGCGAACTGCTCTTCGTCATCGTAACCTCGATCATTCTGGCGCACATCAGCATCGGTTTCTTCAACCTCTCGATCGGCGTCGCGGTCGTGCCGGTTCTGATCCAGTTCTTCAACTTTTTCGTAGGAACGATCCAAGCTTTCGTTTTCACGTTGCTGGCAATCGTCTATCTCTCCCTGGCGCTTGCCGACGATCATTAGAAAGGTACGACTTTGAGTCCAGAAGCATTAATCGCCGCGGCAGCACTGATCTGTTTCGGCATTATCATCTCCGGCGTGGCCTTCGGTTCGGCCGTCGGTGACGGCACCGTAGCCGCCAAGGCCGTCGAAGCCATCGCCCGGCAACCTGAGGCGCGCCCGAACATCTTCTTGTTCATGTTCCTCGGCGTCGGCGTGCTGGAGGCGGTGCCGTTCATCGCGATCGCGCTCTCCTTCTATATCCTGCTCGTGGTCGCCAAGGTTCCCGCGATCATCACGGCGCTCGTCAAGTAAGGCCGCATGTCCTTCCTCTCGGTCGACGGGACGCTGGTCGTACAGCTGATCAACTTCGCGATCTTTTTCGCGATACTCAACGTCGTGTTCTTGCGGCCGGTGGCGGCGGCAATCACGCGGCGGCGGCAGTACATTAATAGTCTCGTCTCCGACTACGACCGCTACCAGGCCGAAGCGGCAACGCTGCGCGCGCAGGCCGAGGGCATTCGCGCGGCGGCGCGGCGCGACGCCGAGGCGCGGGTCGGCAACGAGCGTGCGAAGGCGAGCGACGAAGCGGCGGCGCTCTCGACCAGCTACTCGCAGCGAGCGCAGAGCATCGTCGAGGCGGCGCAGAAAACCGCACGCGAAGAGCTGGAAGAGGCCCGGGCCGGCGAGGCGCAGGCGGCGCGCGGCCTTGCCGACTTCATGCTGGAGCGCGTGATACCGGAGGCTTCCACGTGAGCGAAGACCGGCTCTATCTCGAGATCGCCATTTGGAGCCAAGTGGCGTCGTCGGTGCTCTTCATCGCCGCGCTGGCCTTCATTTGGTCCCGATTCATCATGCCCGTGTTGCTCGCCGCGCAGGAGCGCAGCAACCAACAGATCGCGCAAGCCGAGCGTCATCGCGACGAGGTCAAAGGCGCGCTTGCCGCCCTGCACGAGGAGATCGGCAACGCTGGGCGCGACGCCGAACTGATCGCGCAGCGCGCGCAGGTGCACGCCGCGCGCGAGCGCGAGGCGACGCTCAACGAAGCCAAAGACGCCGGCGAACGCGCCCTGCGCGACGCCGACGGCGCGCTGGAACGTTCGCGCGCGGCGGCGCGCCAGCGCCTGCGCGACGAACTGGTCGAGCGCGCACTGCAAATCGCCCGCGGCGATGCCGAGCGCCGTGTCGGTCCGTCGCTGGATTCCACCTTGATCGAACGCTTCGTCGGCTCGCTCGGGGAGGACGCGAGTGGTTAACCGCACGCTGGCGCGCCGCTACGCCGTTGCCGTCGACGCGCTGGCTCGCGAGCGCGGCATCGCGGAACGCGTCGGCTCGGAGCTCGCGGCGATGCTGCAGGCCATCGGCGTCCGCGGCAAGGCGTACGAGTTCTTCGTTTCACCGGTCGTCTCGCGGCCCGACAAGGAGCGCCTTCTGGGGCAGGTTTTCGAAGGGAGCGTCGATTCCGTCTCGCTCCACACGCTACTGCTGCTGGTGCGCAAGCGCCGCGAAACGCTGCTGCCGGCGATCGTTGCCGAATATCACGCGCTGCAGCGCGCCGCGCGCGGCGTGGAAACGCTCGTGCTCACGTCGGCGCGTCCGCTGGAGCGCTCCGAGTACGACGTTCTGGTCGCCAAGCTCGAGCGAGCCTACGGCAAGAAGTTCGAAGTTACCCAAGAGGTCGACCCCAGGTTGATCGGCGGCCTGCGGCTGATGATGGGCGACCGGCGCATAGACTCCTCGATCTCCGGGCGACTCGACAGCCTCGCGCGCGACCTGACGACCATAACTTGACCAACTCCATAGCGCTGAAGAAAGCTTACGAATGATCAACGCAGACGAAATTGCCGGCATCTTAAAACAGCAGATCGAGCAGTTCAAGACCGGAGTCCAAGAGGACGAGGTGGGAACGGTCATCTCCGTCGGCGCGAACCTGGCGCGCATCTATGGATTACGCGGCGTACGCTCGTCGGAGCTGGTCGAGTTTGCCAACGGCCTGCAAGGCGTGGCACTCAACCTCGAAGAGGACAACGTCGGCGTCGTCATCATGGGTCCCGACGTCGATATCAAGGAAGGCGATAGCGTACGCCGCACGGGCCGGATCGCGTCGGTTCCCGTCGGCGAGGCGCTCTTGGGCCGGGTCGTCAATCCGCTGGGCCAGCCGGTCGACGGCAAAGGGGAGATCGTCGCAACGCGCTACCGCACCATCGAGAACGTCGCGCCGTCGGTCGTGCAGCGCCAGCCGGTCAAACAACCGCTGCAGACCGGCATCCGCGCGATCGACGCGCTGATCCCGATCGGCAAAGGACAGCGCGAGCTGATCATCGGCGACCGCTCTACCGGGAAAACCGCGATCGCGATCGACACGATCATCAACCAGAAAGGGCGCGACGTGTTCTGCGTGTACGTCGCGATCGGCCAAAAGAACTCCACCGTTGCCGCGTTGGCGCAGATTCTCGAGCAGAAGGGCGCGCTGGCGTACACCACGATCGTTGCGGTGAGCCCGTCGGAAGCCGCCGCGCTTCGCTGGTTGGCGCCGTTTGCCGGCTGCGCGATGGCCGAAGAACTGATGTACCAGGGCAAAGACGTGCTCATCGTCTACGACGACCTCACCAAGCACGCACAGTCGTATCGCGAGATGTCGCTGCTGCTGCGCCGTCCGCCGGGCCGTGAAGCCTATCCCGGCGACGTCTTCTACCTGCACTCGCGGCTCCTCGAGCGCGCGGCCAAACTCTCCGACGAGATGGGCGCCGGCTCGCTGACCGCGCTTCCCGTGATCGAGACGCAGGCCGGAGACTTCTCAGCCTACATTCCAACCAACGTGATCTCGATCACCGACGGTCAGATCTATCTCACGCCGCAGCTCTTCTTCCAAGGCATCCGGCCCGCGGTCGATATCGGTCTCTCGGTGTCGCGCGTCGGCGGCGCCGCGCAGACCAAGGCGATGAAGTCGGTCGCCGGTCAGCTGAAGCTCGAGCTGGCGCAGTATCGCGATCTCGCGGCGTTCGCGAAGCTGGCGAGCGATCTCGACAAAGCGACGCAGAACCAGCTCATGCGTGGCGAGAAACTGACCGAACTGCTCAAACAGCCGCAGTACCAGCCACAGGCGATGGAGGATCAAGTTGCGGTCATCTACGCCGCGACGAACGGCTTCGTCAACGACGTGCCGACGCCGAAGCTTGCGAGCTGGGCATCGGCGATGATCGACTTCCTGCACGCCGATCGTCCCGAGATTCCAAAGGCGATCGCGCAAAGCTCGCAGCTCTCCGACGAGACGAAGAAGCAGCTCGACGCCGCCCTCGCGGAGTTCAACAAGAGCTTTTGAGGCTTCAGAGTTGCCTTCCGTAAAGGATCTTCGCGACCGAATCCGGTCGCTGAAGAACACGCAGCAGATCACCAAGGCGATGAAACAGGTCGCCGCTGCGAGAATTCGGCGCGCGGAGGCCGCGCGGAAGCGCGCGCGCCCCTATGCCGACGCCCTCGCCGAGATGCTGGCCGATCTCATTGCGGCGGTCTCGTCCGTCGACCATCCATTTATGAAGCCGGGAAATGCCGCGGCGCCGCCCGGCGTCATCCTCATGAGCGCCGACAAAGGGCTCGCCGGCGCGTTCAACTCCAACGTGATTCGCGTCGCGGAAGAGGTCGCGAGAGAGCGCGGCCAAGTGCGCTACTACACCGTGGGCAACAAGGCGCGAAACGCGGTGCGGCGCATGGGCACTCCCGACCATCAGGCTTGGCCGCTGGGCGGCGGCTCGATGCTCGACACCGCGCGCGAGGTTGCGGCCCGTGCCGCGCAGGACTTCGCGCGCGGCGAGATCTCGGAGATCGTGCTCGTCTCGCAGAAACTGGTCTCGACGATGGTGCAGCGTCCACAAACGCGCAAGCTGGTCCCGATTCTCGCCGGGGACCTGCAGAGTCTGGGCGGCTCGGCGCAGCAAACGCTCGACGTGCCGGGCGCCCCGCTGCGCGGCGCGCTGGAGTTCTCGCCATCGCCCGAGTTCGTGCTCTCGCGCCTACTGCCGAAGTACCTCGAGTTCACGATATACTCGGCGATGCTCGAGACCGATGCCGCATTCTTCGCCGCGCAGCTCGTCGCGATGACCGCCGCTACCGACAACGCCTCCAAGCTGATCGACGACCTGACGATCGCGATGAACAACGCGCGCCAGGCCGCGATCACCAAGGAACTTCTCGAAATCGTCGGCGGCGCCGAAGCCTTAGGAGTCGAGTAGCGATGGGGTACGTCGTCGTCGCGTACCGGCCGAAGCCCGGATGCGAAGTCGAACTGCTGGCGCTAACGCGCGAGCACCACGGCATCCTCGCCGGCGAGGGACTCGTGACGGATCGATCGCCGATCATCGCCGGCGCGAAGGACGGGACGATCGTGGAAATCTTCGAGTGGCAGCCGGACGGTGTGGAGCGCGCGCACACCAATCCAGCGGTGCTCGATCTGTGGAAGCGCTACGGCGCGGTCTGCGATTACGTTTCGCTCGCGACGCTGCCCGAGAGCTCGGAGCTGTTTGCCGGCTTCGAAGCGCTCAACTAAGGATTGCACTCGGAAAAACCAAAGGAAAGATACGTTCATTATGGCTGCTGATACCGGAAGAGTCGTTCAAGTGCTGGGCAACGTCGTCGACGTGGAGTTCACGCCGCAGACGCTGCCCAAGATCAACGACGCGCTCGTCGTCAACGTCAACGAAGATTCGCACCCGGCCGGCAACGGCGCCGGCGCACACGCGCTCACCACGAGTTCCGGCCAACCGGTCGAACTCGGGGGCACCGCGATGGCGGCGCGCGAGCTGACGCTGGAAGTGCAGGACGAGCTGGGCGACAATCAGGTGCGCTGTCTCGCGCTGGGGTCGACCGACGGGCTCGTGCGCGGTGCGGCCGTGCGCGGCACGGGTGGTCCGATTACGGTGCCGGTGGGTGAGGGCACGCTGGGACGCATCTTCAACGTGATGGGGCGGACGATCGACAGCGACGCTCCCGTGCAGGCCGCGGCATACTGGCCCATTCACCGTCCCGCTCCCGAGTTGAAGTACCAAGACCCGACGGCGCGTATCTTCGAGACCGGCATCAAGGTCGTCGACTTGATGGCGCCCTATACGCGCGGCGGCAAGGTGGGGCTCTTCGGCGGCGCCGGGGTCGGCAAGACCGTGCTCATCCAAGAGTTGATCCGCAACATCGCGTACGTGCACAAAGGCTTCTCGGTGTTCACCGGGGTCGGCGAACGCACGCGCGAGGGCAACGACCTGTGGCTCGAAATGAAAGAGTCGGGCGTCATCGATCAGACGACGCTGGTCTTCGGTCAGATGGACGAGCCCCCGGGCGTGCGCTTCCGCGTCGCGCAGACGGGCGTCACCATGGCGGAATACTTTCGCGACGAGCTCGGCGCCGACGTGCTGCTCTTCATGGACAACATCTTCCGCTACATGCAGGCGGGCTCGGAGGTCTCCGCACTGATGGGGCGCATGCCGTCGGCCGTCGGCTATCAGCCGACGCTCGCCACGGACATGGGCGTGCTCGAAGAGCGGATCACCTCGACGCGCAAAGGTTCGATCACCTCGGTACAGGCCGTATACGTTCCGGCCGACGACTACACGGATCCGGCGGTGGCGACGACCTTCGCGCACCTCGACGCGACGACCGCGCTATCGCGCCCGATCTCGGAGCTGGGTATCTATCCCGCCGTCGACCCGCTGGCCTCGACGTCACGCATTCTCGATCCACAGATCATCGGGGAGGAGCACTACGAAGTGGCGCGCGGCGTTCAAGAAGTGCTGCAGCGCTATCGCGACCTGCAGGACATCATCGCGATTCTCGGTGTGGAAGAACTATCGGAGGACGACAAGGTCGCGGTCGCGCGCGCGCGCCGCATCCAGCGCTTCTTCTCGCAGCCGTTCTTCGTCGCCGAGCAGTTCACCGGACGGCCCGGCAAGTACGTGAAGCTCGCCGAGACGGTCGCCTCGTTCAAGGAGATTCTCGAAGGCAAGGTCGACGATCTGCCCGAGGGCGCGTTCTTCTATGCGGGCACGATCGACGAGGTTCGCGAGAACGCACAGCGGATGGCGAGCGCCGCCTAACCGTGGCCAGCACCGTGGCGTTCAAACTCGTCACGCCCGAGCGCGTCGTCTTCGACGGCCAGGCGGAGCTGGTGATTGCCGTGACGACTGAAGGCGAGGAAGGCATCCTGGCAAAGCACGCGCCGTTTCTCGCGGCGCTGCGGCCCGGCGTTCTGCGAGCCAACGTCACCGGTGACGGCGCCCCCACGCGCCTGGAACTGGCGACCAGCGAGGGCTTCATGCAGGCGCTTCCCGATCGCGTGACCGTCTTGGTCGACGAGGCCCTGGCGTTCGACGACGTCGTCGTGGCCGACGCGCGCGCAAAACTCGAGGCGGCGCTCGAACGGCAGAAGCGCGCGGCGCCGGGAAGCGACGATTACGCCCGCGAGCAAGCCGCGATCGACTTCGCCAACGCCCAGCTGCGGCTCACCGGGCATCGGTAGACCAGTGCGCGAAGAGCGCAGAGGTATGCTCGATCGTCTCGAGACCACGCTCCGCGTCCGGGGCGGCGCGCGCTTGGAAGGTTGGGTCGCGACGCACGGCGCCAAGAACGCCGCGCTGCCGATCATGGCCGCCTCGCTGCTCGCGCGCGGGACGGTTACGCTGCACCGCGTGCCGCACATCACCGACGTCTCGGTGATGTGGTCGCTGCTCGAAGCGCTGGGTGCCCGCATCCGTTTCGAGGGCGATACGACCGTCACGATCGATGCGAGCAACGTCGCGTCGTATCGCGCGCCGTACGCGCTGGTGCGTAAACTCGCGGCCTCGTTCGACATCGTCGGCGCGCTGCTCGGGCGCTTCGGTCGCGCCGAAGTGCCGCTGCCCGGCGGTTGCGTGCTCGGCACGCGCGCGACCGACATGCACGAGCAAGCGTTCGTGGCGCTCGGCTGCGACGTCCGCAATGCCCACGGTTATCTGATCGCGCAGTCGCACGGCGCACACTTGCGCGGGGCGGCCATCGATTTCCGCATGCCCAGCGTCGGCGCGACCAAGAACGCGATGCTCGCCGCGGTGCTCGCCGACGGCACGACCACGCTGCGCAACGTCGCGATGGAGCCGGAGGTCGTCGACCTCGCCGATTTCCTGGTTGCGATGGGCGCAAAGATCTCCGGCCAGGGCGGCGACACGATCGTCGTCGAGGGCGTGAAAGAACTCCACGGCGTCGAGTACGAGATCATCCCGGATCGCATCGTCACCGGCACGCTGCTGCTCGCGGGCGCGGTGACGCGCGGCGACGTTACGGTCACGGGCTGCCGCCCGGCGCACATGAGCGCGCTGCTCGACAAGCTGGTCGAGTGCGGCGTCGTGACGATCTCGGGCGACGACTGGATCCGCGTCAAGGCCGACGGCATTACCGGCGGCACCGACATCCTCACCGCGCCATATCCCGGGTTTCCCACCGATTTGCAGCCGCAGATGGTCGGCTTTCTCTGCACGTGCCCCGGCACCAGCGTCGTCGAAGAGTCGATCTTCAACGCGCGCTTCTCGTACGTCAACGAACTCGCTCGCATGGGCGCCGACGTAAAGGTCACGATGGAGAGCAATGCCGCGGTAATAAAAGGCCCCAAGGAGCTTTCCGGAGCACCGGTCGAGGCGCCGGATATCCGCGCCGGCGCGGGCCTGGTCGTCGCGGGCCTCGCCGCCGCGGGCGAGACCGAGATCATCGGTCTCGAGTACATCGACCGCGGCTACGAGCGTCTCGAGGAGATGCTCTCCGAGCTGGGCGGTCAAGTGCAGCGCAGCAGCGGCGTGACGCCGTTGGTCGAACCGGCGGGATTTTTCGAAACGAGCGAATATCCCAGGGTTTCCGCGGGCTAGTCCGCTTTTTCATAGGAGTATCGTTCTTGGACATCGGGATCGACCTTGGCACGGCCAACGTGCTGGTCTTCGTCAAGGGTAAGGGCATCGTGCTGCGCGAGCCGTCCGTCGTGGCCAAAGATCAAAACACCGGCCGCGTGCTTGCCGTGGGCGAGGAGGCACGCCAGATGCTGGGTAAGACGCCCGCGCACATCGCGGCGATTCGTCCGCTGCGCGACGGCGTGATCGCCGATTTCGACGTTACCGAGGCGATGCTCTCATACTTCATCAAGAAGGTGATGAAAGACCGTTCGTGGTGGTCGTCGATCGTCAAGCCGAAACCACACGTCACGATCTGCGTTCCCGCCGAGATTACCAGCGTCGAAGAGCGCGCCGTCAAAGATGCGGCCAAGCTCGCCGGCGCGCGCGACGTCGAGATCATCGAAGAGCCGATGGCGGCGGCGGTCGGCGCGGGACTGCCGATCGACGGACCTTCGGGCAGCATGGTCGTCGATATCGGCGGCGGAACGACTGACGTTGCGGTGATCTCGCTGGGCGGCATCGTCGTCTCGCAATCGCTGCGCGTTGCCGGGAACAAGATGGACGAAGCGATCGTTCGCTACATCCGCCGCGTCTACAACTTGATGATCGGCGAGCGTACGGCCGAAGAGATCAAAATCAAAATCGGCTCGGCGTACAAGCTCGAGCAGGAACTGGCGATGGAGATTCGCGGACGCGATCTGATTAACGGGCTTCCGAAAACCGTCAAGATCACCAGCGAGGAGATTCGCGAGGCGCTCTCCGAGCCGGTCGGCGCGATCGTCGAAGCGGTGAAGGCGGTGCTCGAGAAGACGCCGCCGGAGCTGGCCGCCGACATCATCGACCGGGGCATCATCCTCACCGGCGGCGGCGCGCTGCTGCGCGGCATCGAGAAGCTGCTCTCGGAGGTGACCGGCGTTCCGGTGATCGTCGCCGACGATCCGCTCTCGTGCGTCGCGATCGGAACCGGGGCGAGGGTGCGATTTTAGGTCCCCTCGGCCGGCGGGGCACAGCGAACCCCTGGCTCGCGGGGGAATAATAGGAAGATGGGGGGCACTCGCGTAGCGCGCGTCATCGATGCAACGACGGCGCGATTCGAGGACGTGGCCGAGGAGGTCGCGCGAGCGGTCTTCTCGGGCGAAACGGTCATCCTGCCCAACGACACGAGCTACTTGATCGGCTGCGATCCCTACGATTCGCGGGCGATCGACCGCGTCTACGCCGCCAAGGGGCGGCCCGATAACCGGCCGCTGACGATGCACGTCGCCTCGGTCGCCGAGTTTCTCGAGTACGCTTTCGAGAATCCGCTCGCGGTGCAGTACGCCCGGCGGCTGCTTCCGGGGCCGGTCATCGTGCTCATCCGCAAGCCGGCCTTCATCAGCGACGAGCTTGCCGCCGGGCTGCACACGCTGGCCTTTCGCGTTCCCGACGATCCGTTCGCACGCGCGCTGCTCGAGCGCTGCGGACCCATCGCCGGCACGACGGCCGTGCCCCCCGGCGGTCCGCCGTATCTCGGCGGAGAGGATCGCTCGATGCTGCCGTTCGCCGGCCTGCTGGTCGAGCATGGGCCGGTTCGTCATTCCGTCGAATCCTCGATCGTCGATCTCTCCGGAGCACATCCACGGTTGCTGCGGGAGGGTGCGCTCTCGGAGCAGCGGCTCTCGCAGCTTTTGGGGCCTATCGAACGTCCTACGGTAAAGGTACGTACGCAGACATCATGACTCGCTTCATCGCCGCGTTCGTCGGCGCTCTCGCATTGCTCGGAACGCTCGCGCAGGCCGCGCCTACGCCTCCTCCGCGAGGTCCGATCCCGCCGCCGGGGTCGCGGGGTCCCGCTCCGCCGCCCGGACCGGCTCGCGGCGCCGCTGCGGTGCCCACGGTCGGTCCCGCAAAGGCCGGCGCGCCGCCGGCGTCGTTCGATTTGGGCGTATGGACCGTGCACACCGGATCCCTCGACGCCAACTTCAAGAGCGGCGATTTCAACGTGCCTTCCAAGGTTGTGATGACGCGCGTGGGCGGCGACGTGACCGCCGATCGTGCCAACGGCAACTACAAGAAGCAGGTGGTCTTCCTCAACGGGCACGTGGTGATGCACGACTCGCAGGGAAGCGCCGGCGGCCTCGAAGGCGGCGGCGCGCCGGCACAACCGCCCTCGAGCCCGTCGACGCTGACCGCCGACAAAGCGCAGATCGACGGCACGGCAAAGATCTACAAGGCGATCGGCAACGTTCGCTACGTGCAGGCCGAGACCGTCGTCACCGCCGACAACGGCACGCTCAACGACGCCGACCATAGCCTGCTGCTCGAGGGCGCCGTGCACATCGTCTCGGGAACGCGCAGCATGAACGCGCGCAAGGTGCTCTACAATACGGTGACCGGCAACGCGCACGCCGAAGGCGAGGTGACGATGGAGTTCCCGGGCGAGTTCCACCGCAAACTGGCAACGCCCAAGCCGCTGCACATCCCGAAAAACGGGCTCACGCAGCCGGTAACGGCGCCGAGCGCCGCTCCGTAGCGGTGGTGGCGGGGTGCTCTTCGATTTTCCGTCGCTGACGGCGCCGCTGGCGGCCCGCATGCGGCCGCGAACGCTCGAAGAGTTCGCCGGACAGCGAGAGCTGATCGGCCCCGGTCGCGCGTTGCGCAGCGCGATCGAGCGCGACGCCGTACCCTCGATGATTCTCTGGGGGCCGCCCGGAAGCGGCAAGACCACGCTGGCCGAAGTGATCGCCGCGCGCACGGGCGCGCACTTCGAGCGCATCTCCGCGGTCAGCGCGGGCGTCAGCGATCTGCGACGCGTCGTCAGTGAGAGCAAGGCGCGGCGGCGGTCGGGAAAGCCGACGATTCTCTTCGTCGACGAGATCCACCGGTTCAACAAAGCGCAGCAAGACGCGGTGCTGCCGGCCGTCGAGGACGGCACCGTGACGCTGATCGGCGCGACGACCGAGAACCCGTCGTTCGAGGTGAACTCCGCACTGCTCTCGCGCGCCCGCGTGTTCGTGCTCGAAGCGCTCTCCGACGACGACGTCGGCGCGATCGTCGAGCGTGCGCTGCACGACGCCGAACGCGGCCTCGGCGCCAATCCGCCGCACCTCGATGACGACGCCCGCGCGCTGCTCGTCGGTCTCGCCAACGGCGACGCGCGCGCAGCGCTCAACACGCTCGAGCTGGCGGCGGCCGCCGCGCCCGGCGAGCCGCCGCACATCGACGCCAAGGTCGTGCGCGAAGCGATGCAGCGGCGATCCACGCGCTACGATCGCGCCGGCGAGATGCACTACGACACGATCAGCGCGTTCATCAAATCGATCCGCGCGAGCGATCCGGACGCCTCTCTTTACTGGCTCGCGCGACTGATCGACGGCGGCGAGGATCCGCTCTTCATCGCGCGCCGCCTCGTAATCCTCGCCTCCGAAGACGTAGGTCTGGCCGACTCGCGAGGGCTGCAGGTAGCGGTTGCGGCGCAGCAGGCCGCGCACTTCGTCGGCATGCCCGAAGGCTTCTTTCCGCTCGCGCACGCGACGCTCTATCTGGCGACCGCGCCGAAGAGCAACAGCGTCGGCGCGAGTTACGGCGCCGCGCTGGCCGACGTGCAGGAGACGCGCAACGAGCCGGTGCCGCTTCACCTGCGAAACGCGTCGACCTCGTTGATGCGTCGACTCGGTTATGGCGAGGGTTATCACTACGCGCATGACGACTACGACATCAGCCAAGTCAACGTTCCGCCGAACTTACTGCAGCGGCGTTACTACGTTCCGGGCGACCAGGGGGCGGAGCGAGAGATCGGCGAGCGCGGGACGGTAAAAAAGAGGCGGCCCGAGTGATTTCTCGGACCGCCAGTTTCCCGTTGCTACTTCTCGGAGTGTGCGTTGGAGCTTCGCACAACCAGATAATAAGTCGGCACTCTGGGAGCGTCCTGTGAACTCAAACCGAATTTATATGGACCACGCGGCGACGACGCCCATTCGCCGCGAGGTTACGCGCGCCGTCGACGACGCCGCGCTCCCAGGGAGTTTTAATCCAAGCTCGTTACACGCCGAAGGCCGTCGCGCGCGCTTCATATTGGACGACGCGCGCGATCGCGTCGCCGCCGCGATCGGCGCACGTCGCACGGAGATTGTGTTCACTTCCGGCGGTACCGAGGCGAATAATTTGGCGCTGCTCGGCGTCATCGCGGCGTCGCCGCGGCCGGCACACGTGGTGGCCTCCGCCATCGAGCACCACGCGGTGCTGGCGGCGCTCGAAGGCTTGCAGGCCGGCGGCGTCGAGGTTACGCTGCTGCCCGTCGACGGCGAGGGCCGCGTCGATCCCGCAGTATTCGAGCGGGCGCTCCGCCCTGCGACGGTTCTCGCATCGTTCATGTACGCGAACAACGAGGTGGGCACGATCGAACCCATCGCGCGGCTCGCCGCGATCGCTCGCCGGCACGGCGTGGTCTTTCATACCGATGCCGTCGCCGCGCCGCTCTGGCTCTCGCTCGACGTGCAGGCCCTCGGCGTCGATCTGCTCTCGCTTGCCGCCCACAAGTTCTACGGGCCAAAGGGGGTGGGGGTGCTCTACGTGCGCGATGGCGTCCCGCTCGCCCCGCAGATCGTCGGCGGGGGGCAAGAGTCGGGCCGGCGCTCGGGCACCCCGAACGTCCCCGGCATCGTAGGTCTGGCGCTGGCGCTGGAGCTGGCCGAGGCCGACCGACCGGGAGCGGCGCAGCGCGTGGGCGCCCTTCGGGACCATCTCGAGAGCGAGACCCGGCGCCGCGTCCCGGGAGCGGCCGTCAACGGCGGGGGAGCTGCCCGTCTGCCCGGCTTCAGCAATCTCAGCTTCGAAGGTGTCGAGGCCTCGGAGCTGCTCGTGGCGCTCGACCTCGCGGGAATCGCGGTCTCCGGCGGCAGCGCCTGCACCTCAGGCACGCTGGGACCGAGCCACGTTTTGCGCGCGATGGGCAAGGGCCAGAACGCGACGGGAGTTCGCTTTACGCTGGGCGCCGCTACGACGCTCGAGGAGATCGAGGTCGCGATCGTGGCGCTCGTGGCGGCGGTCGCGCAGTTGCGAGCACGTGGCGATTCGCCGTTGCTGTCAAGGGGAAAGGGTAGACTCGAAACGAACCGCGCGCGGCTGGAGGCAGAAGCTTGAACGGTATAGAGTACGGCGGCCTGATTCTCGATATCTTGGTCGGAGTAGGCGCCTTGCTCGTGGGCCTCGGGATCTTTGTGCTCGGGCTGGCGGCCGCCAAGACGCTCGCGCGGCTGCGCCAGACGCTGGACGAAGTCGACCGGCAGCTGGAGAACATTGGGCCGCCCGTCGCCAGCACGCTCACACAGGTAGACGGGGTAACCAAGTCGCTGGGAGAGACCGCCGATACGCTTTCGCGGACGGCCGATCTGGCGAAAACCGCCGTCACGCCGGCCATCGTGAACGTCGGCGCAACGATGAGCGGGGTGACCGCGGGTTTACGGCGCTTGGTTACGGGAAAAGACGCTAAGAGCTAGGAGATTTAATTATGGGCAAGGGCAATGGAGGAGGCGGCTTTTTCGCCGGTCTTCTCATCGGTGCGGTTGCCGGCGCGGCGGCCGCAGTGATTGCAACGCAGGAAGAGACGCGCGACCGGATCGCCGGAAAGGCGCGCGAGGCCGGCGGTTTTGCGATGGATGCCACGGGCGACCTGCGCGATAAGGTCGGCGGCGTCACGGCGCAAGTACAGTCGAGCGTTTCCGATCTGTACGAGAAAGGGCGGCAGGTCGTCGAAGGCGCTCGTTCGACCTTCGACGCGGCGGTCGCCGAGGGACAGAATGCCGCACAAGAGACCCGAGACGAACTTCAGCGGAAAGCCGAGGGTTAGGCACTTGGACATCAAGGTGAACGTGCGCGAGGCTCCCGGCGATTGCTACGTGGTCGACCTTAGCGGAGAGATCGACGTCTACACGTCACCAAAGGTAAAGGATGCCGTCGGCGAGCTGATCGACCGTGGCGTCTACTACCTCGTCATCAACCTCGAAAAGGTGCGCTACATCGACTCTACCGGGCTCGGCGTGCTGATCGGCGGCCTCAAACGCGTTCGCGAGCACGGCGGTTCGGTGAACTTGGTCTGCACGAACCCGCAGATCAAGAAAATTTTCGACATTACCGGGCTGGTCAAAATTTTTGGCATCTTCGAGAGCGAGGATGCCGCGATGAAAGCGCTGGTATGAACCAGGCCGTCGAGCGCCCGCAGCGGGAGCTCGTCGAGCTGCGCATTCCTTCCCGTCCCGAGTGGGTAGCCTTGGCACGACTCGCGGGGGCGACCGCGGCGAACCGGCTGCGCTTCTCGATCGAGGAGATCGAAGACGTGAAGCTTGCGGTGGCTGAGGCGTGCGCAGAAGTGATCCGTCACGACGCGCACGGTGAGTTTATCGATCTAACGTACGAGGCGCTCGACGACGCGTTGCGCGTTCGCGTGCGCGACAGCGGACGTCACGGTCTGGGTGCGAGCGAGACGCCGAAGATTAACCTCGACGAGGCGCGAATCGCCGGGCTTGGAGTCTTTCTCATTCGCACGCTGATGGACGAGGTCAGTTACGACGTCGGCGCGCAGACGGGCACCGATCTGCTCATGGTCAAACGGTTGGCCGGTTCTACGGCCTCTTAGACTTTAGGACTTCCAAGTGCACGAACGTGACGACGCGCGCCGCGACCGCGAGCGAACGCGCGCGCTATTTGCCGAATTTATCGAGCGACGGCGTCGTGCCGGCGAGCCCGGCGCGGCCGATACGCGGCACGAGGAGCTGCGCGACGAACTGGTCGTCGTGCATCTCAACCTCGTGCGGTTTCTGGCGGTGCGCTTCGCCAACCGCGGCGAGCCGCTCGACGACCTCGTTCAGGTAGGGACGGTCGGCCTACTCAAGGCGATCGACCGCTTCGAGCTGGAGCGCGGCGTCGAGTTCACGACGTACGCTACGCCGACGATCGTCGGCGAGATCAAACGGTACTTCCGTGACAAGGGATGGGCGGTGAAGGTGCCGCGGCGTCTGCAGGAGCTCAACCTCGCGGTCAACCGCGCGACCGACAAGCTCGCGATCGCCCTCGGCCGCAGCCCCACGGTTGCCGAGCTGGCGCAGCACCTCAACGCCGGCGAAGACGAGATCCTCGAAGCGCAGGAACTCGGGCAGGCTTACAATCTGCTGTCGCTCGACAGCGAAGTCTCGGGCGATGCCGACAAGAAGTCGCAGACGCTCGCCGACACGATCGGCGTGGCCGACTCCGGCCTCGAACTCCTCGAGGATCGCGCCAACCTGGAACGGGCCTTTCACGTGCTCACCGGCCGCGAGCGCGTGATCATCTATCTTCGTTTCTACGAATCGGTCTCGCAAACGGAGATTGCCAAGCGTCTCAACGTCTCGCAGATGCACGTTTCGCGCCTGCAGGCCAAGGCGCTGGAGAAGCTCCGCGCCGTCTTAGCCGAGTAGCGGGCGGGCCGGGGGCGACGTCGAACGCATCGCCCGGGCCGGCCGACGGTCTATCATAAGCGTATGAAGAGCCAGGAGCTGAGACGGGCGTGGATCGACTTTTTCACCGGTAAGCAGCACAAGCTGCTACCGCCGGCGACGCTAGTTCCCCACGAGATGTCGACGACGCTCTTTACGATCGCCGGCATGGAACAGTTCGTCCCCGTCTTTCTTGGCGAACAGCCCGCGCCCGCCCCGCGCGCGGTGACCGTGCAGCGCTGCCTGCGGGTCGCCGGCGCCAAGAGCGACATCGAGAGCGTCGGGCGCACGGGGCGCCACGGAACGTTCCTAGAGATGCTCGGCAACTTCAGCTTCGGCGATTACTACAAGCGAGAAGCGATCGCGTGGGCGTGGGAATTCTTGACGCAGGTGTTGCGCTTGGATGCCGCGCGCCTCTACGTGACGGTCCACATCACCGACGATGATGCCGCGCGAATCTGGAGCGAGGATATCGGCCTCGCCCCGGACCGCATCACCCGCTTCGACGAAGATAACTTCTGGACGATGGGCGCGACCGGTCCGTGCGGGCCGTGCAGCGAGATCTTCTACGACACGGGCCCCGAGTACGCCAGCGGTGACGACGACTGCGGCCCCAACCGTGGCAACCGCTACGTCGAGATTTGGAATCTCGTCTTCCAGCAGTTCAATCGTACCTCCGACGGCAAGCTCGAGGAGCTGCCGCGCAAAGCGATCGATACGGGCGCGGGCTTCGAACGCATGCTGGCCGTGTGCAACGGCGTCGCCTCGATGTACCAGACGGATCTCTTCACCGATCTGGTCGCCGCGCAGCCTCCCATCGGCCGCACCACCCTCGAGCAGCGCGAGCAGCGCGCGCGCCAGAACATCATCGCCGATCACCTGCGCGCTGCGACGTTCCTGATTCACGATGGCATCTATCCCTCGAACACCGATCGCGGCTTCGTGCTGCGCTTTCTGATCCGTCGCGCGATCCGCAACGGTAGGCTGCTTGGCTATCCCGACGGCTTCTTCGCCCAGCTCGTGCCCGCGGCGATCGCCTCGCTCGAGCCCGGGTATCCCGAGCTGCGCGAGAGCGAAAGCCGCATCGCGGCGGCGCTGCGTCAAGAGGAGCAGACCTTCGACCGCACGCTCGAGCGCGGCATGACGATGCTCGAACGCGCGATCGACGAAGCACTGGCCGGAAAAGAGCGCGTAATCGGCGGCGAGGAAGCGTTTCTGCTGCACGACACGTACGGCTTTCCGGTCGAGCTGACGCGCGAGATCGCCGGCGAGCGCGGCGCGGTCGTCGATACCGTCGGCTTCGATCGTTTGATGGACGAACAGCGCCAGCGCGCTCGTCGCGACGCGGTCGCCAAGCGCGAGGTCGTCGCGCTAGCCGATCTGCCGGCACTTCGCAGCAGTTTCACCGGCTACGATGAAGGGCTCGAGGCCGATGCCGAGATCGTCGCGATGCTCGAAGACGGCAAGCCCGTTGCTTCATTGGGTGCCGGCAAGGAGGGCGTGTTGCTGCTCGATCGCACCCCGTTCTACGCCGAGCGCGGCGGACAGATCGGCGACCGCGGGCGCATCGTCGCGGGCGATGCGATCTTCGAGGTGCGCGACGCGCAGTATATGGGCGACGCGATCGCGCACAGCGGCAGCGTCGTCGCGGGCGAGGTCGCGGTCGGCCAGCGCGTGCGCGCGAGCGTCTTCGAAGAGTGGCGCCGCGAGATCCGCCGCCACCACACGTCGGCGCATCTCTTGCAACGCGCCCTCAAAGACGTTCTTGGCGACGACGTCAACCAGGCGGGATCGTGGGTTGGCATAGACCGCATGCGCTTCGACTTTCGCTGGCCGCAGGGCGCGCTCACGCCGCAGCAGCGGCGGGCGGTCGCGCATCGCGTGAATGAGATGATCCGCGACGACTCGCACCTCGTCACGCGCGTGCTGCCGTTGGAGGAGGCGAAGAAGACGGGCGCCGTGTGGATGGCCGGCGAGAAGTACGGCGACATGATTCGCGTGGTGCAGGCCGGTCCGTCGCTGGAGTTCTGCGGCGGAACGCACTCGCACTCGACCGGCGAGTTGGGGCTCTTCGTGATTCTTTCGGAGTCGTCGATCGGCAGCGGAATCCGCCGCATCGAGTCGTGCGTTTCCGCCTCGGCCGAGGAGCACGTGCTCAAGCAAGCCGAGCTGATCGGTACGCTCTCGTCGTCGATGTCGGCCGCGCCCGAGGAGCTGACCGATCGCGTCGAACGCATGCAGCGCGACGTGCGCGACCTGCAGAGCGCGCTCGGCCAGATGCGGGCGCGCTTCGCCTCGATGGAAGCGCAAGCGTACGTCGAGAACGCGGAGCGCCACGGCGAGCGCACGTTCGTCGGCGCGGTAGTTCGCGAGGCCGATAAAGAAGCGCTGCGCACGCTCGGCAACGCGATCCGCAATCGTTTGGGGAGTGGGGTCGTCGCGCTGGCCGGCGTCGACGACGGCAGCGTGAGCCTGCTGGTGAGCGCGAGCGACGATTTGGTGAGTCAAGGCGTGCACTCGGGAAACCTGGTGAAGCTCGCGGCCCCGCTGGTCGGCGGGCGCGGCGGCGGCCAGGCCGCGATGGCGCAAGGCGGCGGCAGCGATGCCGCGGGCGTCGATGCGGCGCTGCGCGCGATACGCGACGCCGTTCTCGTGTGAAGCACCTGCGCGCCGCGAGCGCGGCGGCGGCGCTCTGCCTGCTCGGCGCGGGCGGCGGCCAGCTCGATTCTGCCTACGTCCTGCAACGCTACGCGCAGGCGTTGCAGTCGCTCGAGCAGCCGAAGGTCGTCGTCTACTCGTATACGGTTTCGCAAGTGGGGCGGAGCAACATCGAGCAGCGCCACCGCGTCTATCGCCGCAACCTCGAGGTGCGCGATGAAACCCTGGCGATCGACGGCATCACGCTGCTGCGCAAGATCGTGCGCTTCTCGCAGCACGCCGATCGCTACGCGGTAACGCGCTTCGCGCCGAGTGCGAGCGCCTACGAGATGCTCTTCTCGGGAACTACGCGCGACGGCCGGCACCTCGATTACGTGTACGAAACGACGCCGCTGAGCCACTCGGGTGCCGCGACGATCGACCGCTTGACGATCGACGGAACGACCTTCTTGCCGCGCGCCGTGCACTTTCGCAGCGGCGGCGGCGACATCGAGGGCAGCGCCGTCGTCGAGTTCGGTCCGTCCGGGAAGTACTGGATGCCGATGCTGGCCAGCGCGACCGCGCGCGTGGGCGGCAAGCCCGCGCACGAGGAAATCGTGTGGAGCGACTACCGCTTTCCGGCGAGTCTGCCGCCGCAGACGTTCGCGGCGCCCAAACCGCTGCCGCCCTCCGCGCTCCCGCCCATTTGAGCGGACGGATTCGGGCCGCCTACGCCGCCGGTTTCGCCGCCTTCATCGTTACGGCGCTCGTCTCGCACCTGCGCCCGACGCCGTACGACAACTTCGTGCTGCTCTCGCAGGCGCTGCTCGCAGGGCACGCGTCGATCGACTGGCCCGGTTCGTACATCGACGCGTTGCCTTACGCCGGCCACTACTTCATCATCGAGGGGCCCGTGCCGGCATTGCTGTTGCTGCCGTTCGTCGCGGTCTTCGGCGCGCACGCGAATCAAACGGCGCTGGCCGCGGTGCTCGCGGCGGTGGCCGTGGGCGCCGCGTGGGAATTGGGCGAACGTTTCGGCCTGCGCCGCGCCAGCATCGCGTGGATCTGCGCGTTCTTGCTCGCCGGCACGGATCTGCTGTGGTGCGCGATGCTCGGCGACGTCTGGTTCGTCGCGCACGTGTCGGCGTGCTGCTTCACGCTGCTGACGCTGGTCGAGCTCGCGGGAAAGCGCCGCGGGTGGCTCGTCGCGCTCTTGGCGGCGTGCGCCTGCGAGTCGCGCTTCTCGATGATCGCGGCGCTGCCGGTATACCTGTATCTCATGCTCTGGACCGACGACGCCGATCCCGTGAAGCGCCTGCAAGCGCTGGGGTCGTTTGCGGTGGTGCTCGTCCCGGTCGCGGCGCTGTGGGTGTTCTACAACGCGGTGCGCTGGGGAACGTGGAACGACATCGGCTATACCGCGTGGTATCACCAAGACGAGGCCGGTTTCCCGACGGGCTCGCCGTTCCGCCTTGCGTATCTGCCCGGCCAGCTGTGGTCGTTCTTCGCGCAGCTGCCGACGCGTTTGCCGGGATATCCGTGGCTGCGTCCGGAGTACTCCGGCGTCGCGCTCACGTGGACGTCGCCCGCGCTGCTGCTCGCGTTTTTCGCGCGCTCGCCGTTGCGCTGGGTGCTCGCACTCTGGGTCGCGGCGCTGCTCGTCGCAGTGCCGAACTTCCTCTACTACGTCAACGGCTACGCGCAGTTCGGCATGCGTCACGCGCTCGACTTCGAGCCGTTCCTCGTCGCGCTGATGATGCTCGCCGTACGCGATCGCTTTCCCAAATGGGGCTACCCGCTGATCGTCTACTCCGCGGCAGTGGGCCTGTGGGGCTGCTGGTACTGGTTGACGTTCGTTCGTACCCTGTCACCCTGAGCGCGATCCTTCGACGGCGATGATGAGGTCGGCGGCCTTCGCGATCGGTGGGCCGCACGTTGTGCCGCGGCAGACGTACGCCGCCGGCCAGGGCTGCTCGGGCAGCGCTTCCGCGACCGCTTCCTCTCGCGCGAGCGTGCGCACGACCGTGAACGGCGATGGCAAGCGCAGCGCGCTCTCGCGAAAGTCGTCGGTCCGCGCCGCGTCGCCGGCGATGCGGATTGCGGTCTCCGGCGCGAGATAGCGCGCCAGCGCGCGGGCGTAGCTCGCGGCGAACGCGCCGCTGCGCGAGGCCGTCGGCGCGTAGAGCCGCAGCACGCCTTCGGCGCTCTCGCGATAGCGCGAGTCGCCGGTCATCGCATGCAGCCGCAGCAGCGAGTCGGCGTTCGTGCCGTTATCGACGATCGGGCGATCGCGCACGACGAGATTGCCGAAGGGTTCGCCCTCGTCGAGCCGGTCGTAGTAGCCGCCCTCCGGCGCCGCAAAACGTTCGAGCGTCTTCGCGGTGGCGAGCGCGCGGTCGAAGAAGCGGCGTTCGCCGGTGATCTCGTGCGCGTCGAGCAGCGCGCGGAGATAGGCGGCGTGATCGGTGAGCAAGCCGCGAACTTGCGGTGCGCCGCCGGGCGCGAGCACGTGGAAGAGCACGCCGTCGCTATCGACCAGCAATCGCGAGACCGCGTCGAGCGTCTCGCACGCCTCGGCCATCAAGCCGTCGTCGTCGAGCGCGCGCGCGACGTGGAACTGCGCGCCGGCCAGCCCGCAGGTCCAGTTCGTGTACGAGGTGCGATCGACGTACGGCGCAGTCATGCGGCGTCGTTCCTCGAGCGGCAGCTCGTAGTAGGCTTCGTCGGCATCCTGACTGCCGCCGTACAACCCCGTCTGCGGATCGCGAAGAACGGTGCGCACGTAGTTCGACGCCGAGACGAGCGTCTCGCGGATCTCGTCGTTCGGTGCGAAGATCGTCAGCGTCGCCAGCGCGCGCAGCAGCCCCGCGTGATCCTCGCTCATCTTCTCGAAGTGCGGCACGCTCCAGTCACGGGTCGTCGAGTAGCGAAAGAAGCCGCCTTCGACGTGGTCGTAGGTGCCGCCGCGCGCCATCGCGAGCAGCGTGCGCGTGACCATCTCCTGGAGCCGAGGATCGCGCGTGTGGCGCCACTCCAACAGCAGAAACTCCAGCGCCTCGGTCTGCGGAAACTTCGGCTCGTCGCCGAAGCCGCCGTACTCTTCGTCGTAGCTCGTCTCCAGGTGTTCGAGCAGCGCGGCGATCGGCGCGTCGTCGAGCTCGCCCTCCGCCCGGCGCGGTGTGGCCGCGGTTGGGAGCGGCGCCGTCAGTTCGGCGATCTCGCTTTTTTGCTCGTCGTAGAAGCGCGCGATCTCATCGAGCGCGCGGCGCATCTGCGCGGGCGGCAGATAGGTGGCGCCGGTAAGCGTGCGCCCGCCCGGCGTAAGGAAGGCCGTCGTCGGCCAGCCGCCCATGTTGTAGCGCGCGTTGATGTCGGGGCGGTGGTCGTTGTCGACGCGAATCGGAACGTAACGGCGGTTGATCGTTTCGATGACGCTGGGATCGGAGTACGTCGTCTCGTCCATCACGTGACACCAGTGGCACCACACGGCCGAGATCGCGAGCAGGATCGGCCGATCTTGCGCGCGCGCCTTTTCGAATGCGGCGTCACCCCACGGCATCCACGCGACTTCGCTCGCGCGATTGGGGCGAGGCGAGAAGCGAAAATCACTCATCGCCGTCGGCGGCGCCTCGCAGGAACGACGTTACGTAGAACACGGCGAATAACGCATACAGCGCCAACGCGGCGAGGCCTGCCTCTTCGAGCCGCAGCACGTACGCGAAGAGGAAGAACGCGCTAAACGCGAGGCCGATCGCCGCCGCGCGGCGGTGTGTCGCCGGCTCCATTGCGTAGATCTCGCGATCGTAGTAACCGCCGGGCCGCCGGCTGCGCCATCCGGCGACGGCGGCCAGTCCCAACGAAAACACCGCGGCGGCGAGAACGAACGACATACGCGCTCTAAGGGTAGCGCGCGAGCGCGTCGAACGGCAAGCCGATGCCCAAGAAGACCGTCGGGACGCCGCCGGGCGAGCTAGTGACGTACCGCAAGAAGCGCGATTTCAAGCAGACGCCCGAACCGAGCGGCCGCAAGGAGAAGGCCGCCGAGAACATGCGCTTCGTCGTGCAGATGCACCGCGCGACGCGGCTGCACTACGATTTCCGTCTCGAAGCAGGCGGGGTGCTCGCATCGTGGGCGGTTCCCAAGGGCCCCACGCTCGTGCCCGGCGATCGCCGGCTGGCGATGCACGTGGAGGACCATCCGCTCGATTATCGCGACTTCGAAGGCACGATACCGCCGGGCCAATACGGTGCGGGGAGCGTGATCGTATGGGACCGCGGCACGTACTCGCTTGCCGAAGGAACCGACCCCGCCGCCGAGATCGCCAACGGCAAGATCAAGTTCGTGCTTCACGGCAAGAAGCTCAAGGGCGAGTTCACACTGGTGAAGATCAAAGCCCGCGAGGACGAGCACGGCGATCCTTGGCTGCTGCTCAAAGACCGCGACGAACACGCCGATGCAAAGTACGATCCGGCCGAGCATCCCGAATCGGTCAAGAGCGGCAAGACGCTCGCCGACATCGCCGCCGATCCCAAGTCGCAGACGTGGCAGTCGAAGCCGTCGTCGCGCCACGCCGCGGCAAAACGGACGCGCGCGGTCAAACGCGACCCGGTGCCGCACCCCAAAGCGCTGATGCTGGCGACGCTGGTCGAGAGACCGTTCGACGATCCGCAGTGGCTCTTCGAGATCAAGTGGGACGGCTATCGCGCGCTCTGCACGATCGAAGATGGCGAGCTGACGCTGCGCTCGCGCAACGGCCTCGACATGCTCCAACGCTTTCCCGGGCTCGCCGAACTGGCGACGGCATTCAAGAGCGTGCCGGTCGTCGTCGACGGCGAGATCGTCAGCCTCGATGCGCAGGGGCGTTCGGCCTTTCAGCGTCTGCAGGAGTCGCAGAAGAAGCCCGCCGGGCTCACGTACGCCGTCTTCGATCTGCTCTACGCCGACGGCGCGGATCTGCGTCAGATGCCGCTGGAGGAGCGCAAACGGCTGCTCGAGCGATTGATCGCCAACGACGAGCTGGTACTCTACTCCAAGCACGTCGTCGGCAATGGCGAGAAACTCTTCGAGGTCGCGCGCGATCGTCGCCTCGAGGGCATCATCGGCAAGCGCCGCGATTCGACCTATCAGGAGCGCCGCAGTCGCGACTGGGTGAAGGTCAAGACCGGGCTCGAGCAAGAGTTCGTCGTCGGCGGCTGGACCGAGCCGAAAGGCAGCCGCCGAGGCTTCGGCGCGCTGCTCGTGGGCGTGTACGAGAAGAAATCGCTGCGCTACGTCGGGTCGGTGGGTACGGGGTTCACCACGAAGATGCTCGCCGGTCTCTCCGAGCGTCTGCGCAAGATCGAGCGCAAAACGTCGCCCTTCTCCAACGACGTCGACGCCAACGCGCCCGTGCACTGGACTGCACCGCAACTCGTCGTGGAGGTTCGCTTCGCCGAATGGACGCGCGACGGCTACCTGCGACAGCCGGCGTACACCGGGATGCGCCTCGATAAGGAACCAAAGGACGTGGTCGCCGAACGGCCGGTCGACGCATGAGCAAAGAGGAGCGCCATAACGTTCGCGTCGGTTCGCGCACGCTCTCGCTTTCGAATCTCGATAAGGTGCTCTGGCCGCGCGACGGTTACGCCAAGCGCGATCTGATCGCGTACTACCAAAGCGTGGCGCCCGTCGCGCTGCCGCACTTGAAGGGCCGGCCGCTCACGCTGCAGCGCTACCCCAACGGCATCGACGGCCAGACGTTCTTCGAAAAACAGGTGCCCAAAGGTGCGCCGGAGTGGATCGACCGCATCACGATCGCAACGCCGGGAGGCACGCGCGGCGAAGTGACGTTCCCGCTCTGCAACGACGAACCGAGCCTCGTCTATTTCGCGAATCTCGCGGCGATCGTGCTGCACGTCTGGACGTCGCGCGTCGACGCGCTCGACGAGCCCGATCTCGTACTCTTCGATCTCGACCCAGGCGAAAAATGCACGCTGAGAACGCTTGCGAAAGTCGCGGTGAGCGTCCGCGATCTGCTCGCAGAGATCGGCTTGGAGCCGCTGGTGAAGACGACGGGCGGCTACGGCGTGCACGTCGTGGTCCCGCTTTCGGCGGGGTACTCGTACGATACGGCCAAGGTCTTCGCCGAGATCGTGGCGCGGCGCGCGGCCGCGCAACTCGGCAACCTGGCCACGCTGGCGCGCGCCGTCGCCAAGCGCCCGGAGGACGCGGTCTACATCGACTTCGTGCAGGTCGGCCGCGGCAAGACGCTGGTCGCGCCCTACTCGGTGCGCGCCCGGGATGGCGCCCCGGTCTCGACGCCCATGCACTGGAGCGAGGTCGAAGCCTACGCGAGGGGGCGGTCGGCAGCCCTGCCGGCCGACGTCTTTGCGAAATACACGATCGCCACGACGCCCAAACGCCTCGCAAAAGAGGGCGATCTGTGGGGCTCGGGGGCTTGGAAGAAGCAGAATCTCGACAAAGCCGCCGCCAAGGCGGCCAACCTGTGGGCTCAGGGCTAGCAAACGGGCGGGAGGCTTGGGTAGAATAGTCGGGCTATGGCGCATGCAATCTGGTCGGGAGCAATCAATTTTGGGCTGGTCACGATACCGGTCAAACTCTTCACGGCGGTAAAGACCGACGATCTCTCCTTCAACCTGCTGCACAAGAAGGACGAAGGCCGCATCAAGTACGAGCGGGTCTGCAGCGTGGACGGTAAGCCCGTTCCCTGGGACGAGATCGTCAAAGGCTACGAGTACGAAAAGGGCGAGTACGTGCTGCTCACCGACGAGGATTTCGCCAAGGTCAATCCCGAGGCAACGCAGTCGGTCGACATCGTCGAGTTCGTGGAGCTCGACCGCATCAACCCGATGTACTTCGACAAGCCGTACTACCTCGAGCCCACCAAGCAGGGGCGCCACGCCTACGCGCTCTTGCGCGAGGCGCTCGCCGACAGCAACCGCGTGGCGGTCGCGCGCGTAGTGATTCGCACCAAGGAGTACATCGCTGCAGTGAAGCCGCAGGGCGACGCGCTGCTGCTCGAACTGATGCACTGGTCGTCGGAGATCGTCGCCTCCGATACGCTCGAGCTTCCCGGCCGCGACAAGCTTCCCGAGAAAGAGATGCAGATGGCGCGCATGCTCATCGACACGATGAGCGTCGACGAGTTCGAGCCCCAGAAGTTCACCAACAACTATCACGATCAGATGCTCGCGATGATCGAGGCGCGCGCCGCCGGCAAGGAGCTGCCCCAGGCGAAGAAGGCACCCGCCCGGGCGAAGGTGGTCAACCTCATGGACGTGCTCGCGGCGAGCCTCGAAGAGAGCAAGAAGCGGCGCAGCGGCAGCAGCGACGAAAAACCCGCGGCCGCGAAGCGCCGCAAGAAGACCGCAGCCTAAGGGCTTTTTCCTAGCGCCGCTACGCGTCGGCGGTGACGGGCTCGGTTTCCGCGGCCATTCCGGCGCGGAGACCCAGCGCCAGCGCGACGGCCGCGAACGCGAGCGATTCGACGCCGGCGAAACGCGGGCCGTAGACCCCGAGCAGGCGCGTCGAGACGGGCGGCGCGAGAATTCCCGAGAGCGAGTCGAGCGACGAGCTGGTGCCTAGCACCATGCCCTGTTCGCGATCCGACGCGGTGTTGCTGATCAGCGCGGTGACGCCCGTGTTCGTGAGCGCCATGCCGAACGCGAAGAGCAGCATCGTGACCGAGAGCAGCACGATGTCGTGCACTAGCGGCACGACCGCGAAGCCGACGACCAGTGAGGCGAGCCCGATATTCGACATCCGGCGATCGCCGAGCTGCGCGGAGATGCGCCGCACCAGCACCGCGTTCATAAAGACGTTGAACACCGCGAAGATCGAGAAGAAATAATCCGTGGTGGCTAGCGTGAAGCCGACTTGCCGCTGCAGGTAGAGCGCGAAGACGCCGAACCAGCCGTAGAGCGCTAGAGATATCGCGAGCTTCTGCCAGAGCACGCGCGCGAGCCGCGGTTTGGCGAAGCTGCTCAATAGGTTTCCGATCACCCGCTCGCCGTCGTGCTCGTGCGAACGCGATTCGGGGAGCATGAAGATCGTGATGAGCAGCGTTGCGAACTGCAGTCCCGCGGCCACCAAGAAGGGAACGGCGAAGCCGAAACGCGCGTAGAGCAAACCGCCGCCGGCCGGTCCGAAGACCATGCCCGCGGCGAACATCGCGCCGATGAGGCCGAACGCGCGCGCGCGTTCGCGCGGCTCGACGAGATCGGCGACGTAGGCCTGCGTGATGCTGATGTTGCCGCCGGAAACGCCTTCGACCACCCGCGCGACGAAGACGATGACGATCGGCGCGACGCTCAGCGCGACCGCGATATTGGGCGCGAGACCGAGCATCGCCCAGCCGATCGTCGCGCCGATCTGGCTGATGATCAGCACGGCCTTGCGCCCCACGCGGTCGGAGAGGCTCCCCCAGAGCGGCGCCGCGACGAACTGGCAGAACGAAAACGTGGCGAAGAGCAGCCCGACGACGTAGGCCGAGACGCCGAAATGCGTGACGAAGTACGGCAGCATCGGGATCAGCATGCTGAAGCCGACGATGTCGATGAACGTGACGCCGAGGATCGGCAGCAGCTTACGAATCACGTGCTGGGTGTTTCGACGCCTACGCCGCGGATTCTACGGGCAGCACGATTCGCGAGAAACGCTCGCCTCGGCGCAGCAGTTCGATTTTGTAGGGGCGCGTGAGATCGACGCTGGTGAGCACGCGGTGCAGGGCGTCGACGCCGGCGAGCGCTTGGCCCTCGAAAGCCAGCAGCACGTCGCCGCTCTCGAGTTTCGCGGTATCGGCCGGACTGCCGCGTTCGACCGAATCGATCACGATTGCGCGGCGTTCGGGCAATCCGAGGCGGCGCGCGATAGCCGGGGCGAGCACGACGTCTTGCACGGCGATGCCGAGGTAGCCGCGACGCACGCGCCCGTCGCGCATCAGCAGGCCGGCGATATGCTTGGCCGTATTGACGGCGATCGCGAAGCAGAGGCCCTGCCCCGGCATGACCGCGGTGTTGACGCCGATGACTTCGCCCGCAGCATCGACGAGCGGACCGCCGGAGTTACCGGGGTTGAGCGCGGCATCGGTTTGCACGATGTTGTCCATCAGGCGCCCGGATTGGGAGCGCAACGAACGTCCGAGCGCGCTGACTACACCCGCCGTGACGGTGTAGGCCAGGCCGTACGGATTGCCCACCGCCACGACCAGTTGACCGGGCCGCAGCGAGCCCGAATCGCCCAGGATCGCGGCCGTGAGGTCGGGCGCGTTGATGGAAAGCACGGCAAGATCCGAGTGGGGATCGTCGCCGACGAGCCTCGCGCCAAACTCGCGCCCGTCGAGCAATGCAACCGAGATCCGCTCCGCTTCGTGGACGACGTGGCTGTTGGTGATGATGTAGCCGTCAGGCGTGAAGACGAAGCCGCTGCCGTTCCCACCGCGCCCGCGATCGCGCACCTCGATGCAGACGACTGCCGGGCTTACGCGCTCGGCCGCCGTGGTTACCGCGGCTGAATAGGGGTCGGTCGAAGGGGCGTCGCTTGCCGCGACGAGGGTGAGAGCCATACGCGTGACTCCAAAACCCTTCGCTGCGGCGCGGGTTTCGAAGAGGCGGGTCGGCCCGGCGCCCGCCGCGAATCGACCCAGGCCCGTGCCCAGATGGCGGAATTGGTAGACGCGCTGGTTTCAGGTACCAGTGGTGGCAACATCGTGGGGGTTCGAGTCCCTTTCTGGGCAAGGTTGAGCTAGGAGCTTCGCGGTTTGGGAGCCGCGCGCGAGGCCGATCACCGTTACGTCGCGATGGCGATCGAGCATTCTGCGCTTGCGTCGCGCTGCCGACACGGATGCCCTCGCGATTTCACTAAAGACCGCGACGCGCAGTCGCGGAGGGCGCTGCACTTACGCACCACCCGGCAATCGCACTCGCACTTGCCGAAAACGAATCGGATTTTCGTGGGGCGTCTTGACGCACGTGAGTCTCGGCGGTCGATCAAGGAATCTTTAAAACCGTTCCGCAACTCGTCGTTGCAGAAGCCGATGAGCATTTGGTTGCGTCAAGGGCTCTCTCGTTTCTTGTATTTGGCGAAACTCTCCGCAACCGACGTTACCGACGACTGGTTGAAAAAGGCATGAAAATTCTCGTAGTTGGGGCGACCGGTACCATCGGTTCGGCGGTCGTCGAAGAGCTGAAGCAGCGTCACGAGATCGTGTCTGCGGGGAGGTCGCACGGCGATCACACCGTCGATCTAACCGATCTTCGAAGTATTCGCAGTCTGTTCGAGAGGGTCGGCAAGGTCGATGCGGTGGTTAGTGCTGCCGGTAACGTGCATTTCGGTCCGTTGCTCGACATGACTCCCGAACAACTTGGCGTCGGGGTTGGCGACAAACTGATGGGGCAGGTGCATCTCGCGCTGGAAGCGGCAAAGCACTTGAATCCCGGGGGATCGGTGACGCTCGTCGCCGGCACCCTCAGTAAGGATCCGATCCGGTACGGGGCCAGCGCCTCGCTCGTGAATGCCGCGCTCGAAGGATTTGTGCGCGCGGCCGCGCTCGAGTTCCCGCCCGGAACGCGGATCAATGTCGTTAGTCCGACGGTCCTACGGGAATCGATGGCGGCTTACGGACCGTACTTTCCGGGGAGTGAAGGCGTATCTGGAAAGCGCGTCGGCCTCGCGTTCGCGAAGAGCGTCGAGGGTGCCCAGACGGGACAAGTCTATTATGTCGAAGACTAGTTCCTAGCGGCCGACGCCAAAAAGAAACGCGATCAACATCGCTTTCTTCCTGCCCGATGTCCAACCCGGGCCTACGGAGAAGGCGATGTTTGCGAATGCGACCGTCAGGAGCGCGACGGAAATCGGATCTCGCAGACCGACATCCTGCCGGGAACCGTCGTCTTCCATTGGCCGTTCCAGACGCCGCCATTCTCAGTTGCGAGCTGCGCGCATTTTTTGTTCGCATCGGCCTGGTTCCAGATCGGACCGGCCTCGATCGCCTCGGTGACGGATCTTCCACGCGAACGCGAAAGCCGGATCTCGCAGACCGACATTCTGCCCGGAACCGTCGTCTTCCATTGGCCGTTCCACACGCCGCCGTTCTCTTTTGCAACCTGCGGGCATTTGGTGCTCGCATCCGACTGACTCCATATCGGACCAGCTTCAACGCTAATCGTCGTGGACTGTGCCGAGGCTGTGCTCAAACACGAGGCGAGCAGTATCGCCCCGATGACGACCAAGCCGCCGGGCGATTTTTTGTAAGCTTTCATAGCGATGAAGCTGCGCGGCCAAGCCGGCGATGTCCTCGACGTCAATAGGACCACGTGCCCCGCCGGTGCGCGCGATCCCAACGGCGAGCAGGTCGGCACCACGCTGAGCCTCTACGGCTACCCGAGACGCGGCCGGCCGGGAAAGACGCTGCACGCGACCTTCGACCGTCCCTTCGGCGTGGCCGTCAGTCTCGCCCAACGTTGAAAACGGGCGCTCGGTCCCGCAGTCGCCGGCCGCACGTCGAGCGCGAGAAGGAAATCGCGTTTTTGCGAAGGAGCGATGCAATCGCTTGCACGACTTTTCGAATCGGGTACGAAAGGCCCGCCTTCTCTTAGCGGTCGCTTCCAGCGTCGCGTTTGCGGCGTGTGGGCAGAGCCTCGTCCCGAATTCGGCACCGCAAGCGCTCGCGCCGTTCGCCGCGCCCGCCACCGGTTATAAGAAGCTCTACAGTTTTACCGGGTATCCGGCCGGCGCCAAGCCGACGGGGCTTTCGTTCTTCTCGGGCGTGCTCTACGGCACCGCGAGCAACGGCGGCGCGCATACCTTCGGCGCCGTCTTCGCGCGCACGGCCAGCGGTGGCGCGAGAACCGTCTACAGCTTTGCCGGAGGCCTTGACGGCGCCACACCCACCGGCGGCCTGACCGGGCTCGGCGGACTGCTTTACGGCACGACTGAGGAGGGCGGCAGCCACGGTGACGGCACGGTCTTTCGCGTGAACACCGACGGCGCCGAAAACGTGGTCCACGCGTTCTCCGGAGGCACCGACGGCGCGGCGCCCATTCTCGGCACGCTACTCGAAGTCGGCAGCGCGCTCTACGGCGCCACCAGCGCCGGCGGCGCGAGCAACTGCCACTTCCAAGGCAGCGTCGGTTGCGGCACGATCTATTCGCTCAACGCGCAAGGCGCCGAGCACGTGCTGCACCGTTTCACCGGAAAGCCCGACGGCGCGGCGCCGTACGGTACGCTGATCGCAGTCAACGGCACGCTCTACGGAACGACCGCGTTCGGCGGCAAGTACGACAACGGCTGCGTGTTCTCGCTGAGCACCTCGGGCGCGCTGCACGTAATCTACAGCTTCAAAGGATTCCCCGACGGCGCCGAACCGTGGGCGGGCGTCGTCTCTCTCAACGGCAAGCTGTACGGAACCACGGCGTTCGGCGGGGCGTTCGACTATTCGGGAACGGTCTACTCGCTCACGCTGAGCGGTACGGAACGCGTGCTGCATAGTT
This sequence comes from Candidatus Cybelea sp., assembly GCA_035939175.1. Classification (GTDB taxonomy): domain Bacteria; phylum Vulcanimicrobiota; class Vulcanimicrobiia; order Vulcanimicrobiales; family Vulcanimicrobiaceae; genus Cybelea. The sequence goes on along the minus strand of DASZGC010000091.1, from coordinate 316,984 downwards.
TCAGCGGCTATCCCGACGGAGCCGTGCCGTACGACGGCCTCGCGGCCGTCGACAATACGCTCTACGGAACGACCCAATTCGGCGGCGAATCCGGTCAGCGCTGCACCGGCAAAGGCCTCGAGGGCTGCGGTATCGTGTTCAGTATCACGCCCTCAGGTACGGAGAGCGTAATCTATCGCTTCAAGGGCGACCCAGATGGTTCCATCCCGTGGTCGCCGTTGCTCGCGCGCGGCAGAACGCTCTACGGAACTACCGTGTCGGGGGGCCGCAAAGGGGAAGGCAGCATCTTCTCGATCTCCGCCGGCGCAGCTTCGAGATGAAAGCGCGCTGCGCGCTCGCGGTTGCGCTCGCAGTGGCGGGATGCGGTACGCAAGGCACCTCGCTTACCGCGGTACCGTACCGCAGCGGTCCGTCGCTGCCGGCCGCCGCGCCACCGCATCCGCTCTCCTCGTCGAAGATCCGGCACGTCGTAATCATCGTTCAAGAGAATCGCAGCACCGACGATCTCTTCGGTGGTCTCCCCGGCGCCGAGACCTCGCGCGTCGGGCGAAACTCCACGGGCGGGCGCGTTCGTTTGCGCGAGGTTTTGCTCACCGCGCCATACGACGTGAGCCACGAGCATAGCTCCTATCTGATCGAGCACGCAAACGGCAAGCTCAACGGCTTCAACTTGGCGAAGTCGACCTGTCAAGTGGGAGAGCACTGTCTCCCCAAAGCGCTGCGCCCGTACGGTTACGTGCCGCACGCGGAGATCGCTCCGTACTTCGAGATGGCAGAACAGTATGCGTTCGGCGACCATATGTTCCAAACCAACGAAGGCCCGAGTTTTCCGGCGCATCAGTACATTATCAGCGGCACGTCGACGCCCACCGATAACTCTCCGCTGCGCGCCGCCTCCAATGCCTTCGAACCTAGCGGTGGCTTCACCGGCGGCTGCGATTCGCCGCCGGGCTCTCTCGTCTATCTGATCGACGAGGCCGGCAATCAGGACGAGGCCACGTTTCCCTGTTTCGAACGCATCACGCTGATGGATCTGCTGGAGCGCAAGGGACTCTCGTGGCGTTATTACGAGTCGCACTTCGGTGCGGGACTGTGGCAGGCACCCGATGCGATCCAGCACATCCGCTATGGCAAACTCTACGCAACCGACGTCGTCTCACCGCCCTCCACCGTGCTCACCGACATCGCCGGCGGCCGGCTCGCCAACGTCGTTTGGGTGACGCCGACGGCAAAAGCCTCCGATCACGCTGGCGTTACCGACGGAACCGGACCATCGTGGGTGGCGTCGGTCGTCAACGCGATCGGCAAGAGCCCGTATTGGAGCGACACCGCGATCTTCGTTACCTGGGACGATTGGGGCGGCTGGTACGACCACGTGCCGCCGCCGCAGTACAATTCCTACGAACTCGGGTTCCGCGTACCGCTCATCGTGATCTCACCCTACGCGAAGACCCACTACGTCTCGCACGTGCAGCACGAGTTCGGCAGCATCCTGAAGTTCACCGAACAGAGCTTCGGCCTGGGCTCGCTGAACACGACCGACGTGCGCGCCGACAATCTCGCCGACTGCTTCAACTTCAAAGCCGCGCCGCGCCGCTTCACCCCAATCGCCGCGCCGCTAGGCCCGCGCTACTTCCTCAATCAGCCACCGTCTACCGAAGCCGTAGATTACTAGCGTCCGCCTCGTCATGCTGATAACACTTTAGCTCGGCTCGCTAGTAGCGCGGGAATGATGCCGATCGCTTGCAGCGCGGCGAGGCTCTTCCACGCGAAATCGTACCCGTGCGTCTGCACGATTGCGCCGAAGAGCGCCGGTGTGATGAAGGCGGCCAAGAGCGTCCACGTCAGTCCGACGCCGAGCGCGCTGCCGGCGCGCTGCTCGCCGCCAATCTCGGCGAAACCGATAACGCTCACCCCCAGCCAGCCTTCGGCAGTGAAGCCCAGCGCCGCCGCCAAGAGCGCGGCGAGCCAGACCGGCGTCCCCAGCCGCAACGAGGAGAACGCGAGCGCGACGACCGCGACGAGGAGGCAGTTCGTCGCCAACGGCAGCGCGCGGCTCGCGCCGAAGAGATGGTCGCTCGCCCAGCCCCAGGAGAGGCGCCCCCAGATCGCCGCCACTTGCGAGAGCGTAAAGATGGCCAGCGCCACCTCGAGCGGGTAGCCGACGCGGTGAACCAGCGTGAGCGTGAGAAATCCCATCAGCGCAAACTGACCGCAGATCAGCACCATCGACGCGAGCGTGAGCAGGATGAGGCGTGACTCGCGCGCGATCTCGACCATCTCGGCGAGCATGGCGCGCACCGCGATACGTTCGCCGGCGAGTTCTTTGGGTTCGCGGTAGAGCCGCGAGGCGACGATGCAGGTGATCAGCGTGAGCGCGCCGGCGATCGCCAGTGCGGCGCGGTAATCGTAACGCAGCGCGATCGCGGGTAAGAGCAGCGAGCCGACGACGCCGGCGACCGGCACGCCGCACTGCCGGATGCCCATTGCAATGCCGCGGTCTTTTTGCGCAAAGAAGAAGATGATCGCGTGGCTTCCGGCCGGCGTCACCGCGGCGTAGCCGATTCCGTAAACGAGCAGCCAGCCCACGAGCCAGGCATAGCTCTCGACGGTCGCCGCCGCGAGCAGCGCGACGCCCATCAAGCAGCCGCTCCAGAGCACCACGGCCTTGTCGCCGAAGCGATCGGTGAGCAGCCCGGCCACCGACGTCATCGCGACCGAGCCGGCGAGCTGCACCGAGAGGATCGTTCCGAGCTGCGCGCTCGAAAGATGGAGCTCGATACTGAAGCACGGCAGCAACGCACCCGTCGACATGATGGAGAGCGACGCACCAACCATCGCGATCGTAAAGAGCGCGAGCACTTCGTATGGCGACTCGGGCATCGGATTGTGCGGGCGGGGTCGCCGAGCAAAGAGCTGCATTCGGGGGGATTCCCCCCTGGAGTCTCTCGGGCATCCCGCGGCGAAGCTGTGAGCGTGAAGCGGCGAGACGATCTTTCGCATTACCTCACGATGCTCGTGCTGACGGCGCCCAGCGCCGGAGTCGTATACTATATCTTCCGCAACGTCTACCTCGATCTGAGCCGCTCGGAGAGGGCCGTGGGCTACGTGGACCCCATGATGCAGACCGGGATCACGATGGGCTACTACGCGATGATCGGCGGTACGATCGCGCTGGCGGCGATCGCGCTGTGGTCGGCGCTACAAGCAATACGGCTGCTCTTCGCTCGTAAGCCGTAACAAGGTGCGGAAAAACCCGCGGTCTCCGGATCGGGTGCGAGACGGCGCCGGCGGGGGTTCCTCACCCTGCTAGCGCGCCCCGTGCGCGTGCTTCTTGCGGTCAATCCGAACTCGCGGCGCGGCCGCCGCCTCGGCGGCGCGGTGCGCGACGAGCTGCGAGGCCGCGGGATCGAATTCGTCGAGCGCGCGGGCGGCGAGCCCATCGACGCGATCGTGGTGGCCGGCGGCGACGGAACGTTCTCGCGACTGATTCCGCTTGCGCTCGAACTCGGCGTGCCGATGGGGCTTGTGCCGCTGGGAACGTTCAACGATCTCGCGCGCACGCTAGCGATTCCTGAAGACGTCGCTCGCGCCATCGACGTCATCGCCGGCGGCGCAACGCGGCGCATCGACGTCGCGACGGTGAACGGACAGTACTATGTTAACGAGGCGAGCATCGGCCTCTCGAGCCGGCTCGCGCGACTGCAGCGCACCGCCGACAAGCAGCGCTTCGGCTTTGCTGCGATCGTGATCGGCGCGCTGAACGGTCTGCGCTTCCTGCGGCCCTTCGAGGTAGAGTTCGCCTACGAGGGCGGCCAGGAGCGGCTGCGCACCGTGCAGCTGACGGTCGCCAACAGCAACCGCTTCGGCAAGGTCATCACCGTCGAGAACGCGGGCATCGATGACGGCCGCCTCGATCTCTACGTGGTCGAGAGCGGCGGCCTGCTGCCGGTGCGCGCGCTGCGCTCCTTCCACTCCAAGGCCTTTGCCGTGGCAACCCGCCGCCCGCGGCGGATCACCGCCGACGGCGAGCCCGGTGGCACGACGCCGGCTCTCTTCAGGGTCATCCCGGGTGCGCTGCGGGTCTACGCCCCGGAAAAAAATCTGGTCGAGGGGGGTTGACCGGATCATCCTAATGCACTATTGTACTAGTGTACTAGTACAATAGTTTGCTGGTACGATCTGAAAGAAGAGGAAGCAACCATGACCCCCACCACGCTGATCACCGAAACGCACCCGATCCGCGAATCGCGCACTCCCGTTCGTCTCCCCGATCGCCGTTCCACCGAGCTCTTCCCCGGCTGGGGCCCGAAGTTTTAAGGTCTCTGAAATGCCCGCGGTTCTTACCGTCGATCCACGCAGCGGCGTGCCGATATACCTCCAGATCGTCGAGCAAGTCAAGCGGTCCGTCGCGCTCGGCGTCTTGAGGTCCGGCGAGCAGCTGCCGACGGTCAAACAGCTAGCGATCGATCTAACGGTCAACCCTAATACGGTCGCCCGCGCCTACCGGGAACTGGAGCGCGAGGAGGTCATCGAGACGGCGACCGGCCGTGGATCGTTCGTGCGAGCGGACGACGTCGAAGCGTCCCCCCGCGTCGCCGCCGAGATCGGCCGAGAGGCCCTCGAGCTGGCGCTGCGCGAGGCCAAATCGGTCGGACTCGCTCGCAACGAGGTGCGCGAACTCTTCGAAGCCGCACTGAGCCGCTGGTTTTCAGAGCTCCCGAAAGGCGAAGCATAATGAGCACCATTACGATTTCGAATCTGCGCAAAACGTACGGGTCGACGGCTGCCGTGGACGGTCTGTCGCTGGAGGTTCCCAGCGGGAGCGTCTTCGGCTTGCTTGGACCCAACGGTGCCGGAAAGACGACCACGTTCAAATGCATGCTCGGCCTGGCGCGCGCGAGCAGCGGTACCGTCCTCTACGATGGAAAGCCGCTCGTGCCCGAGACCTTCGAGCGCGTTGCCTACGTGCCCGAGCGCAGCGTTCTCTACGAAAGCCTCACGGTCGATCAGCACGTTGAGATGAACCGCCGCGCTTATAAGAACTTCGATGCGGCGCGTGCGCACGAGCTTCTCGCGCAGTTCGGCGTCGCCCGGACCAAGCGCACGCGCTACCTATCGAAAGGCATGCGCACCGCGGTCATGGTGGCCTGCGCTTTTGCGCGCAACGCCGAGATTCTCGTGCTCGACGAGCCCACCGGTGGCCTCGACCCCGTGAACCAGCGTCACGTGCTCAGCTTGATCATCAACGAAGCTGCCAAGGGCAACTCCGTGTTGTTCTCGTCGCATCAGATCGGGCAGGTCGAGCGCGCCGCCGAGCGGGTCGCGATCGTCGATCGCGGCCGGCTCGTGCTCGAAGGCCTGGTCGACGATCTCAAGGCCGATCGCAAGATCGTCGAAGGCATCTTCCCCGACGTCGGCTTTTCGCTCGACGGCATCGCCAACGATCCGCGCGTTCAGCGGGCCGATCGTACCGAGCGCATCGTGCGTCTGCTGGTATCCTCCGGCGCCGACGAGTTTAGCTCGCGACTTTCAGCCGCAGGGGCGACGGGCATCCGAGCGCTCGATCTCAATCTCGAAGACATCTTCCTATACGCCGTGTCGCCCGCTGACGCGACTACGGACGTCGTCGTAAAGGACACCTCGTCATGACCTACGTTGAATGGCTGCGCGTTCGCGGCTGCCTGCGCACCTGCGCGATCATCCTCGCGATCCTCGTCGCGCTCGGCATCGTGCTGCGAGTCTCTTTCGCGCGTTACATGTCGCCCGAAACGTGGCTGCATCACGTCTCGATGGAGCCCGGTACGCAACAGACCAACGTCGTTCTGCCGGACGGCACCAAGCGGACGATCTACGACAATCCCGACAAGCAAGAACACGTCGTGATCGACAATCACGGCAGCTCCGGCATGCACATCGTCATCACCGAGCCGACGGCCCACGAAAAAAGCGACGCCGATCACTTCAGCATCGGGAGCGTTCAGGTAAACGAGTCGCGCCACGGAACCATGACGACGACGGTAGTCGATACCAACGGATCCGTGCCGATGCTCTACTATATGGCGTTGGCCGACATCGTGGCGCTCATCGTCGCGACGCTCCTCGCCGCGCCCTTCGCACGAGAGATCGACGGGCACCTCGAAATCGTCATGACCAAGCCGATCTCCCGCGTGCGCTACGCCCTCGAAGCGATCGGCGTCGATATTCTCGGGATCCTCGCGGCCTCGATCATGACGATCGTCGCCTTCTACCTCTGCCAGCTGCTCTTCGAGACGCCGCGCCTCGATTTCAGCGGCATCAACAGCCGCGCGATCGCCATGGGCCTCTTACTGCCGCTGGCGTGGTACGCCATGCTCGCGGCTGCGACGAGCTGGTTCCCGCGCAACTACGGCGCCGTGCTCGGATTTGCGTGGCCCGTCGTGCTCCTTATCGGCGGCCTCTCGTTCGTACAACCGTCGAACATCGTGGCGCTGTTCATCCACGACGTCGCCTGGGGCCTCTCGCGCCTGAGTCCGCTGACGTACACATCGTTCAACATCTCTTCGCAGATGGCGCAAGACCAATCGATCTCCCACTTCACCCTTCGCCTGTCGATGGAAGCGCTGCTCTTCGTCGTATACGGCGGACTTGCAATCTGGCGCTGGCAGCGCGTGGAGGCATAATCGTGCAGATACTCGGAACGAATTTGACCATCGCGCTTGGCACCTGGCGCCTGCGCTTCGTCCTCGCGCTCGAAGAGAGCGACGACCGTTCTCACGATCGCGTGGCACCCCCGCACCGCCTGCGAGTCGTGCCCGAAGACGAATACGTACGGTAACGCTCCGCTGTCATCCCGAGCGTAGCTGTCATCCCGAGCGCAGTCGAGGGACGAAGTAAAAAAACGCGGTTCGTGATCGTCACTCCGCCCTTCGACTGCGCTCAGGGTGACGGAAGGGGAAAAGCTAAATCACGAACCCCGTTTGCACGGCCGGTTGGCGGAACTTGAAACCGTCTTTGGTGATGCTGTAGAGGTAGATGTTCGGGATCAGCGGATCGCCGCTGATGTTGAAGGAGAACTGGCCGATGAGCGCGGTGAACGTACCTCCCTGTTGCAGCGTCGTGAGAAGCCGCTGGCGGGTGGCTGCGTTGCCGCGCTGCTGCGCTGCGATGAGAAGCTGCGCGGCCGCGTAACCGTAGGCTGAGAAGGCCGTGATCTGCCGGACTTCGCGCTGGAAATCGGAGACGAGCTGGATCGCGCTCGGCACGCGGTCGAGCGGCGGCATCGACGAGGCCACGAGCGCGCCCTGCAGCGTCGTCGCGTACCTCGCGATCGTGTCGGTGTTGTAGAATCCGTCGCTCGCGCCGAAATCGCCGGTGTAGCCGGCTAGGCGCATCGCTTCGGCGATTGGGCCCATCTCGCTCGTCTTGCCTGCGAGAAAGACGTAGTTCGGGCTGCGGTCGAGCACGGTGCGCGCCGCCTGCGCCGGATCCGTTTTGTTCGCCGGAAAGAGCAGCGAGTCGGTCGTGAGGTGGTGGTCGCTCTTGGCCTGGTTCACGAAGCCGCGCGCGACGTCGTAACCGTAGTCGCCGTCGTAGGCGATGGCGATCGCTTGGATGTCGCGGCGGCCGGCGAGCGCCGCCGAAGCGAAGAGCCGCCCCGACGTGCTGTCTTTCGCCGGCAAGCGATAAACGTTGTGATATCCGCGCTGCGTCACGGCATCCGCCGTCACGGTAGGGACGATCACCGCGAAGTTGGTGTTGGCGTAACTCGAGAGAGAGGCTAGCGTCATCGCCCCGGTCAGATTGCCGACGACGCCGATCACCGTCGAATCGGCGGCCGCCACGTTGGCGTTCGACGACGCGACGCCCGGATTATTGCGATCGTCGAGCGGGCGCAAACCCCAGACGTACGTAATCGGTGCGTGGAAACGGTTCTGCTCGTCGACGGCGGCCTGAACGCCCTTGACCACCTCCTGTCCGTACTTCCCGAGGTCGCCTGAGAGCGTCACGTTCACCGCGATCGTGAGTTGCTGGAGGAACTGCTGCTGCGGTCCAATCGGCTGCAGCGGAATCACCTGCGCCGCCGCTCGTGCCGATGCGGCGGCGGCGGCCGCCGCGCCGGCCACGAAGACGCGCCGTTTCACCGGAACGCTCCCAGGGTCGTCACCAAGAACACCACGGAGAAGATCATATTCGAAAGAAACACGCGCTCGTTGATGACGAACAAGTTAGCGCCGCTGCGAAAGAGATACTCCTCATAGGCCACCAGCACCGCAACCGCCGCGACGCCGAGATAGTAGACTGCCGGCGCGGCGTCGAGCACCCCGGCACCGGCCAGCAGCGCCAACATTCCCAGATGCAGGGCGAGCGGCACGAATCGCCCGCTGCGCTCCCCGAAGCGCGCCGGCAGCGAACGGATGCCTTGCGTGCGGTCGACCCCGAGATCCATCAGCGCGTAGATGATGTCGAAGCCTGCCACCCAGATCGTCACCGCCGCGAAGAGCAGCAACGCCGGCAGCGTGATCGTTCCGGCGATCGCCACGTAGGCGCCCAGCGGCGCGAGCGCGTCGACCGCCCCGAGCACGAAGTGCGTCAGCCAGGTGAAGCGCTTGCAGAGCGGATAGACCAGCAGCAGGGCCACGGCGATCGGGAGTAGTTTGAGACACAGCGGATTCAGCATCCATGCCGACCATAGGAGGAGGCTGAGCCCGGCGCCGGTCGCCCACAGCATCGTCGAGGCGGGTAACGTCCCGGTTGCCAGCGCGCGGCGCGCAGTCCGCGGATTGCGCGCATCGATTTTGCGGTCGAGGAAGCGGTTGGCCGCCATCGCCGCGGTGCGCGCACCGAGGACCGCCAGCGTGATCCAGAAGAGCTTTTCGGCCGACGGGACGCCTCGCGCCGCCAGGATCGCACCCACGTATGCAAACGGCAGTGCGAAGAGCGTGTGCTCGATGCGGATCTCGCGCAGAAAGAGCGCGACGCTTTTCACGCCGGGTCCTCCGGCGATTCCATCAAGCGCGTAAACGCGCGCATCCCCTGGCCCGACCAATCGTCGGGCTGCAGCGCCTTTGCGATACGGTCGAGGCCGTAATCGCCCCAGCGCTCGCTCACGAGTCCGCGAGTTGCGGCGTCCATGATCATGTCCGGCGGCCACTGCCGCGTGTAACCCTCCGCGGCGCTCTTACGCGTCGCGTCGATACCGAGCTTGGTTCCGTAGGCGATGCTGTACGAACCGTGGTCGAGATCGTCGACGGGTCCCGGCATCATCACCACGTCGCGCTCCGGTGCGAGGTTGTTGAGCACGAACCACGCCACTTCGCGCGGCTGCGACACGTCGACGTCGGCGTCGACGATCACGAGCAGGCGCGTGAGCATCATCATGTGGCCCAGCCCCCACAGCGCGTTCATCACTTTCTTCGCCTGGCCGGGATACGACTTGCGAATCGAAACGATCGCGAGGTTGTGGAAGCCGCCTTCAACCGGAAGATTCATGTCGACGACTTCGGGCAGCATCGCCTGCAGCAGCGGCAGGAAGATTCGCTCCGTGGCCTTGCCCAGCCACGCGTCCTCCATCGGCGGCTTACCGACGACCGTCGCCGGATAGATCGGGTCGCGCCGATGCGTGATGCACTGGACGTGAAACGTCGGGTAGCGGTCGGCCAAGCTGTACACGCCCGTATGGTCGCCGAACGGACCCTCCTCGCGAAGATCTTCGTTGTCGACGTAGCCTTCGAGCACGAACTCGGCGTCGGCGGGCACCATCAGGTCGACGGTCTTGGCCGCGATCAACTCGACCGGCTTGCCGCGCAGGATTCCCGCGAAAGCGAACTCGTCGAGGACGGGCGGCAAGGGCGCGGTCGCCGCATACGTGAGCGCGGGGTCGGTGCCGATCGCGACGGCCACGGGAATCTTGCGGCCCCAAGCGTCGGCGTGCGCGCGCCCATGCTTGTGGCGCTGCCAGTGCATCCCGGTCTCGGTCGAGTTGTACACCTGCATGCGATACATGCCGACGTTGACTCGCCCGGTGCCGGGGTGCTTGGTAATTACCAGCGGCAGCGTGATGAACGGCCCCGCATCGAGCGGCCAGGTGGTGAGCACCGGCAGCTTGCGCAGATCCGGCTCCTCCATCACGACGTCGCGAACGCTGCCTTCGCGCACGGTCTTGGGAATCGCGTTGGCTAGCGGCGCGAACGCCAGCGCGCCCGAGATCTTGTCGACGAGCGATCCCGAGGCCGGCGGCTTGAAATCGATCAGCGAGCGAATGCGGGCACCCACCGCATCGAGGCCCGAAGCATCGAGGGCCATCGCCATGCGCCGCTGCGTACCGAACTGATTGGTGAGCACCGGAAACGGCGAGCCTTTCACCTCGGTGAAGAGCAGCGCCGGGCCTCCGGCCTTCACCACGCGGTTGGTAATCTCGCTGATCTCCAGCCGCGGATCGACGCTCGCCGAAACCTCGTGAAGTTCCCCCGCTTTGCGTAGAGCGTCCACGAACGCGCGCAGCGACCGAAATGGCATGGCGCCGTCTTTTTCCGAACGGCCCGCGGTTACCTAGAGTGAGGTGGCGTCAATCCCGTGCGGGAAAGACCGCGACGAAGCGCGCTCCGCCGCCTGCCGCATCTTCAACGATAACGCTAGCGCCGTGGGCGTCCGCGATCCAGCGCACGATCGGCAGACCAAGCCCGCTGCCGGCGCCGTCGTTGGCGCGGCGATAGAAGCGTTCGAAGATGCGCTCGCGATCGCTCGACGGGATGCCGTCGCCGTCGTCCTCGACGACGATCTCGCAAAGCCTCCCCGCGCGCCGCGAGGCGACGCTGACCTTTGCACGAGCGTGTCGCGTGGCGTTGTCGAGCAGGTTGCGGGTCAGCTCGCGCAGTCGTCGCTCGTCGCCGTCGACGATCGCGCTGCCAGGCGCCACGTCGAGCGCGATGCCGCGCTCTTGCGCGAGCGGCCTGGTATCTCTGGCCGCGGCGCCGACGATTGCGGCGAGGTCGACGGGCTCGCTCTGCAGCGCCCGCGGCCCGGGATTCCGTGCCAGCGTGAGCAGGTCGCTCACGACGGCCGATGCGTCGAGCGCGCTCTGCGCGATCGCTTCGAAACAGCTGCGGCTCTCGTCGTTGGCGTTGGCGCGCGCGGCCTGTGCGACGGCGGCGATCGCCGCGAGCGGCGTGCGCAGCTCGTGCGCGGCATCGGCGGAGAAGCGGCGTTCGCGCTCGCGCGCCTCCTGCAGCGGCGCAATCGCGGCGCGCGCCAGCAGATACGACGCGATGGCCACGAGAACGACGAGCGGCAGGTCGATCAAGACGATCGTGAGCAGAACGTGCCGCATGGATGCTGCGAATCCCGCGCTGCCTTCCGGCGTGGCGAGCGCGGGCGCCAGCAGCGACGCGTACTCGCGCGCCACGAACGCGTACGCGCCCGCGCTGAGCGCGAGCAAAACGCAAATGAAGACGCACAGATAGAGCGCCGCGGTACGGGCGATCGTGGAGGACGCTACCCCTTTACTCGGTATCCGATTCCCCAAACCGTTTCGATGATGCCTCGCGCGCCCAAGCGCCCCAGCTTGCGCCGCAGCTGGCTCACGTAGACGTCGACGATGTTGCTCGAACCGTCGAAGTCGTAGTCCCAGATCCGCTCGACGATCTGCGAGCGCGAGAGCGCGATCCCGGCATTGCGCGCCAAGAACTCCAGCAGCCGGAACTCGGTCGCTCCCAACGCGACCGGCTTGCCGTCGTAGCTGACGCTGCGGGCGGCGAGGTCGACGCGCAACGCGCCGATTTCGAGTACGCCGACCAGCGGCCGGTCGCCGCGCCGGAGGATCGCGGCGATGCGCGCGATCAACTCCTCCTCGACGAACGGCTTCACGAGATAATCGTCGGCGCCGCTGCTCAGCCCGGCGACGCGATCCTCGACGGCGTCGTGCGCGGTGAGCATGAGGATCGGCGTCTCAACGCCGGCGGCCCGAGCGTTGCGCGCGACCGTAAAACCGTCGACGCCCGGCAATCCGACGTCGACCACGGCGAGGTCGTAGCTGCGGCTCATGAGATGCTCGAGGCCCGCTTCGCCGTCGCCGACGACCTTGGCTGCATAGCGCCGGCTCTCCAGCATTCGCCGGATCGAGTCACCCACCGCAGCATTATCTTCGACGACCAGGACGCGCACTCAGAACCCTCCTAGTACTTGATCGGACCCGGGAAGGCGATCGTGAAGGCGCCGCTGAGGTAGGGGTGCGAGTTCGGCGGGTAGACCTCTTGCATCAGAATGCGGCACGGCGCGATCATCACGGCCCCGTAGTAGACCCAGTCGCGGTTGATGAAAGGGTTCGCGTAGGCATCGTAGCGCACGCCGAAGTACGCGTGCGGAATCGGGTAGTACTTCAATCGCGCGTAACCGCCGGTGGAGTGCTGATTGGTCAGCAGACCGTCGGCGTCGTGATCGTCGCCATACCACTGCTCGGCTTGGAAGTCGAGGTCGCCGTAGCTCGCGTGCGCCAGCAGGCCGTAGCGTTCGTAGAGGTCGGCGAAAGGCAGCCGTCCCGTGGGCAAGACGCCCAGCGTGCCGCCCATCGCGGTGCCCCCGATGTCGAGCGTGCCTTTGTTGGTCGATAAGAGCGAGTCGCGCAGCCAGAGGCTGAACTCGGGACTGCTCATCCACGTCGACTCGCCGGTCGGAACCGGTTTGCCGCCGTACGGCGCGCCTTGATAGGCGGCGAATGCGACGACGCCGTCGACCTTGAGACTACCGAAGGTGCGCTCGGCCATCATGCCCCAGCGCGGCGACGAGAGCGGCTGATTGTCCAAGCCGACGTGCGCGCCGTAGTAGCCGTACTGTTCCAAATCGTCGAGGCGCTGGCCCGGCGATTGCGCGAGCGGAAGCTCGAAAAGGCCGCCGCGGTAGAGCGTCTGCGTGTGCGCGTTGTAGCCCGCGGCGAAGAGCAGATAGGTACCGCTGGGGCCGCCGGCCGCACCCAAGCTGTAGTGCAGGTACGCGGTGATCGGTCCGAGGTTGCCGCTCCCCAGTACGATGCCGCCTGGGGTAAATTCGCGCGATCCGGCCGCGGGATGCTCGTCGTACTCGAGCTGATAGCGGATCGCGAAGACCGTCGTGCCGTGCTCGGGGAGAGGTAAACGATAACCATGATTGCGGAAGTAATTCCCGAACGCGTTGAGCTCCGGGAGAACGCTGTGGCACTGTCCGCAACGCAGATGGTAGCGTTGCGCGAAGATCGGAATCGCCTGGGCGGGCGCTGCGGCGAGCGCGAAGGCGAACGCCGCGAAGATGGCGGCGGCAACGCTATTGCGCAACGATCGCTGCCCGCATCGGCGCACCGTAATGGAAGAAGCATCCGAAGAGATAGGTTCCCGCGCGATCGACCGCGATGGTCTGCGACGTGGTTCCCGCCTGCAGCGCGCCGCTGGTGAAGCCCCCGGAGAGCGTGTTACCGTGCTGCTGCGTTGCAGAAATTCCGAAGGGGGAGCCAGCGGGGAATTGCGTGGCATTCGGAATCTCCGTAGCGGTGTGGGCGAAGCTGTCGGTGTTCGTAAACGTTATCTGCGCGCCGACCGGCACGTTCGTGATCGCCGGCGTATAGCCGCCGCTCTCGCCCCATTGCGTTTTTACGGGCTGACTGAGGGTCAGATTGATGGAGATGTTGGTGCCTCCGCCAGCACCGCTGTTGGTCGGAACGCCCCCGGCCGTGCATGCGGCCAGAGCCAGCGTCGAAAATAAAAGCGCGTTCTTCATGTGCGTGTCATCCAGTGTCTCGAACGAAGGCCTTCGACGATCTCGTCGTTGAGGGCCGTCGAGGCCAGCGTCGTTCGTACGAGGCGGCCGGCGGGGTCGAAGACGTAGACGAAGGTGGTGTGCTGATCCCGATAGCCGTCTTTGCCTTCGACCGAGACGACGCCGAAGGCGTGCATGACGTTGTGAACGTCGGCGCGCGATCCGCTCGCGAGGAGCCAGTAGCGCCGATTGGCTTGGAACCGCGTCGCAAGATGGCGCATCGTTGCGGGTGAGTCGTGTTCGGGATCCAGGGTTATCGTCAGGAGCCGGCCTCGCAGATGCTCGTGCTGCATGACTTGCGCGGCTTGCGCGAACTGTGCGTTGATCAGCGGGCACGCATCGGTGCAGTGCGCCGCGACGAACGTCATCACGAGCGGTTCGCCCCGCAGCGACGAGAGCGCGAAATGGCGCCCGTTCTGATCGATGAGCGTTGGCTGCTTCCCGATCGTTCTTGGACGGGCCGTCGGCGCGGGCGACGCGTATCCGCCGGGTCCCGGCGAAGCGGTCGGCCCCGGCGTCGCGCTTGCAGAGACTTCGATGATGGCACGCATGGAGAATTCGATGTAGTGGAACGCGCAGCCGATAAGGTAGATCCCGGGGTTCTTCAGCTTGACCTTGACGCTGGCGCCCGCGTTGATCGTGCCGCTGGCATAGTTCGAACCCAAGACGCCATTTCCCGAGGGATAAAACGAGAGGCTGGGGTTCTGGGGCCAGTTCGCCGGCGGTCCATTGGTAACGCCGATTACGTTGAGCGTGTGCGGCGACGTCGACGAGAGATTGGTGATCGTCACGACGGCGCCCGGCGGATAGGCCATGATCTGCGAGGTTTGATTCTGCGTGTAGCCGCTGATCGTTCCCCACACGGGATCGTTCTCGACGCCGATCTTTCCGGTGGGTATGCCGACGCCGATGCCGTTCGGCGGTGGCGGCGGGGTGGGGGTGCCTCCCCCACCTCCGCCGATGCTGCCGAGTCCGCCGCCGTTCGTGCATGCCGCAACGACGCAGGCGACCGCCACGGCGAAGGCCGCGGCGAACGTCGATGGTTTCATTACGCTGGGGGTGTCGCTTCCGGTCCCGGCGTCGCGTTCTTCTTGACGACCAAGACGTCTTGCATGCCTTCGCTGTAATGGAACGCGCAGCCGATCAAATAGATGCCGGGCTTGACCAGCGTGAGCGTTACGGACTTACCGGGTGAGATCGCGCCGCTGGCGTAGCCCTTCTTGAACTTGCCGCCGCCGGCCGCGCTGATCGGTAGGTTGGGATTTGTCGGGAAGTTCGCCGGCGGTCCTTTGATCTTCGCAACGAAATCGAGTGTGTGCGAGATGTTTGCCGAGAGGTTCGTTAACGTGATCACGGTCTTGGGCGGAAAGCCGAGAGCCTGCGAGTACTTCGATTGCGTGAATCCGCCGAGCGTCGCGCTCCAATAGGAATCGGCGATTCTGCCGACGCCTTCGGACGGAAGCTCTTCGCCCATCGTGCCGGTGACCACGCGGCCGTCGGGAAGGTGAGCGGTGTACGCGAGGGTTCCGGGAATGACGTTCGTTCCGCCGTTCGTGGAACCGTAGCGGCCGCCGCATGCCGCGAGTGCAATCGCGGCGACCGCTATGGAGAGAGCAAGTATTTTCCTCATGGGGGCCTCCAAAAAGCTGTAGGTTGACCTGATCCTATTCGTTCGAAATGAAAAAAGTTTAAAGAACGGTTGCGTCAGGGGCCGGAGACGGCATCGCGCATCGCTGCTGCGACGTTTTGCAGTGCCGGATCGCCCGTCGCATCCACCACCGCTTGCTCGAAGGCATTGCGTGCGGCGGCATGCTCTCCTTCCCGCAGGAGCACGACGCCGAGCGCCAATCTCGCGCGCGCGTACGAGGGAGCGAGCGCGAGCGCGGTGCGCAACTCTCGTTCGGCAGCGTCGAAGCGCCCCAGCCGCTCTTCGGCGAGCGCGAGGTCGTAGTGCGCCACGGCGTAGGAGGGATTGGTGTGAAGGAGCTTGCCGAAGTCCTCGCGCGCGGTTGCGGCGTCGCCTCCGTGCAGCGCGACGATTCCGCGAGAATAGAGCGCGCGAGCCGAATCGGGCGCAACGGCGACGTAACGGTCGGCGATGCGGCGCGCTTCGTTGATATCGCCGCGCGCGATGTCCACGGAGACGAGGTTCGCCATCGCCGCCAAGAACTCCGAATCGAGCGCGATCGCGGCGCGCAATTGGAGCGCCGCGTCGTCGTAACGGCCGGCGTTGGCGTACGCGAGCGCCAAGTCGTAGCGTGCCGTCGAACCCTTGGGTTCGGGCGGATTCAGCGCGACGATGCGTTCGAACTCGGCGATTGCCGCGTTCCAGTCGCCGCGCGATTCGGCGGCGATGCCGATCGTGAAGCGCTCTTCGATTTCACGCTGCGTCGCCAGCGCTCGCAGCGCTGGGACCGACGTCGTGCGTGGGACGGGATGAGCGCTTGGGTAGGTTTGCGCGTTGGCCGGTGCGACCGCCAGTCCGGCGAGGATAGCGACGGCCGGCAGCAGACGCATCGTTTATCGCATAGCTGGGCCAGGAGGCAATGCGGCATCATGCCACTGCCCCGCAGCCGCAGCGCGTTCGGGCTTGCATTCCCAGCCGACACGGCCGGCTGAGGTGATGGGACCGAGCAGCGCAGGGGCTGCCGACGGCGCGAGTGCGCCCGAGAGCTCGTCTTCGAGCGAGGTGGCGCTCGCTACCGCAAACCGGCCACAAAGAATGGCCACGGCCAGTAGTACGGCGGCGAGCATGGAGCGGAGCGGGGTTGACACTACCTCCATCATAGCCGAAAGTCTAAAGAATCCGTGAATCGCCGGTACCAGGGCGCCGCGGCGCTATTATCGTTGACGCTCGTGGCGCTCCCGGCGCGTGCTCAGGCACCCCTGGTGGTGGGCGCCGTCCGGGATCAGCGTGGGGCGGCGATCGCGGGAGCCGTCGTCCTCGGAGAGAACGGCGGCGGCGCTCCTCGCAGCACCACCACCGACGATGCCGGAACCTTCGCCCTTGCCGCCGGCGACGTTACCTCGGTTCTAGTCACTTGCCGCTTCTGCCGCCCGGCCACCGCGTCGGTCCGGCCGGGCGAGCCCGTGGTGGTCATCGTGCTGAGGTACGAGGCGGTCGCCTCCGACGCGGTAAGCCCCGCCGACCTCGAGAGCCTGCCTTACGCCCACGTTGAGTCGGCGATCGCGCTGCGCCCCTTCACGCTCCTCTCTCAGACGTCGGCCGCCTACCCCGGGCCGGCGTTGAGCGATCGCGGCCTCTCGTCGACCGGTTCGCTGCTGATCGACGCGGGCGCGCCCAACTACGACATCGTCTCCGCCAGCTCGCCTTACGAGCTGGTGCCGGCGCAATACGAGCGCGCGGTTACCCTGGAGAGCGCTTCCGACGCCTATCTCTACGGCGATCAGGCGGGGGGCGGCACGGTCAACACCGATCCCGCCGGCAGTGGATCCAACTGGGAGGTCGCGACGCTGGGCAGCGATGCAATCGCGCGCTTTGCGCTCGGCTCCGACACGCTCGGCGGCGTATTCGGGTCGTTCAGCAACGACGAGGAGTCGCGCCAGCGCATCGATCTCTCGGCGAATCTCGTGCCGGCGGCGGGTCAGTCGCTGGCGATCGCGGCGGGAAGCGAACAAGGCCGAGCGTTCGGTTCGCCGGAGTCACAGGACGATGGTAACTTCACTTTCGCCGATGCGACCTATGGCGATCCCTCGCTGGCAAATCTCTACGTCAGCGCCGTGCTCGATCGCGGCGGCTATCTGCTCGGCGGCGAGTATCCGGAGGTGTCGCTGTGGTCGGACTCCGGCCTGAGCCTTGGCGTTCATTCGTCGGGACCAGTCTCGGCGTTTGCTGATTTCGGAATGCGCGCATCGACGGGTGCATACGAGCAATCGTCGCAGCCCTGGTCGCCGCTGCCCGGCATCGGCGCGTCGCTGACGCAAACGCGCGCGGACGCCGGGATCCGCGCGACCGGAAACGATTACGACGTGACCGCCGGCGTCGGCACGTTTTGGATCGGCTATTCCGGAGGCGCCTATGGCGTTGCCTCGCCGGTGCATGCAGCGCTAGCCGTGCCCTCACTGCAGGCGCAGCTCTTTCCGAACCAGCGGTGGAGCGTAAACCTCGAGGGGAGCGGTTCCTTTACTCTGCCGACGTTCGTCGATCAGTACGCGTTCGGCTACGCGCAGCCCAGCTCCATCGAGTATCAGCGCAATTCGCTCTTGGCCGGAACGCTGTCGTATACCGACCTGTCACGGCTGCGCTTCTCGTTCGAGGAGGCTTCGGAACACGTGGCCGGTGCGTCGTCGGGAACGATCGTATCGACCGGATTGAGCGCGGCGTGGCAGATCGCACCCGAGCTGTCGCTGCGCGCATGGGCGATGCACGTCGACGACACCGTTCCGCCCTATGGGGAAGCGTTGCCGGCTTTCGGCAGCACGCCGACCGTCAGCGCGATGTGGCTCACGTACGAAGGGCAAGGCCCTATCCGCATCGACGCGATCTACCGCCGCGACCTGCTCGACGGCCTGCCGTTCTATCACGTCGACGGCGACGTTTCGGGTCCCGTTGCCGGCCGGCTGCGGTGGTACGCCGGCATCGAAGACCGGCTGCGCCGCACGTTCGCCGACGTCGGCCTGCGGTTCGGGGGAGAGTAGAAGAAGGGAGCCCGCTGCGGGCTCCCTCCTATCGACTCGTCGTCTCTACTCCTCGTCGTGGCGCCCTTGTGGGCGGCGGCGGCGTCGCGTCGGCGGCGCGCCGGGTGCGCCAACGGGCGGACCGGGATCGCGCGGCGGGCCGCTCTCGCGCGCAACGGCGTCGCGCGGCGGACCCGCGTCGCGCGGCGGACCCGCGTCGCGTGACGGACGCGGCCCGCGGTTTGCGTATTCACCGTTGCTCGAAGCTCCAGTGAGCAGCGCCTTGCGCGAGAGGTTGATGCGTCCTTGGCCGTCGATCTCGGTGACCTTCACCATGACCTCGTCGCCGAGCTTGACCACGTCTTCGACCTTCTCGACGCGCGTCGGCGCGAGCTGGCTGATGTGCACCAAGCCTTCCTTGCCGGGAAGGATCTGCACGAAGGCGCCGATGGCGATGATCCGCGTGACGGTTCCGACGTAGGTCTCCCCGACTCTCACCTCTTTGGTGAGGTTCTCGACGATCTGCCTGGCCTTATCGCCGGACGCGCCGTCGAGCGAGGTGATGAAGACGCTGCCGTCATCCTCGATGTCGATCTTCTCGACGCCGGTATCGGCGATGATCTTGTTGATCACCTTGCCGCCGGGGCCGATCACGTCTTTGATCTTCGCGGGATCGATCTTGACGATAATCATGCGCGGCGCGAACGGTGACAGTTCTTCGCGCGGTGCGGCGATCGTTTCGGTCAGCTTGTCGATGATGAAGTGACGCGATTTGCGCGCCTCCTCCATCGCCTCGCGCATGATCGGAATCGTGATGCCCTGCACCTTGATGTCCATCTGAATCGCGGTGATGCCTTTCTTGGTTCCCGCGACTTTGAAGTCCATCTCGCCCAGCGCATCTTCGAGGCCCTGGATGTCGGTGAGGATCGCGTACTTTTTGTCTTTGAGAATCAGGCCCATCGCGACGCCGGCGACGTGCGCCCGAATGGGCACGCCGGCATCCATGAGGGCGAGCGTCGAGCCGCACACCGACGCCATCGAAGAGGAGCCGTTCGATTCGAGCACCTCGCTCATCAGGCGCAGCGTGTACGGAAACTCGTCCTTGGGCGGAAGTACGGGAATGAGCGCGCGTTCGGCAAGTAAGCCGTGGCCGATCTCGCGCCGGCCGGGGCCGCGCATCGGGCGCGTCTCGCCCACCGAGTAGGGCGGGAAGTTGTAGAAGTGCATGTAGCGCTTATCTTCCAGCGCCATGATGCCGTCGAGCCGCTGCGCGTCGCTGGTCGAGCCGAGCGTCGCCGCGGTGAACACCTGCGTCTGCCCGCGCGTGAAGACGCCCGATCCATGAACGCGCGGCACGTAGTGCACCTTGCTCCAGATCGGCCGAATCTCGTTGGGTTTGCGGCCGTCGGGGCGGATCTTCTCGTCGACGACCATCGTGCGCAGCTCGTCCTCTTCCATCGCCTTGACGATCTTGCCGAACTCTTTGCTGCTCGTCGGATTCTCGAGGAGCGCCCGCACGTTTTCGTCTTTCTTGCCGCAGCGCGCGATCGCTTCGTCTACGGTCATCGCGGCGAAGAGCGTCTCGCGAGCTTGTTTCTCGACGGTGCGCATCGCCTTGGCCACGTCTTTGGCGAAGGCCTTGCGAATGAATTTGTCGAGCGTCGGGTCTACTTGAAGAAGCGGAAACGCTCGTTTCTTCTTGCCGACTTTGCGCGCCAGCTCGTCGATGGCTTTGACGATCGCGCGAATCTGCTCGTGCGCGAACTCGACGGCGCCGAGGAAATCGTCCTCGGTGATCTCCTTGCCGCTGCCTTCGACCATCATCACCGCGTCGGCGGTGCCGGCGATCACGATCTCCATGCCGCCGGTTTCGTACTGCGGAAGCGTTGGATTGCAGATGTAGTTGCCATCTTCATCGCGGCCGACGCGCACCGCAGCGACCGTCTTCGCAAGTGGAATGTCGCTGAGTGCGAGCGCCGCTCCCGCGGCGCAAACGCCGAGTACGTCGGCGTCCAGCTCGGGGTCGATCGAGAGCACGGTCGCAACGACTTGAATGTCGTTGCGGAAGCCGTCGGGGAAGAGCGGACGAATCGGACGGTCGATCTGCCGCGAGCTGATCACGGCGTGTTCCGGCGGACGTCCCTCGCGCTTGATATAGCCGCCCGGGATCTTTCCGGCGGCGTACATCTTCTCTTCAAAGTCGCAGGTGAGGGGGAAAAAATCGATGCCTTCGCGAGGCTTTTCGGATGCGGTGGCGGCGCAGAGCACGACGTTTTGATCGCCGTATCGAACCAGCGCGGAGCCGTTTGCTTGCTTCGCCAGTTCGCCGGTTTCGATGATCATCGTGCGCCCGCCGACCGTTAAGGTCACGGATTCGGGCACAATGTCTCCTAATTTCGAACTTTTCTTTGTTTTGATTGACCGCGCCGGATTCGGGCCGCTCCAACAGCGGCCCTGCCGCCATGGCTGCCGGTGAGTCCGAGGGTCCCGTCCGCCGCCTCTTGTATAACCGCTGCCATGCAAACCCTCACCGCCGAGAATTTGACGGCGCTCAAGCTCAAGGCCAACGACGTGCGCCAGGGCATCATCCGCTCGCTTTTGGCCGCCGGGTCGGGCCATTCGGCCGGCCCGCTGGACATGGCCGACGTCTTTACGGCCCTCTACGGACAGCTGATGCGCCACGATCCAGCCAATCCGGAGTGGCCCGACCGCGATCGTCTGCTGCTCTCCTGCGGGCACATCGCGCCCGTCCGCTACTCGGCGATGGCGAACTTCGGCTACTTTCCCGTCGAGGAGCTGCTGACGCTGCGCAAGTTCGGCACCCGTCTCCAAGGGCACCCCGAGCGCGTGACGCTGCCCTCGGTGGAGACGACCTCCGGCCCTCTGGGCGAAGGGCTGGCGCAAGGTGTTGGCATGGCGCTGGCCGCCAAGATGGACGACCGCGACTTCCACGTGTGGGTGGTCACCTCAGACGCCGAGCACCAGTGCGGCCTCCATTGGGAGGCCGTGCTCACCGGCGCCAAGTTCAAGCTCGACAACCTCACCGCGATCGTCGACCGCAACTTCATCCAGATCGACGGCAGCACGGAAGAGGTGATGCCGTTGGAATCGCTGGCCGACAAGTACCGCGCCTTCAACTGGGAGGTGTTCGAGTGCGACGGTAACGACATCGCGGAGTTCATCGCCACGGCGCAGCGCGCGCAGCGTTCCCCCGGGAAGCCCCACGTGATCATCGCTCACACGATTCCGGGTAAGGGCGTATCGTACATGGAAGGCGATTATCTCTGGCACGGCAAGCCGCCGAACGCACAGCAGGCCGACGAGGCACTGCGGGAACTCTCCGCCGAGCGCGAACGGATCGTGGCCAATGGGTAGCCCCGCAGACGTGCTCGACGCGGCGCAGCACATGCACCTTACCGACTATCGCGCCGCCGACGTCAAACAGGTTCCCACGCGCAACGGCTTCGGCGAAGGATTGATCGAGGCCGGAACGCGCAATCGCAACGTGCTCGGCATCTGCGCCGACCTCGCGGAGTCCACGCGTTTCGAGGGTTTCAAGAAGGCGCATCCCGATCAATACATCGAGATCGGCGTCTCCGAGCAGATGCTCGTCGCGATGGCGGGTGGTCTCGCTGCGATCGGCAAGATTCCGTGGATCGCCAGCTACGCGATGTTCAACCCCGGGCGCTCGTGGGAGCAAGTTCGCACGATCATGGCGCTCAACGAGACCAACGTGAAGATCGCCGGCGCGCACGCGGGCGTCTCCGTCGGGCCCGACGGCGCCACGCATCAGGCGATCGAAGACATCGCGATCATGCGCGTGATTCCGCACATGACCGTCGTCGTGCCCTGCGACTCGGTGCAAACGAAGAAAGCCGCGCTCGCGCTCTCGGAGATGTGGGGACCGGTCTACCTGCGCTTCGGCCGCGACAAATCGCCGATCGTCACCACGCAAGAGACGCCGTTCGAGATCGGCAAGGCGCAAACGTTTCGCGAAGGCGGAGACGTTGCGATCGTCGCCTGCGGCATCTTAGTCTACAACGCGCTGATCGCCGCCGACCGCCTCGCCGCGGACGGCATCGAATGCCGCGTGGTCAACAATCACACGGTCAAGCCGATGGACGCCGCCGCAATCGTCGACGCCGCGCGCACCTGCGGTGCGGTCGTGACCGTCGAGGAGCACCAGAAGGCTGCGGGCATGGGATCGCGCGTCGCCGAGATTCTCGCGATGCAGTTGCCCACGCCGATCGAGTTCATCGGCGTCGACGACCGCTTCGGGCAGTCCGGCGATCCGGCGGAGCTGATCGAGTACTATGGAATGGGCGTCGACTCGATAATGGAAGCGGTCCGGCGCGTTTACAAACGCAAGAAGAGCTAAGGCCCGAAAACCATGGAGGCTGGATAGGCGCGTACGCCGGTAATCGTGCGCAGCACGCTATCGCTGTCGGGGGCATACTGCGTGACCGAGCTGTGGATCGATTCGCGCCGGTTCGCGACGTAGAGGTCGCCGCGCGGGTCGAACAGGGGCGACGTCGGCGATTGTCGATCGTGAATGATCAGAATGGGCTTTTCGCCCGTCGGGCCGTACCCCAGGATCTCGTTTCCGGAAACGACGTAGAGGTCGCCCGAGGGCGCGAACGTCGGCTGCCCGGGGCCGTTGTGCAAGCCTGACGTCAGCCGGCGGAACGGATGAATCGCTCCCGGATGGTAGACGCTGATCGAACCCCAGTGCCTCGAGTTGCCGCCATAAGCATTGCTGACGTAAAGATTGCCGGATGCATCGAAAACCACGCCGTCGGGATAGTTGACGCCGTCGGTAATCTGGTACTTCGGATCGCTGCTTCCCGGAGCGAACACCGAAACGTCGCCGGGCAATCCCACCACCGCAACGTAAAGATTTCCCGAAGCATCGAACGTCATCGACGAAGGGCAGATGCCGGCGCGCCCGATCGTACGCAGCAGCGTCCGCGTTTTTGCCGAATACTCGGCGATCGGATGGCTGTCTTCGGGACATCCGCTGGCGACGTAAAAATTACCGTCGGCATCGAACGCGAATGCGTAGTTTGGGCCGTAGATGCCTTCGGTCAACGTCTTGTATGGTTTCGAGCTGCCCGGCCGGTAGATGGTGACGAACCCGGCCGCGTCGCCGCCGACCCCGTAGTAGCTCGCCACGTACAAGTTGCCGGACCCGTCGAACATCATCAGCGATGGGCTGGCGACGCCCTCCGTGATCGTGCGGACTACCTCCGCGCTGGTGGGAGAGTAGATCGTGACGGTCGACTCGTAGTTGTTGGCCGCGTAGAGATTTCCGAGTGAGTCCATCGCGAGTGCGTCCGGGTCGTCGAGCCCCGTAGCGACGACGATCGTGCGCAGGAGCGCTGGTTTGCCGCGCGCGTACAGCGTGATCGTGTTGTGCGCGCCGTTGGAGACGTAGAGAACGCCTCTGGAGTCCGTCACGAGTCCGGTTGGATCGTAGATGCCCTTCGCGATCGTGTATGAGGGCGTCTTTGCGCCCGCGAGATAGACGAGAACGTGCCCCCCGCCGTTGACGTATTTGCTTTGTCCGGAGTAGACGTCGTTAGCAGCGTCGAGACAGAACGTGCCCGCCGCACCAGCAATGGCGCGCAACCGCTTGGTGCTATGCGGTGCGTAAACCTCGATGCCGACGCCGGCAACGACGTAGAGATTGCCACCGTTGTCGAACTGCATTTCGCCCGGTCCGTGCCGCCAAGAATACGCGATCGTATGAAGAAGATGGAAGACTTTCGGGCTATAGATCGTCAGCGTTGCATTCGGTGCCGCATAGACGCAGCGCTGACAGTTCGAAACGTACAGGTAACCGGCAGAATCGACCGCCAGTGCGATCGGCGCTACGATTCCGGCGGTAATCGCGCGCGCGATCTTATTCGTGCCCGCGGCGTATTCGTAAACGGAATACGCATCGCGGTTCGCGGCAAAAACGTCGCCGGCGGCATCGACGGCGATCGCGTTGAGCTCTCCCAGGCCGGCCGTGATGGTGAGCGCGGGCTTGTCCGAACCGGGTGGGTACATCGTTATCGACCCTTTGTAGTGATGGCCCAGCTCGCCCCCGTTGGCAACGTAAAGATTGCCGGCCGCATCTTGCGCCAGCGCGATTGGCTCGTTGATTCCTTGCGTGATCTTGCGCATTGGGGAGTTATCGCCCGGCTCGTACACGTAGACCGCGTTCCCCTGAAGAAGCGCGACGTACAGCTCTTTAGCGGCGGGCGCGACGCTTTGCGGCGTCACCTGCGGCGGCAGCGGCGGCGCGCCCAGTCGTCCCGCGCAAGCCGCTAGGGAGAGGGCAGCCGCCAGCGCAAGCCGACGCAGCACGACGGCTACCTGCGCAAACCGAGTTCGCCGATGAGCGAGCGGTAACGCTCGAGGTTCTTGGCGTGCAGATAGTTGAGCAGCCGGCGGCGCTGGCCGACCTGCAAGAGCAGGCCGCGGCGGCTGTGGTGATCCTTCTTGTGAATCTTGAGATGCTCGGTGAGCGAGTTGATCGACGTCGTGAGCATCGCGATCTGCACTTCGGCCGAACCGGTATCGTTGGTTGCGCGGCCGTATTTGGCGGAGATCTCCGCCTTGGTTTCTTTGCTGAGCGGCACTTCGTAAAACTCCTTGATGCAGGATGGTCTCGCTTCGGGTACAGCCGGCCTCGGCCGTCCCGGCGACCGGGTTAGGATAGCAGAGCCCTGGGCGCCACGCAAGGTGAGAACGAGCCGGCGCCAAAGCGCGGCTCCATGGATCTCAAAATCGCGGGCCGCACGGCGCTGGTAACCGGCTCCAGTTCGGGCATCGGTCGGGCCATCGCCCTCGCGCTGGCGGCCGAGGGGGTTCGCCTCGCGTTGGCGGCACGCCGCCTCGACCAGCTCGAGGAGGTCGCCGCCGAGGCGCGAGCGCGCGGGGCCGCGGAAGCGGCGGTCTTTGCGCTCGACATTGCCGATCCGCACTCGGTCGCGGCGCTGCATCCCGCCCTGCGCAAGGCCTTCGGCGACCCCGATATCGTGATCCTCAACGGGGGTGGCCCGAAGGCTGGCCGCTTCAGCGAACTGGCCCTCGAGGACTGGGACCGTGCCTATCGGCTGCTCTTGCGCGGAATGCTGCAGTTGCTCGAGATCGCGGTGCCCCCGATGCGCGCTCGCAAGTGGGGCCGCGTCGTGGCGCTCACGTCGACCTCGGTGAAGCAGCCGATCGACAATCTGACGCTCTCCAATGCCTTCCGCACGGCGCTGGTGGCCGCGCTGCGCACGCTGGCGGTCGAGGTCGCGCCCGATGGCGTCACCGTCAACGCGATCGCGACGGGACGCATCGATACGCCGCGGCTGCGCGAGCTTTACGGCAACGACGAGGCCAAGCTGCGCGCCGCCGGAGCCGAGGTGCCGATCGGCCGCACTGCATCGCCGGAGGAGTTTGCGCCGATGGCCGCATTCCTTTGCGGAGAGCCTGCCGGCTATGTGACCGGGCAAACGATCTCGGTCGATGGCGGCCTCGTGCGGTATCTATTTGGCTAGCCAAGCGCGAAGGTGGGCACCCCGGCGGCGCGAAATCACGGGGCCGATATGCAGGGAGTGGAAGGAAAGCGCGTCGCCGCGCTAATTGGCGACGGCTTCGAAGAAATTGATCTGGTCGAGCCGCGCCGCGCGCTCGAAGAGGCCGGCGCGATCGTAACGATCGTCGGCGTCGACGAACGGGCGCGTCAGCGCCTTCGAGGCAAGCGAGGGCTCGACGACGGCCAGAGCGTCCGCGCTGAAGAGTTGGTGGGCGACTGCACCGCCGAAGATTTCGACGCGCTGCTCGTACCCGGGGGCACCTCGCCCGACGACATCCGAACCGATCGTGAGGTGCACCGGTTCGTGCGCGAGTTCGACACGCTCAAGAAGCCGATGTTCGCGATCGGCCACGGCGCGCAGGTGCTGATCTCTTCGCAACTGTTGCGCGGCCGCCAAGTGACGGGCGCGCCCGCGATCGCCGACGACATTCGCAACGCCGGCGGTCTCTATCGCGACCAGCCGACCGTTTCGGATTCGAACTGGGTTACGACGCGCGGCGGCGACGATATCTCGCAGTTCAATCGCGCGATGCTCGAAAAACTCGCCACCGCCATCCCAGTACAGGTTCCGTAGGTGCGTTTCTCTCAAATCGGATCGTAGCGCGCGAGCGTTTCGCCGTATTGGCGAAGCGCGAGAAACGCTATGAGCACGCAGAACGCGAACTCGGCGGCGGCGCTGCGGCCCACAATCGCCAGCACGTAGGCGATCGCGCTCGTTCCCGCGGCGAGCAGCACGTAGAGCACGCGCGTGGCGCCGGTGCGCACCGTCGCCGAGAGGGCGACCAGCGTGGTCGCGATGACGGCCGGCGGCACGACGAGCAACGTGAGCGGCGCGTCGGGAGAGCCGCGAGCGACCTGCGCGCAGGCGTAGAGCAGCGTTGCGAGCAGTGCGGCGATGCACGGAACCAACGCCTTGGCTCGCGCCAGCTCGCGGCCGAAGAGCGGCGCGCTCTGCTCGCAGCGGTCGAGGTGGCGGTGACGGCCGGGCGTCTGGTCGAGCGCGATCGCGATGCTGAGAAACGAGCAGCAGAGCAGCGGCGCGGTAACGCCCAACGGCGCGACGAGCGCTACGAATACGGCGACCGCACAGGCATAGAGTAGGAACCGCCGCGAGACGTAGAGCCGCGCCTGAAGCATCGCGCCCAGCGCGCGTGCGGTCACGCGAAAGCCGAAGCGCTCTCGGCCTGCACGTGGGTCGAGAGCAGCGCGCGCCCTTGCAGCACGGCGAGGATTCGCTGCGCGTAGGCCGCCTGCGGGCGGTCGAGCACCACGAGCTGCGGCTGCGCGATCAGCGCGCCGATGAGCGGAAACGCGAAAGCTTCGTGCATGCCGTTCAGCCGCTCGCGCAGCTCCTGCGAGTAGGCGCGCGCCGCGGCCGCGTCGACGTTCCAGAGCGCCGCGCGATATCCGACGTAGCGTAGGAAATCGCCGTCGTCCAGCTCCAAGGGTTCGTGCGGAACGAAGGCCGCGAGGCGTTTGCAGTGCACCGATTGCACGCGCGGATCGAAATCGCCGATCAGCACGCTGCCGGTCGTCGCTTTGGCAACGCCGGCGGCCAGCAGCGCGATGGCGGTCGCCTCCTGCGGCGCCCCCAAGCGCAGCGCGGCCCGGCAGCCGGGCTCGAGGTCGACGTTTACCGGACCCGCCCGCAACGACGCGTTGACGAAGGAAGCATCCTTCATGCGCAACAGAGGCATCGAAGCAAGAGCATTCCACGCGCGCGGCCAACTCCACTACGCCGTGCTCACGAATAGCGAAGTCGCGCAGAAGCTGCTGGAGATCCGTACGCTCATGGAGTTGGCGGGCGAGTCCTTCTATAAATATAGCGCCTACGAGAAGGCCGCGGCGTCGGTGGAGAACGCGCCGCCGCTGCGTGATCTGATCGCGAGCGGCGAGCATCTCGCGCTCGCGGGGGTCGGCAAGTCGATCGGCGCGGTGATCGTGCAGCTGGTCGAGACCGGCACGGCCGATCCGCTCGAGGAGCTATACACGCGCTTTCCGCGCACGCTGATGGAGGTGCTCGGCGTGAGCGGCATCGGCACCAAGACGGCGGCGATGCTCTTCTCGGAGTACGGCATCGCCTCACTTGCCGATCTCGAAACCGCCATCGCGCGGGGCACGCTGCTCGGCGTTCCGCGGCTCGGCGCCAAGACGATCGAGAACTGGCGGCGAGGCATCCTTGCGTATCGCGGGCGCCAGCGCCGCACGCCGCAGCCGCAAGCGCTTACGGTCGCGCGGATGGCGATGGCCTACCTGTACGAAGGGCCGCCGCTCGAGCGTTTGACGTACGCCGGCAGCTTGCGGCGCTGCGAGGTGACGGTCGGCGACGTCGACTTGGTCTGCACCTCGCCGCAAGCTGCCGACGTCGTGGCGCACTTCGCGCGCTGGCCGCTGGCGGAGGCCGTACTGGCCGAAGGTCCGACGAAGGCGAGCATTTGGCTCAACGGCGGGCTGCAGATCGACCTGCGCGTGCTGCCCGATCATCTCTACGGCAATCTGTTGCAGCATTTCACCGGTTCGCGCGAGCACAATATCAAGCTGCGCGAGTACGCGGTGCGCAGGAGCTTGCGCGTAAGCGAGAACGGCATCCTCAACCTCGAGAACGGCGAGGTGACCACCTGCACGGAAGAGGCCGGCGTCTACGCCGCTCTCGGGATGGCATACGTTCCGCCGGAGCTGCGCAGCGGCGGCGATGAGATCGAGCTGGCCCGCAACGACGCGATCCCGGCGCTCGTCGAACTGGGCGATCTGCGCGGCGACTTCCACATGCACACGACCTACAGCGACGGCGACGATTCGCTCGAGGAGATGATCGCCGCGGCCGCCGCGCGCGGTTATGAGTACCACGCGATCAGCGATCACGGCGGCGCGCGGCGGCGGTGGGGCATCGATGCCGAGAGCGCGCTGCGCCAGCGGGAGGAGATCGCCGAGCTGAGCGAGCGCTACGGCATCGCGACGCTCTGCGGCAGCGAGGTCGACATCCTGCCCGACGGCTCGCTCGATCTCGAAGAGGCGGTGCTCGCGCAGCTCGACATCGTGATCGGTTCGGTGCATACCGCTACGAGGCAATCGCGCGACGAGATGACCGCGCGTCTCATTCGCGCGTGTGAGAACCCGTACGTCAACATCATCGGGCATCCCACCGGACGGCGCTTCGATCAATCGCCCGGCTACGAGTTCGATTACGACGCCGTTTTCGCGGCGGCCGCGCGCACCGGCACCGCGCTGGAGATCGACGGTCAGGCCGCGCGCCTCGATCTTCCGGCATCGCTTGCCGGAAAGGCGAAGAGTTTCGGCGTCACGTTCTCGCTCGACAGCGACGCGCACCGCACCGGCGATCTCTCGGCGACGGAGTTCGCGGTTGGCCAAGCGCGGCGCGCCGGTCTCGTGCCGGCCGACGTGCTCAACGCGCGCTCGCTCGAAGGCGTGCGCGAGTTCGTCGCGCGCAAAAGGGGCAAGGCGTGATCGAGACGCTCGTCCGCACCGCGTCCGACGGCGCGCTCACCGGCGCGCGCTACGTTCGCCCGAGCGGAGCGGGGGCCGGTGCGACCGCGCTGATCTTCGTGCACGGCGTCGGCTCGACGGCGGCCATTTGGGATCGCCAGTTGGAAGCATTCGGCAACGACTACGCATGCGCGGCGATCGAACTGCGCGGCAACGGCGCGCTCAAACCCGATCCCAATCCGGCGCTGATCACCCGCGCGGGCTTCGCGCAGGACGTGCTCACCGTGCTCAAGGCGCTCGAGATCGAGCGGTTTACGCTGGTGGGCTGCAGCCTCGGCGGCGTGGTGGCGTTCGAGTTGTGGGGAATCGCGGGCCCGCGCTTCGACGCGCTAGTGACGCTGGGCAGCTTCGCGCGTTATCCCAACGGGCAGCAGGTCGCCGAGCAAATCTCGCAGGCCGTGCGCGATGCGGGGAGCATGCCGGCGTTCGCACAGCGGCGCGCGGCGCAGTTGGGACTTCCGCCGGAGCGCATGGCCGAGACGATCGAGCAGATGGCGTGCAAATCGGTGCCGTGCTATCTCGCCTCAACGCAGGCGACCTGGACCGGCGATTATTCGCCGATGCTCTCCTGGGTCGTCGTGCCGGCGCTCGCGGCGTACGGCGAGTTCGATCCCGTCGCCCCGCGCGAGCTTTCCGAAGAGATCGCTGCGGGGATTCCCGGTGCGTCGCTCGCGGCGGTCGAAAAGGCGGGCCACGTAGCCAACGCCGACAATCCCGCGGGTTTCAACGCGCTGCTGCGCCGCTTTCTCGATCCGCTCGATTTGAAAGGATGAGACGCCTGCGCGCGTTCGCGACGCTGGCGCTGGCGGTAACGCTCGGCGCAGCGCCCGCGCCCGATTCGCTGCAGCGGCGCGTCGACGCGGCGCTGGCGTCGCCGGCCTTTGCCGGCGCGCAGGTCGGATTCTTGGCGGTAAGTGCGGCTGACGGAACGGTGCTCTACTCCCGCAACGCCGACAACGAGTTTTTGCCCGCGTCAAACTTCAAGCTGCTGGTGGGTTCGGCAGCGCTGCGGTACCTCAGTCCCGATTTCAGGTTCGTTACCGCCATCTCCGCGGATGCGGCGCCGCAGAACGGCGTCGTGGCGGGAAATCTCTACTTGCGGGGCGGAGGCGACGCGCACTTGACGCACGCCGATCTCGCCAGCGCGGCGCGCGCGTTGTACGAGAGCGGCGTGCGCCGCATCGACGGCGCGGTGATTCCCGATGCCTCGCACGACGACGCTCAGCGCTATCCCGACGGCTGGTCGTGGGACGACCTGCCCTACGAGTACGCCGCGGTCGTGAGCGCGTTAGAGTTGGAGGAAGGGACAGTTCACGTGTACGTGACGCCCGGCGCGTCTGCCGGCGAACCGCCGACGCTGCGCGTGGAGCCGCAGAGCGGCGCGTTCACGATTGCCAACGAAGCGACCACCGGCGCGCCCAAATCTGACGACACGACCGACGTCGTGCGCCCGTGGGATTCACCGACGACGATCGCAATCGTGGGGAGTTATCCGGCCGGCGCGCCGGAATCCGACGACCTCGCGCCGAGCGTACCCGATCCGCCGGCGTATGCCGGTAACGTACTGCGCCAAGCGCTGCAGAGCGCCGGCATCGCCGTTGCCGGCGGCGCACGCAGCGGCGCTGCGCCGGCATCGCGCGTGACGCTTTGGTCGCACGACTCGCTGCCGCTGCCGCAGTTGCTCGCGCAGTTTTGGTTGCCCAGCGACAACTTAATGGGCGAGCTCTTCCTCAAAGAGTTGGGCGCGGCGCGCGCGGGCGAGCCGGGAAGCTACGCCAACGGGATCGCCGTTGAGCGCGAGTACTTGCGCTCGCTCGGCATCGATCCCGCAACGGTCTCGATCGCCGACGGTTCGGGCCTCTCGGTCTACGACCGCATCACGCCGCGCGATCTCGTAACGATTCTACGCGGCGACTGGAACGGCACGCAGCGCGTAGCCGTCATCAAGGCGTTGCCGGCGGCTGGCCTGCTGGGCACGCTCGCGCATTCGTTCGCGGGAACGCCGCTGGAAGGGAAGCTCTTTGCAAAGACGGGCTCGGAGCGCCATACGCGCGCGCTCTCGGGCTTATTGCTGACGCCCGCGCGCGGCACGGTGATCTTCTCGTTGCTGATCAACGGTTGGCTCGGCGACGACCGTAATGCGAGCGCAGGGCTGCAAAGCGCCGAGGCGGCGGTGCTGGAAGCGTTCCTCTAGTGCTGGGCCCCTGGGGCGCCGAAGCCTCTCACCTACCGTTCGCGCCAACCAGCTTCGTCGGGCGCGAGGACGATCTGGATGCGCTTGCAACGCTGGTGCGCGAGCACCGGCTGGTGACGATTACGGGAAGTGGCGGCGTTGGCAAGACGCAGACGTCGTTGCACGTGGGAGCAGCGTTGAGCGGCGAGGCCGGGGACGTCGCGTGGTTCGTCGGGCTCTCGGCGATCCGCGATCCCTCATTGGTCGTTGCGGCGGTCGCCTCAACGCTCGGCGTGCAACAAGTGGCCAATCGCCCACTGCTCGAGACATTGCGCGCGCGGCTCAGGGACAAGAAGTGGCTGCTGATTCTCGACAACTGCGATCATGTCGCCACGGAAGCCGGGAGCGTTGCCGAGGCGTTGTTGGCGAGTTGCCGGCAGCTTCGGATTCTCGCCACGAGCCGCCAACCACTGCGGGCAGCGGGGGAACGTATCTACTCGCTGCCGCCGTTGAGCATCCTGGACGCGATCGAACTCTTCGGCGATCGCGCCCGTGCCGTCGATCGCCGTCTCGCGCTCACCGATGAGGACGTGGTCGCGATCGCGGAGATCTGCCGCCATTTGGACGGCATACCGCTTGCTATCGAGCTTGCTGCCGCGCGGGTGAACGCGCTTTCACTTGCCGATCTCGCCTTTGGGCTGGACGACCGGTTGAGAATTCTTGCCTCCGGCCATCGCGCGGTGGCCGACCCTCAGAAGACCTTGAGCGCGATCATCGACTGGAGCTACGAGCTGCTCGCACCCGACGAACGGCTGCTGTTCGCGCGGCTGGGCATCTTTCGGGGATGCTTCACATGGGAGGCAGCTACGAGCGTTTGCGGCGGTGAAGGGCTCGAAGAGAGCGACGTCTTCCATCTGCTCGGTTCGTTGACGGAGAAGGCACTTGTCGTCGTCGATGACGGCGCCGAGCACGCGCAATACCGGCTACTCGAGTCCACCAGCGCCTATGCGGTGGAAAAGCTCAGCGCCCTCGGCGCTCGTCAGACGCTTGCGCGCCGCCATGCTACGTACTTTCACGACCGGGTTTTGTACGGGCGCGACCTCTTCGATACGGAGTCGCTCGCCGCGTGGCTTACCGGCATCGAGGTCGAGCTCGACAACGTGCGCGCGGCGCTCGAGTGGACGCTGACCAAAGGCAACGCCATTCCGCTGGGCGCGGCGATCGCCGCGCAGTCGAGACTTTGGGCGAACGCCGGCCTCGCAGCCGAGGGCCGCCACTGGATCGAGCTTGCGCTCAAACGCACGAATGAAGCCAGCGATCCAACCATCGCGGCGGACCTGCGTCTGGCGCTAGCTAATCTCTCATCCGGTAAGCGCAAACACGACGAGGGCGAGCGGGCGCTGCGATTGTTCGAGTCGGCCGGCAACGCGCGCGCCGCGGCCAGCGCGCAGCGGCAGGTAGCGCTCGCGCTCTATCAGATGCGAACGCTCGACGAAGCCGGCCACGCGGCGCGGCGTGCGCTCGAGGCGTCGCGCGCCAGCGGGCATGCCCGCAACGCGGCGCGGTGTCTCGATCTGCTGGCGTTCGTCGAGGCGGATCGGGGCGATCGTCGGGCGGCGCGCGAGCTGCACGCCGAGGCGATCGCGGCCTTCAGAGCCGTCCGCGAAGAGACGGGAACCGCACTGGCTCTGGGTAACCTGGCCGAGCTCGAGTTCGCCGAAGGTCACCCCGAGAAGGCCTTACGTTTGGTAACGGAATCGCTCGAGATCAACTTGCGCGGGAAGAACGCGATGGACATCGCGATGTTCTGTACGAACGGCGCGGCGTACCGCATCGCTCTGGGCGATTTTCTCGGCGCGCGCGAGCTGGCGCGAAAGGGCGTGGACTTTGCGCGCCAGGCCCAATCGGGGCTCAACGTCGCCATCGGCCTGCAGCACCTAGCGGCGATCGGCGCGTACAACGGCGATACGGATCGCGCGGCACGGGTGTTAGGCTACGTCGATTCCGAATTCGGCCGGCTGCGCTACGAGCGCGAAGGCACCGAGCAATGGAGCCACGACAAGCTCGAAGCCGCGCTTCGCGCAGCGCTCGCCGAAGATCGGCTTGCCGTGCTCGCCGCAGAGGGTGCGGGGTGGTCGGAAGACCAGGCCCTCGACGAAGGACGCAAGCTCTAGGGAAGCCCTAATTCAGCCCAGGTCTTCGGGATGTCGAGAAAATCGTCGGATCTACGTGACGAAAGATTCGCGCATCGCGTGTTCCTCGGACATACCAGCTCCTTCGCGGAAGAGGGCGTCTATTTCCGAAGCAGGAAGATTTTCGGTTAGTGCCTCCGCGAGCATTGCATAGGTGAGGCTCTCCGTCGGCCCGCGCTCGCAGAACTCTTTGCGAAAACACGTGTCTACATAGCCGCGAA
This sequence comes from Candidatus Cybelea sp., assembly GCA_035939175.1. Lineage (GTDB taxonomy): Bacteria > Vulcanimicrobiota > Vulcanimicrobiia > Vulcanimicrobiales > Vulcanimicrobiaceae > Cybelea. The sequence goes on along the minus strand of DASZGC010000091.1, from coordinate 282,925 downwards.
GGCGAGCGGCGCGACGGTGATTGCCCTTCAATGCGGCTACCGTCGCCAAATGCTGAATCGTCGCTGCCGCCTCGATTGGAGTCGCGGAGGGTGCGAGGGCGAGCGCCTCGAGGGCGTCGAGGCGCGCGCCTTCGATATCGTCGAGGGCGAGTCGACAGGCGGCGGCATTCGTGAGCGCCGTAGCCTCGCGATGTCGCGAACGAACGCGACGCGCAGCCTCGATCGCCAACTCCGCCGACTCTAAAGCTTCGCGAAACCTGCCCGCTTTGAACTCCAGTTCGCCGAGGTTAATTCTTACGATAATCGCCTCATGCTCGTCACCTAAGGCCGTCATCAGTGACAAGGCCTGAGCAAAAAAATCGCGCGCTTCGTCGGTTCGCCCGAGGCTCGTCGTGATTCGACCTCGCATGTCGAGCGCCGCTGCGTAACGTCGGGTGCGTAACAAGCCCCTTTCCTGACAAAGACGCAGCGCTTCGCCGTTCACACGCTCGGCGTCTTCGATCGAGCCGGCCTCCAGAAGCCCAACCGCTTTCTGGTAAAGAGCCGCTACAAAGCCATCGCTGCTGAGTCGTCGGTCCGTAAGCTCGAGCGCTCGATTTGCAGCCTGCACTCTCCGCATACCATTTGTATGCGTTGCCAGCGTTCGCCATAGGCGCGCTTCCATGCCAGGCTGTGCAGAACTATCGAGGTTTGCGAGTACCAACTGAAGCCAGCGATAGGGCTCCGAATGTCCTCTGGTGATACGCCACACCTCTGCGAACCCACAAGCGATTTCCGCCGCCAACTCCACCTGTCGCGTCGCCAGCGTATACTCAACCGCCGAGCGCGCGTTATCGAGCTCCGGTTCGAGTTCGCGAACCCACAAGTCGACCGACGCGCTTGCGATGCGTGTCTGCGCTCTGGCTGCGGCGCCGGCGACCCACCGCGCATGCCGGCTCGCGAGCGCGGGCCACTTATCGTTGTCCCGAAGCTTTTCTAGCGCGAACGCGCGGGTGGACTCCAGTAGCCGATAGCGAACGACGGGCGCGTCCATATCGGCAATTACCAACGACTTTTCTGCAAGCGACGTGAGGACGTCCAAGACGTCGCGTTCCGCCAGAACCGCGTCCTGTGCGACCGCTTCGACTGCCTCGAGCACGCCGCCACCGGAAAAAACAGCGAGCCGTTCGAACAAAAGTTGCTCCGCGGTCGACAACAGGTCGTAGCTCCATTCAATCGTAGCGTGGAGTGTCTGCTGTCGAGGAAGCACGGTACGATCGTGGCTCGTCATGAAACGGAAGCGATCGTCCATCTGATCGTTGAGAGTCTTGAGTGGTACGACGTTCACGCGAGCCGCGGCAAGCTCGATGGCAAGCGGGAGGCCGTCCAAGCGGCGGCACACCTCGGCAATCACCGCCGCATTTTCGTCGGACACTTCGAAACGGTGATCGACGGCACGGGCACGGTCCGCGAAGAGCGATATCGCGGCATAGCGCCCGGCTTCGACGGCGCTGAGTCGCGCCGCGCCGTGAGGCGGCACGTCGAGGGGCGGCAAACGATACACACGTTCGCCGCCGGCCCACAGCGGCTCTCGGCTCGTCGCGAGCACCTTTACGGCGGGACACGCCGGTAAGATCGTACTGACGACGCTCGCCGCTTCTGCAACGACGCGCTCGCAGCCGTCGAGTATCAGGAGGATGGCCTTCGTCTTGAGGTGGGCGACCAAGGCGTCGAGTATAGAACGGTGCGGCACCTCCTGGATCCCGAGGGACGACGCAATCGTTCTGCTCACCAGAGCGGGGTCCGTTAGTGGAGAGAGTGTTGTCAGGCGAACTTCGCAAGGGCCGTCCTGACCAAGCCGCGCTCCGGCGCGTAAAGCAGCTTGAGTTTTTCCGACGCCCCCGGCGCCGGTTAACGTTACTAGGCGGAACTCGTTGACCAAACGGATTATTTCCGCGACGGCGGCGTCTCTGCCAACGAAGGTCGTCATCGCGAGTGGTAACGCCGGCGGAGGCGTTTCGGAGACCGGCTCGGTGATCTTGGAGGGGCCTCTTCGCCGCGGCAAAGCCGGGCGCACGGCGCTGGCTTCGAAGGTCTCACGATCGGCACCATCGAGCGCGAGCGCTTGAGCTAATAGGGCGACCGTATCTTTGTGAGGATTGCGCCGATGGCCGCGTTCCAGGGCGCTGATACCGTCGGGGCTCATGCGAGCCCGCTCTGCGAGCGCGTCCTGCGATAGGCCGGCAGCGAGCCGATGATGGCGCAGGAGCGTCCCAAAGTCCGACGGGCTGGATGTCTGTTGCCGCTGGTCCACCACGGTCATTCTTCGCTCTGAGCGCGCGTGGTCGTGCCGGGCGTCAGAAAATGTACGGATAAGCTGTCCGGCTGTCGCTTCCATGTGGGCTGTCGCGGTCTCATGATGGCTTGACCTGCGTAAACTTCAAGGGGGCGAAGCAATGAAGGTAGTCAGTGGAATGTTCTTACTAGCGGCAACGCTACTCGCCGGGTGCAGTGGCCTGCAGCCGCCGAGCACGACCCTCGGCGTGCAGCAAACGGCTGGCAAGGTAAGCGAGCACAATTTGTCGTGTCGGGAGCACCGCGTCGGCTACGTGGGCTGCCTCGTCATTGCGGCCTCGGGTGCCGGCGGCCGAGATACGGCCGGCTGGTCGCCGCAACAGCTGGAGTCGGCGTATAACCTTCAGGCGTCATCAAAGAAACGCGGAACCGGCCAGATCGTGGCAGTCATCGAAGCCTACGACAATCCGAACGTCGCTTCCGACCTCGGCGCCTATCGTTCTGCGTACAACCTTCCCGTGGGGAGCTTTACGAAGTACAACGAGGAAGGCCAGACCAGCAACTACCCCCAGGGCAGTCCTGGGTGGGGCGTGGAGATCGACCTCGACGTCGAGATGGTCGCGGCGAGCTGTCCAAACTGCACGATCTATCTGGTGGAGGCGAACTCCTCGAGCATCGCCGATATCGAAGCGGCGACCGCCGAAGCGGTGACGCTTGGCGCGCACATCGTTAGCGCAATCGGTAGCGGACAAGGTTTCGACAAGAAGTACTTCGATACGCCGGGCGTCGAGTATCTCGCAAGCCCAGGTGACGCCGAGGGGCTCACGGAACCGGCCGATTTCGATAGCGTCGTGGCCGTTGACGGCACGATGCTCCAACAGGTAAACAGCGGAAAAAGAAAATGGAGCGAATCGCTGACGGCGGATACCAACGATGGCGGCTGCTTCAACGCGATCCCTAAGCCGGCGTGGCAGCACGACTCATACTGTAACTATCGCTTGGCCAACGACGCGGCTGCCGATTCGTACGACCTCGCCGTGTACGACAGCTACGACGAAAACGGCTGGGTGTCGGTCACCGGCGAGCAAGCCGCACCGTTCCTCGCCGGCGTCTTCGGTTTGGCGGAAAATGCGAGCAAACAGCGCGGCGGACGCACTCTTTGGCAACCCTCGCACCAGAAACACCTCTATCCGATCTTGGAGGGTAGTCAGAGCTGCGCGTATAGTTCGGGCAACTACAACACGTGTGCCGGCTGGGGCAGCCCGAACGGCATCGGCGCGTTCTAATCGATTCGACCGCGCGGCCGAATAAAGATGGGGCCACCGTAGCGGACCGCGCCCACGATCGCCAACGAGGCGACGACCGGCGCTCCTCGTTCCGAGGACGACACCGCGTCCTGCGCCCGCGGAATTGCTTGCGACGGTTGCGGTCGTCGAGAGTTGATCCCGCGGGCGCGCCGGAATCCGGCGGCCTAGCGCCGAGCGAATAGGCGACGTCCGATGCAGGGCCGGCAGACGGCCTCGCCTACGATGCCGAAGCCTTACTGATGGACGAGCTAACCGACCATGCGCGCAAGAACCTCAAGCATTGGGACCAACAAAGCAACGACTATGAGGCGCAGCACTCGGAACAACTGAGTTCTCGTCCAATGGCTTGGGGCTGTTGGTCGGCTCCGGAGTCGCAGCTCCACGTGCTCGGAGACGTCAACGAAAAAGATGTGCTCGAATTCGGCTGCGGGGCGGCGCGTTGGGCCATCGCGCTCGCGAAGCGCGGCGCGCGCGTCGTGGGACTCGACGTTTCGGCGCGCCAGCTCGAGCACGCGAGGCGGAATATGAGCGATGCGTGTGTCGATTTTCCGCTCGTTCATGCAAGCGCAGAAGCGGTTCCGTTGGCGGATGCGTCGTTCGACATCATCTTTTGCGACCACGGAGCGATGACGTACTGCGACCCGCGCCGCACGGTGCCTGAAGCGGGGCGGTTGTTACGCGATGGAGGGTTGTTCGCCTTTTCGGCCGCAACGCCGATTCTCAATGTCTGCTGGAACGAGTCTGAAGATTGCATCGACGATCGCTTGCACGCGAACTACTTCGAGCAGCGTCGCTTCGAGGATGCGTCGAGCGTTAACTTCTCGTTACCATATGGCCAGTGGATCGCGCTATTTCGCCGCAACGGATTTACTATCGAGGACTTGATCGAGCTTCGGCCGCCTGAGGGCGCGCAAACGACCTACACGGATTACGCGCCGATCTCATGGGCTCGTGCGTGGCCAGCGGAACAGATATGGAGAGTTAAAAAGCTCGTGAAGCGCCCGCGGAGGCGGCCTCGCTCGCCGGTGCCGAACTAGCAGAGGTCCGTCGACACTTTGTCTCTGGAGTCTCAATTCAACCTTACGCGAAGGGGTCTGGGTCAACTAGCTCCTTCGACGTCGGGGTCGCAGGGCGAAAAGTTACCGGCGCTCTGGTTTCCGAGGACCGCGGCACGGGCCAGGAGAGCCGGCCCGACTAAGGGTATTAGGCAACCGAGGGCTCTCCGAACCACTGTATCTGTAGTTTCAGCAGCGAGGGCGAGCTTTGATTCGGGGCGATGCGACGATGAGTTGCGTCGCTCAGTCCCGGGCCAGAGCTCGGAGAAAGTGGCGTACCAGACATTGCGCATTTCAACCTCGGCTCGCAATGCCATGAGCATCTGTGCGGGCGCCTTTATGCTCGCCGCGTGCAACGGAACTACCAATTCCCCGTCACCGCCGGCCCCGCGGCCGCCGGGCAGCCCCGAGACGGTGCTGCACAGCTTCGGAAGCGGGAGCGACGGCACGTACCCGCAGGCCGGGCTCATCAACGTTAATGGCACGCTCTACGGCACGACCGCCGGAGGCGGTGCATACGTCTCGCTTGGTACGGTATATTCGATCACCCCAAGCGGCACGGAAACGGTGCTCTATAGCTTTGTGCTAACCGATGGCGCGAACCCGTATGCCGGCCTGCTCAACGTCAAGGGCACGTTCTACGGCACGACCCAGTATGGCGGCGCAAACGACGGCGGCACGGCCTTTTCGCTCACGACTTCAGGCGCGCAGACGGTGCTTCACAGCTTCGGGATCGGGAGGAGCGACGGTGAGGGCCCGTCTGCCGGGCTGATCAACGTCAATGGCGCGCTCTACGGCACGACAGTAGGAGGCGGTGCAAACAACTCCGGCACGGTCTTTAAGATTACCTCGGGCGGCAAGTACAAGCTGCTCTACAGCTTCGGCAAGAGCTTAACGGACGGAAGCGCTCCGCAGGCCGGTCTCGTCGACGTCAACGGCACGCTCTACGGCACGACCTATGGCGGTGGCGCAGAAGCTTTCGGTACGGTATTCTCCATCTCGCCGTTCGGAAAGGAGGCGGTGTTGCACAGCTTCGGAACCCTCAACGACGGCACGTTCCCGCAGGACGGGCTGCTCAACGTCAAGGGCACGCTTTACGGCACGACCGAATACGGCGGCGCAAGCAACGTCGGCACGGTCTTCGCGATCACGCCTGGCGGCGCGGAGTCGGTTCTCTACAACTTTGCTGGAGGGAGCGATGGCGCGCAACCCCGTGCGGGGCTGATCGGCGCCAAGGGCACGCTCTTCGGCACGACCAGTGAAGGGGGCACATCCGGCAAAGGGACGGTCTTTGCGCTAACCTCGGGCGGCACGGAAACGGTATTGTACAGCTTCCAAGGCGGAACCGACGGTGCGAATCCGCTTGCCGGGCTGCTCAACGTCGGTGGCACGCTCTACGGCACGACCTACAAGGGCGGTGCAAACGGCAAGGGCACCGTCTTCTCGTTGACGGGTTTCTAGCTCGACACGCACCAGAACGACGGGCCCGCTCCAGCGGGCTCGTTGCTTTGAGGTCGAACCCGCCGACGGGAGGGGAGAAGAGCGATGAAGGACTTGGATCTCGGGCGCTATGCGTTGAGCTATTGCGCGGTGTCGCTAGCCCTCGCGGGATGTAGCGCGGTCGGGAGCACGGGTGTGCCCGAACACCCTCTGGGGCTGGCTCCAGCGGTGCTCGACAAAGACGTTTCGCCGGACAAGCGCGGTAAGATCAAGCTCTTCGGCGACGACTATGCAGATCCGGTTCCATACGGCATCACGGCCGGCCCGGACGGAGCCTTGTGGATTGCGGATCCTGGGAACGACACGGTCGATCGAATGACGACGCGCGGTCACTTTACGTTTTATCGTGCAGGGGCGGAAGTTTCCACCGGCATCACCTCCGGTCCCGATGGCGCGCTCTGGTTTACGACGGAGCAGGAACAGCCCAACGCATTTATCGGTCGCGTCGCCACGGACGGTACGGTAAAGCTTTTTAACGATCCCGGCGGTTACTATCCGCAAGGCATCACGACCGGATCCGACGGAGCGCTCTGGTTCGGCGAGTCCGACGGAATGATTGGCCGCATAACGGTGGACGGGAAGGTCAAACATTTCAAAGTCGGCCCCGTTAAGGCCATCATCCTGAGCATCGTCGCCGGACCTGACGGCGCGCTCTGGGCGACCCAGAATGGCAATCGCGTTCCGGGCAGGATCATCCGTCTCGAAACGTCCGGCAAAGTGACGACCTACAAAGTGCCGGCGCCGGAATACATCTGCGTCGGACCCGATCAGGCTCTGTGGTTCACCGAATTCGGCAACGCGATCGGGCGCGTCACGGCAAACGGTAAGCTGAGTCAGTTTCCAATAAAAGGGTCCCCATCGAGTCAAGCGGTCGCAATCGCTGCCGGCCCTGATGGCGCCCTGTGGTTCACCGGGGACTCGTCCAACCAAGCGCAGATCGGACGAATGACGCTTTCCGGCAAAGTGAGCCTCTACGACGTGCCGACTACCGGTTCAGCTGCGCTGGAAGAGATTACGAGCGGGCCGCTCGGAGACATGTGGTTCGTCAGCGCCAGCCCCGCCGCGATCGGACGCATAACGACCCGATCGCGGTGATTTTCGGATAAGCCGCAATCCCGGTAACCGATTCGAGCATCTGCCGTCCGGTAAGGGCGGTCGCAGTAGCAGGAGTTCGGCGCCTCGCGGGCGAGGCTGGAGGAGGAACGTGAAGAATCTCTACGGCCTCATCGGCGTGTGTTTTAGCACCGCACTTTTAGCTGCGTGCGGCGACGGCAGCAGTCTCTCTTCGTTACGGCCCACCTCGGACGCGCTGCCGGTTGCGCCGCTGCCGGGGGGACTGGGCCTGCCGAAATCGCTCCGTCCGACGGAAAGCGTGCTCTACAGTTTCGCAAATGCGCCCGACGGCGCAAACCCTGAGGGCAGCTTGACCAACGTCGGTGGCACCTTGTACGGCACGACCCAGAGCGGCGGTGCAAGACGTGATGGCACCGTCTTCGCAAGCACGGCCGCTGGTGCAGAAACGGTGCTCTACAGTTTCGAAGGCGGCAGCGACGGCGCTCAACCGACTGCGGGCCTGACCGCCGTACGCGGCGCGCTGTTCGGCACGACCGAGTTCGGTGGTAGCGGGACTTGCTATAACGGGCTCTCTGGCTGCGGGATCGTCTTCAAGCTCACGACCTCCGGCGCGGAAAGCGTCCTGTATTACTTCGCGGGTGGCAGCGACGGCGCTTACCCAATCGCTGGGCTGACCAAGGTGGGTAGCGCATTGTATGGCACGACTGTACAAGGCGGTACGAGCAACTTCGGCACGGTCTTCAAGGTCACGAGCTCCGGCACGGAAAGCGTGCTCCACAGCTTTGCCAACGGGAGCGATGGGTCGGTTCCCTATGGAGGGCTGACCAACGTGAACGGTACTCTGTATGGCACGACCTTCCAGGGCGGTGCCAGCAACTTCGGCACGGTCTTTAAGATTACGACCTCCGGCGCAGAAAGCGTTCTCTACAGCTTCACGGGCGGGAGCGACGGTGCTTTCCCAATCGCTGGACTGACCAAAGTTGGCAGCACGCTGTATGGCACGACCCAACAAGGTGGTGAAAGCAACGACGGCACGGTCTTTAAGATCACAGCATCTGGCGCGGAGAGCGTACTCTATAGCTTCGCAGGCGGGAACGACGGCGCTCTTCCCATTACTGGCCTAACCAACGTAGCCGGCACGCTGTATGGCACGACTCCGCAAGGCGGTGCGAGCGGCGTTGGAACCGTCTATGAAATCACGAAGAAGGGCGCGAAGAAGCCGATGGAGACCGTGCTCTACAGCTTCGCAGGTGGGAGCGACGGCGCTCGCCCGCAGGCCGGCCTAACCAATGTGGGCGGAACGCTCTACGGCACGACTCTGGAAGGAGGCGCGAGCAGCGTCGGCACGATTTTCTCGTTCCCGCTTTAAAACGCCCACAAATCGCTAGGCGCGCGGCCGCAGATCGGGCAGCCAGCTTCGCATGACGTGGAACAGAAAAGCGGTGCTGATGCCGAAGAGCAGCAACCCATTGATGGATTCGATCGCGCCCAACATCTGCCATTGGGGCTGCAACATCAACCTGGATGATGCGCCGCGGGTCGTGAGCGAATCGACTGAATAGAGTATTGCCTGGGCGGGCGCCTGGAGTGCATTGAGGTGCAGGTAGAGCATTGCCCAGAGTGCGCACTCGACTCCATGAAGCGCGGCCAAGAGCCAGGCAACGACGACGATCACGGTAATCGCTCCTGCCGTGGTGTGAAGAAATGGCCGCGCCTCTCGCGCTTCGGCTAGCCGCAACCTCCGGAGCCTTAAAGCAATAAGCACGATACAAGCCACGTGCAGCGTGACCGTGCAGGCGATCAGCGCGACGCCCCAACCCCAGTTCGCACTCCAACTAAACCAGTCTTCGGACCGCACTAGTTTAGCTCGGCATGAAGAATCACGTTATGCGCTCCGGGCCGGCATACACGTTGGCCCGGCTCTCGCGTAAGAATCCGGCTAGCGTGACGTTGAATTCGCACGCGAGGTCGACGGCGAGGCTGCTCGGCGCGGAGATGGAGCAGACGATGGGAATGCGTGCCATCAACGATTTCTGCAAGATTTCGTAGCTTGCGCGGCCGCTCACCAGCAGCACGCTGCGCGCGAACGGGAGCCGGTTGTTGAGCAAACCCCAGCCTACGAGCTTGTCGAGTGCATTGTGACGGCCGACGTCCTCGCGGACGGCAATCGTTTCGCCGCGTTCGTCGAAGAGCGCGGCGGCGTGCAGGCCGCCCGTCGCGGCGAACACGCGCTGCGCTTCGTGCATACGATGCGGCAGTTCGTAGAGCAGGCTGGTCGGAATGCGAACGTCGTCGGCGATCGGCGCGACGCCCAGCTCGCGCAGGGAGTCGAGCTGCGCGCGTCCGCAGACGCCGCAGGCGCTGCCGATGGTGAAGTGGCGCTCGAAACGTGCCAGGGTTGCGTCGTCGAGCCGGCGGCGGCTCTCGATGGTGACCACGTTGTAGCGCTGATCGGGATCGAGTACGGGATCCAGGCAGTACGTGATCTCGGCGAAATCGTCGCGCGACGTAACGATGCCCTCGTCGTAAAGAAAACCGGCGGCCAGCTCGAAATCGTTGCCGGGCGTGCGCATCGTCAGCGCGAGCGTGCGCGAGACGGTGCCATCGCTCAACCGCAGCTCGAGCGGCTCCTCGGTCACCACGGCGTCCGTCTTGCGCGAGCGGCTCTCGCCTTCGAGCGCCAGCACGTCGGCCTCGACGCTGCGCCCCGGGCGCGTGGTCTCCATTACTCGTCCTCGTCCGGGCGGCTCTGAACGTAGCTGTAGCCGAAGCGTCCTTTGATGCACAGATGGCCGCTCGTCACGTGGTTCTCGATGGGCGACGTGACCTTCACGATCTCGTTATCCTGCACGTGTAGCGTGAGGGTGCACCCTACGCCGCAGTAGGAACAGATCGTGTCGGTCGCGGCCTGTTTGCTTTCGTCCCATTCGCCGCGTTCGCGCAGCTCGTGCTCCGAGGAGAACATTAGCGCGCCGGTGGGGCAGACGCCGATGCAGTTCCCGCAGTACACGCAGGCCGAATCGGGAAGCGGCACGTCGTACTCCGTCGAGATATGCGCGTCGAATCCGCGCCCGGCCACCGCGATGGCGAACGTGTTCTGCGCGTCGGTGCCGCAGGCTTCGACGCATTTGTAGCAGAGGATGCACTTCGAATAGTCGCGCACGTAGAGCGCGTTGTCGACCTTCACGGGCTGTGCGACCGTCGCCGCTTCGCCGCCGTAGCGGGCGGGATCGGCGCCATACCGATCGCAGTAACGCTGCATCGTCGGCGCCGTCGAGATGTCGACCGACGACGCCAGAAACTCCAGCACCATCTTGCGGCTGTGGCGCACGCGTTCCGAATCGGTGCGGATCTTCATGCCCGCCTCGGCGCGGCGGGCGCAGGCGGGAACGAGCACCCGCGAACCCTCGAGTTCGACCACGCAGACGCGGCACGCGTTCGCCGGCGTAAGCGACTGCAGAAAACAGAGCGTGGGCGTCTCCGTGCCGGCCTGGGCGATCGCGTCGAGGATGCTCGCGCCGGACGTCACCGCGACGGGTTTGCCGTCGACGGTCAGCTCGATCTTACCGTCGTTCACGAACGCGCCTCCGCGAAGAGGCCGAGATTGGCGCGCGCCGACGTCACCACGCTCGCCGCCGTCTGTCCGAGCCCGCAGATCGATGCGTCGCGCATGACGGCAGCGATCTCCGGCAGCAGCACGACGTCGCGCCGCTCCAGCGCCTCTTCTTGCCGCACCGTTCCAACGCGGCACGGCACGCACTGCCCGCACGATTCCTCGCGGAAAAAGCGCGCGATCCGCCGCACCACGCGTTCGAGGTCCGCGCTCTCGTCGAAGAGCATCACCACACCCGATCCCAGCGTTGCACCGCGTTCGCGAGCGCTCTCGAAGCTCAATGGCATGTCGAGCGAATCGGGTGCAACCAGCACGCCGGCCGCCCCGCCGAGCAGAATCGCCTGCAGTTTCGTCGCAGCCGCGCCGCCGGCGAGTTCGATCAGCGCGCCCAGCGTCGTGCCGTGCGGCACTTCGTATAAACCAGGCCGTGCGATGGCGCCGGAGAGCGAGAAGAGGCGCGTGCCGGTCGAGTTCGCCGTTCCCGTGCGCGCGTACGCCTCGCCGCCTTCGAGCAGAATGGGCAGCAGGTTGGCCAGCGTCTCGACGTTGTTGACCAGCGTCGGTTTGCCGAAGAGTCCCGCCTGCGCGGGAAAGGGCGGCTTGTTACGCGGTTCGCCGCGCTTGCCTTCGATCGAGTTGAAGAGCGCCGTCTCCTCGCCGCAGATATACGCGCCGGCGCCGCGCCGCAGTTCGATATCGAAGCGCGCGCCGCGCCGCATCACGTCGTCACCGAGCAGACCGCTGCGACGCGCCTGCGCGATCGCATTCTCGAGGCGCCTCGTAGCGAGCGGATACTCGCCACGAACGTAGATGAACGCATGCTCGCAGCCGACCGCGTAACCGGCGATCGTCATCGCCTCGATCAGCGCGAACGGATCGCCCTCCATCAGCACGCGGTCCTTGAACGTTCCCGGCTCCGACTCGTCGGCGTTGCACGCCAGATAGTGCGGTCGCGGCGGCGCCGCCGCGACCGCGGCCATCTTCCGGCCTGCGGGAAAAGCCGCGCCGCCACGGCCCAAGAGCTTTGCTGCGGTGACCTCGGCGATTACGCCCTCCGGCCCAAGCTCGAACGCCCGCGCGAGCGCGTCGTAGCCGCCATGCGCGCGATATGCGTCGAGGCTCTCGGGATCGACGCGGCCGATGCGGCGCAGCAACCGTAACTCGCTGCCGCCGATGCGCGTTTCGACCGGCGCGCCCGGCGCCGGATCGCCGGCGAGCTCGCGCTCGAGCCCCACCGCGTTGGCCGGCGCAATTTGATAGGCCAGCGGCGGATCGCCCGCGCGCGTAATCATCGCCGCCGGTGCGCGGTCGCACAGCCCAAGGCACGGGCTGCGCAGTACCGTCGTTCCGGCAGCCTCAAGCGCTTCGCAGATGCGTTCGCCACCGCGATCCATGCAGGCGATGTCGTCGCAGACGTGCGCGACCAGCGGCTCGCGCGGCTGCAGCGAGAACATCGCGTAAAAGCTTGCTACACCGTAGACGTCAGCCGGCGCCACGCTCAACCGCTCCCCGATGTAGTTGACCGCGCCTGCGCTAATCCAGCCGATGCGTTCGCTCACCGCGTGCAAGGCGGGAAGCACCAGGTGGCGCAGTTCCCGCGCAGCGGCGCCGTGCAACCGCGCATAGCGGCCGCCAAGCAATGCATCCACCGCATCTCGTTCGCCCTCAGTCGCGCTCTCCGCGGTGAAGCGCAGATCCACTAGACGCTCTCCAACGCGCCCTCGCAGCGCTCGACCCGCACCGCGCATGCCTTGAACTCGGCGGTGCCCGATTGCGGATCGACGGCGTCGATCGTCAGCAGGTTCGTCGCGACCTCGTCGTTGTGGTGGAACGTCGTGAAGACGAGTCCGGGCCGCAAACCGTCGTCGAGGTGAACCGGCACGACGACCGAACCGCGGCGCGAGGTGACGCGCGCGCGGTCGCCTTCGCTCAAGCCGTACTGCTCCGCGTCCTCAGGAGAGATGTCGAGGCGCTCGCCGCGCCGCATCGGCGAGCGATAGCCGCCGCTCTGCACGCCGGTGTTGAACGAATCGAGCCGCCGTCCGGTGGTCAGGCGCACGGGATAGTCGTGGTCGAGCGCTTCGACCGGTGGATCGTGCTGCACCGAGGCAAACGGCGCGCGTTCGCCGCGAATCGGATTCTCCCATAGACGCGCGTGCAGAAACTGCTCCCCGGGAGAGTGCTCGTCGTAGCAGGGCCATGGAATGCCGTCGAGCGCATCGAGCCGCGCGTAGCTCATCCCCGCGTGCCACGGCGAGAGCGAGCGGCATTCGTCCCATGCCTGCTCCGCGGTGTAATCCGGCCAGTCCCGGCCCAAACGCCGCGCGAGCGCGACGAGAATCGCGACGTCGTCGCGCGCCTCGCCCGGCGGATCGAGCGCTTTGCGACAGCGCTGCACCCGACGCTCGCTGCTGGTAACCGTTCCCTCTGATTCGCACCAGCCCGCCGACGCCGGAAACACGACTTCTGCCAGCTCGCCGGTCTTCGTGAGGAAGATATCCTGCACGATCAAATGCCGCAGACTGCGCAGCAGCGTCATCGCGTGTTCCTGATCGGCCTCCGACTGCGCGGGGTTCTCGCCGATCACGTAGAGCGTGTCGAGTTCGCCGCGTCCGATCGCGGTAAACATGTCGCTGAGATGCCAGCCCCGCTCGCGCGGAAGCGTGACGTTCCACGCACGTTCGAACTTCGCGATCGACTCGGGATCCTCGACGTCTTGCCCGCTCGGAAATTTATTGGGGATCGCGCCCATGTCGCCGCCGCCCTGCACGTTGTTCTGGCCGCGGAGCGGGTTGACGCCGCTGCCGTAGCGGCCCACGTGGCCGCAGAGCAGCGAGAGATTTATCAGCGCGCGCACGTTGTCGACGGCGTTGTGGTGCTCGGTAATGCCCAGGGTCCAGCACAGCTCGGCATGCGGAGCGTTTGCATAGTTGTGCGCCAGGTCGCGAATGAGCGGCGCGGCGACGCCGGTCGTGCGCTCGGCATACTCGAGCGTGTAGGGCTCGACGTTGGCGCGGTACGCTTCGAACCCGGTGGTCGCGCGTGCGATGAACTCGCGGTTCTCCAAACCCGCGGCGATGATCTCGCGGCCGACGGCGTTGGCGAGCGCGATGTCGGAGCCGACGTCGAGGCCGAGCCAGCCGTCGGCCCAGCGCGCGCTCGATGTGCGTCGCGGATCGATCACGTAGAGCTTGGCGCCGTTATGGATGGCCTTCAGGACGCGGTGGAAGAAGATCGGATGCGTCTCTCTCGCGTTCGACCCCCATAAGACGATGACGTCGGTGTGCTCGATCTCCTCGTACGAGCTCGTACCGCCGCCTGCCCCGAAGACCGCCGTCAGACCGACGACGCTAGGGGCGTGTCAAGTGCGGTTGCAGCTATCGATGTTGTTGCTGCCGACGGCGGCGCGAGCGAACTTCTGCGCAATATAGTTCATCTCGTTGGTCGCTTTCGAGCAGCTGAACATCCCGTACGTGCGCGTCGCGCCTCGATCGCGGGCATCGGCAAAGGCCGATGCGGCGCGGTCGAGCGCTTCGTCCCAGGTAGCTTGGCGAAGGCGATCGCCCTCGCGCACGAGCGGATGCGTCAACCGGACGTACCTCTTGTTCACGTCGCAAGCAATTCGCGTGGGACCCGGCCACTCCCCCGGGCCGCAGCCCGGGTCACAGGAGCCGGTAGGGTGTGAGACCAACCATCGCTTTCCCAACGAAGGAGCCAAACGATGGATTTGTCTGAGGTAACGGTCTACGCCGGCGGCGGATTCGCCCGCTACGACGATTCGAAGGTCGGGCTGCTGACGCACGGGCTGCAGTACGGCACCGGCTGCTTTGAGGGCATCCGCGGGTACTGGATTCCCGAGCAGCGGGATCTCTTGCTCGTCCTGGTGCGCGACCACTACGAGCGCCTCGAGACCTCGGCCAAGATCCTCACGATGTCGCTGCCCAAAAGCGTAGACGAACTCGTCGACATCACCGTCGAACTGTGCGCGCGCAACGAGTATCGCACCGACATTTACATCCGGCCCTTCGCCTACAAGGCCGCCGAGGACGTCGGCGTGCGGCTGCACAATGTGCCCGACGCGTTCGCAATCGTTCCGGTACCCTACACGCAGTATCTCGACGCGAGCCGCGGCCTCGACGTCTGCGTGAGTTCGTGGCGGCGCGCCGACGATACGATGGCGCCCCCACGCGCCAAAATCACCGGCCTCTACGTCAACTCGGCGCTGGCCAAGAGCGAAGCGGTGCAGAACGGCTACGACGAGGCAATCCTGCTATCGCACGACGGCCACGTGTCCGAAGGGTCGGCCGAGAACATTTTCCTGGTGCGGCGCGGGGTGCTCTACACGCCCGATCCCTCGCAGAACGTGCTCGAGGGCGTCACCCGGCGCGCGATCATGGATATCGCGCGTCACGAACTCGGGCTGGAGGTCGTCGAGCGCTCGATCGATCGCGGCGAGCTGTACTCGGCGGATGAGGTCTTTTTTACGGGCACGGCGGTGGGTATCGCCTACGTCGCGACGATCGATCGCCGCCGCGTCGGCGACGGAACGATCGGGCCGATCACCAAGCTCCTGGCCGCGCTCTATCAGCGTATCGTAACCGGAAGCGAACCGAGCTATCTCGAGTGGCTCACGCCGGTCTACGCCGGCGCGCGCGTCAACGTTTAGGCGGTAGCCCCGCGCCGGCGGCCGCGGCGCCCGCCCAGTAGGGAACGTCGGGCGACGTGCCCTCCGTCGGACCGTGCATGGCACGCCAGCGCGCGAAGCCGAGCTCGTCGGCGTAGGCCAGGCGGGAGACGCGATGGATGAACTCGCGGCCGAGATCCTGCGAGGGCAGCGCCGTCGTCATCACGGCGATCGCGTAGGGCGCGTCGCTGGCGAATACGATGCCTGCGTCGTTGAGCGTATCGAAGAACGAGCCGGTCTTGTGGGCGATGGGAACGTCGGCCGGCAGCGGCTCGGGCAACAGCGTGTTGATCCGATCCGCCTCGAGGATCGAGATCATCTCGTTCGACGACCACTCGTCGACGAGTTCGCCTTTGGCCATCAGCGCGAGCAGGCGTACGAGGTCGGCCGCCGAGGTGCGCAGCGTCGCTCGCACCGACCACGCATCGGTGCGGACGTCGCCCGAAAGGTGCGTCCGCTCGAGGCCGAGCGCGATCATCTCGCGGTTGATGTTACGCCGTCCCACCAGGCGAATCAGCATATTCGTGGCGGTGTTGTCGCTGATGTCGATCATCTTGTCGAGCAGCTCGGAGACCGTGTAGCCGCTGCCGTCGGGCGCGTCGCTGAGATCTCCGGAGCCGTAATCCTTGTCTTGCGCTTGCAGCGTCATCCGGCGGTTGAGATCGAAGCGCCCGGCCGCGAGCTGTTCGAACACCGCCACCATCACCGGCAGCTTGATCGTCGAAGCGGCCGGCATGCTCTTGGCCGCGTTAAAGCCCGCGTTATAACCGGTGCTGATATCGACGACGTCGAGCGCGATCGCGCCCGGCACGTGACGCGCCAGCGAGCGAACGTCGCGATTGAGATGTGCGAAAGGCGGCGGAAAGCTGGCAAACGCGGGTGCGGTGCAAATCGTGACGGCGCCGAAAGCAAACGCACACAGGGACGCCGCTCGTGCAAACATGGCGCACGTTTCCAGCGTCGCGCTGCGCTACTCCTTCCGGCCCGGGCCCCGCCTCGACGGGGGCCCGCTCGCCCCCACGTGCGCTCGAGCGCGTTTTGTGGCACCGGTGCGGGCGGCGAAGGCGGATGGGCCCTCGACCCGACGTAAATGCGCGATTGTGGTACGAAACGCAACCTTTGCTGAGTTTTTGGTTGTCTCAGGGTAGTTATGATCGACACTTTACCAGTTGCCAGGCTTGCTATTAAAGGTACCGTCAAGGGACCGCAATGCCCGGAGCACTCCGAACCGGTCTTCGGGGGCTATGCGAATGGGCGTGGTGAGATCGTATTATTTGCCAAAGACCTCGCCTATGGGGTCAACTTCAAGAACCAAATCTTGAAAGAACGGCCGCCCCTTAATGCCGGAGCGCAAGCGCGCTACGATGCGGCTGAAGCCGGCGAGGATTTTGAGTATGGTACCAAGACGTTCCAACGTCTGAGCCGCCAGGCCATCACCGACATTTGCGCGGCGGGCCAGTTCAGGGTTGGCTCGAAGTACTAAGCTCTAGGGAGCCGAGCCCTTCGATCTGGGCTAAACCAGAGCTTCCCAAGTAAAAAGGAGCGCGATGTGAATCGCGCTCCTCTCTAAAGCTTGCTAGGGCTCTAGATTTTGTTAGGCGTGAGCCAACTCGCGCTGGGGAACCGGGCGACCTTCTTCTAGGTCGAGCAGATCCGCCCACGAGACGACATCCGTGCGGTTCGGAGCGATCTTGCTGCGCAACTCTTCGAAATGCTTCAACGACTCTCCGGTCGGAACCGTCGAGAGAAACTTCTTGTTGAACGCTTCGATATTGCGAGGGTCTTTCGTCGCAAGGAAGGTTTTCGCGTAGGATTCGATCTCGTAATCGCTCTTCGCATTGTTTACGACCTCGAGGTATTTCTTTGCGTCCATGCCGAGGTAGTCGAAGAGGCTCCGATCCATCGGGCAGTCGTACTTATACTCGCCAATCGTACCGTGCGTCGAGGCTTTTGCCTTATCGGTTGCGCGGGCGAGCTGTACGACGCCGAGCATCAATTCGCTCGAGCTACGCGGCGTCGTCTTGGTCAGGTCCTTCATAAATTTCAACTTTCAAATTGAGTTTCTTTTCCTACAATGCGTAAACCGACGGGATCGCATAGAGTTGCCGCTTTTTATTTATTACCCGCAATGCAGGTAATTCGAAAGGTTTAGCGGCACGGCACCACGCTCGCGAACGAACCATTTGCAGGCAAAAAACCAACAAATAACCTCAGGGCGCGCTTTGACCGAACGAATGCATGGCGCGTCGACGGCGGCATTTCTTCGTCGATGTCGAATAACAACAGTATGGAAAAATATCTAATACGAACTGCAGCAGCAGTCTTCGTCTTTGCCGCGTTTATCGCCGCTCCGATGCCGTCGCCGGCACAGGTCGCGGTCGGTATCGGCGTCGCGCTCGCGCCTCCGGCGACGCCGGCTTACGTGCAACCTGCCGGTTACCGACCGAACTCGATCTGGACCCCGCCTTATTGGGCGTGGGGCTCGGGCCGCTATCGCTGGGTATCGGGAGCGTGGGTCGTCGCGCCGGCAGCAGGACAGCTCTGGACGCCTGGCTATTGGGGCTATAGGTCGAACTCGTACTACTGGCACCAGGGCTATTGGGGCCGAACCGTAGGATTCTACGGCGGCATCAACTATGGGTACGGATACTTCGGCACCGGTTACGCCGGCGGCAGGTGGTACGGAAATGCCTTCCACTACAACACCGCCGTGACGAACGTCAACCGAGCGGTGATCCACAACACCTACGTGGACAAGACCGTCGTTCGCCAAAACGACTACAGCCACGTTAGTTATAACGGCGGCAAGGGCGGCATTCACGCGCAGCCAACGACCGTCGAGATGACTTCGCATGAGCACGCGACAACGACGGAACAGCCGCATCACGAACATGCGGTACCGCAATCGAACAAGCCTCCGATGTAGAGCCTCGATCTCGCGGAAGCGAAAGCGGCGCCGCCAATGCGCCGCTTTTTTGTTACCGGCTCACCTCATGGAACCGATCCTGCATCGACTTGCTAGGGATCTTGATTCGGTCCGCCACTCGAAGAAGCGCGAGAGCTCTGACGTGCCACCATGTTATATCGCCCTCGAACCAGCGCAGCCCGTGACGTGCCGAGAACGGAAAGGCGTGATGGTTGTTGTGCCAACCTTCACCCCACGAGATCAGTGCGACCCACCAGCAATTGGTTGATTGGTCTGCCGTCTGGTAGGTGCGATAGCCGAGCGAGTGGGACGCGCTGTTGACCAGCCAAGTCGAATGATAACTCGTCACGAGGCGGACGAAGATTCCCCAGACCACCCACGACCATCCGCCCAGTGCGAAAAGCACAAGCCCCAACGCAATCTGGAGCGGGAGGTTGAGGTACTGAAGCACACGATAAAAGGGTTCGGCGTACAGGTCTGGCGCGAAATGCCGCATTTCCTCGTCGGATGGCAATGCGATGTTGTGCCGATAGAGCCAATCGACGTGCGCCCACTTAAATCCGTCACGGATGCTGTGCGGATCGCCCTCGTGATCGGCATGCGCGTGGTGTTTGCGGTGTACCGAGACCCAACGGATCGGATCGCCTTGTAGAGCTAGCGTTCCGAAGATCGCAAACGCGTATTCGAACGGCTTGCGTAGGCGTAGACTCCGATGGGTCAAAAGTCGATGAAAGCAGAGCGAGATCCCCAGGGCGACGGTGGCGTACGAGACGACCGCGGCGGCCGCTAGAGCGGACCATTGAAAGAAACCCGGCCAGAACGCCGCAAGCGCGCCGACGTGGATGCCGATCAGCCCGAAAGCCTTGATGCGGCTATATGCGCGATCCATACGCTGGGCGTCGGGAGGTCGACGCTGCCCCTTTTCCGGCGGGAGCGTTGAGGCCGCGAAATGCATCGTCCAGAGATTCGACGACGCGAACGACGTCGTTCATTCTGAGCAGATCGAAGAGCCTTCGGACGGTCGTCTGTCCGAGAACCACCGTTTCACGGTCGAAACCCTGCGCGCGCCGGCGTTCGTGCATTCTGAGCACCTCGGTAACGCACATAGCGTCGAGGCGCGTTACGTCGCTAAAGTCGATGATGACGTTTGGCTCGGCGCAGAGGCTGGCTAACTCCTCACGCCACTGCTCCTTGCAAGCGACCCCGTACTCTCCTGAAAAAACCACCAAAGCAGCTCGCATGATCGGAACCCTCAGTGTAACGCGGATGGGAGAAGCCGGGGATAGCGAAAAGCCCGATTTTGTGCCGCGTAGGTGCGGTTAGGCCGGCCGCTCCTCCGACGTGCTCTCCCAGCCCAGCACCCGAGCGATCAGCTCGCTGCGGTTCCGGCTCCCGGTCTTCTCGACCATGCTCTTGATGTGGTCCTGAATGGTTGAAGGGGTGATGTGAAGCTTTTGGCCGATTTCCTCGAGCTTCGCGCCATCGAGCAGCAGCCCGAGCACTTGCAGCTCGCGCGGCGAGATGTGAAAACGCGCGGCGGGGCCGGTCAAGGAGTGCGGCGGTTGAAAGCGGTCGATCCGCACGCCGATGAAGAGCCCGGCGGGGCCCGACATCGGACGCGTTCGCACCACCAAAAATGGAACCGGATGCGCGATTCCCGGCTCTTGCGTGTCGGAGTCGCCGCGCCAGCCGGCGATGAGATCGCGAACGGTCTCCTCGAGCACGGCGGGCAAACGCTCCGCCAGCCTCGTGCGTAGCCCCGTCAACGCGACGCGTCGTTGGTCCTCGGCCGACCACGCCAGCACGATCTGCAGATCCTTGTCGAGCACGTAGAACGACTCTCCCGCTGCCTCGGCGTCGCCGGCGGGCTCGTCGGCATCGGAGGGAGTGGGGCGTCCCGCCTCCGGCGAGTTCAAGCGCAGCGCCGAGAGGCGCTCCGACGTGCCGTCGAGGGAGAGCGCCAAAATGCTGATCTCGCTCGAGGTGAAGGGCCCCAGCTCGGCGGTCCGCAGAAGGGTGAGGATACCGAAGCTCGCACGCGCATCCGCGAAGAGTAAGGTGACGCCGCTTTCAAACTCACCGAGCGGACCGAGCATGGCGGCGATTCGCGCGCCGGTTTTGGCCTTCTCTCGCTGGCGGCCGAACTCGTGTTTGAGCCGCGACAGTTCGTCGCCGATCCCCTTCGAGTCGAGCAGAAGATCCGCGAGTTCCCCGTCGGGCCGCAGGCGCGCAAACGCCCACCGGGAAGCCGGAACGACGCGAAGGATCGCCATGACGATCGGATACGCAGGATCGGATTGCGGCAGGGGGTCGCCCCGAAGCCTCATGAGACCCCTCGTTGCCCGCTGTGAAGCGCTATCGCGTTTTTCACGATGGTCTATCTCTCGTCGCCATGCTAACCTGAGAGTGCTGCTTCTCCGCCGGTGCGACTCATTGCTTCGGTTTCGGAGAGAAGAAGGCGCCCTCGCCGCGTTTGGCTTCGAGCCGGCAGCCCGGAAAGCGTTACAACATGGCCCGCCTCTGCTGTTTGGCCGCCGTCGACCCCAAGGATGTCCCGCTGCTCGTCGGCGCGCTCAAGGGTGCCGGAGAATCGGGCCACGCGGTCGTCGCGGGGCTCGACGTCGCCGCGCTGGCGAGGCTCGCTCCGGACCTTCTCGTTGCCGACATCGACGGGCTGAAAGTCGATGCACTCGAGGCGTTACGCCAGGTGCGTTTTGTCCTGCCGGAGTGCGTCATCGTCATCTATACCGCGGCGGTGAAGATTTCTTGGAGTCGTGCATGTCACCTCGCCGGCGCCAACTGCATGCTCTCCAAAGAATCGCACGAGTCAGAACTTACTAATGGTCTGCGGCGCGCATTGAAGACGGGCTGCTTCACCGATCCGCACTTCGCCGCTTAGGAGGAACCATGCGAGCTTCAAGACCTCGGGCCGCACTCATCGTAGCATCCCTTTTCGTCGCCACGCAGGCCCCATCGATCGCGCAGTCTGCCGGCGATCCGTCAACGCTACAGTTCAACCTGTACGCTCAGAATCGGCCCGGCGAAACCGGCACGGCGACGCTCCAGCAGATTCCCGGCGGCGTCAAAGTGGTCATAACGGTGGCCGGCGGCCAGAACGGCACGCAACCGGCCCATATTCACACCGGCACGTGCGCGAAGCGCAATCCCGTGCCTTCGTACGCTTTGACGAACGTCGTCCACGGGAGCAGCACGACGACGGTACCCGGCATTACGCTTAGCGACCTGCTCAAGGGCCAGTACGTGCTCGACGTCCACGAGAGCAGCGCAGACATAACCAGGTTTGTGGCGTGTGCCCCAATCGCGATGACGAAATGAACGGCAGCGGCGGCATGCGAGGGTGCCCTTAGCGCTTGTAAATTCGAGGGGAGCCTAAGCATCGGGGTGCCGGGCAGCGGTGGCACTCGACGCTTGCGTTGCCGGCCGAGGTCGCACCGGTTCCCATCGCTCTTTTAGTCTGCTCGCAGGCATCGGCGACTTGGATTCCGTACGTGGGCGCGGTGCTCGCGTACGTGGCGGCGGCGCCCTCCGCGCTGTTGCCGAACGGCTGGATCTACCAAGCCGAGGAACATCTCATCGGGCGGAACATCGAGCGCCGCATGCTGCCGTTGCGCCTGCCGCAGGCAACGAAGGCGTGAGCATCAGTTCCGGCGTGCGCCGCGTCGACGTCGTCGGCGTTCCGATGGACCTTGGCGCGAGCCGGCGCGGCGTCGACATGGGGCCTTCCGCCGTGCGGTACGCTAAGCTGCACGCTAAGCTCGAGAGGCTCGGCATTCCGGAGATCGTCGATCACGGGAACCTCGCGGTGCCGATCCGCGAAGCGGCCGATTCGCCGGACTCCTCGGCAAAGTTCTTCGACGTCATTGCTAGCGTTTGCGGCGACCTCGCGCGCCTCGTCGACGAAGCGGTGCGCGCCGGCGGGTTGCCGATCGTGCTCGGCGGCGACCACTCGATCGCGATGGGCACGCTCGAAGGGCTCACCCGCGCGCGCGGCACGCCGCCGGGGCTCGTATGGGTCGACGCGCACGCCGACATCAACACCCCCGACAGTTCCGCAACCGGCAACGTGCACGGGATGCCGCTCTACTTTGCGTTGCAAAAAGGTTTCGCGGTGCCCGGGAGCACCGTGCAGATCGGCCTGCGTGACGTCGATCGCGACGAGAAACGGTTGCTGCGCGAGTTCGGCGTGAAGGCGTTCACGATGAGCGACGTCGACAAGCTCGGGATGGTCAACGTGATGGAGCAAGCACGCGCCATCGCCGGCGAGAACGGGCGCGCGATCCACGTGTCGTTCGACATGGACGCAATCGATCCGAGCGAGGCGCCCGGCACCGGAACGCCGGTCAAAGGCGGCCTGAGCTACCGCGAAGCGCACCTCGTGATGGAGATGCTCCACGACAGCGGGCAGCTTGGCTCGATCGAAGTCGTCGAGGTCAATCCGATCTTCGACCATCGCAACCAAACCGCAATGCTCGCGGTCGGCCTCATCTGCTCCGCGCTCGGTCAGTCGATCCTCTAGCTTTGCGTTCATGCCCGCGAACCTCGTTGGCCGCGATCGAGAAGCCGGCGTTCTGAGCGACTGCCGCCGCGATGCGGCGGATAGTCACGGACGGATCGTGCTCGTTGCCGGAGAGGCGGGCATCGGCAAATCGCAGTTGCTTCGCCATTTGGAAGCAGCGGTCGCCGGCACGCGCTCGGTGTGCGCGCTCGCGCGCTGCGTCGAGTTCGTGCAGACGCCGCTCTCGCCGTTGAGCGATCTCTTGAGCCAGCTGAAAGTTCGCGGTTCGGTCTCCGAAGAAGCGGCGACCGCAGAGGTCGTTTCGCGGCTCACGCCCGATCGCACCGACGTTCCCCAAGGCGGTCCGCTCCCCGTCGGCTCCCTGTTCGACGCGATCGATCGCGTACTGGCGCAGCACGCGCTGCGACGAACGATCGTCCTGCTCGTCGAAGACATTCACTGGGCGGATCGCTCGACGCTGGACTTTCTGTCGTTCCTCGCAGATCGCGTCGGTCGCCGACGCATGCTCGTGGTGGCGACCTATCGTTCGGAAGAATTCGAAGCCGCTCACGTGCAGCTGGCGAACATCGCCGCGCTGTTACGCAAGGGCACCGTCGAGGTACTCGAGTTGCGGCCGCTCGACGAGCATTCCAGCCGCGCGCTCGTTCAAACGCTGCTGCCGCACGGAGATGCGCTTGGCTCGCCCACGGTCGCAGATATCGTGCGGCGCAGCCAAGGCAATCCGTTCTTCCTCGAAGAGCTGGTGAAGGGCGCGTTGGCGAGCGATCCCGCCGCAGTGGCGGCAAGGCTGCCCCTCTCGATTCGCGGCGCCGTGCTCGCCCGCGCGGCACTGCTTCCAAAAGAAGACCGCGAGATTCTTTCGCTGGCCGCCGTTCTCGGCGAACGCTTTTCCGTGGAGCGCCTCGTGGCGCTGCAGGGTTCGGCTCGCGACCCCGTACTGAAAGCGCTCGAGCGGGCTCGGGCGCTGCAGCTCGTCTACGACGTTCCCGACGAGATCGGCACGATCGCATTCCGCCACGGGCTGACCCAGGAAGTTCTCTACGACGAACTGCTCGCGGAGCGCATCCGGCCGCTCCACGAAAGAATCGCCCTTGAGCTCGAGCAGCGGTCCGATGCCGCGGCGCTGTGCATCGAGCTCGCGCACCACTGGCGGCGCGCTGGAAATCTCGCACGTTCCGCGACGTACTCGCAGATGGCCGGCGATCGTGCCTTCGCGCTGGGTGCCATGGCCGACGCCATCCTCTACTACGAACGCGCTCTCGGCGACGGCGCCGGCGAGGCGGCGAGCGCGACGCTCTTGCACAAGCTGGGCCTCGCTTTTGGATTGACCGATCGTCTCGACGCCGGCATCGAACGATTGCGTCGCGCGGGCGAATGCTACTGGCGGCTCGGCGATCTCGAAGGTTTCGCGCAAAACGCGTCGGCGCTGGGAGCGCAGCTATACAATTCCGGCGATCCGGTTGCCGCCACAAGTCTCCATCGCGAAGCGATCGAAGCGCTCGCTCCGAGATTACCCACCGAAAAGCTCGATGTCTTGCGCGCGCGCATCGCGTTCAACTGTATCGCCGCGCTGGACTTGGACTCCGCGCTCGGCTTCCTGAACGAGATTCGCGAACCCGTTGTCGACCCGCTTACCGCCTCACACCTGTATCAAACGAAATTCAAGGTCGCCGCGATGCGCGGCGACGCCGCGCAGTGGCGCCGGGATTCCGAGCGAGCCTTGGAGGCTGCGAGCCGGATCGACGACGGTGGTTCGCGCCTGCGCCACACGCAGTGTCAGGTGGCACTCGATGCAGTCGGGCTCGGCGAAATCAATCTGGCGACGCAGTACTTTCGCGCCGCGATGCATGCGGACTCCAAACGCGCGGCACCGGAACGCAGCCTCGCTGCGGCGGCATCGTCGTTCGAGCATACGCTCCGCGGCGACTTCCGCGCGGCCGGCAGGCTGCTGGAAGAGAGCGCGCGCACGATCGAGCAAAGGTTTGCGCTGCTATTGCACGTTCGGGCGGCGCAGCTGGCGCTGGCCATCTGTACGGGAGACGTCGCGCGCCTGCGCCGCGACGATACGGAGCCGTTGCTGCATCACGCCGCGACGCACGGGATGAATCTCGCGCTCGGCTTGCTCGGCGGTCCGTATGCGTGGGCGCTGGGTATTCGTGGCGAACTCGACGACGCCGCAGTGTGGATCGCGCGCATTGCGGCGGTCTCGCCCGGACCTCACCGCTTTCTCTTTGCATATCTGGCGGCCGCGCAGTTCGGCAACCCCGGCGACGTCGCTGCCATGCGCGAACAGCTCGTGCAGGCCGCCGCGCGCCCGAACGACCGCGTCAATGCCGCGGCGCTGGGCCTTTTCGATGCCTTCGCCGGCTCTCGCGGCATCGTGCCGTGCGAGGTTGAGAAGCGCGCTCACGACGCGGCCGAACGCTTCGAGGCGATCGGCTGGCCGTGGCTCGCCGCACTCGGGCGCGAGGCTGCGGGTGAGTCGCGGCGAGCGCTCGAGACTTATCGGCAGCTCGGCGCGGTTCGCGACCTGCACCGCCTCGAGATGGGGAGACCCGACGCCACCGCCGCCATACTCTCACCGCGCGAGCGGGAGGTCGCCGATTTAGCGGCGTCGGGCCACTCGAACGACGAGATCGCCGGCATCCTCCACATCAGCCTGCGAACTGTCGAAAAGCACGTCTCCTCGTCTCTGAGAAAGCTCAATCTGCGATCGCGGGTCCAGCTCGGGCGGCTGCTCACGCGATCGTAGGCCTTTTCCTATGAAAAGAATGCCTCCAATCGCGTAACCGGCAAATGCGTGGAAACACCACTTCTGCGGCCTTCGACTGCGCTCAGGATGTCCTTCGACTGCGCTCAGGATGACAGGCTAAAGCTTGATTGTGGCTTGCGCTTCACAGGCGACGCCGCCGCCGCAGACGGCCGGATCCCAGTTCGCATCGGCCAGAAGCGAGCGGATTTTACTCTCGGTCTGCGGGTCGAGCGGGGGTTGGAAGACGACGTTGGTCGTGTGGCCGTCGTCGCCGACGGTGACGACCAGCGTGACGTGAGTGCCGAGCGCGTCGAGCTGTTTGCGCACGGTCGGATCGAGCACTGGCGTGGGCTGCTCGGCGCCGAACGGCAGATATCCGCCGACTTGACGCGTGTTCTCGCTGGCAACGGCGCGTGAGGCTGGTGAAGGCGTGACGACCGGCGCCGCGGCGCCGCTGCCGTTCGCAGCCCCGGCCTGCGCGACGTTCGAGACCGCCGGCGCTGCGGGGGCATTCGTGGCGATCGGCACGTGGGAGGCTTGCGGGCTCGAATGCAGCTTGACGACGACGACTTTGTTCGTGAAATTGACCGAGGGCGTGATGTGGTGCTCGGGCGCGGTCGCGCGCGGGCGTAACGCGGGCTTCGGCGGTGGATGCACGATCTGGACGCGCAGAATCTTAGTAAAGCTCACGGTCTCGATCGAGGGGTTATCGGAAATGGTCCAGGCCAACGCTGGGATCGAGAGCGCCGCCAGGACGTGGATTATGATCGAACCGAGCGCCGAGCCCTTCATCCGGGTTCGGCCGTTCATTGCTGCCGTCATGATCTTCGAATATCCCATGATTTCCAACGCCTCCGCAGCCCCTCACGTGACCTTCGCTCCCGAACCCGGCCTCTCCGCATCCAGGTGCAACGTCCTCGAGCAAGGCGACCCCCTTAGCAAGGTAGGCTAGCCTGTGCCTTCGCAGGAAAGCCAGCCCGAATGAGGAGGGCGCCATGACCGATAAAGATCCCCTTGATAAGTGGTACGTATGGAAGACGGACTCGGGGTACAGCCCGCCAAAAACGTTTGAAGCCGCCGGGCCATTCCCGAATGAGGCCGCTTGCGACGCAGTTTTGCAGACGCTCTTGCCGGGTGCAACGTCTACGGTAAACTTTTACTGCGCGACGCATCCCTCAGGGCAGGCGTGAAGCCCTCACCGGTTAGCATCGAGCTTCCCTACCTCCGCTCCCCAGCTATCCCACCCCTTCGCTCGAGACCGGGCGAATAGTTCGATCCGCGGGCGGTCGCCGCAGAGCTGTTCGATACGCTCTCTAAATATTGGAGGCTTTTCGCTATGGGCTCCGCGGGGATGCAAGACGACCTGCGGTTGCGCTAGATCGCGGATGGGGAAGGGCCGTCCCGTTGTCTTTGTCGTGGCCGCAAGAACGAGTTCGGTTGTCGGCTTTGTGAATGTGGGTGGAACGCCTTGACCCGAAATGATCTTTCCCTGCCGGTTCGTCTTAACCCAAACGTAGGCGACGCCGCGATAGTTGAGGCCCCACGCTTCGATGAGTTTTAGCGCAAAGTCCAGCCTCGGACAGGTGGCCCACATAAATACCGCGGCGCTCTTGTTCAGGATTCGGCGCATGTCGAGTGCGGCAAGCTCGTCGACGGTCATCAGCGGATAGTGCTTGCCTGCCGCTGCGTCTTTTATCGGGCTTCCGTAGTAATACCAAGGCGGATCCAAATAGACGATATCGTACGTGGAACTTGGCATAGGCGGCAAAACATAATGTGGTCGAGCCACCGAGCGCTTTGCGAGGCGTCTCAGGTGCTCGGCGTTCTTCGGAGAAGGCCCGTTCATCGCACCGTGCCCGCCGCAACGAGCGCTCCGAAGAGTGTGGCCGTAAAATTGACCGCATCGTTCTGCATCCACGCGAAGCCGCGCCGCAGCGAGGTTGCGGTTCCACAGCGATGCACGCGCGTCTCGCATTCGCAGGCGCACGCCGGACACCAGCGCAACGCCTCTACGCTCACGCCGAGTAGCGAATCGATCAGCGCGCCGGATACGCCCGCAAGCGCGACCGCGAGCAACGGCGCCACCCGCAGCGACGCCGCAACGAGCGCGATGCAGAGCGCTCCCGCAATCGTCGCCGCGCTGCCTTGCAGCGTTACGCCTCCCGAAAGACCGCTCTCGATCGGGCGGAAGGTGAGAATCGAGACGGGCTTCGAGCGTGCGAGCGTGCCGATCTCGGTGCCCCACGTGTCGGCCGATGCCGCGGCAAACGCGCCGGCGAACGCTGCGTAAAAGGCGCCTCCGTAGGCCGCAGCGCCGAGCGCGCAGAGCGCGGCCACGCCGCCGTTCGCGATGACCTGCCACGCGTTGCGCGGCGCGGGCGCCTCCGCGCCGCGCAGCGTCAGCTTGCGCTCGCGGCCCATGCGCGTGAGCAACGAGGACGGAACGAAGAACGCCAGAAGCACCGCCGCACCGCGCCAGCCGCCCGCGCCGAAGACGATCGTTCCGACGACGAACGCCGCCACCGCGCCATCGAGCGAGAGGGCGCGCGCGCGGCGCGCGAGCACGGCGATGACCGCGGCCAGCACCGCGCCCAGCGCGAACTGCATCACCGCCGCGCCGCGTCGTAGGCTTCGAGCGCGTCGAGCATTCCCGCGGTCGTGTAAACCTGCGCGACCACGTCGACCTGCAGCCCCGCATCGGTCGCGGCGGCCGCCGTTACCGGCCCGATGCAGGCGACGCACTTGCCGGCGGCCGCGTCGTGCGGCGAGACGCCGCCGAGCAGTTCCGCGAAGCCGCGAACCGTGCTCGCGCTGGTGAACGTGAGGACGTCGGCGCGAGCCACCTTCTGCGCGAACTCGTCGTCAGGCGGCACCACCGTTTCGTAAGCCGGGACGATCGTTACGCGCAGGCCGCCCTGTTCGAGCAGCCGCGGCAACGCGTCGCGCGCTTCGCGCGCGCGGTAGAGCAGCACGCGATCGCCCGCGCGGGTACGCGTCAGCAGCTCGCGCGCCAGCTCTTCGCTCACGAACGCCGGCGGAACTAAATCGGCGATCACGCCGCGCTCGCGCAGACGATCGGCGGTGCGTTCGCCGATGGCGGCGACCTTCGCCGCCCCGATGCGCCGAGCGTCGCCGCCATGTTCGGCCAGGCGCGCGAAGAATGCATCGACACCGTTCTGCGAGGTGAAGACGAGCCACGAAAACGCGGCGAGTTCGGCGATTGCGGCGTCGGCTTCGCCGGTGTCGGCGAGCGGCACGACGGCGATCGTGGGAGCGAGGATCGGCTCGGCGCCCCGCCCCAGCAACGCTCGCGCGAACGCACCCGACTGCGCGCCCGCACGCGTGATCAATACGCGCCGCCCGAAAAGCGCGTTGCGATCGAACCACGCCAACTCGTGGGCGAGCGCCGCAACCCGCCCCACCACCACGACCGCCGGCGCCGCAATCCCCGCGCGCTGCGCGTCGCTAGCGACGCTCTCCAGCGTGCTCGTAATCGCGCGTTGGTCCGGGCGCGTGCCGTTCTGCACGACGGCAACGGGCGTGGCGGCGTCGAGCCCGTTGGCGATCAACGCGGCAGCGATCTCGCGTAGGTTGCCGGTCGCCATCAGAAAGACGAGCGTGCGCTGCGGATCGGCGAGCTTGGCATAGTCGAGCGTCGACGCGGGTTTGTTCGGATCCTCGTGCCCGGTAGCGACGGTGAACGACGCGGCGTACTCGCGGTGCGTCACCGGAATGCCGGCGTAGGCGGGTACCGCGACGGCCGACGTGACGCCGGGGACGATCTCGAACGAGACGCCCGCCGCGGCGAAAGTCTGCGCCTCTTCGCCGCCGCGTCCGAAGACGAACGGATCGCCGCCCTTGAGACGCACCACGCGCAGCCCGGAGCGCGCCTTCTCGATCGCCAGCCGTTCGATCTCGGCTTGCGGCATCGCATGATCGCCGGCACGTTTGCCGACGTAGATGCGCTCGCACGAGGCGGGCGCGAGCGCGACGATCGCGTCGGCGGCGAGCGCGTCGTAGAGCAGCACTTGCGCTTGTGCGAGTAATTCGGCGGCCCGTAACGTCAGCAGGCCCGGATCGCCCGGGCCTGCGCCGACCAGATAGATCCGTCCGGCGGCGCTACCGGCCATCAGGCATCGCGCGCGCCAGCGCGGCGACGTCGCCCGCGATGTTGAGCTCGAACAACTCGTCGAGTACGCGTGCGTGCGAGAGCGCTTCGGCATGGTCGATGCTGGCCTTGCTGCGAATCTTGAGAATTACCGAGTGAAGTAGCTTCGAAACGATCGTCATCGTCGTACCCACGACGAGCGTGCGCTCGCGTTCGTCCAGCTCGGGAGCGCGCGCGAAGAGCCGCTCGACCTCCTTCGCGCGGATCGCTTCGGCTTTCTGGGTGAGGCGCGCGATTACGGGCATCATCGCGCGCGCGCGATACCAGCTCTCGAACTCCTCGACGTGCGCCGCGACGATCG
Source organism: Candidatus Cybelea sp. (assembly GCA_035939175.1). Lineage (GTDB taxonomy): Bacteria > Vulcanimicrobiota > Vulcanimicrobiia > Vulcanimicrobiales > Vulcanimicrobiaceae > Cybelea. Next base: position 252,734 of record DASZGC010000091.1, on the reverse strand, counting down.
CTTCGACCTCAGGAATCGCTTCGCGGCGGATGCCGAGGCGCTCGTCGACGACCGATTTGAGGCCGTCGACGTCGACGAGTGTCACGTTTTCGATGCCTGCGACGGCAGGATCGACGTCACGCGGAACGGCGATGTCGACGATGAAGAGGGGCCGCTGCGGGCGCTCGGCCATCGCGGCGGTTACGCGCTCTTGGTCGAGCACGAAGTGCGAGGCGCCGGTCGACGCGACCACCACGTCGGCCGCGCGCATCGCCTGCGAAAGTTCGGGCATCTCGACGATCTCGCCGAAGCCGGCATTTTCCACCAAGTCGCGAGAGCGCGCCGGCGTGCGGTTGCTCACGATCACCCGCGCAGCGCCCTCTTGGCCCAGCCGATTCACCGCGGCGCGCCCCATCTTGCCTGCGCCGATCACCAGAATCGTCTTGCCGTCGAGCGTCCCCAATCGCCGGCGCGCGGCTTCGACCGCGGCGGTGGCGATCGAGACGGATTCGGTGCCGATGCGCGTGGTCGAGCGCGCGCGCTTGCCGGCCGCGATCGCTTCGCGGAAGAGGCGGTGCAGCGTATGCCCGAGCGATTTGGCTTGCGCGGCAGCGACGTACGCGTCTTTGACCTGCCCGAGAATCTCCGCCTCGCCGATCAGCATCGAGTCGAGGCCTGTGCAGACGCGAAAGAGATGCTCGACGGCCTGATGGCCGAGGCGCGTGTATAAGTACGACTCGAGATCGTAGCCGCTGGAGCCGTGACGGAAATTGCTCAGAAAAGATTTGACCTGCGCGACGCCGGTCTCGTAATCGGCCAGCTCGGCGTAGATCTCCAAGCGGCCGCACGTCTGTAGCATCACCGCTTCGCTCACTGCTTCGTAGTCGCCCAAGGCGACGAGCGCTTCGGCCATCCGCGACGCGGGGAACGCATGGTGCTCGCGCACTTCGACGGGCGCGGTATGGTGCGAGAGGCCGATGCAGGTTAGGGGCATGAGCCCATCCTACGGCGCCGCAGAGCCGCTCGACAAGCGACTTTCGAGCACCTCGTCGAGGGCCGCGCCCGCGGCCCCGACCGTGCGATCGATTTCGGCCTCCGTATGCGCGGCACAGAGGAAGGCCGCCTCGTATGGCGAGGGCGGCAGATAGATGCCTCGTTCGAGCATCGCGGCAAAGTATGCGACGAAGAGCCGGCGGTCGGTGGTCTGTACGCCCACGAGATTGTCGACCGGCCCCGGCGTGAAGAAGAGCGAGATCATGCCGCCCGCCTGGTTCACGACCGCGGGCACGCCGCGCGCCGCGCAGGCCGCGCGCAGCCCCGTGGCGAGCCTGCCCCCGAGCGTTTCGAGGCGTTCGTAGAGCGAGGCGTCCCGCGCCACGGCGGTGAGCGCGGCGATGCCGGCCGCCATCGCCAGCGGATTGCCCGAGAGCGTGCCGGCCTGATAGACGGGGCCGTCGGGCGCCAGGGCCGCCATGATCTCCGCGCGGCCGCCGAAGGCACCGACGGGCAGGCCGCCGCCGATCACCTTGCCCAGCGTGGTGAGATCGGGTTCGATTCGCTCGCGTGCCTGCGCCCCGCCGCGCGCCACGCGAAAGCCGCTCATCACCTCGTCGAAGATCAGCAGCGCGCCGTACTGCGAGCAGAGCCGGCGCAGCTCGCCCAAATAACCGGCCCGCGGCAAAACGAGACCCATGTTTCCCGGATAGGGCTCGACGATGACCGCGGCGATCGAGTCGGGATTGGCGGCGAACACCTCGTCGGCCGCGCCGAAATCGTTGAAGGGCAGCACGAGGGTGTCGCGCGCGGTGCCCTCGGTGACGCCCGGCGAGTTTGGAACGCCGGCCGTCAGCGGCCCCGAACCGGCCGCGATGAGAAACGAGTCGGCATGTCCGTGATAGCAGCCCGCGAACTTCACGATCTTCGCGCGCCCGGTATAACCGCGCGCCAAGCGCACCGCGCTCAGCGTCGCCTCGGTGCCGCTGGAGACGAAGCGCAACCGTTCGATTGCGGGCATCGCCGCGACGATTAACTCGGCCAGCTCGCTCTCCGACTCGGTCGGCGTGCCGAACGACGTGCCGTGTGCCGCCGCGTTGGCGATCGCGCGCGTGACCGCAGGGTGCGCGTGGCCGAGCAGCAGCGCGCCCCACGACATCAAGAAGTCGAGGTACTCGTGGCCGTCGAGGTCGTACATCGTCGCGCCGGCAGCGCTCTTCATGAAGACCGGCGACAGGTCCACCGAACCAAACGCGCGCACCGGAGAGTTCACGCCCCCCGCGATCACCCTGCGCGCGCGTGCAAACGCCGCGATCGAGCGCTCCAGCCTCACGTCGTGGCCTCCTCGTCGGCGAGATCGGCAGGATGGTTGACGTTGAGAAAGTGCCGCCGTTCCTCGCGCACGAAGCGCGTGGCCAGCCGCGCGATCGCATCGCGCATCGAGCTGCGTCCGCTGCGGTGCAATTCTTGGCCAACGCGAAGCAGCGCGGCGCGATCGTAGAGCGCGGCGAGCGGCTCGATACCGCCCTCGTGCTGCGGCACGACGGCCTCGTCGCCGGGCTGCATTTCCGCAGCCAGCCGTTCGAGGTGATCGGCCGGCAGCCGCGGCATATCGGCGGCGATTGCAAAGATGCGCTCCGCAGGAATCAGTTCGCAGGCGCCGAGCAGCGCGCTCAACGGCCCTTCGCCGGGAAAGCGGTCGACGATCAGCGGCGCGTCGAGCGCGGCATCGAGCTCCGGCGCGAACGTTGCTTTACCGCAGACGTACACCGGATAGCCGCTCGCGCGTACGGTCTCGAACGCGTGCAGCATCAACGGTTTGCCGCGCAGCTCGCGTTCCAGCTTTCCGGGGAAGCGCCGCTGCGCGCCGCCCGCCAAGAGCGCGACGGCCTCACGCATGGCGCCGCGCGTACTCTGCCGCAAAATAGGTGATTACGACGTCGGCGCCCGCGCGAACGAACGAGGTAAGCACCTCGTCGATCGTGCGCTCGCGGTCGAGCCAGCCGTTGGCGATCGCCGCGGAGAGCATTGCGTACTCGCCGCTGACGTTGTACGCCGCGAGCGGTACGTCGAAGCGGTCGCGCGCCGCGCGCAGCACGTCGAGATAGGGCAGGCCGGGTTTGATCATCACGATGTCGGCGCCTTCGGCAACGTCGAGGGCGATCTCCCGCAGCGCCTCGCGCGCGTTAGGTGCGTCCATCTGGTAGCTGCGACGGTCGCCGTGCTGCGGCGCCGATCCCGCGGCTTCGCGGAACGGTCCATAAAACGCCGAGGCGTACTTCGCGCTATAGGCCATGATCGCGACGCCGATATGGCCGCGCTCGTCGAGCGCGCCGCGTATCGCCCTCACGCGGCCGTCCATCATATCCGACGGGGCGACCACGTCGACGCCGGCCTCGGCATACGTTACCGCGATGCGGGCGAGCAACTCGAGCGTGGCGTCGTTGTCGACGTCGCCGGCGTCGTCGAGAATTCCGCAGTGCCCGTGATCGGTGTACTCGCAGCCGCAGACGTCGGCGATGACGACCATCTCGGGGAGCGCCTCCTTGAGCGCGCGAATCGCACGCTGTACGATGCCGTCGGAATCGTAGCTGCTCGTCGCCACGGCATCCTTGTGCGCCGGAATTCCAAAGAGCAGCACGCTGCGCAAACCGAGCGCAAACAGTTCGTGCGCGTGCGCCACGGCGCCGTCGAGCGTGTAGCGCGAGATGCCGGGCATTGCGTCGATCGGGCCCGCGTCTTCCCCGCGCTCGACGACAAAGACGGGCTGCACCAGATGCTCGACGCCGACCCGGTGCTCGGCAACGAGTTCGCGCAGCACTTGTGTCCGGCGGAGGCGTCGCGGCCGCAGCGCGATCACGTCCGCTCCCCCGCCGCGACGGCGGCGTGCGAGCTCAGCTCGGAGCCGAACGCGGCGCCCAGATCCTGCGCTTCTCGCAGCGTCGCCGCGCGCCCGGTCGTGCGCCGTCGCAGCATGGCGCCCGACTCGGTGGCGACCGCCGCATCGACGACGATTTCGCCGCCGGCGATGCGCGCGTGCACGCCGATCGGCGCGCTGCAGCCCGCGTGCAGCGCGCGCAGCGCCGCGCGCTCGCACTCGACGCAGAGTTCGGCGCTTTCATCGTTGACGGCGTCGCGCAGGATGGCTGCCACGTCGTCGCCGGCGGCCGTTTCCACCGCGAGCGCACCCTGACCCACCGCCGGCACGATCTGCTCGACGTCGAAAGGCACCACGTGCTGCGCGCCTTGGCGCAACCGTATCAATCCTGCCATCGCCAGCACGATCGCGTCGTACTCGCCTTCGCGTAGCTTGCGGAGGCGCGTGTCGACGTTTCCGCGCAGCGTTTCGTAGCGAAGATCGGGCCGCAGCGCCGCGAGTTGCGCGCGCCGTCGCGGGCTCGACGTTCCGACGAGGGAACCTGGCCGCAGGCTCTCGAGACTGTCGAAGCGCTCGCTGCAGAAGGCATCGCGCGGATCCTCGCGCGTGGAGATCGCGGCGAGCTGCATGTCGGCGGCGAGTTCGCTGGGAAGGTCTTTGCAGGAATGCACCGCGTAATCCGCGTGGCGTTCCCGCAGCGCGTTCTCCAGCTCCGTGACGAATACGTTGACCGATCCGAGCCGCTCGATCGCGCGATCCTGCACGCGGTCGCCGCTCGTCGTGACGCCGAAGATCGTGGTGGCGATTCCGCGCTCGGCCAAGCGCGCGGCGACCGTGCGGCTTTGAATCGTCGCGAGCGCGCTGCGGCGCGACGCGCAGACGAGCGTGCGTTCCGGCGCGGCGGCCAGCTCGGCGACCGGGCGCTCCGCGAGCTCGCGCAGAATCGCCGCACGCTCCTCGCGAGGAAAGCTCTCGTGGACCGCTGCCCGCACGCGGCGCAGCGATCGGAGCGCGCCGGCATATTCCGGGCCGAACGTGTCGGCGAGTTCGCGCACGACGCGCTGCGAAAATGCGGGCGAGGCGCCGGCAGAATCTGCGGCGATCGTGAGATCGCCGACGCGCAGCGTCGCCGCCATCGTGAAATCGCCGCGCTCCGGAGCCGATGCGTCGCAAACGAGCACGCGCGCGGCGCGCGCGTCGGCCACCACGCGAGCGTTGACGTCGCCGTCGTTGGTCGCAGCGACGGCGAGCGCCGCGCCGTCGAGATCGCCGCGCTCGTATGCGCGCTCTTCAAACGTGCCGCCGCACTGCTGCACGAGATCGCGCAGCCGATCGCCGATTCGCTCGGCGACCACCGCGATTGGGAAGCCCGCTTCGGCGAGCGATTGCGCTTTGCGCGCGGCAACGTTTCCTCCGCCGACGATCAGCGCTCGGCGGCCGTTGGGCCGCAGGGAAATGGGAAGCATATGCGTTCGCACGGAGGCTTCAGCGTCCGGCAGCCAAAAACCGCCTTTGGTGAAGAGTACCGCCGACGGAGCCGTTCGCGCGGCCGTGGTGGGTGCGGTCGTTGCCGCGCTGATACTCCTTCCGGGTTTAGGCGTCGGCACGCTCTGGGACAACAGCGAAACGGCGTACGGCGAAGTCGCCAGAGAGATTCTCCTCACGCACGACTGGGTCGTGATGCACCTCAACGGCGTGCCGTATTTCGTGCAGCCGCCGCTCTACTTTTGGCTCGGCGCGATCTTTTCGGCGATCGGCGGCGCGAGCGCGCTGGCGCTGCGCCTGCCCTCGGCGCTCGCCGGCATCGCGCTCTCGGCATTCACGGGCTACGCCGTCGCGCGCCAAGCAGGTACGCGCGTTGGCGTGTACGCCGCGGTCATTCTCTCGACGTGTCTGATGCAGGCCGTGATCAGCCGCCTCGCCATCATGGACGGCCTGCTCGATCTCGCGGTCGCGATGACGATCTTCTGGTGGTTTCGCGCGTTGGAGACCGGGCGAGGACGCTACGCCGTCTTCGGATGGATTGCCGCAGGCGGCGGCTTTCTCGCAAAGGGGCTCGTCGCGCCGGTCGTCGCGCTGCTCGTGATCGTGCCGTTCTTCTTTTGGAACCGGCGGCACGAAAAGACCGTGCTGCCCTCGGCACGGGCATGGGCAATCGGCCTGGCGGCGTTCGTCGCAATTGCCGCTCCGTGGCCGATCGCGCTCGTGTCGCACTTCCACCTCTTTCCGCTGCAGAAGCTCATCGGCGAGTACACGATCGGGCGGTATACCAGCGTCGTCGAGAATCAAGCCGGCCCACTGTGGTACTACCTGCCGGTCATTATCTTGGGATTCTTTCCGTGGGTGGCATTTCTGCCGATGGCGATCGCGTACGGCACCCGGCAGCTGCGCGCCGGCGGGTCGCACGATCCAGCGCTCTCGCGGCTCGTACGCTTGGCCTTCGTCTGGATCGTGGCACCGCTGCTCTTTTTCAGCCTGGCGCGCACCAAGCTTCCGAATTACGTCGCGCTGGAGTTTCCCGCGCTTGCGCTGATCGCCGCGCTCTACTTCGAAGCGGTCGTGCGCCGCGGCGGCACGCGCTCGGCGGTGATCTCCGCGGCGACGGTACCCGTAGCTATCGGCGCGCTCGCGATCGCCATTACGCTCTTCACACGCAACAACCGGCTCACGGCGGAGGTGGCGATCGCCGTGCCGCCGCTGCTGGCGATGGGGGCGGCGATCTTCGTGGGCTCGCTGTTAACGGCGCTGCTCGTCGCGCGGCCGCGCACGGTCAACGCGGCGCCGTACGCGCTGGCGCTGGCGGTCATCGTCGCGACCGACGTGCTCGCCGTCACCGTGCTGCCGCACACCGAAACGTTCAAACCCGTTCCCCGATTGGCGGCGCGAATCGAACGCGAACGCCTTCCCGGCGACGTCGTCGCGATCCAAGGCGTCTCGGGCGGCAACGCACTGCTCTTCTACACGCGTCCGGTGGTGCACGTGCTCTCGCCGCCCAGCGACGGCGATCCGCAAGAAGAAGGGGCCGATCCGCGCACGATCATCTGCAACGCCCCACGCGCGTGGGTGATCGTGCCGGCCGCGAGCGTTGGAGAAGATCCAACATACGGCCGCGATCGCCGCCTCGTAACCGTCGATAGGAAGGCCGCGCTCGTGCTCTATGAGGGGCGGCCCTGTAACTAGTCCGTCACCCTAACCGCTCTCGTCGCGCTGCGACTGCGATCGGCATGACAAGTCATGACAAGGTTAGGGTTTATAGCCTGCTACTTGCGCTTCGGTTACGGCTGAGGCTTTGTTGGTTCCGAGTCCGCCGCGAATGAAGGTGATCGCGTCGGCGATGTCTTTGTTGGAGAGCTGGCCTTTCCAGGCCGGCATCATGCCGTTGTAGCTCATCCCGGCGACCGAGATCTGTCCGTGGAGTCCGCCGAGCACGATGCCGATCACTTTATTCGGATCGCCGGTCACCACCGGATTGCCGGCGAGCGGCGGGAACGCGCCGGGCTGGCCTTGGCCCTGCGCGCCGTGGCAGCTGGAGCAATTCGCACTGAAAACCTTGGCGCCATTGGGGCTCACTCCACTGGGAGCGGTGGACGTCTGGTCGCCGGAGGGCAGCGTGGCTGCGGCGGCCTCGCTGAGCACGACGGATTCCGGCGGCGAGGCAGGTGCCGATGCCTGTTTGCTCATCGTCTGCACCTGTCCGTAGATCGAAAGCGCGACGATCACGCAGACGACGAGCGCGGTGGTCCAAAGCAATCCCGAGCGCGAGGCGAAGCTGCGCGACTTGCTGCGATCGATCCAGGGAAGCAGCAGCACGACCATCAGAAACAGCGTCGGAACGATGATGGTCGCGATCAGTTCGGTGCCGATCGAAAGCGGTCCGAGGTGGATCTCCGGCGGCACGAGCGCGAGCAGGCCGAAGAGCGACAAGAAATACCACGCCGGATACGGCACGAAGAATTTCGTCGGGTCGGCTTTCGCGTCGAGATACGGCGGCGCCGCGAACGCAAGGAAGCAGATGATGATGAAAACGATGAACGAGAACGCGCCGTCCATGAAGAACTGATCCGGCCAGAACGGTCCGGGGCGCAGCGTTCGGCGATCCTCGACCACCGGTCCGGCCGCGCCGTTATGGCGGAAGATCGCCAGGTGCGCGCCGACGAGCAGCACGAGCGCCGCAGGCATCAGCCAAACGTGCAGGCCGAAGAAACGGTTGATCGTGGCCGTGCCCATCGAGCCGCCGCCCTGAGCGACGTGCTGGAGTACCGGTCCCAAGACGGGCCCTAATCCCGTAATGTTCAGCGAGACTTGTGAAGCGAAGTACGCGTCCATGTCCCACGGGAGCAGATAGCCCGTGAGGCCGAGCACCAGCGTGACGAGCAGCAGCAGCACGCCGACCACCCACTGCAGCTCGCGTGGCGACTTGTACGCGCCGAAGATCAGCACTTGCAGCAAATGCAGAAATACCAGCGCGATCATCGCCGACGCGCCCCAATAGTGCACCGAGAGCAGGAAGTGCGTGTACGGATTGAGGTACATCGCCCGCGTCGATTCCCAAGCGGTTGCGGCCGACGGCGCGTAGAAGAACGTGAGGAAGATGCCCGTGACGATCTGTATGATCATCGCGAACATCGTCGCGCTGCCGAACACGTACCAGTAGCTCGCGCCACCGGGCACGTCCTCGGTGAGGAACTCCTTCGCCATCGAGACGAAGCCGGTGCGTTTTTCGATCCAGTTGAGCATCAGCTAGTACCTATGCCTGATAGGAGACGACGATGCGTTGTGGCGTGTTCGATTGATAGACGATCCAGGTGACTTCGGCCGTGCCGCTTTGACTGCGAAGCGGCAGCGGGTCGAGGCCGCGCGGCGCGGGCCCGGCGAGGTGCGTTCCATCGAACGAATACTGCGAGCCGTGGCAGGGGCACATGAAGCGGTTCTGCGCGTCGCTCCAGTTATAGTAGCAGCCCAGGTGCGGGCAGATCGGGCTGAACACGACGAAGCCCATGTTCACCGGCGTGTAGGTAAGGTCGCCGTCGGGGCCGGGTACGTCGAAGATGTCGGGACGGGCCGCCTTGAACTTATCGAGGTCGATCTTGATGCCCCAGGCGTACTCTGCCGCCGCTTGTTCGGGAAGGTACCCGTCCTGGTACTTCAGGGTGAACGTCAGTTTGACCGGCTTGTCGGTCGCCTTCTGGAGTTCGTCCAGCTCTTGCGACGAGAGCGGCGCCCAGGTGCCGGCCGACGCGTTCTTGGGCGGCAGCAGCGAGCCGACGATCGGAACCGCCAGCACCAGGCCGACGATGCCGCCGATCGTCAGCGTCGCGTTGGCCATGAAGGTACGGCGTGAGACTTCTTCGGGGGTCTGCGGCGTCGAATCGGCGCTCGCGAGATGATCGGACACTAGCGTTCTCCGGAGGCAGAGACGGGTTGGGGGCCCATTTGGCACCATTGTAAGGGGGCCCTCTGCTTGCGCGCGAGGACCATTATCGAAAGGCCACCCCCGGGACGACTTCGGGACGCCGGACCGCTACGCTAGGCGGCATGAAAGCCCTAGTTACTCTCGCGGCGCTTAGCGTCGCCTTGGCCGTCGCCGGCTGCGCATCACCGTCCTCGCCAGGAGCCTCATCGATTCCGGCGCTGCCGGTCGCCGCACGCGCGCAGCACGACCCCGCTGGCGAATATCTGTACGTGGAAAATAACAACAGCACGATCTCGGCCTTCTCCGTCGCTGCTGATGGCGCGCTCACGGAGATCTCCGGGTCCCCCTTCCCTTCGCAGACGAATGGGCCGGCCGATTATTCGATTGCCGTCGATCCGCAGGGACCGTACCTCTACGTAACGGGCACCGTCACCGGCAACATCGCCGTATTTTCGATCGGGCAAGGCGGAACGCTCGATCTTGTGAGCGACAATACCGACGCTGGCACCGGCGCGAGCTTCCCACTGCTCACGAAATCCGACGACCGTCTCTACGTGATCGACGCCGTCAACGGCGGCTCCGTCGCGGCCTTCGATCTCTCCGGGCACGGGAAAAAGTTGAAGAGCATCGCGGGGTCGCCCTACGCGGTGAGCTGTCCAGGTTTCTGCGACTCCAACCCATCCTCGGCCGTAATCGGCGGCGCGTACCTCTACACGGTCGACACCTACGGTTGGTACGTCTCGTCATTCTCAATTGCGAAGAACGGCGCTCTGACGGAACTCAATAGCTACGCCACTGGGTACGGGCCGCAACAGGCGGTGATCACGCCGAACGGTAAGGAGCTTTACGTTACCAATGCGGCGCAGGCGAGCGTCAGCGGTTACTCCGTCTCTGCGGGAGTATTGACGCCGTTGGCGGCCTCGCCGTTTGCTGCGGGCGGCACGCCCCTCGGCATAGCTATCGCTCCCAACGGCAAACACGTCTACGCCGCAAACTCGGCCGACGGAACGATCACGGGCTACGCCGTTTCAGCCGCCGGCCTCAAAGCGCTCCCGGGTTCGCCCTTCGCCGACGGCACCGGTACCGGGCCTGCGGCATTGACGGTCGACCGCACGGGCGCGCATCTCTTCGTGACAAACAACAACACGGAGGCGATCGCCGTCTATGCGATATCGAAGTCCGGCGCGCTCTCGCCGGTCCCCGGATCGCCGTTTACCGAGAACGCCGGCGCCTCGGGGCCGCACGGCGTTGCCCTCTACTACAGCTAACCGCAGCGCTCGCCGGAGAAGTACAGCAGCGCCGATAACTCTCTCCCGCGATGGATCGCGGGGTGACGATTACGGCCTTCCGACGCTTCAGCGTCGTCGAAAATGGTGAAGACCGCTCGGATCGCTTCTCGCCTCGGGCGCGACGCCTGCTGGCGCACCTCGCCTTGCGCCTCGAACCGGTCCACCGCGCCGCCCTCGCCGCCGAACTCTGGCCCGATCTCGCCGACTGCAGCGCTCTGGCGAATCTGCGCCGTCGTCTGCACGAGTTGGAGAGCGCGCTGCAATCCGTCGGCCTCTCCGGCGCAATCGAACGGTCGCGCGATCGCGTCGCGCTCGCTCCGCTCGCCCGCAGCGCGATCGACGTTACGCGCTACCTGTCACTTGCGGCCGACGCCGCGCGCGCCGGCCACGCAGTCGCCCTGTACGACGAACCGGTATTTCCCGGGGTCGACGACGAGACGCTGGAACGCGAGCGGCGCCGCATGCATGCGTTGCAGCTGGAGTTGCTCGCACGGCTTCTCGAACGCGCGCTCGGCCGCGGCGAACGTGGTGCTATCGCGCGCTTGGGGCACGCGCTGGTGCGCCTCGATCCGCTAAGCGAAGCGACGATCCACAGGGCCGTCGAGACCTTGAGGGAGCTCGGCGACGCCGACGCAGCGCGGCGGCTGTACGATCACTTTACGGCGGCGATGCGCGCTGAGGTCGACGCCGAGCCCGATTCCGGCGTGCCCGAGCCCGATTCCGGCGTCCCCGAGCCTTCCGCCCCCGGCACGGTCGAAGAACGCTCGCGGGCGCGCGAACGGCGCATGCGCCATGTGCTGGCGCCGATCGTCGAGCGCGGCGCGCTCTTGCGCGGGCCTGCGGCCGGCGAGCATTTCGACGCAATCGAAGCGCAGATGGATGAGATTCGCTCGGCGCTGGTGTCGGCAATCGAGGAGCGGCTCGATGTTTTGCTGGGAGCGCAAGCCCTAGCGGCGCTCTCGCGGTTTTTCTTCGACCGGGGCTACGCGCCGCAGGCGATCGACTGGTACCGCGATGTCGTGGCTGCTCTGACGCCGCGTTCGCCGTTGCGCGCGGAGCTGCTCTACTTGAGTGCCGTGCTCGGGCGCAATCTCGGCAACGCGGAGCACAACCTTCCGGCGTTCGATCTCGCGATCGAGGAGCTGCGCGCCGCCGGTGGTGATTCCGCGACGCTGGCAAAGGCACAACTCTACGCGTCTAACGCCGCGCGCATGACCGGACGCGTCGAGCTTGCTTCGCGCTTGGCGAGTGAAGCGCTGACGAGCCTCCTTTCATTGAATGACGAATATCTTGTTGCCTTCGCGCGCAGCGCGGTCGGTGCGGCCGAGTATGCCCGTGGCGACCTCACGGCGGCAAGAGAGGAGTTCCGACGAGCGGCGCAAGGCTTCGCGCGACTCGAGGCCGGCGATGACGAAACGCTGATGCTGGTCGACGTCGCCAGGTGCGACCTCGCGCTTGGGCTCCTAAATCGCGCGGAGGCGAATCTGCGCACGGCCGCGGCGCGCGCAAACGCCGGCGGCAACCTATACGTCGAGGGGCACGCGCAGACCGGCTTGACGCTGATTGCGCTCGACCGTGGCGACGAGCCTCGGGCGCGAACGCACGCTGCGCGCGCCTCGGAGATTGCCCTCGGCTGTTCGGACATGGAGCTGGCGGTGATCGCCGTAGAAGCGGCGGGCGAGCTGTTCGCCAGTCTGAGCGAATGGCTCCGTGCGCGCGATGCGCTCGCGGCGGCCGACGGCGTACGCTCCGAGTACCTGATCGCACGGTCGCCCACCGAGCACGTACGCTGCGAACGCTTGCGAGCGACGTTGACCTCTCGATCGCTCGCGATCGAGTCGCCGGTCGGCGCTCCCGAGGTGCTATTGCGCTCGCTGTTGGGCAGCGTCGCGCGTTCGTACGGTGCAGCCTACACTTTGTAGCTGTGCAGGCCCGAGATCCAGATGTTCACCCCCAGATAGCAGAAGATGATCGAGAGGAACCCGACGACGCTCACCCAGTTCGTCCGCAGCCCACGCCAGGCACTGCGCGTGTGGAGATGCATGTACGCCAGGTAGACGATCCAGGAGAAAAGAGCGGCGGTCTCCTTGGGATCCCACTGCCAGTACGCGCCCCACGCCTCGTGCGCCCACATGGCGCCCGTAATGATGCCGACGGAGATCAGCGGCAGCCCGATGGCCACCGCGCGGTAGACGATCACGTCGAGCGCGGGCAGGCTCGGCAGCGCGGCCAGCCAGCCGGCGACGGCTCCCGAGCCGGCGCGGCGCTGCGCGTAATACTTGAACAGGTAGATGCACGAAAAGACGAATGCGACCAAAAATGCCGCGTACGACGAAACGACGATCGGCACGTGGATCTTCGCCCAGTACGATTGCAGCGAGGGCACCGGGGGCATCGTGCCTTCGTACCACGTCACGCCGTAAGCGAGAAAGATCGCCGCGAGCGCGAGCACGAACCCGCCGGCGAACCAGATGCGGTAGCGTGCCGCAAAGCCGATGAAAATCGCTACCGACATCGCCGAGAAGAGTGAGAGCGAGCCGTAGAGATTGAGAAGCGGCCACACGTGCGTGGTTTCGTAGCGCACGATCAGCTGCACGAACTGCGCTGCGCAGCCGGCGACGGCCAGCGGAGCGCCAACCTTGACGAACCACTCTTCGCGCGAGAAGAAGTAGGCGATCAGCGCCAGTGCGCCGAGCGTGTAGGCCGCCAGCGCGACGGCGATGAGCGTTTCGTCCCAAGGAATCATGAGCTGCCTTTCAACGCTACCACCAATCGTGCGAACTCGTTCTCGAAAACGTCGTAACCCTTCACCGTGGTCGCCGCCACGCCAACGTTCGAGCGTCCGCCGCCGGCTGGGTCGACCCGTACGTAGAGTCGCGCCGGGAGGAAGTAAAATGAGATCACCAGGCCCGCCAGCAGCACGAACGCGCCGGTCGCCACGAGCGGCACGCCGGGATCGTGGCGGTACTGGAAGCCGCTGTAGAGCACGTAGCGCTGCGGCACGAGGCGCCAGCCGTTGCCCAGATCGATCCAGGTGTTCAGCGGAACGAGCACCTCGCCCAGCGGCGATCCTTGCTGCGATAGGCCGAGGATTACCGCCGGATCGTTGACCCGCGGATCGGCGGTCGGTACGCCGCTCTGCTTGTCGACGGTCGGCGCGAAGCGTTCGTACACCACGTTGCGCGACGTGCCCGGCACGTCGAACGAATCGCCCTCGAGCAGCGTGCGGCTCGAGAGCGCGGCGTCGCGTTTGCCGTCGTGCGTGAGCAGAAAGCGCGTGCCGAAGCCGTAGCTGGCCTGATAGTAGAGCGTGCCGTCGACGTCGATGGGGTGGTTCACGCGAACGATCAGGTGTTTGGCGACGCCGTCCTTTCCGCTGACGGTAACGTGTGAAACGTAGTCGATCGGCTGGTACACCATGCCGCTCTTGGTCTGCGTGGGAGCGATGCGATAAGCGAAATCGTCGAGGCGGATCACCGCGCCGGTCTTGGCAACCTGCGCGGTCTGTCCGGTCAGCAGCGCGATCTCGCCGTCGAAGCCTTTGGCCCAGTAGAGCGTGGTGCCGGCGGCGACGATCACGAATCCGAGATGCGCGATCAGAACGCCACGGCGCGCCCAGTCGTGTTTGTCGGCGAAGCTCCACTCGACGCCGTCGAACGTTCGCCGGCGCATGCGCCAGCCGCGGCCGGTGAAGAACTCGGCGAGGCGCCCGCGGACCTCGGCGGGTTCGCCCTCCATCTCGATCTCCTCGTGGAGCGGAATCTTCTCGACCTTTACCGGACGCAGCGCGGGGAGCCGCGCGGGGATCACGCGCTTGAACGTGCAGACTGCCAGCGAGGTGAGGATGAGGCCGACGATCCCAACGTACCACGGGGAGTGGTAGACGTTGTCGAGGCTGAGGCGCAGGATCGCGCGCGCCAGGGGCGCGGCAAATGTTTGAAAGTAGACGTCGGCGTCGCGCCCTTGGTCGATCACCACCCCTAGCAGCGTCAGCACGCCCCACACCGCGAATAGGCAGACGGCGAAGAGCACGTTGCCGAACGTGCGCACGAAATCGGCGTAGAGCGCGCGCGCCGGGGTCACGATGCGCGCCAGCGCTTCTCGAGCGGCAAGATCACCCAGATCGACATCTCGTAGAGGCAGTACATCGGCAGGGCGAGCAGCGCCATCGTGAGCGGATTGCCGTCGGGCGCGGCGATGCCGCCGGCGACGAAAAAGCCGAAGAGGGCGTGCCGGCGGTACTTTCGCAGCATCGCAGCGTTGACGATGCCCAGACGCGCCAACCCGATCAGCACGATCGGCGTTTGAAAGATGATCGCGAAGAGCGCCAGCAGCACGATCACGAAGCTCAGCGTCGAGGCGACGCCGAACGTCGGCGTCGCGACCGCGTCGGTGATGTGGAGCAGCGCCGAGACGACCCGCGGAATCACCACGAAATGCGCGAACGCCAACCCCGCAAGCGCCAGCAGGAACGACGGCAGGATGAACGAGTACACCATGCGGCGCGTGCGCGGGTGAATGGCCGGCACGACGAAGAGCCACACCTGCTGCAGCAGCACCGGCAGCCCGAACACGATTCCACCGACGATCGAGAACTTGAACTCGGTAAAGATCACGTCGGCGGGTCCGAACGCGTGAAGCTGCAGTCCGCCGAAGTACTCGCGCATCATCCAGCGGATCGCGTACTGCGAGGGCCAGAAGAGCAGGACGGCGATGGCTCCGACCGTCGCGAGCGCGATCAAGAGACGATTACGGAGCTCCCGCAGGTGCTCCGTGATCGGCATCTCCTTCTGATCCCACGGCGCCGGTTCGGCTTCGCGGTCTGCCAGCAAGGCCACGTTTACGAGCTGGGCGTGCCTCGATCGGGTGTCGGCGGCGGGATGGCTTCGCCGGTGCTCGAGGCCAGCTCGACGTTATCCATGATGTCGGCGTTGGCGGCCGCGGCGCGCCGCCGCGCGTCTTCGCGCGCCGTCGCCGCGGCTTCGTCGGCCTCGGCCTGTCCGACCAGAAACTCTTTCTTCGCCTGGCCCGCGCTGCGCGCGAGCTTGGGAAGTTTGTCGGCGCCGAAGAGCAGCGCCCCGAGCACCAGGATGCCGATGATGATCGGGGCGTCGATGAGGGCGAGGAGTGGATGGACGGACATGGTGATTTTTCTTTTTCCTTATTAGCTAGCCGAGCAGGGCGTCGCTGAGATGTGCGAGTTCGTTCTTCGCCTCGCCCGCCGTCAATGGCTCTAAGGCCGCCTTGGCGCGCTCCACGTAGCGGGCGATCTCGCGGCGAGTCGCCTCCAACCCGCCCGAGGCTTCGATGCCGTGCACGACCGAAGCGAGCGCCTCGTTAGAGCCGTTCTCGTAGAAGCGAGCGACCGTACCGCGAAAGCCGGCGTCGTCGGCGGCCAGCGCGGCGATCAGCGGAATCGTCGTCTTGCGCTCGATGAGGTCGTTGGCGACCGGTTTGCCGAGCGAGCGTTCGTCGGCCGTGACGTCGAGCAGGTCGTCTTTCATCTGAAACGCGATGCCGAACGCGTCGCCGAAGGCGTCGAGCGCGGCGATCTCCGGCGCGTCACCGCCGCCCATGATCGCGCCGCAGCGTGCCGACGCCGCGAAGAGGGAGGCCGTCTTCTTGCGAGCGATCTCGACGTACATCTCCAGCGGGAGGTCGAGATTGCCGAGCGCCTGCAACTGCAGCACTTCGCCGTCACAGATCGCGGCCAGCGTGGCCGAGAGCACGTGCGGCACCGGATGCGGATAGCTCGACGTGACGTTCTTGAAGATCCACGCGAAGAGATAATCGCCGGCCAGCACGCTGACGCGGTTGCCGTAGTCGACGGCCGTCGCGTTGACGCCGCGCCTCAGCTGCGCGTTGTCGACCACGTCGTCGTGGATCAGCGTCGCAACGTGGATCAGCTCCATGTACGCGGCCAAGTGCAGGTGTTCGAGCGGATCGCCGCCGCACGCGGCCGACGCGAGCAACGTGATGCGTGGGCGCAAACGTTTGCCCCCCGCGGCGAGCATGCGTTTGATGGCCTCGGTGATGATCGGATTATCGGTCGAGAAGCGCTCGCGGAAGAAACGCTCGACGAGCGATTGCAGGTCTTCGCGCTCGCTGCGGCCGGGGTCGACGAGCCTCACGGGCGACGCCCGTAGTGGATCGCGATCGTGCCGCCCATCAACGGCAGAAAGCCGGCGTCGGCGAAGCCGGCGCGCGCGAAACGATCGCGCAGTTCGACCGCGTTGGGATGGTGCGTCAGCGAGTTGGGAAGATAGCGGTAGGCTTCACGCGAGCCGCCGACGAGTCCGCCAAGCACCGGAACGACGCCATAAAAATAGAGATCGAAGAGCTTCTTGAGCCCCTTGTTCGGCGCCTTGCTTACGTCGAGGTTCACGAAGCGCGCGCCGGGCCGCAGCACGCGGACGATCTCGGCGAGGGCGCCGTCGACGTCGACGACGTTGCGCAGCGAGAAGCCCATCGTCGCGCCATCGAAGCTGCGGTCATCGAACGGCATCGCCATCACGTCGCCCTCGACGAAGGTCGCGGCCCCGCGCCCTTCACGCTGCGCGCGCTCGCGGGCGCGTTCGAGCATCGGGCCGCAGAAGTCGATCCCGGTGACGTCGAGCGTCCGGTCGCTGCGCTGCAGGCCGAAGACGAGGTCGCCGGTGCCGCAGCAGAGGTCGAGCACGCGTGCCTGACGCGGCGCGCCCAGAACGCGGATGGCCCGGCGGCGCCATCGCCCGTCGAGGCCGCCGGTCATCATGCGGTTGGCGAGGTCGTAGCGCGGGGCGATGCGCGCGAACATCTCGCGCACGAAGAGCCCCTTCTCCCGTTCGCCGTCGTGACGGCCGCGCGCCGAGGCGGAATTCATTATTGCTACTGCTTTGGGGTGCCGCATCGCTCTCCCCCCGGGCCGGCCGGCAGACTAGCCACTCGCGAGCGCCGTCGTGAAGGCCAGGCGCCGTGCTTTCGCTCAGCTCTACCCGAGACGTTCTGTCGGCTCTGCGCACCGCGCAGCACGTCGAGGCCGCGGCCTATACGCTGCACGGCCCCGTTTTGCGCGCGCTCGAAGCGGCCGCACGACGGGGTGCCGAGGTGCGCGTCGAGCTGGAGGGCAGCCCGTACGATGGGCCGTCCGGCCGGCTGGTGGCCGAGAACCGCCGGGTCGCGGTCGAGCTGCGTGCGGCCGGCGCAAGCGCCTCGCTCTGCCACCCGCTGCACGCCAAAGTGATCGCCGCCGACGGCGCGCTCTACCTCGACGAGAAGAACTGGCGCGACGGCGACCTCGTCTTGCGGGCCGGCGATGCCGCCGACGACCGCGCGATTCCGGGCGACAAGCGCGAAGCGCTCGACCTCGAAGCGCGGCTGCTCGCGAGCGCGCGCGCCGGCGACGACGCGATCGTCGAAAGCGAGACGTTCGGCAGAAGCAACGTCGTGTTCGCCGCGTTGCGCGATCTCGCCGAGCAGCGCGAGTCGCCGCGCTTGCTGGTGAGCGAGCGCGAGCTCCGCGCGGATCCGCGCGAACGCGCGGCGTTGCAAGATCTGGCCGCGCAAGGCGTGCGCGTGCGCGCGTGCCCCGACTCCGAGAAGCTTGCGGCCGTCGGCGATCGCGCGTGGCTTGGCTCGGCCAACGCAACGTCGCCGTACGGCCGCGGGGCAATGACCGATTGGGGCTGCACCACCGCCGATACCACGATCGTCAGTGCGGTCCGCAATCGCTTGGAAAGAGCGTGGCAAAACGCGAAACCGCTTCGCCCGTCAGCTTGAGCGCAGCCGAAGCGGCGGCTTTTTTGAGACCAAGCTCGAAGGTGGCGCAAGAATGACGACCGGATCGAAGCTTAGCGTTCTGCTCGCGATGGCGGTCCTCAACGGCGCCGCTGCGGGTCCGAGCGCGTCGCCGGCCGTGCCGCGTCGGAGCGTTCGTTCTTGCGCGTTGTCGAATCAGTCCCGGTTCGACGCCGCGTGCGCGCCGTTTGACAAGGCGGGCATCCGCGTCGTAACGGCATTTCAAAGCAGCGCCTTCGGTCGCGATACGTTGCCGCAAGATATCGCCGTGCTCGACGACGGGACGGTGATGGTCCGAACCGATCGCGACGGCCTGTATCGCATCGCGGACCGGCGCGTTCAAAAGGTCTGGCAACCGTATTTGCCCTGCGGATTACCGACGCGCTCTCACTTCGACTTCGCCGGCTCGTTCGACGACTCGCTCCTCCTTACCGTACACCACGACGGGAGCGAAGATACCACCGCCGCGGTGCGCGCGAGCGGATCCCAGGTGTTTGCGTTGGATTTTTCCTATGCGGCCGTAGCGCAGGACGCACGCGGCGTTGTTTGGCTTTTCAAAGGAGGCCCGTCGGACCGGACGATCTTCGCATACGTTCCGCGGACGCGAGTGCTGGCGTCGGCCGAGACGCCGAACGACATCTTTCGCATGTTTCGCTCTCCGAACGGGCGGGTCTACGCGACCAACGCCGGCGGTCTCTACGAACTCGACTCCCGTCCGACGGTTCGCGCCCGTCTCGTCGGGGTCCCGAGCGTGCCGGGCGCGGTGATTCAAGCCGTCGGGCGCGACGGATCGCTCTGGTCCGCGACCTCAACGGAGGTCATCCACGTGCGCCGGAACGGAACGTCGCGCGCGATGCTGCTGGTCGCGCCCGAGCAAAACGTGGAGCGGACGATTCCGCGGCTCGTTTCGCAACCGATGTCCCTGGAACCGATGTCCCTGGAAATGACGCCCGACGGCGCCGTCTGGACCGCCGGCGGCAAGCTCGTGCGGATCGATAGCGACGAGCGAATCGACGCACTGACCCCTCCGCCATGGCAGACGTGGAGCGGCGTGAAGTTTGGCGGCGATTCAAGCGCCTGGATGCTGGCGCGTGACGATCGCAACGGCGAGCCGCTCGGCATCGTCAATTTTGTGCCGGCCGTTTCCGCACGAAGCGCGACGGCGTGGCCGGTCGGATTCCTCCAACCGATCCCGACGCCGACCCCGTTCTTCTGTCCTCCGCCGGCGCCGCCACCCACACCGATACCGCCGCTGCCGCCGAAGGTTGGTGCGGTCGATTTCGTTTACGTCGCCAACGCGATGTCGGACGACTTATGGGGTTATTGGGCCGATAAACATGGACGACTGACGCAAGTGCGCGGCTCGCCGTTCCCGCACGGCAAGCCGGTGCACCTAACGATCGACCCGGCCGGGCGTCACCTTTATGCCGGCACGTGGTACGACGGGATCTTCGCCTACTCGATCGACGCGCGAAGCGGAACGCTGCGCCTCGTGCCCGGCTCGCCTTTCGCCGCCGGAATCGGTCCCACGACCGTGAGATTTGATCGCGGCGGCCGCTATGCGTACGGGGCGAACCTGAACGGAAAGAGCATCACGGGGTACGCGGTCGACCCAAAGAGCGGAGCGCTGCGACCGTTGAGCTGGTCGCCGCTGGCGCTGGGTCGCTGGCCCTTCGAGCTCGCGATGAATCCGAAACGTAACCTCGCGTACGTCGTTAGCGAGCAAGATATTGAGACGTTCGCTCTGAGCGACGACGGCGCATTGCAGCGCGTTTCGACGCAACCCGTTCCGCGGCGCGGAGGCAGCGTATTTCTCATCGACCGGCGCGCGCGATGGGCGTATCTCAGCAACCAAGACCCCACGACCATCGCGCTCTACGGAATCGACCCGCATACGGGACTGCTCAGTGCGCCGACGACGCCGAACGCCGCGGCAGCAGCCGACGTGCGTGCGGCTGCGAGCGATCCGCTCGGCCGATTTCTGTATCTGACCGGCGTTCCGGAATCGGGGAACGGGCCATCGGTTTTGGGATATCGCATCGACCCGGAGACCGGCGCCCTGCGGCCTCTACCGGCATCGCCTTATGCCAACGCCGGTCTCGGCAACGGAATCACCGTCACGCCGGACGGCGCGTTCCTCTACGTAACGAACTTTGCGTCGAGGAGCCTCACGGGATCGACGATCGATCGAGCTACTGGCGCATTGTGGCCGATACCGGGCTCGCCCTTCGAAGCCGGGAATACGCCAGATGAGATTATTTCGTGCCGCCGCGTGGGCGACCGCTGCGCGGCGCCCTAGCGGCAGAGCCGTCGATGCGCTAGATCTCGAACAACAGCTTCGCGTTCTTATCCGTTGTATCCACGAGCTCTTCGATTGGGATTCCGAGTTCGATTCGGAGACGATCGGCGGTGTGCGTTACGAATGCCGGTTCGTTGCGTTTGCCGCGTTTGGGCACGGGCGCCAAGAACGGCGCGTCGGTCTCGAGCACGAGCGCACCGGCGCGTACGGCGCGCGCCGCGTCGCGCACCGGCTGCGCGTTGGGAAACGTGAGAACCCCGCCGATGCCGAGGAACAGACCGAACTCGCCGACGTAAACTCGCGCCTGCTCCGGCGTTCCCGTGAAGCAGTGCACCACGCCGCGCATCCCCGGTTCCCATGCCTCGCGCAAGATGCGCGTGAAATCGTCGAAGGCATCGCGCTGGTGGAAGACGACGGTGCGCTTGCGCTCGCGCGCGACGCGCAGCTGTCGCCGGAATACCTCTTGCTGCACGTCGCGCGGGCTTCGATCGTAGTAGTAGTCGAGGCCGATCTCGCCGAGTGCCACCACGCCCGGGCGATCGAGGAGAAGCGCGAGCTCGCTTTCGAGGTCCGCGGGCGCGCCGGCCGCCTCGTGCGGATGGATGCCCACCGCCGCGACGATACCGAGCCGCGCGACGGCGTCGACGGCGACGGCGCTGTCGGGCAGATCCTCGCCGATCGTCACCATCGCGCGCACGCCGGCGTCGCGCGCGCGCGCCACGACCTCCTCGCGATCCGCGTCGAAGGCGCGATCGTGCACGTGGCAGTGGGTGTCGATCACGTGGGTGCGAGCAGTTCGACGCGCGGAAAGAGCGGCGTGGCCGGCGCAGTTTGCGCGCCTGCCGCAAAACCGCCCCAAGAGCGCAGCGATACGGCCGGATCCTCGGTGATGCTTCCGGGATTGCCGAGCTGCCGCCACATCTCGTTCATGCGCTCGGGCATCACCGGATAGAGCAGAATCGCGATCCAGCGCAGCCCCTCGCACAAGTCGTAGAGGATCGCCTCGAGCTCGTCGGTGCGCTGCTCTTTGGCCAGCACCCAGGGCTTGCGGTCGTCGATCGTGCGGTTGAGCGCCGTTACCAGCTCCCACGCCGCTTCCAGCGCCTCGCGAAATCGCAGGTCGAAGGTGAGATCGCGCACGGCTTCGGGCAGGGCCGCAAAGCGCGCCCCAAATTCCGAAGCGGCGGCCGGCGCGGGCACGACGCCGTTGCGATAACGCGCGAGCATCGAGAGCGAGCGGTTGAGCAGGTTGCCCAGATCGTTGGCAAGATCGCTATTGCAGCGCTGCGCGATCTTCTCTTCCGAGTAGGAGAAGTCGCTGCCGAAGTGCGCCTCGCGCAGCAGAAAATAACGCATCGCATCGGCGCCGAAGCGTTGCTCGAG
Organism: Candidatus Cybelea sp.; assembly: GCA_035939175.1. Classification (GTDB taxonomy): domain Bacteria; phylum Vulcanimicrobiota; class Vulcanimicrobiia; order Vulcanimicrobiales; family Vulcanimicrobiaceae; genus Cybelea. Next base: position 230,724 of record DASZGC010000091.1, on the reverse strand, counting down.
AAGGAACGGGTCGACCACGTTTCCGAGGCTCTTGCTCATTTTCTCGCCGTCGACGGTGATCCAGCCGTGCGCGAATACCAGTTCCGGCGCACGCTCGCCCAACGCCCAGAGCAGTGCGGGCCAGATGATCGTGTGAAAGCGCGCGATCTCCTTACCGATCAGCTGCGTCTTCGCGGGCCAGAGCGAATTGAAGCGCTCTTCGTTCTCGCTCCAGCCGATCGCGGTGATGTAGTTGAGCAGCGCGTCGAGCCACACGTAAATTACGCCGCCGCCTTCGATCGGAATGCCCCACTCCAGGTTCGTGCGCGAGATCGAGAGATCGTCGAGCCCTTCGCGCAGTATCGACATCATCTCGTTGTACACGCTGCGCGGCGCGACCCACTGCGGGTTCGTTTCGAAGTGCTCGATCAAGCGCGCATTGTACGCTGAGAGGCGGAAAAACCAGTCGTCCTCGGATATCCATTGTACTTCGCGCCCGCAGGTCGGACAGCGGCCGTCGACGAGCTTCGATTCCAGCCAAAACGTCTCGTCGGCGACGCAGTACCAACCCTCGTACTTGCCGAGATACACGTCGCCGGTCTCGCGCAGCCGTTCGAACACGCGCACGACCTTCTCTACGTGCCGCGACTCCGTCGTGCGGATGAAATCGTCGTACTCCACGTGATAGGCGGCGAAGAGGTCCTTCCAGCGCGGCACCAACTCGTCGCACCACTCCTGCGGCGATTTTCCCGCGGCGGCCGCCGCGTTGGCGACCTTCTGTCCGTGCTCGTCGGTGCCGGTGAGGAAGAAGGTCGGGCGAAAGCGCCTCGAGGTGCGCGCCAGCACGTCGGCGACGACGGTCGTGTAGGCGTGACCGATGTGCGGATTGCCGCTGATGTAATAGATCGGCGTCGTGACGTAGTACGTGCGTTCCATCGCTATCAGCGCTCTCTTAGCGGCCTCTTGCGGGCGGCCTTCCGCGCCGTCGCCGCGGCGTAGAGCTGTCGCCGGTCGCCCAAACCGCGTGCGGCCAGCGCCTTGGCCACCTCGCCGACGCGCTGTCCTCCCGCCAGCAGCTCGTCGATCGCGGCGCTTGGATCGACGCTTGCAGCAGCTTCCGCGGCCAGTCCGGCGTAGGGTGCGACCGCGAACGCGATCTCGCCGCGCGGCGATTCTCCGAGACGCTCGGCGACGCTGCGCGGCGTGCCTGCGAGCTGCTGTTCGTGCAGTTTTGTGAATTCTCGCACGAGGAAGACCTCGGCGTCGGGCGCCACGGTAGCCAGATCGGTCAGCGCGGCCGCGATGCGCTGCGGCGATTCGTACCAGATCGTCGTCGCCTCGCCGCGCAGCGCGGCCGCAAAACGCTCGCGCCGCTGCCCCGAAGCGCGCGGGAGAAAGCCTTCGACGCTGAAGCGCCTCAGCGGAAAGCCGGAGAGCAGCGCGACCCCGGTGGCCGCGCTGGGGCCGGGAAGAACTTCGACCGGAACGCCCTCACGTCGCGCCGCGGCGACCAGCGCACTGCCGGGATCTGAGATGCCGGGCATACCGGCATCGGCGGTGACGGCGACGACGGCGGTCTTCGCGCGCTCGAGGATTCCAGCGGTTACGCTCTTGGCGTTCTGCTCGCGGTAGCTCCAAATCGGCCGCCCTTCGATGCCCAGGGCCGCCAGCAGCTTGCGTGCCACCCGCGTGTCTTCGGCCACGACGATCTCGGCCTCGCGCAACACGTCGAGGCTGCGAAGCGTGACGTCTCGCAGGTTCCCCAGCGGCGTTGGTACGAACACCAGCGGCATGGCGGCCCAGTTCGACGCGGAGCACATTCCTCCGGGCTCGCGGTTAGAGCTTTTCATCTCGCCGACGTGTCCGTATTGCAAGAGCGCGATGGCGTACTACGACGCCGCGGGCACGCCATACGAGCGTCACGACGCTCAAAACGACCGCAAAGTGCGCGAGCGAATGTTCGGATATACGGCGGGCGACCCGACGGTGCCCGCCATCGTCGTCGATGGTAAGTATCTGCAATCGGGTTGGGGCTCGCCGCCACGAGGTTGAACGGTTCACTAACGCGCCGGTCGGCGCGATTCACTCCTCGACGCTGCTACGAACGGAAGGCTATTAAGACCGATGGACAACAATCAAACCGCCGCCGCAGGCTTCATGGCGACGTTTTTCATGGTGTATCTGATCGTAATCGTCGCGATTCTCGCGTTTACGATCTGGGTCTACTGGCGGATCTTCGCTAAGGCCGGCTACAATGGCGCGATGTCGCTGCTCAATCTCGTCCCCGGCGTCGGCCCGCTAATCTGCATGATCGTACTCGCCTTCGGCCGCTGGCCCATCGAGGACGAACTGGCTGCCGCGCGCGGCGGTGCGCCGATCCTGCCGCCGATGCCGCCGGCACCGCCTGGAACCGCAGTTATCCCGAGCTAGACGACCAGAGTTCGCCGATCCAGCGCTCGACCTCGCCGGCTTTCGCCGGCAGCGAGCCGCTGAGGTTCTCGAAGCCGGTGCTCGTAACCGCGACGTCGTCCTCGATGCGCACGCCGATTCCTCGGAAGCGCTCGGGGACGGTCGCGTCGTTGGGCTGGAAGTAGAGTCCGGGTTCGATCGTGAGGACCATGCCCTCGCGCAGCCGGCAGTTGCGGTACTCTTCGGTGCGCGCGTGGGCGCAGTCGTGCACGTCGAGCCCGAGCATGTGACTGACGCTGTGAAGCGTGTAGCGCCGCTGCATCAAGCGCTGCGGGTCGAGCGCTTCGTCGAGCGAGACGCGCAGGATGCCGAGGTCGATGAGCCCTTGGGCCAGCACGCGTTGAGCGCGCTGGTGGGGTTCGAGAAAGTCGTTACCGGGGACCACGGCCTCCATGGCCACGCGATGCGCCTCCCAGACCAGATCGTAGACGGTGCGCTGCTCGGGGGAGAACCGTCCGGAGATCGGCAGCGTGCGAGTGACGTCGGCGGTGTAGAGCGATTCGCACTCGACGCCGGCGTCGATCAGCAATAGATCGCCGGGGCGCAGCGGTCCGTGGTTGTGCGTCCAGTGCAGCGTGCACGAGTGCTCGCCGGCGGCCGCAATGGTTAGATAGCCGGTGTCGTTGGCTTCGACGCGCGCGCGTCCCGAGAAGGCCACCTCGATTTCGCGTTCGCTCTTTGCGGTGCGCATCGCGCGAATCGCGTCTTCGAAGGCCAGCTTCGTGAACGCGCACGCTTTGCGCAGCTCCGAGATTTCGTAATCGTCTTTGACGAGCCGCATCTCGGAGAGACGCTCCGATAGTTCGTCGTCGCCGTCGCTGTGAGGGAAGACCGCGTCGACCCGATCGTCGTCACTGCGCGCGAGGACGAGCGGCTGCTTCGAATCGCGCAGCTCCTCGAGATAGGCGCCCAGTTCGCCGACCGGACGGCACTCGTCGACGCCGTAGTACACGACGCTCTCCTCGACGCCGCGGTGACGGCCGACCCACAGCTCTCCGGCAAAGCGATCGGTGAAGAACTCGGCGCGGCCGCGATTGTGGTCGAGCACGAAGATCACGCTGCGGTGTCCGGCTCCGTGCGGCTCGAGAACCAGCAGCGAGTTGGGCTCGGCGTCGCCGGCAAGCCACGCAAAATTACTCGAGGGGCGGAAACGGAAGACGGTGTCGTTGGCGCGCCAGTGCTCGCGCCCGGCCGGAATCAGCACGTGGACGCCGCGATAGGTTTGCGAAAGCGCCTCGCGTCGCTGGGCAAAGCGACCGTTCTGCGGATGTGGCCGCACCGTCGCCGGCAGATCGAGCCAGTCCCGCATCATGAACTCGACGAGGGCCTTGGGGGGCTGAAGATCGTAACGGGTCTGGGCCTGTTCGGCCGGCGCGGAGGCGTTTTGCGGTGTAGACATGTACTGGCCTCGATTCCGCCTAAGGGCTAGTGGCTCATGCCACTGGAGCGAAGCGAGGCGCCCCCGACCCGCGCCACCGACGTTTTGGCAAACGAACGCACCCTGTTGGCGTACGTTCGCACCGCCTTGGCTTTCATTGCGTTCGGCTTCGTCATTGCGCGCTTCTCACTCTTCGCGCGCGAGTTCGCGGTGCTCGTGCAGGGAGGCACGGTGACGAAAGGCCTCTCTACGACGTTTGGCACGACGATGGCCGTCTTCGGCATCTTCGTTGCCATGCTGGGAGCCTGGCGCTACGCCATCACCAATGCCGGCCTGCGCCGCGGCGAAGTGATCTCGCTCTCCGCGATGCTGGCATACGGCGTCTCAACCTTCGTCGCCGTAATCGGCGCGATAGTAGCCATCGCGCTGCTGGCGTATCGGTAACGCTCCGCCGTCACGCCAACGCCTTTTAGTCATCTTTCGACTGCGATCAGGATGACAAATCGACTTCCATCGACAGATCTAACGCGGGGGCGCTGTGCGTTAGGGCGCCGATGCTGATCAGGTCGACGCCGGTGGCGGCGATCTGCGCGACGTTCTCGCGGGTGACGCCGCCGCTGGCCTCGATGACCACGCGGCCGCCGACGATCGCTACCGCTTGCGCGAGCTGCGCGGGCGTCATGTTGTCGAGCAGTACCGCGTCGATTGGCTCTTCTAGTGCTTCGCGCAGTTGCTCGAGCGTCTCGACCTCGATCTCGATCTTGACCATGTGCCCGGCTCGGGCGCGCGCCGCGGCGACCGCTGCGTGCATCGAGCCCGCCAGCGCGAGGTGGTTGTCTTTGATGAGCACGCCGTCGTCGAGCCCGAAGCGATGGTTCGCGCCGCCGCCGCAGCGAACGGCGTAGCGCTCGAGCGCCCGCAGCGTCGGCGTCGTCTTGCGCGTGTCCGCGATCTTGGCGCGCGTTCCGGTTACGAGCGCGACCATCGCCGCCGTCAGCGTTGCAATGCCGCTGAGCCGGCCGAGCAGGTTGAGCGCGGTGCGTTCACCGGTGAGCAGCGCGCGCGCGCCGCCCTCGATCTCGGCCAGCGTCTCGCCGGCGCCCACGCGCTCGCCGTCGCCCAGCAACGCCTTATAGGCAACGCCCGCGTCGAGCATCGCGAACGGCAGCGCCGCGATCCCAATCCCCGCGACCACCCCGTCGCGCCGCGAAACGATCCGCCCCCGCGCCCGAAGCGCCGGATCGACGATCGCCTCGGTGGTGAGATCGCCACCGCGGCCGAGATCTTCGAGCAGCGCCGCGCGCACGAGCGGCGCGGCGATCAGCTCAAGCGACGCTGCGCAGTCGCGTGAAGGATCGTTTGGCAAGAGCTTCGTCGGTTAGCGGATAGTCGCTGCGGAAATGGCTGCCGCGGCTCTCGCTGCGCGCGAGCGCGGCCTCGGCGATCAAACGGCCCACTACGAGCAGGTTGCGCAGCACGCCCTTCGGCGGCGCTGCCGCTTCCAGCTCGGCGATGCGCGCGAGCGCCTCGCGCAGACCGGATTCGGTGCGCACCAAGCCGACGTTGGCGTACATCAGGTTGCGCAGATCGTTGATCGCCTGCGCCTCGGCGATGGCGCACAACGCCGGCGGTGCCGGCAACTCCGCGACCACCACGCCCGCGGAGGGGGCGGCGCCCGCGATGTCTTCGGCGACGCGCGAGCCGTACACGAGCGCCTCGAGCAACGAGTTGCTCGCGAGACGATTCGCGCCGTGCACGCCGGTCGCGCTCGTTTCGCCGCACGCCCAGAGATGCTCGAGCGAGGTGCGCCCCCACTCGTTTACCGCGATCCCGCCCATCAAATAATGCGCGGCAGGCGCGACGGGAATGTTTTCCAGACGCGGATCGATGCCGGCGTCCATGCAGAAGCGAAAGACGGTCGGAAACGCCTGCGGAAAGCGCGCGCCGATCGCCGAGCGCGCGTCGAGCCCGACGCTGCGCCCGCGCTGCTGCTGTTCGAAGATCGCGCGCGCCACGACGTCGCGCGGGGCGAGTTCTGCATCGGGATGAACGGCGCGCATGAAACGCTCGCCCAAGTCGTTGACCAAGATCGCGCCTTCGCCGCGCACCGCCTCGGTCACCAGCGGCATCGGGTCGCGGCCGATGGCCAACGCCGTGGGATGAAACTGCACGAACTCCATATCGGCGAGCACGGCTCCGGCGCGCGCCGCCATCGCGATGCCGTCGCCGGTAGCCTCGACGGGATTGGTGGTGTAGCGGTAGAGCCGGCCCGCGCCGCCGGTCGCCAGCACCACGGCACCCGAGAGAAACTCGACGCTCTCCCGCGACGCGTTCTCGGTCGCGTAGACGCCGGCGATGCCGCCGGCGGCCACGACCAAATCCTCAGCGGTAAAGTTCTCGACGACCTCGATCGATGGGTGTTCGTGCACGGCCTCGATCAGCGTCTTGAGTATCTCGTGGCCGGTGGCATCGCCGCCCGCTTTGACGATGCGCCGCCGCTGGTGCGCGGCCTCGCGGCCCAACGCGAGTTCGCCTTCGTCGTTACGATCGAAGGCCGCGCCGAGTTCGAGCAGCTCTTCGACGCGGGCGGGGGCGTCTTGCGTAAGGATCTCGACGATCTTGGTGTCGCTGATGCCGGCGCCGGCGCGCTGCGTATCGATCGCGTGCAGCCGTGGCGAGTCGTCGGCGCCCATCGCCGCGGCGATGCCGCCCTGCGCCCAATCGGTGGCGGCGCCTTTGCCGAGGCGCGTCTTGCAGAGAACCGTCACCTTCGCCGGCGCGAGCTTGAACGCCGCGATCAATCCCGCGATGCCCGCGCCGACGACGAGCGCATCGCTGCGCCGTGCATCCATGCTGCGCGGCGGCCTAGTCGCGGAGATGGCGGCTGAACTCGAGCATGCGGTCCACGGCGTGCCGAGCCCGCAGCGCGATCTCGGGATCGATCGTCACCTCGTACTCCATCGCCTCGAGGCTGTGCAACACCTTCGGCAGCGTATTGCGCTTCATATGGGGGCAGAGGTTGCACGGCCGCACGAACTCGACGCCTGGATAGCGCCCGGAAACGTTGTCGGCCATCGAGCACTCGGTCATCAAGAGCACGCGCGCGCCCGGAGTCTCCGAAAGCGTGCCGACGTACTCGCTCATGCCCTGCGTCGAGCCGACGAAGTCGGCCTCGGCGAGCACGTCGGGCGGGCACTCCGGATGGGCCAGCACGGTAAGCGTTGGGTCGCCTTCGCGGAAGCGGCGGATTTCGGCGCCCGTGAAGCGCTCGTGGACCTCGCAGTGCCCCTTCCAGGCGATAATCTCGACGTTCGTCTTCGAGGCGACATACTTCGCGAGATATTCGTCGGGGAGAAAGATTACCCGCGGGACGCCGAGCGCCTCGACGATCTGCACCGCGTTGCCGCTGGTAACGCAGACGTCGGATTCGGCCTTCACCTCGGCCGAGGTATTGACGTAGGTGACGATCGGCGTATCGGGATAGCGTTCGCGCAGCAGGCGCACGTCGGCCGCGGTGATCGACTCGGCCAGCGAGCAGCCCGCGCGTAGGTCGGGCACGAGCACGGTTTTGCTGGGATTGACGAGCTTCGCGGTCTCGGCCATGAAGTGGACGCCGCAGAGCACGATCACGTCGGCGTCGGTCTCGGCGGCCTTCATCGCCAGCGCCAGCGAGTCGCCTACGATATCCGCCACGGTATAGAAGATCTCGGGAACCTGGTAGTTATGGGCCAGGATCACCGCGTTGCGCTCGCGCTTGAGGCGCCCGATCGCGTCGACGTAGGGCGCGTGGAGGGCCCACTCGACGCGCGGAATCACCCGCGCGGCACGCTCGAAAATCGGCAGGGTGCGGGCGAGGGCGTCGCCGGGGCGGGTTAAATCGATGGTGCTCATTGGCTTTTGGGTGTTCTTGCCGCACGGCGCGCGGCTCTCCCCTCTCTCTTAATACCCCGGAGCGGCCGCAATGGTTTGCGGCACCGGGCCGCAGGCGCGTTACAAGGCAACCCCCGGTGGGTAGGACCGAGAAGCCCTATTCATAGCATCCCAGGAAGGAGTCGCCCTCATGAATCGCTGGTTTGTCGCGCTCGCCGCCGTCGGAACGTTCCTTGCAACCGCCACGACGCTCGCAGCGACGGCGCAGACGGTGCCGGGGGCCTCGACGATGCCCTCGATGTCGCCGATGGCCTCGATGACGCCAATGTCGTCGATGGGACCGATGGCAACGATGGCGCCGATGGAATCGGCCGCGCCGATGGGATCCGCAACGCCCGCGCCGTAAGCCGTTATTTGCCCCCGCGGCGGTCGATAAACTGTGGGTAACCGCACTTTCTTGTGGAGCAGTTGTGGACTGCGCCGTTTGGGTATTGCAACGGCGATTTTGCTTTGCTAGCATGCAAACACTTCGTTCATCGACGAAGTGCGGACCCGTATCGAGCCGCAATCGGAACACGTAGACGAACCGTCGCTTCAACCGCGGCAATCCGAGTGGACCGATTAAACAGACCGGGTAGAGACGTCGGTAGGAAGCGGGAAACGGCTTCAAACAGGCGGGAATGACCGGAGATACGCAAAGCCCGTAGCGTCCAACCGTTACGGGCTTTGCCTTTTGGCGCGAAAGGCCGCCCGCGTTCGCGCGCGCAAAGAAGCGCCTCGTGGAGGGAAGGGTCGAGCTTACCGCTCGTGCGATCGTCCTTGGCGGGGCGATCACGCTCGTCTTTACCGCGGCGAACGTCTATCTCGGTCTCAAAGTCGGGCTGACGTTCGCGTCGACGATTCCCGCCGCCGTCATCTCGATGGCGGTGCTGCGCGCGGTGCGGAACTCGTCGATCTACGAGAACAACATCGTGCAAACGGTCGCGTCGGCCGCGGGAACGCTCTCGGCGGTGATCTTCGTGCTGCCGGGTTTGGTGATGATCGGCTGGTGGAGCGGCTTTCCGTTCGTGCAGACATTCGCGATCTGCGCGATCGGCGGAATCCTCGGCGTGATGTACAGCGTGCCGCTGCGCCGCGCGCTGGTGGCGCAGTCGGATCTGCCCTATCCCGAGGGCGTCGCCGCCGCCGAGGTGCTCAAGGTTGGCACCGCGTCGCGCACCGGCGCGGCCAATCGCGCTGGATTGCTGGCGCTGGTGGGCGGCACGGTGGCGTCGGCGGCGTTTGCCGCGATCGTCGCGACGCGCATCTTCGCCTCGCAGCTCGCCGGCTACGTGCGCTTGGGCAGCGCGACGACCGGCTTCGGCTTCTCGCTATCGCTGGCGCTGGTCGGTGCCGGCCAGCTGATCGGGCTCTCGGTGGGCCTGGCGATCCTGGCCGGCCTCTTCATCGCCTGGGGCATTTTTACGCCGGCACTCAGCGCGCTCGAGCACATGCCCGGCGCCGCGGCCGACGTGGCAACGGCGATCTGGGCGCACCAGGTACGTTTTATCGGCGCGGGCGCGATTGGCGTCGCGGCGCTCTGGTCGCTAGGGCGATTGGCAAAGCCCGTGACGCTCGGCATCGCCGGCGCGCTCGCGGCGTCGCGGCGCCGTCGCGCCGGAGGTAGCGAGAACGAGCCGCGCACCGAGCGCGATCTGCCGATCGGCATCGTCGCGCTCGTCAGCCTCGCGTGTTTGATTCCGCTCGCTCTGCTGTTGGCAAACTCACTCGCCGGCGGCAGGCTCGCGCCGCTGACGTGGGTTCTCGCGCCGGCCGCGGTGCTCTACGTGGTGCTCGCCGGTTTCTTCGTGGCCGCCGCGTGCGGCTACATGGCCGGCTTGATCGGCTCTTCGAACAGTCCCGTCTCCGGGCTGGCGATCCTGGCGGTGATCGGCGCGTCGCTGATGCTGCTCGCGATTGCGGCGCACGCGCGCATCGCGGCGACCGAAGAGCTGGTCGCGTACGCGCTGTTCGTCACAGCGGTCGTGCTCTGCGTAGCGACGATCTCCAACGACAACTTGCAAGATCTCAAAACGGGCCAACTCGTCGACGCGACGCCGTGGCGCCAGCAGCTGGCGCTGGTTGCCGGGGTGGTGTTCGGCGCGCTGGTGATTCCCCCGATCCTCAATCTGCTCAATCGCGGCTACGGCTTCGCCGGCGCGCCCAACCTGCACGGCCTTACGCAACCGCTGCCCGCACCGCAAGCGACGCTGATCTCGGCCCTCGCCAAGGGCGTGATCGGCGGACAGATCGACTGGCGGCTGATCGTCACCGGTGCGATCGTCGGCGCAGTCGTCATCGGCGTCGACGAGGTGTTGCGTGCGACCAAGCGCGGGCAGCTGCCGCCGCTGGCGGTCGGTCTTGGAATCTACTTGCCGGCAACGACGACGGCACCGGTCGTCGCCGGCGCGATCCTGGGGTGGTTCTACAACCGCTGGGCGGCGCGCAGCGCGCAGCCAGAACGTGCCCGGCAGCTCGGCGTGCTGGTCGCCTCGGGGCTGATCGTCGGCGAGAGCCTCTTTGGGGTGCTGCTTGCCGGCCTGATCGTCTCGAGCGGCCGGCCCGAGCCGCTCGGCCTCGCCACCCCCGGATTCGCGACGGCCGCCACGGCGATCGGCGTCGCGGCGTTCGTCCTGGTCGTCGGCGGCCTTTTCCGCTGGGCTAGCCGCCTCTCGCAGCGCGCCGGATGAACGCTCGGTGAGCGAGGGTAAACTCTCAGACGAAGTGGGGCATCTCCCAGGTAGGATACGTTCTTGAAATGAGACGATCGCCGTTGCTCGTACCGTTCGCCATGCTGGTGCTGTTCGCGGTCCTGTGCGCGGGCTGCGGCGGCGGCCGTCACCGCGGGCGCGGCGGCCCGTCGCCCGGACCGGCGAGCGTACCAACCGCGGCGGCCGAGCCGGTGACCGTGCACCCGACCGTGCAGATCGCGGGCATCATCGCGCCCTATCAAAACGTTGCGATCTCCAGCTCGCTCTCCGAGCCAACCGACTCGGTGAGCGTCATCCAAGGCGACGAAGTGCACCGCGGTCAGACGCTCGCCGTGCTCGATACGACCGACCTGCGCGCGAGCCTCAATGCGGCGGAGAGTTCCGCGCAATCGTCGACCGCGCGCGTCGCACAGACGCAGTATCAAGCCCAGCTCAACATCGGCCAGGGCGGCGATTCGGTGCGCAACGCGCAAGCTGCGCTGCAGCAGGCGCAACAGACGCTGCGCAACGACCAGACGAACCTCGCGCGCTACCAATCGCTACTCAACGGCGGCTACGTGTCGCAGCAGCAGGTCGACCAGCAGGGCACCACCGTGCACAACGACCAGCAGCAGGTGAACTCCGCCAACGCGAGCCTGCAGTCGGCCATCCTCAACCAGCGCGTCAACGGCACGTCCGGTACCGGCCTGCAGGCCGCCAACGTTGCCTCGGCGCAGGCCGATGCCGCGTCGGCGGCGGCGCAGGCCGATCAGATTCAAGCGCAGATCGACAAGGCGTTGATCACCTCGCCGGTCGACGGCGTCGTGGTCAACCGCAATCTCAATCCCGGCGAGTATCCCGGATCGCGCACGATCTTTACCGTGCAAGAGCTCGATCCGGTCTACGCCGAGCTGAACGCGTCGTCGGAGCAGGTGTTCCGCATCCAGCGCGGTGCCGCGGTCAGCGTTTCGGTCGCGGGCGTGAACGCGCCACCATATCGCGGCCGGGTGAACGCCGTGCTCGGGCAGGTGCAGCCCGGCTCGACGAACTTCACCGTCGAGGCGATCCTCGGCAATCCCGGTTTGAAGCTCAAGTCGGGCATGGCCGTCACCGCGACGATCAATCTGCCCACCGTCAGCGGCATCGGCGTTCCGGCCACATCGTTCTTGGACGATTCGCACCAGACGCTGCTGACCGTCGGCTCCGACAATACCGCGAAGCTCGCGAAGGTGACGGAGCGCGGCAGCGACGGCAAGACGTCGGTGGTCGCCGGGCTGCCCGCGGGCACGAAGGTGATTAGCAACGGGCAGCTAGGCATCACGCCGGGTCAGCAGCTCGCAGGTGCGGCCGAAGAGCCGTAGGCGGTAAGCAACGATGTGGCCGACTCGTCTCTTCGTTCTCCGGCCCGCGCTCGTCTTCGTCAGCCTCGCGCTGATCGCGGTCGCGGGCGGCATCGCGCTCACGACGATCGTGCAGCAGCAGTTTCCCAATATCGACTTTCCCACGATCAGCGTGCGTGCGAGCTATCCCGGCGGCTCGACCACGGAGATCCGCGACGCGATCGTGCGTCCCATCGAAGACGCGATCGCCGGCGCGCCCGACCTCGACCACATCAACACGACGGTGCAGCAAGGGCAGGCCACGATCTCGGCGGTCTTCTCGCTCACCTCGAATAAGACGACCGATCTCGTGCAGGTGCAGCGGCGCATCTTGGTCGCGCAGTCTGAGCTGCCCAGCGACATGCCGGCGCCGACGGTCGGCACGTTCGATCCCGCGCAAGCGACCATCTTGACGCTCGGCGTCAGCTCGCACTCGCTTGCCTCGGGCGCGCTCTCGGCGATCGTCACCAACAACGTCGTGCCAGATCTCGAGCAAGTCGACGGCATCTCGAACGTCAACGTCGGCGGCTCGGTCACGCCCGCGATCGAGGTGACGGTCGATCCGAACCTGCTGCAATCCTCAGGCCTCACGCTCAACGACATCACCAGCACGATATCGCAGAACAACTCGCGCGAACCCGGTGGCATCGCGTATCTGCCGAATCGCGAAACGACGATCGACGTCCGCGGCGACGTGAGCAACGTCGCGACCGTCGCCGACCTGCCGGTCTTCGCGTCGTCGCCGTTTACGACGTCGTTCGGCAACGCGTCGTACAACGAACCGGCGCTGCCGGGCTCCCCGGGCGCACCGGCCGGCACGTCTGCCGCCGGCGGCGGAGGCGGCGGCGGAACGTCCGCGCAGTCGACGGCCGCGCCCGCGCAAGCGAGCGCGGCCAGCGTCAACGTGACGCCCGCGCCGTTCGCAACCTCCGCCGCGCAGCAAGCAGCATCGCCCACGCCGTTTCCGTCGCCGACGATTGCCTCGGCAGGCTCGTCGGCAACCGCGGTCGCGACCGCGACGCCGGTCGCGACCGCGACCGCGCAGCCGCTGCCCAATCTCGCTGCGCAGGTGATCGGAGCGAGCACCGCAACCGCGGCACCGAGCGCGGCGTCGGGATCGTCGTCGAGTTCCTCGAGCGCGAGCGGCGGGAGCAGTAACGGTGGGCCGTCGCTCTCGAGCGTGAATCCGTGGACCGCCTCGGCGCGCGTTATCCGCGTTGGCGACGTCTCCACGGTTACCGATTCGTTTGAGCCGCAGCGCCAGTACAGCTACGTGGGCACGGTCCCGACGATCTCGCTGAGCGTGCAGAAGTCGACCGGCGCGAGCGAGGTGACCGCCGCACAGAACGTGCTGAAGATGCTGCCGACGCTGGAACGCACGTATCCCGCGATCGACTTCCGCATTCTCAACAATCAGGCCGCGTACACCAAAGAGCAGATCTGGGGCGTCTTTCGCACGCTGATCCAGGCGATCGCGATCACCTCGATCGTAATGCTCTTCTTCCTGCGTTCGTGGCGCAACGCGGTCGTCGTGCTGATCGCCATCCCGGCGTCGCTCTGCGTGACGCTAGCGGCGATGCGGATCGTCAACTTCACGATCGATACCGTCTCGCTGTTGGCGATGACGCTGATCATCGGAATCCTCGTCGACGACTCGATCGTCGTGCTAGAGAACGTCGAGCGCCATTTCGATAACGGCGAACGCCCAAAAGAGGCCGCGATCAAGGGACGCACGCAGATCGGGCCGGCCGCGGTGGTGATCACGCTGGTCGACGTCGTCGTCTTTCTGCCGATCGCGTTTCTGCCGGGCACGGTGGGGCGCTTTCTCTCGGAGTTCGCGCTAGTCGTCGTCACTGCAACGCTCACCTCGCTCTGCGTCTCCTTTACGATCACGCCGGCGTTGGCCGGCAACTGGTCGCTGCTGGGGCGCTGGAAGCCGTGGAAAGCGATCGAAAAGTTTGCCGAGGGCTTCGAACACGTGCGCCAAGTCTACGCGCGGCGAACGCTGCCGTGGGCGATGCGGCGCGCGGTACCGGTCGCGGTGGTCTGCGGCCTCGCGGTCGTCTTCTCGATCGCGCTCGTGCCGCTGGGCGCGGTGGGCTTCGAGTTCATCCCTCCGGTCGACCGCGGCGAGATCTTCGTGCAGGCCACCTATCCCACGGGCACGCCGCTCACCACGGTGAACGCGGCGATTGCGCAGCTGGCGGCGCGCTTCGCCAAGCTGCCCGACGTCGATTCTCAGACGGCGCTCGCCGGCGGCACGCAGTCGAACTTCGGCGGCCTGCTGGTGCAGGGCTCGGTCGGGCAGATCCACGTCTTTCTCAAGAGCAATCGCAAGCGGCCGACGAGTTACTGGGCGCCGGTGCTGGGCCGCATCGCCGGAGAAGTTGCGCCGAACGCGCGCGTGATCTCGATTCCGGCGACGGGAACCGGGGGCGGCAACGCACAGCCGATCGATTATCTCGTTACCTCGAGCGACGAACATCCCGAGGTGTGGGCGGCAAAGGTCGCGCAGGCGCTGCGCGACACGCCGGGCACGGCCAACGTCAACTCTTCGGCGCAGCAACTCTCGCCGCAGATCGACATCGAGTTCGACCGCGACCGCGCGCGCGTGCTCGGCGTGAACATCGGGCAAGCGGCGGCAGCGATCCGTGCGGCCTTCGGCGGAACGCTGGCCACGCAGTTCGACACCGCGCGCGGCACGAAATACGTGCAGGTGCTCTATCCGCGCGCCGATCAGACGACTCTGGCGGCGGTGAGCGCGATCCCGGTGCGCACGATCGGCGGCAACCTCGTGCACGTCGGCGACGTCGTGAAGTACGTCTCCGATCCGTCCCAGCCGCTGATGACGCGCGTCAACCGCGAGACGGTGGTGCACGTGCAGTCGAACTTAGCACCGGGCGCGATCCAGTCCATCGTGCAGCGCGACTTCCAAAAACAGCTCGCGGCGCTGCACCTTCCGTCGACGGTCTCGGTGAAGGCCAATGTCGGGGGACAGCAGCAGAACCTCTCCGATACGATCCGCGGCATGACGATGGCGCTGGGGCTCTCGCTGCTGCTCGTCTATCTGCTGATGGTCGCGCTCTACGATAGTTACCGGCTGCCCTTCATCATCATGTTCTCGGTGCCGGTCGCCGCAGTCGGCGCGCTGACGTCGCTAGCGATCACGCATCAGGCACTCAACCTCTTTTCGCTGATCGGTACCGTGCTGCTCGTGGGGCTGGCGTCGAAGAACGGCATCCTGCTCGTCGACTTCGCCAATCACATGGTCGAGCGTGGGATGAGCCGCGGCGACGCGATGATCGAGGCCGCGCGCGAACGCTTCCGCCCGATCGTGATGACCACGTGCGCGATGATCGCCGGCATGACGCCGATCGCGCTGGCGCTCGATCCCGGCGCCGGCCAGCGCCAGGCGTTGGGCATCGTGGTAATCGGCGGCTTGATCAGCTCGCTGCTGCTCACGCTGCTGCTGGTCCCGGTGATGTTCATGTGGCTGGGGCCTAAGCCGCGCAGCGGCGCCGAGGTCGTAAAGCAGGTGCCTCCGGAACTCGCGTATGCGGGCGTGGGGAGCTAGCCTATGTGGTTGACGCGGCTCTTCGTAAAACGGCCGACGCT
The DNA here is from genome assembly GCA_035939175.1 of Candidatus Cybelea sp. GTDB lineage: Bacteria > Vulcanimicrobiota > Vulcanimicrobiia > Vulcanimicrobiales > Vulcanimicrobiaceae > Cybelea. The sequence goes on along the minus strand of DASZGC010000091.1, from coordinate 215,305 downwards.
GGTGACGGTCTTCCTCTCCTTAGTATTGCTGGCGGGAAGCGTGGCAGGCTTCAGCTTGGTGAAGCAGCAGCTGCCCAACTACGACGTGCCCTCGATCCAGGTTCTGCTCACCTATTCGGGCGCGTCGACCACCGAGATGCGCGATGCGATCGTGCGACCGCTCGAAGATCAGATTGCGGGCGCGCCCGATTTGAGCTACATCGAAACGTCGATCCAGCCGGGACAGGCGTCGATCGTGGCGGTCTTCTCCCTCACTTCGGATCAGAACACCGACCTCGTGCAGGTGCAGGGGCGGGTGCAGAACTCGCTGCATCAGCTTCCCGACGACCTGCCCACGCCGCAGATCTCGATCTATAATCCGAGCGAAGCGGTGGTCACGTCGCTGAGCGCGTCGTCTCGCACGCTCTCGCTGGGCGACCTCTCGGCGATCGTCACGAACACCGTGGTGCCGGCGATCGAACAGGTGCCCGGCGTCTCCTACGTTCAGGAGAACGGCGCCGTGACGGCGTCGATCCAGGTGAACGTGAAGCCGCAGGCGCTGCAGTCGTCGGGGTTCACGCTCACCGACGTGATCAACGCCGTGGCCAACAACAACGTGCGCGCGCCGGGCGGCATCGTGTACCAGCCCAATCGCGAGACCAACCTCGACATCCGCGGCGACATCACCGACGTGCCGTCGGTCTCGAGCCTGCTGCTGGGCAACAGCACTACGGCGTCGAGTTCCTCGGGGGCCAGTTCGATCTATCCATGGAGCGCCTCGCCGCGGCTCTACCGCATCGGTGACGTCGCTTCGGTGAAGGACGCCTACGAAACGCAGCGCGTCTATGCCTATACCAACGGTAAGCCGACCGTCGAGCTCGACGTGCAGAAGGCCGCGGGAGCCAGCGAAGTGACCGCCTCGAACGCGGTGCTCGCCTCGCTGCCGTCGCTGCGCTCGCAGTTCCCCGACATCGACTTTTCCGTGCTCAGCGTGCAATCGACCTACACCAAGGAGCTGCTCTCCGGCGTCACCCGCACGTTGATCGAGGGCATCATCTTCACGGCGATCGTGATGCTCTTCTTCCTGCGGTCGTGGCGCAACGCGATCGTGGTGATGATCTCGGTGCCGGCGTCGTTCCTGGTGACGCTCGCCGCGATGCGCATCGCGGGCTTTACGCTCGATACCGTTTCGCTATTGGCGATGACGCTGATGATCGGCATCCTCGTCGACGACTCGATCGTGGTTTTGGAGAACATCGAGCGACATTTTCACGAAGGGGATTCGCCCCAGACGGCGGCGATCGACGGCCTCACGCAGATCGGCGTGGCGACGATCGTCATTACGCTGGTCATCGTGGTCGTGTTCGCGCCGATCTCGTTCCTGCCGGGCAGCGTGGGGCTGTTCTTGCGTGAGTTCGGCCTGGTGGTGACGGTCGCGACGCTCACCTCGCTCTTCGTCTCTTTCGCGGTCACGCCGGCGCTGGCGGGGCGGTGGGCGCTCTACTCCAAGTGGAAACCGTGGGGCATCGTGCAGCGGTTCGGCCGCGGCTTCGAGCGCGTGCGCGGCTGGTACGTGCAGCGCGCGCTGCCCTGGGGGCTGGAGCGCCGCTCGCTGGTGATCTGGATCTCGTTCGCCAGCCTGGTGGTGGCGCTGCTGCTGATTCCGCTGGGCATCGTGGGCTTCGAGTACATGCCGCCGGTCGACCGCGGCGAGATCTTCGTCAACATCGAGTATCCTACTGGCACGCCGCTCACCGTCACGCAGCAGGCGGTGCTGCGAGCGTCTCAGCTCGTCGACAAGGTGGCCGATCTCGAAACGGAGACGACGATGGCCGGCGCCTATCAGGGGCAGATCAGCGGCTACATCAACAACGGCGCGATCGGCCAGATCCACCTCTTCCTCAAAGACGGGCGCTCGCATTCGACCGCGTACTGGGTCGACGACCTGCGCAAACGCGTCGGCCAGCTCTTACCGGGTGCCAGCGTGGTCGCGGTGCCGGCGACCGATCCGTCGGGCGGCATCGCGCAGCCGATCGGCTACGTGGTCTCGAGTTTGACCGCCGATCCCGGGCCCGCGGCGGCGAAAGCCTTTGAGGCGCTGGCCGCAACGCCGGGCACGATCGACGCGACGACCTCGCTCACCAACGAAGCGCCGCAGGTCGAGGTCGAGTTCGATCGCGGCAACGCGCGCGCGCTCGACGCCAGCATCGGCACCGCGTCGACGGCGGTGCGGGCCGCGTTCGGCGGCGACACCGCGACGCAGTTCACGGGGCCCGAAGGTCTCAAAGACGTGCAGGTGATCTATCCCGCGGCCGATCTCAACTCGCTCGGGCAGATCGGCGACATTCCGATCCGGGCGAACAACGGCTCGATCGTGCGCGTGGGCGACATCACGAAGCTCGTCTCGGCGCCGGCGCCGCCGTTGATCATGCGCATCAACCGCCGCAACGTGGTGCTGATCGGCGCCAACATCGCACCGGGAGCGATTCTCTCCAACGTCGAGCGCTCGTTCGAGAAGCGGCTGCGGGCGCTGAACCTGCCCGCGAACGTGACGGTCGCGCCGGTCGCCGGCGGCAATCAGCAGAACGTGCACGACACCGTGTACGAGATGGCGATCTCGCTGGCACTTTCGATTCTGCTGGTTTATCTGCTGATGGTGGCGCTCTATAACGGCTACGTGACGCCGTTCATCATCATGTTCACCGTGCCGGTGGCGGTGGTCGGCGCGCTCGGCGCGCTTGCGCTTACGCACCAGACGCTCAACCTGTTCTCGATGATCGGCTGCATCTTGCTCGTGGGCCTGGTGGCAAAGAACGGCATCCTGCTCGTCGACTTCGCAAACCAGCTGCGAGAGCGGGGCTCGACCAAGCTCGAAGCGATCACCGAGAGCGCGCACGCGCGGTTCCGCCCGATCGTGATGACCACGGTAGCGATGATCGCCGGCATGCTGCCGCTCGCGCTCGCGCTCGACCCCGGCTCGCAAGCCGAACGCCCCCTAGGCATCGTCGTGATCGGCGGCCTCTCCAGCTCGCTGATCCTCACGCTGCTCTTAATCCCGATCATGTACCTCCGCTTCGCGCCGCAGCACTACCGCGCGTCGTCGCTAAACGGTGAAGCCGATCCAAACCAAATCGAGCTGCCAATGCCGATGCCAAGCGGGGAGTAACTCGAGGCCCCCGCGCGCCGTCGCGGGACAGGCTACGGGAGTATCGTGCCGAGGGCGGCCCCAACGTTCGGGCGGCGCCGACGACACAGCATAGCATTTTCGACATTGCCGAGTTTCTGCAAACGCAAAACGCGTTGTTTTACAGGCCTTTTTGACGCGCGATGATGCCGGCCATTTGGGAAAGCCCGGAGCGCAGCCGGACCCTCGCTCGGTAAACCAAGCGACCCTCGCCTTGACAAAGGGAGCAAGAGGGCGCATTCTAGGCCCTTAAAGGGTTTAGCCTGTGCCTGGCAGCCGCTGTCAATCGCACGCTCTCTTCTGGTAGCCCCAGCCCTTCGCGTTAGTCCTGTGGTCTTTTCTTAGGCTTCAAACGCGATTGCTTCGGAATATGTGGCCGCAGGCGCATACTCCGCTCCCGGGGTTGGGGTAAAAATGAAACAGTCGTACAAACTCGCCGGCGCGTGCTTCAGTGCTGCGCTCCTGGCCGCGTGTGGCGGTGCAAGTAACGGCCTCTCTTCATCAATGCCTTCATCGGTCACGTTGAAATCGATCAGCACGCGGCCTGCGTTCGGCCACGCGCGGCATCGAGCGGGAGTGAAAAGGGCAAACCAGACGTTGACCTACCTTCACAGTTTCGCGGGCTACCCCAGCGACGGCAATTCGCCATATGGCCCTCTCGTCAGCGTCAGTGGCACGCTGTACGGCACGACTTTCTCCGGTGGAAGCCACTACGGTAACGGAACGGTTTATTCGATCACCCCTTCCGGCACGTACGCGGTGCTGCACAACTTCACCAATGGCTCGGACGGCTCAGCGCCGTATGCCGGCCTAATCAGCCTCAGCGGTTCGCTCTATGGCACGACCTTCAACGGTGGCGCCTACAGCAGTGGAACGTTCTACTCGATCACGACCTCCGGCACCGAAAGCGTAATCCAAAGTTTCTACTCCGGTTCGGACGGCGCAAACCCGGTTGCTACCCTCATCGCCCCGAGCGGAGTGCTCTACGGCGCGACCTCGGCGGGGGGCGTGTATAACGGGGGAACGGTCTTCTCGATGACGACCGCCGGCGCGGAGACGGTGCTCCACAGCTTCGGCGGCTCTGGAGACGGCTCGGATCCGCAGGGTCCGCTACTCGACTCAGGCAGCACGCTCTACGGCACGACCGTGTATACCGGAGGGGGCCAGAACGGCTGCGGAACCGTCTTCGCGGTCAATAAGACGACGGGAGCGGAGACGGTGTTGCACACTTTCAGCGGCGAGCCGGACGGGTGTAACCCTGGGTACGGAAGGCTCGTCCTCGTCAATGGGACCATCTACGGCACGACCCAAAATGGCGGCGGCGGCTGCAACTGTGGGACGATCTACTCGCTCACCACCTCGGGCACGGAAAGCGTCCTACACAGCTTTACCGCCGGCGTCGACGGGAGCAGCCCGCTTGGGGGCCTCTCAACCATCAACGGCACGTTCTACGGCACGACCAACAACGGAGGCGTATACAGTGAGGGGACGATCTACTCGATAACTCCTTCGGCCTCCGGCTCGTACGCTGTCATCTGGGCCTTTGGCGGCTCGCCTGGCGGCGCGCACCCGAAGTCCGACCTCATCGTCGTCAACGGCACGCTCTACGGAACCACGACATCGGGGGGCGCGAACAACTTGGGAACGGTCTTCTCGTTGTTGTCGATCTGAGATCTCGCGCTCTACTGGCGTCTTCAGAAAGCAGTTGGACGGATGAGTAAACGCTTGGAGAAGTTTGTCGGCACATGCCTCAGCGCGGCGTTTTTGGCCGCGTGCGGCGGCAGCAACGGCCTCTCTCCACCCGCACCGTTTTCGGCTGGGCATTCGGTGCTGCGCGGGCACGGACCGCACGGCGTGAAAAAAGCTGCGGGCTGGATGGAGAGTCTCCTCTATTCCTTTGAAGGTGGTTCAGACGGATTCCGCCCGTATGCGGGGCTCGTCAACGTCAACGGCACGTTTTACGGAACCACCTACATAGGTGGCGGAAGCGATCGCGGAACCGTGTTCGCGATCGCGCCGTCCGGCACGAAGACCGTTCTTCATAGCTTCTCGGGTGGTTCGGACGGCGCGAACCCATCTGGTGATCTCGTGGTTGTCAACGGCACGCTTTACGGCACGACCCGCTACGGGGGGGGCGGAGCATGCTTCTACGCCTTCGAGGGCTGTGGGACCGTCTTCTCGATCACGACATCCGGCAGCGAAAACGTGCTCTACAAGTTCGGCAGCTCCGGGGACGGATATGACCCCCAGGCGGGGCTGACCAACGTTAACGGCATGCTTTACGGCACGACCTTTTACGGTGGAATCTACGGCAGCAGCTGCTACGGGGGTTGCGGTACGGTCTTTACGATCACCACCTCCGGCACGGAGAGCGTCCTATACAGTTTCAAGGGCGGAAAGTCGGACGGCTGGCGCCCCGACGCACCCCTAACCAGTGATAGCACAGGCACGACCCTCTTCGGCACCACCAATGCCGGGGGCGCGTCCACGTACGGCGGAACCGCGTTCTCGATTACAACGTCCGGAACGGAAACCGTTCTCCACAGCTTCGGCGGTTCGGGGGACGGAGCATACCCGACTGCGGGCCTGACCAGCGTCAGCGGCACGTATTACGGCGTGACTTCAGGGGGCGGCGCGAGTAACGACGGCACCGTCTTCAGTATCACCGCGTCGGGCACGGAGGCGGTTCTCCATAGCTTCAGCGGTTCGGACGGCGGAGGGCCCAATGCCGGCATGACGAACGTGGGCGGCACGCTTTACGGCACCACTGCCGGCGGAGGTGAAGACGGTGACGGAACGGTCTTCAGCATCACGACCTCCGGGGTTGAAACGGTGCTGCATTCATTTGCGGGCTATCCGAGCGACGGCAGATACCCTGCTGGGGACTTGATTAGTGTAAACGGCACACTTTACGGCACGACCGTCTACGGTGGCACCGCGTACACAAACGGCGGAACCGTGTTCTCGTTAACGCCGCCGCCGGAGAGCGTGCTCTACAGCTTCAGCGGGAGTCCGGACGGTCAAAACCCCTACGCCGGCATCGTGCTCGCCCCCAACGGCACGCTTTTCGGCACGACCCCTGCGGGGGGTGCGTACAATCTCGGAACGATCTACTCGATTAAGCAGGGCACGGAGAGCGTGCGCCAGAGCTTCTACACGGGATCCGACGGTGCAACGCCATACGGCGGCCTGATCGACGGTACGAAAAAGCTCTACGGCACAACCGCCGTAGGGGGCGTGTACAACGCCGGAACGGCCTTCTCCATGACGCCCTCCGGCATTGAGACGGTGCTCCACAGTTTCGGCGGCGGCTCGGCGGACGGCACAACCCCGTTGGCTTCGCTGCTCAACGGGACCAGCACCGTCTACGGTACGACCCAGTCCGGAGGAGCGAACAACGCCGGAACGATCTTCGCAATCTCAAAGTCGACCGGGAGGGAGACTCTGCTGCACAGCTTCGGCGGCGGCTCTGGAGACGGCGCCGGCCCTGAATACGCGAAGCTCGTCACCCTTAGTGGCACGAATGGCACGATGTACGGCACGACGCGCGCCGGCGGCGCGCACAATGAAGGAACGGTCTACTCGATCAAGCCATCGGGAGCGGAGACCGTAATCCACAGTTTCGGCAGCGGCTCGGGCGAGGGCACCAATCCGTACGCAGGCGTCATCGCCGTCAATGGGACGCTCTACGGCACGACCCTGAACGGCGGCGCCTACGGACAGGGAACGGTCTACTCGATCACGACCGGCTCGTCGAGCGTGGAGACCGTACTCCACAGCTTCGGCGGCGGTTCGGGCGAGGGCGCCAGCCCCTACGGGGGCCTGCTCGACGTCAATGGAACGCTCTACGGCACGACCTCCTCGGGCGGCGCGAACGGCCAAGGAACGGTCTACTCGATCACTACCTACGGCACATACGCGGTGCTTTGGAGCTTCGGCGGCCAGTCCGACGGCGCGACGCCACGATCCAGCCTGATCAAGATCAACGACTACTTGTACGGCACGACGACGCAGGGCGGTACGCACGGCGACGGGACCGTCTTCAAGCTGTTGCTGTGAGTCGCCGCGTTAAAGCGTACAAAAACGAGCCCGCTCTAAATAGCGGGCTCGTTTGCATTTGTCGCGTCGAGACAACTAGTGATCGGCAGCCGCTCCCGCTCGCTGGTCCTCACGCTGCTCTTTTGATCCCGATCATGACCCCCGAACTTTGCGTTAAAGCGCCGGTCTTCGCGTTGACCGCGGAAGCGGAAACATTGTCGGAAGCGTTATTACTCGCGTACAGGAATTGGCCCGTCGGGTCGATCGCCAGCCCCGATGGGTGGGAGCCGGTTGAAAACGGCGACCTTGCAGTTGCGTCAGGGCGCCAGTGCTCGTATTGACGGCATAGGCGCAAACCGGCTTTCAGCGGAAAAGCGACATCGGTCCACGGAGCTCGCGCGAGCCTGCCGCAAGCATTGGTGACTTAGGTTGCTCCTACATTCGGAATAAGGCGGACGCCGGCGGCCCTTGCAGGCGACGGGAAGACCGCTGCGAAGCCGACTTTCTCACCCCTGCGATAGAGCGAGGTTCAGGAAATGCCGAGGTTTAACAGCGCGCCTATGCTTGTTGCGAGCATACTTCTCGCGACGTCCGCCTGCGGCGGAAACGCCGCGGTTCCGACCGGTGGTTCGAATCCTTCGCCGGATCTTGCACGTACCGCGAGTGCGGTCGGCTTGACCGACACGACGTCGATCCTCAAGAAGCTCACGAAGGACGTGGAGATCGGTTCGACGGTCGACGCGAAAAGCGGCGACACCGGGCCTCGCGCGATCTCGCTGGTCCGCTCGACGTTTGGGCTCAAAGCCGGTCAGCTGGTCGTGTGCAACTTCGAGAACGCTTCGGGCGACGCCGGCAAAGGCACCACGATCGAAGTCTTCGATCCGAAGCCGAACTCGAAGCCGAGAACGTTCGTGCAGAGCAACCGAATCGAGGGGTGCGTCGGCGATGCGGTGACTTCGACGAATCAAGTATACGGCGCCGGGATGCTGAGCGGCATTGCCGCGCAGTTCGACCACAGCGGCGCGTTCGAAAACCGCTACGGTTCGCCGATCGAGGAGCCGCTTGCCGACGGCGACGCGTTCTGCGGCGAGGCGTACGCGCCCGAAGATGTCTACGTTTCCGATGCGAAGACCGGAGCTGTCGTTAAGTTGGCGCGACCTCCGGTGAGCAGCGGTCGCGCGACGGAGACGCAAGTGATCGCCGGTTTCGCGGTCAATAAGGGCTCTGGCTGGAGCGCGCTTGGCCCGTCGGGAATGCAATACAATGCGACGAAGACCGGCACGAAGTGTAACGATACGCTGTATATCGTGGACGGCCTCGACAACACCGTCGTCGCGGTTTCCAACGCCAGTCAGCTCTTGGTCAAGGACGAGATCGTCGTCGAGCCGGGCGGCAAGAAGTTCAAGTGTCTGGATGCGAAGCACACCTGCGCGAGGCTGGTTTACAGCGGCTCGCCGCTCGACGCGCCTGTGGCACAAGCACTGCTCCCCAACGGCAACCTCATCGTCGCGAACACCAAGGGCGGCAACACGCTGGTGGAACTCACGCCGAAAGGAAAGATCCTCGCCACGAAGACGATCGATACGAATAAGACGGCCGACATCTTCGGCCTCCTTGCAGTGGGAACGGACGACGCCGATACCGTGTTATTTTACACCGACACCGCAACGAACACGTTGCAAGAGCTCGAGCAATAAGCACGTCCTCGCACGTCGGCCGGGTTTCATCAAGTTGAGACGCTCAAGCTGAACCTTTCCGAGACGGGCCGAGTAGTACGCCTCGCTTAGGGTTTCTCGCGCTATCGCTCTCGGGGGTGGATGTGAAGTCGCTACGCATTGCTTTCCTCATCGCAGGCCTCGTTGCCGCAAGCGGTGCCGGCGCGTGGGCGCGCCCGTGGACGCTCCAAGACGTCGCAAACGTGCCGTTCGCCGACGACGTGGTACTCTCGCCTGACGGGCACGTCGCTTTGATAGATCTTGATACTACCGACATGGCGCACGACACGTTCGCGAACGCGTACCATCGCATCGACATGCAGACCGGCGCGAACACCGCGATGCCGAGCGATCTCTACCATCCGCGCTGGGCACCCGATTCGCAGAGCATCGCCTGGCTCGTGCAGGGAAAGAACGGAGCGGGGATCGTGCTCACCGATCCTGCCGGCGCGCACCGGCGCCCCGTCGCGGGCATCACGCGTAGCGTCGTCGACCTCGCGTGGTCGCCCGACGGCCGCAGGATCGCCGCGATCGAGAGCGCGCCCGAAGCCGCGAACAAAGGGCGCCTGTTCTTCATGCAGCCGGAGAGCGATTACCGCGCGACCGCGCCGCCGAGCCGGTCGCTTTGGCTGATCGACGTCGCCGCAGGAACGCAGCGCGAGTTGACGCACGACGCGTGGTCGTACGGCGGCCCGGTGACCGACCACGATCCCTCCTGGTCGCCCGACGGGCACAGCCTCGCCGTCGTGCGCCAGCCGACGCCGGTTTACGGCGACTTCGAGCACGCGCAGTACGTCGCGGTCGACGTAGGCAGCGGCGCGGTCGCGCAGATCGTCAGCGAGCCGTTCTTCGCTTATCCCGCCAGCGCCGCGCCGGTTTACGGAAGCGACGGCGAGATCGCGTACACGCATACGTGGGACGGTAAGCTCCCTTCCCGCGAGGACGTGTTCGTTAACGGGCGCGACGTGAGCGCGGCGCTCGACCGCGACCTGTGGAGCTGCAGCAACGGCGCGATGTCGTGGCAATCGGGGATGCTGCTTGCCAACGTGCTCGACGGCGTGGCGATGCGGCTCTACCAGCTCGATCCTAGCGGCACACGGCCGCCGGCCGCGCTCACCTCGAGCGACGGATCGGTGATCGCGTACTCGACCGCACGCGACGGCACGATCGCCTATCTCTGGACGACGCCGGAGATGCTGCCGGAACTCTTCGCGCGCTCGCCCGATGGCACCACACGCCAGGTCACGCATCTCTTCACGTTGCCCGCAGACCTGCCGACCGCGCCAATGCGCGCGTTCGAATGGAACGATGCGGCGGGACACCAACTGCACGGATTGCTCTCGGCCCCACCCGGCGATACCGCGAAAGTGCCGCTGATCGTGGAACCACACGGCGGCCCGCAGTGCGCCGATCCGATCGGTTTCACGCCGATCGCGCAGTATCTCGCCAGCAACGGTTATGCGTACTTTCGTCCCGATCCGCCGGGAAGCGACGGTTACGGCGATTGGTCGTACAAAGCGATCGTCGGCGACTTTGGTCCTCTGCCGATGGACGCCGATTTCGCCGGCGTCGACGCGCTCTACGCCGCCGGCATCGGCGACCGCAACCGCACGTTCATCGAAGGCGGCTCCTACGGCGGCTATCTGACGTCGTGGATCGTCACGCACAGTACGCGGTTCAAGGCGGCGGTGGCCGAGGTGCCGCTAACCGATCTGGAGCTGGAGTACGCGCTCTCCGAGAGCCCCAACATTCTGCGGCGATTTTTCGGCGCGACGCCGGCGACGAATCCGTCACTCCTGGAGCAGCAGTCGCCGCTCACGTATGCCGCGGCGGAGCGCACGCCGCTGCTGCTGGTGATCGGCCTGCGCGACACGCGCGCGCCCTACGTGCAGGGGATCGAGTTCTACAAGGCGCTCCTCGACTACGGAGCGCCGGTGAAGTTGATCGCCGATCCGCTCGCGGGGCACGGCCCGAACGACCCGCAGGGCTTCAACGCGTGGTGGAGCGCGACGCTGGCGTGGTTCGCGCGCTACGGCGGGCTGCAGCTTCCCGACGCGCGCTTGCCCCCCGGCGCTGGCTAGCCGCGCGCGAAGCGCAGCTTCGAACGCTCGCGCGCCTTTGCGGCCTCTTGGTCGCGATCGCGCGGCGGCGCGTGGGAAACGAGCGACTCGAGCAGCTCGCGCGCGGCGTCGCTGACGCGGTCGACGGCCAGGTCGAAGGCGGCTTCGTTGGCTTTGGAGGGCCGGGCGAAGCCGCTGAGCTTGCGGACGAACTGGATCGCCGAGGCGCGAATCTCGTCGTGCGTGGCGGGCGGCGCGAAGTTGTGCAGGGTTTTGATGTTGCGGCACATGGTTCGCAGACGGTTCGACGGCCGGCCCCGGGCGCTCTGCAGGCCGTGGGCGAGCTTGGACCGTAAGCGTTGCAGGCGATGGAACGCTGGCCGGCACTGGTGTACGACGAGTGGAAGGACACGCTGACGACGCTGCATCTGTGGACGCAGATCGTCGGCAAGATTCGGCTGCGCCTCGAGCCGCTGGTCAATCACTGGTGGAACGTGACGCTTTACGTCACGCCGCGCGGTCTCACCACTCCCGACATGCCGTATAAGGGCGGGCGCTGGTTCGGCATCGCGTTCGACTTTCTCGATCATCGCCTCGACATTCGCGGCTGCGACGGCGAAAAGGCCGGCTTCGCGCTCGAGCCGATGACGGTGGCGCAGTTCTACGAGAAGCTGATGGGCGCGCTAGATGGGCTCGATCTGCACGTGCGCATCAATACGATGCCCAACGAGATCGCCGAGGCGATTCCGTTCGAGAAGGACACCGTGCACAAGTCGTACGACGGCGCGTACGTCGAGCGGTTTTTCCGCGCGCTTTTGCAGGCGGACCGGCTCTGCAAGAAGTTCCGTGCCCCGTTCATCGGTAAGGCGAGCCCGGTGCACTTTTTCTGGGGCAGCTTCGATCTCGCGGTAACGCGGTTCTCGGGTCGACCGGCGCCACCGCACCCCGGCGGCATTCCGAACATGCCCGACTGGGTGACGCGCGAAGCGTACTCGCATGAAGAGCACAGCGTCGGCTTCTGGCCGGGGGGGCCGGGCGCCGAGGCCGCGTTCTACGCGTACGCCTATCCGGAGCCGCCGGGCTTTGCCGAAGCCGCGGTTTCGCCGCCGGGGTTTTGGGCGACGGGGCTGCGCGAGTTTCTACTGCCGTACGAAAGCGCACGAACGTCGAGCGATCCAGATCGCACGGTGCTCGACTTCTTCAACCAGACTTACGACGCCGCAGCGGATCTCGCGAAGTGGGATCGGACCGCGCTCGAACGCCGGGGAAGCGCAGCGTAGCAGCATCCGCGCGACAAGGGGAGCCGGACTTGTGCGCGCGCTAACGCGGGATCAGCTCGAAGACCGTTCCGTTGCCGAATGGGCCGCCGGTAGCGGTCGTGCTGTAGAGCGTGCCGTTCTTATCGGCGACGACGCCCCAATACGGGTCCGCACCGTCCGTTCCGCCCTTGAAACGGTAGAGCACGCTTTCGCGGTAGCCGCTTCCCGAAGGCGTCAGTTCGAACACCGTCCCGTAGTTGTCGAGTCCGCCATGTTCGCTCGTGCCGTAAAGCGTGCCCGCCAGTTCGGTGAGCGTCGAGTAGGTGCCCTCGGCGTCTCGGCCGCCTTTGAAACTGTAAAGCGTGCTCTGAACATACCCGCTGCCCGACGGCGTCAGCTTGAACACCGTTCCGTAGCCGTGCGCTCCGCCGCCCCCGCTCGTGCCGTACAGCGATCCGTCGAAAGCGATGACGCCTGCGCCGGGATTCTTTCCGTCACTTCCGCCCGTGAAGCTGTAGAGGATCGTCTCGGTATAGCCGCTGTGCGAAGGCGTCAGCCGGTACACCGTGCCGTAATTGTACGCGCCGCCCACACCGGTCACGCCATACAACGACCCATTGACGTCGATCACGCCCGACGGCGGCAGCCCTCCGTCGCCGCCCTCGGCAAATTCGTGCAGCGTATTCTCGCTATAGCCCGAGCCGGAAGGCGTCAAGTCGAACGCCGTTCCGTAACCGTACTCGCCTCCATAGTTGGCCGTTCCGAAGAGCGTGCCGCCCTTATCGATGACGCCCCTCGACACCACGGCGCCGTTGCTGCCGGAGAAAGCGAAGAGAACCTTCTCGGAGCCGCTTCCAGAGAGCGGAAGCGTGAAAACCGTGCCGCAGCCGGTGTAGCCGCAATCGTAGCTATAGCTGCCGCCATAAGTCGTCGTACCAAAGAGCGCGCCGTTCTTGGAGACCACGCCGCCAGAAGGCAGCTCGCCGTCGCTTTCATACCCCCCTTGGAACCGATAGAGAATCGTCTCCGCATACTTCTTTCCGGAAGGCGTCAGCTTGAAGATCGTGCCGCACCCGGGTCCGGGGTAGCATCCGCTCGTGCCCCCGCCGGCGGCAGTCTCGCCGTAGAACGCGCCGCCCTCGTAGAGCAGCCGTCCCGACGGCCCGATTCCGTCGCTTCCGCTTTTAAAGTTGTAAAGGATCGTTTTGGTATAGCGCGAGGACGCCGCTCGGTCCACGGTTCGTTCGTTGCCGACCGAGGTTTGCGCCGCAGGGTTTGGCAACTGCGCCGATCCGCCGCAGCCAGCGAGCATCGCGACGGCAACGCAAACGCTTAGCGGACGATATCTGGAGGCGATGGTCTTCATGCGAGTGCTCCTTTTTTCTAGCTAGAGTGTCGCCGGAACGCATTTCCCGGCGGTGACGCGGCATACGGCCATGCCAAAGGGTGCGCTGACCGCCTTGAACGGCGACCCCTTTACTTTTTTGAGCGCGCCGTTGGCGGGGTTGATGGTATAGGCGGAGACGTCGCCGGAACCGTCGTTGGTGACATACGCGAACTTGCTGGTCGTGTCGACCGCCCCGCCTACCGCTTCCGCCCCCGCATCCTTAAACGGCGATCCTACCACCGGCGTCAGCGTACCTCGCGTCGCGTCGATGGTATACGCCGCAACGAAGTCGGGGAAACCATGGAACGTTTGACTGTTGGCAACGTACGCGAAGCTGCCGTTGGGAGCAACGAATACGCCTTCGGGCGCGCTGCCCATGTCGGCAAAGGGTGACCCCGCCAGCGGCCTCAGCGCGCCGGTGGTCGCGTCGATGGCATAACCGTAGAGATCGTCGGATCCATAACTGGCCACGTACGCGAACTTTCCCGAAGGATGCACGGCGAGGCTAACGGGACTAACCCCGGTAGAAAACGGCGAACCCTTCACCGGCGTCAACGCACCGCTGCCCGCAGCGATCACGTAGGCGGAAATATTGTCGGAATCGACGTTGGCCACGTACGCGAACTCAAGCGTAGGATCGACCGCCACCGCATAAGGCCGCTGGCCCGCTTTGAACGGCGAGCCGCTCACCGGCGTCAGCGCGCCGCTCGTCGCGTCGATGGCATAGGCGGAAACGTTATTCGAGCCATTGTTTGCCACAAAGACGAACTTTCCCGATGGATCGACGGCCACGGTTAGTGGATTGCTGCCGGCAGCGAACGGCGAACCCGTTACCTTCTTCAGCGTGCCGCTGGTCGCATTGATCGTATAGGCGGAAACGCTATTCGAACCAAAGTTGGTCACGTAGACGAACTTGCCCATCGGGTCGATCGCCAGGCTCGAAGGATTCTTATCCGACTTAAACGGCGACCCCGCCACCGGTGCCAGTGCGCCATCGGCCCCGATTGAATACGCCGAGACATTGGTGGCGCCGAAGTTGGCCACATAGGCGAACTGAACGACGTCGCTTGCGGCACCGCGGTGGTGCGCGGCCGGGATCGCCTCAGCTGCGCCAACCGGCAGCGCCTGCGAACCTGGCGTTGTGCTGGAGCATGCGGCGAGCAGTGCGGCGACGAGAACGATGTGCAGCTTCACGATTAGAACGCTCCTATTCCGTTGGGCGTGCCCCAGCCGGTTGGGCCGGAGTAGGTTCCAAACTGCTGCGTACCGGCAACGCACAGGTAGCTGCCTCGTAAACGCGCGGGGCAACCGTTGGTGCCGCTGTCGATCGCGTGCAGATCCTCCCGGCGCTTCGCTTCGCCCAGCGTCCAGAAGATTTTTCCGCCATCTTGTCTGGCGGCGTTCCCCGCAAGCGCGAACGCGCCGGCGATAATCGGCGTCGCCGAACTCGTGCCGCCGCTGTACTCCCAGCCGGATTCTCCGTACGTGTCGTAGAGCGGCACGTTCCAGGCGACGGCCGACACGTCGTTGGTCGTGCGTCCCGAACAGCCGGGATCGTGTTGCCACGAGGGTTTGGCGACCTGCGGTACGCAGCCGCCGCCGGTACCGGGCCAGACGATTTCGCTATAGATCGACCCGCGTTTCGAGAGAAGCGTGCCGCCGACTGAGACGACGTTCCCATACGCCATCGGGGTGCCGACGCCGTAACTCTCGTCACCGGCTGCCGCAAGGTAAGTTACGCCTGGAGTTTCGTATCCTTTGCTCTGGTCGCAGCCCGGATAGCCGTAGCAGATAAAACTGTTGCTGATGATGCGTGCGCCCAGCTTCACGGCTTCCTGTTCCGCCTTAACCAGGGAGCCTAGGCTGTTGTTGTTGGACTCGATGAGATAGATCGTGCAGTTGGGACAGCTCGCAGAGACCATGTCCACGTCGAGGTCTTCCTCTAAGCCGTCTTGCACTTGGCCTTGGGGATAATGGCCTTGTTGGCCGTCCTGATTGTACTTGTGGAACTTCGCCTTCGGCAGACCGTAATGCCGGCGGTACACCGCGAGGTCCGAGGCGACGTTGGGGTTATCGTTGTAATCGACGACCGCCACAATTTCTCCCGAGCCGCCGGTGGACGAGGGTAGGTTATAAGCCGCCTCGATATCAGGCGCGCCCCAGCCATGCACCTTGACCGCACGACCTCCCTGCCGTGCGGGGCCTTCGTTTAAGATCAGCGCCTCGCACTGCACCCCCCCGGGCCCGGCGAGCGGACAGGCGCGGTGCGCGAGGTTCTGCGCCTGCCACCACGGGATTGCGCGCGCTTCCGCGTTGGATTGGGCAAACGGCTCCGGCGAGGTCGGGCCGCCGGCGTTGCAGCCGCCCATCGCGAGTGCGACCGCGAGCGGCGCGAAAAATTTGAAACTTGCGTGCATGAACGCAATTGTGACCGCACACCGAGAGCGCCGAAAGGCACAACAACCCGCACAAATTGCCGGGCTCGGCCCTGCGGGTGCCCCCAAGCTCGGCCCGAACTGCGGAAGCATCGTGGAGAACGAGCGGCGCTCAGGCGGTCCACCGGAATTTGGGACGCTTTTGCGGAGCTTCCGGCTCACCGCGGGGCTCTCGCAAGAAGCCCTCGCCGAACGTGCCGGGCTGAGCGCGCATGGAGTGAGCGCACTCGAGCGCGGGTATCGCCGCACCCCGCAGCGCGGAACGCTCGCGCTCTTGGCCGGCGCGCTGGCCTTGAGTGACGCGCAGTCCCGTGAGCTTGAGGCGGCCGCGGCGCGCTGGGTGTTGCTGCGCGACGGTGCCAAAGCCTCGGTCCTCGTCGGCCCCTGGCCGGATGCACCCAGCTCGCACCTGCCGCTCTCGTTGGCCAGTTTCGTTGGCCGCGGTCGAGAGGTCGACCAGATCGCTGCGCTGGTGCGCCAGCATCGGCTGGTAACGCTTACGGGAAGCGGTGGCGTCGGCAAGACGCAAACCGCGCTGCAGGTTGCGACCGCGCTCGGCGAAGCCGCTGCGGGTGCGGTGTGCTTCGTCGGACTCTCACCGGTCGGCGATCCTTCGCTCGTGCCGGTCGCGATCGCCTCGGCGCTGCGCGTGCAAGAGATGCCCAATCGTCCGCTGGTCGAAACGCTGCTCGAGCATCTCCGGGATAAGGCGCTGCTCCTAATGCTCGACAACTGCGAGCACGTCGTTGCGCAAGCCGCGACGGTTGCCGAAGCTCTCCTGGCGGGTTGCCCACAGCTTCGTATCCTGGCGACGAGCCGCGAACCGCTGCGCTTCGCGGGCGAACATACCTACCGGCTACCGTCGTTGAGCATTCCGTCGCGCGAGGCGGCCGCACGGCTGCGCGCATCGGATGCCGCGGCGTACGGAGCGATCGAACTCTTTTGCGATCGCGCTCGCGCCGTCGACCATCGCTTTGCGCTCGGCGACGAAAATGCGTCTGCCGTTGCCGAGCTCTGCCGGAAGTTGGACGGCATTCCACTGGCGATCGAGCTGGCCGCCGCTCGCGTGAACTCGCTGTCGATTATGGCGCTCACGGAACGGCTTGAAGATCGCTTTCGCATCCTCACGGGTGGCCGGCGAACGGCCCTGCCGCGACAGCAGACCATGCGCGCGGCGATCGATTGGAGTTACGATTCGCTCTCTGCGCCGGAGCAACGCGTCTTCGAGCGCCTCTCGGTCTTCGCCGGCGGCTGCACGCTGGCCGGCGCGGAAGCCGTCTGCGCCGGTGGCGACGTCGCAACGGCCGACATCGCCAATCTCATCTCATCGCTAGTCGACAAGTCGATGGTCGTCGCCGATTTCGACGGCACCGACCCGCGCTATTGGCTCTTCGAGTCGTTTCGGCAATACGCGAGCGAAAAGCTCGTCGCGAGCGGCGAACGGCAGGCCGTAGCGCAACGTCACGCGCGCGCATATCTCGACCTCGCCGAACGACTCGAGTACTCACCCGAGCCTGCAGATCGCTTCCAGGTGATAGCGCGGCGGGAACTCGACGATTGGCGCGCCGCGCTGCAGTGGACGTTAGCGCAGCGCCACGACGTCGCCTTGGGCCAACGCCTCGTCGGCGTGCTGCGGTTAACTTGGTCCGGCGTCGCCGTCCTCGAGGGGCGGCATTGGGTCCGCTTGGCATTGGATCTCGTCGATGAACGAACTCCGTCGAAAGTGCTTGCGAGACTCAACCACGCGGCAACGATGATCGCCGTGCGGCTTCACGAGTATGCGGTTGCGCTCGCGAGCGGCGAAAGCGCGGCCGAGCACTACCGGATCGCCGGCGAATCGCTCGGGGTCGCGAGTGCACAGACTCTCACTGGCGTTGCGCTCGAAGCGCTTGGGCGAGTCGAAGAGGCGCAGGCGAGGCTTCAAGAAGCGCTCGCGATTGCGCGCAGATCGGGCGATCGCCGGCTTCTCGCCTTTACGCTGCGCTGCCTCGGGTCCGCCAGCGCTGCTGCCGGCGACATCGTCGCGGCCCGCGACTACCTTGCGCAAGCACGACCAATCCATGAGGCGAAGATCGGCAGCATCTCGGTGGAAGCCGATCTCAGTGAATACGAGTTTCGAGCCGGCAATGTCGAGCTGGCACTTGGGCATGCAATGGATTCGCTCGGGCCCATTCGAGAGTTCGGTCACCCGGACGTGCTCAGCCACCAGTGCGCTCTCATATCGGGGTATCTCGTCGCGCTGGATCGGTACGACGAGGCCGAAGAGTTCGCACGCGAGATCCTCGACCTTGCACGCGGGCACGCCTTGACCGTGGTTGCCGCCTGGGCCCTCCAGCGTCTTGGAGCAGTTGCCGCATTGCGGCCGCAAGCCCGAGAGAGAGCGCCGCATTCTCATATGCGCGCCGCGAGAATCCTGGGCTTCGTCGACGCACGCATCGCCGCGCTGGGATCGGTGCGCGGCCATGTCGGGCAACTGGAATACGATCGCGTGCTTAAAGTGCTGCACGCGGCCATGCGGCCGGATGTGGTTGCCAATCTCATGTTGGAGGGGGAAACGATGACCGAAGAGCAGGCCCTGAACGAAGCGCTGCGGGATTGCCCTTCGGCGCCCAGAATCGGGAGAATCCCATCCCTGGATTAGGAGAAAGCAACCATGATCGAGCAAAGCCAATTTACCAACGTCCGCGTTCCGGTCGACAACCAGCGCTTCGTGAAGTGCACGTTCACTAATTGCGTGCTCGTGTATTATGCGTCCGGCCCAGCGCGGTTCGAGGGTTGCATCTTTAACGACTGTACGTTCGGCTTCGATGGCGCGGCCGCGAACACGGTGAAGTTCATGACCGAGCTTTACAAGGTCATGCCGCAGACGATCGAGGTAACGTTCGACAAGATCCGCCTCGGTATATAGCCGGGCCATCGGCCCTTCTGTTATGATTGAGCGGCAAACCGTTCTTTCTCGGGAGGGGGTAGTTGATGTTTCAGCCGGTTTTTGGTCGAGTGCACGTGACGTTCGGCGCGCTTGTGATCGGGACGCTGATCGCAGCAACGAGTCTCGGCATCGTGCGGGCGGCTCACGTGAGTCCGCTCACCAATCACGTCTATAACTGCAGTGGCGGTAAGGTTTGCGTCGAGGGCGATTCCACCGGTAACCCCTACGGCGTTGAAGGCATCTCGGCCAGCGCCGATGGCGTCCACGGCATGACGCACTCCAGCACCGGAAGCTCGGGGGTCGCGGGCATCGCAAATAACACCAGCGGCTATTCGTATGGTGTGTACGGAAGTTCGGCAAACGGCAACGGGGTCTACGGCGGCTCGACGTCGACGCATGGCGTCTACGGGACGAGCTCTATTAGGGGCGGCGCGGGCGTCTACGGCGTGAACACCGCTGCGTGCTGCGGCTGGGGCGTCTATGGCAAGGCGACGGACGGTCCCGGGGTCTACGGCGAAAGCACGGGGAAGAGCACCCGCGTCAATCCTGGCGTTTACGGAACATCCTCCCAGGGACCAGGCGTTGAAGGTTATACGTCTGGCGCTTCTGCCGGCGTGTTCGGGACGTCGCAGGGGACGGGTGTTGAAGCCGCGACCGGGCTCGGCACGGCCCTCGTTGCGGTCGTGGCCGCTGCCGGGGGCTCCATATTCGAGGGGCGCTCTCCGGGCGGGAAGTGCGCGATCGACGGGCTTGCAAATCTCTCGTGCACGGGCACGATCCAAGGCGGCCAGGCGCTGCGCACGCGTCACCGCACGAGCACTGGCCGTCACGTACTCGCCTATGCATCCGAATCGGCGACCGCGACCATCGAAGACGTCGGGACTGCTCGAATGGCCGGCGGCGTCGCCAACGTGCAAATCGATCCGAGCTTCGCGTCCGTAATGGACCGCAGGTGGTACTACGTCTTCCTAACGCCCCTGGGCGACACGCGCGGACTCTACGTGAGCCTCAAGACGGCGAATTCGTTCGAGGTTCGCGAGACGGAACACGGGCGGTCAAGCCTCCAGTTCGACTACCGTATCGTCGCGCGTCCGCTCGACGCGAAAGACGACCGGCTGCCGGATGCGCCGCCGCTAAGGCTGCACCATCTGGCGCTGCCTCCGCCGGGCTAGGCCTGCCCAGCATCGGGGGTAGGCTGGGCGCTTTGCATTCGACCCACGACGTCGTCCTTGTGCGCCGCGGCGTTTGCGACGGCTTCCCGAATGCTTGGTTCAGTTGCGTCCCCGAAGCGTGTCGCAACCATATTGTAAGCCTCGATCGCTTCGTTGAATCGTCCGTCAGCGGCGAGCGCGTCGCCTTTGTTGGACATGGCGTAGGCAACCTGCAGGCGCAGAGCGGGCTCGTTGGCGGGCCCGAATCTGTTTGTTACTACATCGAACGTTGCAATGGCTTGATCCCAGCGCTTGAGTTCGCTCAGCACCACGCCGGCGTTATTGAGCCCGATAGCTACCTGTTCGCGAACGGCCAAGTCGGTATCCAAACCGAACCGAGTATAAAGGTCGTTGTAGCTTGTAAGTGCGTCTTCGAGGCGACCCAGCTGGGCGAGGGCGACGCCCTTGTTGCGCATGCCTCCGGCGACCTGCACCCTTATGGTGGGCTCGATGGCGTCACCGAAGCGCGTTACTAGCTCGTCGCAAATCGGCAGCTCCTCCTCAAGCTTCCCCAGTTGAGCTAGAGCAACGCCTTTGTTCCGAAGTGCGACCGCAACTTGCTCCTTAATGCTTGCGGCCGATGCGCCGCTATACCGGGAGATTATTTGGTCGTACGTGCCGATCGCATCGTCCCAGCGGCCGATTTGCCCCAAGCCGACACCTTTGTTGTTGAGCGCCATCGCAACTTGAGTGGAGGTCGCGGTATCCGCTGCAGAGCCATAACGCGAAACGACCTGATCGCAACTGGCGATTGCCTCGGCGATTCGGTCGAGTCGCCCTAACAGGTAGCCTTTGTTCACCATCGCCGCCGCGACTTGCTCGCAAGTCCCCGGCTGAGCATCCTGGAGAAACCGGGCGATAACCTGATCGTAGGTCGATATCGCGTCGTCGCTGCGGCCGAGCGAGTCGAGCGCGACGCCTTTGTTGCGCATGCCGCCTGCGACCTGTTCTCTTATATAAGGATCGGATGCGTTGCCATACCGCGCGACCAAATCGTCGGCAACGGGAATGGCGGCTTCCAAACGACCTAGTTGCCCCAGGTAATACACCTTGTTTCGCATCGCCGTTGCTATGGCTTGCTCGATGCTGGGATCCGTGGTTCCGGCGAAGGACGAGATCAAGTCGTCGTACGCCGCAACGCCTTCCTCGAACCGGCCGGCGTTCCCCAGATCGAGCCCCTTGCCCAAGAGTGCAAAGGCGACGGATCTGCGGACCATAGGATCGTCGACGTGCCGGAAGCGCGAGATGACGTTGTCGTAGCTAACGAGCGCCTCGGTGTGGCGCCCCAACTGATCCAAGAGGATTGCCTGGTTGACGTAGGCGGTCGACGCCTGCTGCGGAGTTGCGTCGGAAGCGTTGGCTGCTTGCGCAAAGTACTCGCTTGCGAGCCCGACCTTTTTGTCGGCGTAAGCTGCAAAGGCTCTGTCTAAGTAATCTTGCGCCGTATACGAGCTCTCAGGTTTGTCGCGAAGGGCCTGATCGGCCTCTCGCAGAGCGCTCTTCTGCTGCACTGAAAGAGCCGCCGCTTCCGGCAGCGGCTTGGCGCGAGACTCGGCGTCGGCGCGGGTAACCGATTCGTAAATTGAATCCTGGACGAGATTGATGCCCTTGGCTTCGGCGCTGGCGATTTGCGTTTCGAGCGCGATGTCGGCACGGCCGATGAGGCCGGAGAGGTAGAGCCTGGTAATGAGGTAGCCGCTGATGAAACCCAAAACGGGAAAGTAAATGACGACGGCGATCGCCGGAACGTCGCTGCCGGATCGAAATGCGCCGCTCGTTGCCTTCGCAAAACCCATGATGGCAGAAGGCACATTTCTCAGTTCGACGAGGCCGAGGCCGACGATGATCTTCGTCAGCCAATCGGAGATCTGTTCGAGGTTGGTGTTGACCGATAGGACCGGATTCCTCGCTTGCGCGTGATCGGCATCGGCATTCGTCTGGGGGCTCGCACCCGATGCAACCTTCGGAATGCCGAAGAGAAAGCCGACTAACGCGCCTCCGATGAACACGCCCAAGCCGATGAACGTCGATAGCGCCCATTTCTCAACGCCCTGGCTAATGGCCAGCAGCAGTACGCCAAGTGCGAGAAATGCGAGTACGCCGAGGCCGATGATCCGCGTTTCGCGGGCGAGTTGCGCCTCGGTGCCTCTGCCGGTCGTGCTTTCGTTCATATCATCTCCATCTCGCCGCGCGCTTCGTCGCCGGGCGCGGCGGTGCCCTCTCCCGCCCGCGGGCCCTCTGTTATGATTGAGCGGCATACGGTTCTCGGCCCACGCGACGCTCGTCGAGCTCGCCGTTGTAATGGCGGCGAAGGCCGGCGTGACACAACTGGCCTCGGAATGCGGCAGCATCCTGACGTGGGCATTTTACGGCCTATGGGGCTTTCGCGGGCAACGGATTCGTGGTACCAATTGGTCTGTGCGCTTTGCCATCGTAAGGGCTTGGACGGCCGCCGCAGCGGCGCTCCTCGCTGCCGTCGCTGCCGACGCCGGCACTGAGTTTGCCGGAAATAGCGGCTGGCTCGGCGCCGGGCTGATCGACAACCAGCACGAGGCGGTTCTTCCGACACTCGCGATCGGGCTTACCGTCGCGCTCTGCTTGCTGGCGTTCGTGCTTCTCGCTCGGATCGCGCCTCGCGATCCGTTGCTCTTGAGGATGAGCGATCTTCGCGTACGGTTTGCTGAGATCGCTTGCGCGTTCTGTGGAAGCGTTCTCTGCATCGTCGCTATGGAGGGAGCCGAAACGCATTTCGGCGGCATATCGCCGTTCGATCCGCGATCGGTCGTCGTTTCGCATTTGCCGGCGCTGCTCGTTGCCTCTCTAGTCGTTGGCGTGATCGTTTACTACGCCTTGCACGTGGCGATCGGCATTGCCGCTCGCGCGAGCGTCGCGGTCGCCGGCTTCTTCGTCGCGGTTTTCCCCCGGCGACGCGAGTTGCGAGCCGCATCGCGTACCACACGGATCTCCGCGTTCGAGTTTGCCGTCAGTCGCGTTCCTTTGGGGATCGCTGACGGCTCGCGCGGCCTTCGTGCGCCGCCGCGTTCGCTTCGTCTTAGCTACTTCATAGCCTAAGCCCGGGGAGCGCGCGGCGATCTCCCCGAGAGGAGATCGAACGCATGCGAACGCTCACGCGCGCAATTTGCGCGTTTGCGGCTACGGCACTCATGACGAGTCTAATCGCCAGCGGCGCCGAGCTGACGACCGGGACCGTGCTCGGCACTGTCGACACGACTGCCGGCAAACCCCTTGCCGCCGCCGCCGTCGCTGTCCAATCGCCTTCGGGGCGCTATTCGGCAACCACCGACGCTCAAGGACGCTTCACGATCCTCGGAATCGTACCGGATGCGTACGTCGTCACGGTCGAGCTGAAGGGCTACGAACCGGCGATTGCGAGCATGGTCGTGCTGCCCGCGGAGCATACGCGTCTTACGTTTGCCTTGCGTGCCGCGATGAGAGAGATCGCCCGGGTGCGCACTAAAACCCAGGCATTCACACTGGGCAGCACGACCGATACGTTCACGGTTGGGGGCCAGCAAGCGCAGGCCGGAACACCACAAGCATCGTCATCTGGCCTCGGCAACTATTCGCGCGAGACGGTCCAGGGCGCCATATCCAACGTGCCGGGCGTGCAGCAAGACTCGTTTGCCAACATCATCGTTCGCGGCGGCAAAGTGCAAGACACCGTCTACGATTACGATTCCGTTCCCGTGCCGCAGGGATTGATCGCCGAGCCCGGCGGGAACATCGTCGGCGCGCAGCTCGGAACGACCGGCGTGATCGCCGATACCGTCACGTTAGGCGGTTATACCGACGAGAGCCAAAACGCGCTCGGGGGTGTCGTCAACGAGGTGCCGCTGGTGGGAACGTACCCGGCAAAGACGACGATCGAACTGGCCGACGGGATCGGCGCGCAGCTCGGCGAGATGAAGTTCAGCCTACAGGATGCTACGCCCGACCTCAGATGGCGCTATGCATTGTCCTCGACCACCGGTAGCGAATACTTCGCCTACGGCGACGGCTACACGTTCTATCCGTCAGAGCAAGGCACGTACGGGCTGGGGTTTCAAACGCGCGCGCAATACGCGATCGCAGGGAACGTTCACTACGCCGCCACGCCGCACGACGATCTCTCCGCAACCTTCCTTACCGGCGCCGCTGCCTATCAGCAGTACGATTCGCCGTATACGGGCTTGCAGTGGTCGACGTTCAGCGCGCCCGGCGTGGCATTTCCGGGTCAGCCGGCGAATCCCAATCAGCAAGTCGACACGCCGTCGATCGCGCGCGGAACCTATAGCATCGAGAAGCTTCAGTGGGTGCACGATTGGCAGCACTCGCTGGGGCGCTTTCAAGTATTTCAATCGCAGATCGGCGCCGTCGCGAACGGCCCCGAATGGGACGATCTTTCCTTTTCCGACGGCGTGATCTCGCTCTACTCGACGCAGTCTGGGCGCGAGGATGGGTACGGTTACGATTACGAAGACCAGGCGGGCGACAGGCACGACATCCGCGCGGGCGCGCAGTACGACGTAAATACGAGCAGCATCTACCAGATCCTCCCGACCGTGCCGCAGATCATTACTGCGGCTCCGCGCCTCAATCAGTACCTCGCCTACCTAAGCGACACGTGGAGCATGACGCCGCACTTCTCGGTGAT
Source organism: Candidatus Cybelea sp. (assembly GCA_035939175.1). GTDB lineage: Bacteria > Vulcanimicrobiota > Vulcanimicrobiia > Vulcanimicrobiales > Vulcanimicrobiaceae > Cybelea. The sequence goes on along the minus strand of DASZGC010000091.1, from coordinate 190,454 downwards.
GGGCTCGCTGCGCTATATCGGCCAGCACACGCAGACGAGCACCGACGTGATCTACGGCAACGGGGCCATCGATCCGCATCTCGCGCTCGCCTATACGTTCGCCGGGAGTAACGGTTTTCGCGCGAACTTCGATCACACGTCAACGCCTCCGCTGCCGTTAGAGGTGCAGCGAACATGCACGCCCGCCGCCGACTGCAGCAACGATTCCGGCCAGAATGCGGGTGGAACCGTGCCGAGCCTCCCGTTAGCGCCGGAGACCGCCGACGTCTACGCGGTTTCCTACGAGCACGGTGGGCCGGTGCAGATTCGCCTCACCTATTTCGACCAACGCGAGAAGAACGTGATCGACGTGCTGCCGGAGAATTATCGCGATAGCGCCAGCGCAGGTGAGAACCCCAGCGCCATCGGGGTCCCGACGAACGCCGGTCAGCTCAAGTCGCACGGCATCGAGTTCTGGGCAAGCGGCGGGGGCCTCACGCTCGCTGCCAACTACAACCGCACCTTCTCCTCGAGCATCTATCAGTTTGCATTCAACGATCTCAACGCGCCGGCGATTCTTGCCGGCCACCTGTTTCCCGCGAATTACGTTCCGAACCTCACGGCGACGCTTTCCTACGAGTTCGGCTTCGACCACGGCCGCGCACGCGTTACGCCGATGCTCTCGTACGAGAGCGGCTATCCGTACGGCAACGGGACGATGGCTTGGGAGATGATCGATGGCGTACCGACGCAAGTCCCCAATGACAACTACGTGGACCCGGGCTACAACTACTACTTCCTGAGGAACCCGGGGCGTCCGTATAACGCGGTAACCAATCCGTATATTGCAAGCTTGGGCACGAGCGAAGGCGCCGACCCCAATACGCTGCGGACGACGCCGCAGACGCTGACGTCGTTGCACGCAGAGTACGACCTCATGCCGCGCCTGACGGCAATGCTCGACGTCGTCAATCTCTTTGGGGTTGCTTCGCCGACGCAGCTGCAGGGGAACCCATACCTCATCGGGCCGCCGGGATACGCCGGAGACGATCCTTACTACGAAAAGGCATACGGCTCGCAGTATTGCAAGCATTGCCTCTACACGTTGGGCAACGGCGTACCGACGAACGACGGCGCGAACCCCGCCGTGCCCTGGAGCTACGGTACCGCGGGCTACGTGCCCGAAGGGTATCCGATGGCGCGCACGGCGCTGGTGCGGTTGCGCTTACGCCTGTGAGGTTCGGACCGCCGCCGGTGGGCGCTAGCTAGGGTGCGTCGGTGATCGCGACTCCAAACGATTCGGACGAACTGATTGTCGTAGGCGTAGCAGCCACCACGCCGCCACTGGGAAACGCATATTCGACGGCGCTGGTAGCGAATTCGGTGCTGCTCGACACGTTGTTCGCGGCCCACACGTGCGCCGTATCCTTGCCGGAAGGATCCACTGAAAGCGCGGTATCGATCCCAGAGTATCCAAAACTGCCCTCTTTGATGAGCCTCTCGCCACTGAGCAGCCACTGCGTAATCGTCGGCGGCCCGTTCGGGGTGCCTTGGTCGTTGACGAAGATATAGCCGGCCTTACCGCCGGTCGCGATTACTGCAAGGCCGCCCGGCGTATAGCCGAGTTGATTCGACGCAGAGAGGGATTTGAACGTGCCCCCCGCCTGCAGTTCGTCGACCTCGATCCCCCCGCTTGCGCGCGATTGCCCCTCGACGTAGACGGCATTGCGCCGGTCTACGGCAACGTAACTCAGACTCGCGAGATTCGGGTCGGTATACGTTTTGGATGGCGATTTCGCGCCGCGATGGAATTCGCTGAGCGTCGCAGATGGTGAGTTGGTAACCCACACGTTGCCCTTGAAATCGCCGGCGATTCCCGTTGGAATGCCGGTCAGTCCTTTCAAGATGCCCGCCTTGGTATATCGGTCTTTCGTCCATTTTGCAATGCGCACCGTGCCGTTTGAGAGCCCGGCGTAGGCGATCTTGGAGTCGCGGTTGTCGTCGAGGAGAGCGACGGCGTATATGCTGCCCGCCCTCACTCCGTCGCAGTCCTTGTCGACGAGCACCCACTCGTCGCCCTTGCGTTTGTTGGAGTTGTTACCGCAGCCGGTATTGCATCCCCAGAGACAGCGGCAGTCCCCACACCGCACGTAGGCGTACTGGTTATAACCGTTATAATCCCGTTGGGCCAGAATCGCCACTTGCAGCGGCGTTAATCTGCTCGGAGCGGCGACCTGAGAACCGGCGCTGCCGCAGCCGCTAAGCAAGATGCCAACTACGATGGTGGCCGAGTACGGAGTGCAGTGCAAGTGCTTCATGTGACACGTTGTATTCCTTTGCGTACCGGTACGACTTAGAACGGTGCTCGCCCTGCGCCTCGCAGAGCGGCGGAGCGAGCCTCGATCGCGCTGCCCCGACCAATCCGGCGGCGGCGTCGACCCTAGCGCCAGAGAGCGCAAATATCGGCGGTCGTCAAAAGGTTCGTACCTTTTACGTCGATACGCCTCCAGGCGAGTGATGTCGCAGACCCTTTTCCAGTGAGAGGATATGCAGCGCGCCGCCGACCTCGTGGGCGAGTTGCATGATCGCATGAGACTCGTCGGGTGCATACGACTCGCCGGATCGCTTGGGACCCAGCACCAGGGCGCCGAGCAGTTGGCCGCGCGATATCATAGGATAGGCAAACTCGCCCCGTAGTGCCGTCGGCAACGCCTCCAGGTCGACGGCTTTGCGTCGTTCGCGCACCGCAACGATAGCCGGGTCGGTCTCGCTCACATCTCCATACCGGCCGGTGCCATCGCGCAACGCAAACGTTACAAATGAAGCATCGGCATGAGTTTCGAGCGTCTCCTTCGCGCGGCGCAGCAGCGCCGTATCGTTACTGATGTCGTTAGCTTCCTCGGTGAAGGCGCGAATCGCCGTTTCGTCTTCGTGGCGTTTGCGGAAGAACACGCGGTCGAGCACGCGGTCGACGCGCGTGTGGATGCCCCGCACCGAGAATCCGAGCACGACCGCTAATGCGGCACTGATCGCCACGTTGGTCATGTGGCTCACGCGGCTGAACCACGTGCCGAGCACCCATTCACCCAGCATAAAAAGGCCGACTACGATGATGGAGACCGCGGAATACACGGCGGCCCGATTGATGACGAAGCCGATGTCGATGAGCCGCCGGCTCAGCGCGGCGTACGTCAGCGCGACGGGGGCCAGAAATAAGATCAAGTCCTGCGCAACGTGACTCACGTTGCTCGAAAAGTATGACGCCGGAAGCAGCGTAGAGTAGACGAAGAAAACGAGATCTTGAAGATATAGGAGGACCGCGAGCGGAACGAGGGCCCAAACGGCGCGCTGACGCTCGCGGCCGCGCGACGCGAGGATCGCGAAAATCGTGAACGCAAACGCGATAATATCTAGCGCGTAGCCCGGGGCTGGCCAGTTGAGCGCTGGTGAGAACGGGTCGAACCATAGCAAGATGAATCCAACGCTGCCGGCGACACCTTGAGCGATGGCGATCGTTGCCACGACGTAGCAAAGGCACCGCGTAACGCGCAGTAATCGTGAACGCTGCCGTGCGAAGTCCGCGGCGAACATGACGGACAGCGCAATCGCCAACGGAGCGGCAATATCGAAGGCGAAATCGGTGACGGTGCGCGGCCAAAGCCACGGCACCGCCCACTCGATATTCCCCACCTCATTGGAGATCGCAACCGTACCGAGGGTTAACGCCAGGAGACGCATTTCGGGCACGTGCGAACGGCGCCAGGCGATCAGGCCGGCGAAAAAGGCTATCCAAAGCGTCATGAAGGGCTGAACGAAGAACTGTGCGCCGTAGACGAGAAAGTCCGTCCAGTCGTTTCGGGCGGGGGCCGGGATGCGAAGCGGGGTGACGAGCCTCCTTAGCTGTACTGCGCCTCTGCGCGTCAGCATTGCGATCGCGTGCCCATTGAGAGGACGCGACTGGATCCAATAACGCTCTTGCAGCGTGTTTGCCCGCAAGTCGATTGCATCGCCGGCACGAAGGCCGGCTTTGTCTGCCGGCCCCCCCCGGCCCGATGGCGTCTACCTTTTGGCTAAACGGCGATGCGAACGATTCGACCCATCCCCACCTGCCGCTCCACGGCGGGCGGCCCGCAATGCCGGCGACGCTGGCGACGCTGGTCAACGCGGAGAGCGCGGCAATTCCGCAAATTGCCAGAATCACCGCGCGCCAGACGGCGGATCCCATGCGCGTGACTTACTCGAATGCGCCTGCTATTCCCTTAGATTGGCTTGGCCGGCGAAGACACTGGGTTCGGAAAGGCGCTGGGTCGATTGCGGTCCGAAAGGCGAAGTCGGAGGATTCGACTTCAACGGGGATGTGCTTGACGGCGATTGCCGATGGCCCTGAGGCCAAGCGAAGCATTTCCGGCCGAGCCGCTGCGTTTTATGGATCGCCGGGGGTCGTAGCGAGCGTTGCGGCGATATCGATACGCGAGCCATTGCTGGTCACCACCACCGCCCCCGCGCCGTCGGTGCGATAGACGCGCACGCCAAGGTGCCGCAGCACCGCAATGGTTGACGGCGCAGGGTGACCAAAGAGGTTGTGACGACCAACCGAAATGATGGCATATCGTGGGTGTATAGCTGCGATAAACTGCGGCGACGAGCCATAGGCCGATCCATGGTGTCCGACCTTCAGCACGTCGGCGCGCAAGTCGGTGCCCTCGAGTAGGAATCTCTGTTCTGATTCACTCCCCGCATCGCCGGTGAAGAGCATGCGAAACTTTTGGTACTGCAGCATGAAAGCCACCGAGTTGCTGTTGATCGCGTTGCTGCCGGTGATGAACGGCAGCGACGGACCAATGAACTGCAGCGTGACGCCGTCGTCGGTGCGCCACACCTCTACCGCGCGCGGGTAACGGATCGGCACTCCGTTCATCCGTGCGGTAGCGAGCGCGTCTTGATAGGCGTGGCCGAGATAGCGTTGGCCGCTGTCGGCGAACTCCGCGACGCGGAGCCGCCTTAGCACCGGTGCAACGCCGCCTGCGTGGTCGCCGTGCGGATGCGAAAGCACGATCGCGTCGATCGAGTGGATGCCGTGCCGCAGTAGGAATGGCACCACAACGCGTTCTCCCACCTCCTCGGCTGCCGAACCGCTGCTCTGCACGAACCGCTCCAGCCGGCCGCCCGCATCGACCAGGATCACGTGGCCCCGGGGCGTTTGGATCACGATCGCATCGGCCTGGCCCACGTCGAGCACGGTTATGCGAAGTCTTCCATCGATCGCTCGCGGCGGCCAGAGCACCAGCGACGCCGCTACGATTAACGCTCCCAGCGCCGACGTTCTGTCGCGCGGCCAGAGCGCCGGAGCCGCGAGCAGTGCTGCGTCATACGCCGCGATGCACCACGCGGGGGCAGGCGTCATCGGCTCGACGGCGCCAGGAAGCGCGCTCACCGTTTGCACGACGCCGAGCATCCAGGCCAGCAGCCACGAGTTGAGATTCGCGCAGATCGTCGCCAGCGGCTCGCACCACGCGAGCGCCAGCTGCGCCACGCCAAGCGTCATCGTCGCGGCGACGCACGGCACGACGGCGAAGTTCGCGAGCACGGCATACGGCGCAAACTGCAGGAAGACCGCGGCGCCCACCGGCCACGTTCCCAGCTGCGTCGCCAGCGTGAGCGTTAGCGCCTCGCGCACTCGCGAGGGTAACGCGATTCGCTCCTCGATCCAGCGGTCGATCGGCCCGGCGCAGCCGAAGATCGCGCCGACGCACGAGAAGGAGAGCGCGAACGATGCCGTCGTCACGCTCGCAGGCCGCACGAACGCCACCAATATCGCCGCTAGTGCCAGCGCGTTCCACGAAAACGCCGCCCGCCCGCAGGCTCGCGCCGCGAGCGCCGCAGTCGCCATTACCGCGGCGCGCTCCGCCGGCAGCTGCGCGCCGCTCCACCACACAAACATCCACACCAAGGCAATCGCGACTCCGCACGTCGCCACGCGAGGCAACCCGAGCGGCAGGAGCAGCAATATTACGAGCGCCGTTATGGCGCCGATATGCAGCCCTGCCGTCACTAAAACGTGCACCGTTCCCGTCTCTTGGAACTCTGTGCGTAACGCCGGCGAGAGTGCGGCGCGCTCGCCCCAGAGCTCGCCGGCGAGGACTGAGGCCGCGGGCTCGCCGAGGTGCTCGCGCAGTCGGTCGTGGGCCCATTCGTGCGCGCGTGCCAGTGCTGTACGGAGGATCCAGCGCTCGCCGAGCGCCGTACAGCTCGTCCCTCGACTGCGCTCGGGATGACAGATACCGACCACCATCGCTGCGTCGAGCCGGCCGTCGAAGCCGCGCTCGCGTTGGATATCGCGTTCGCTTGGCTCTTCGGGATTGCGCGATTCGTCGAACGGTTCTAGGCGGCCGCGCACGATTACGACCGTGCCTGGCGGCGGCACATCCTGGCGCACGCGCGCGCTGACGATAGTGCCGTCGAGGAGGGCGAGCGTGAGCGCGATCGAGCCGTCCTCTTCGGCGTTGCGTTCGAGCAACGTTGCGGTATAACGAGCCGTGCGGTGCTCGGCGATCTCCACGTGCGCTCGCCGCTGCAGCTCGGCGTTGGCCGCGCCCGCGATCACTGCGCATGCGACGGCGGCTCGGAAGCGCGCCGGCTCCCTCCCGAACGCGGCATACAGGAGTACCGCAGCCAGACCGAGATAGACGAGCGGGCGGATATCTGCCGGCAGAGACGTGGCCGCCAAGGTTCCAATCACAGCAGCAATCGTCCAGCAAAGGAGTCCCCACGATGGCATCGCCGCTCACCTGCGACAACGCGCGGTTCCGGCTAGCGACCTCCGGCGCGGGTCTCTAGGAGAACGCGATGCGCATCGTCGTTACCGGGGGCGCCGGATTCATCGGATCACACATTGTCGACGCCTATCTGGCCGCGGGCCACGACCTATTGGTGATCGATTCCCTTTGGGAGCACGGCGGCGGCCGCCGCGCGAACGTCGCCGAGAACGTTTCGCTCGTGCACATGGACATCCGCGACGAGCAGCTCGGCCGGATCTTCGCCGACTTCGCTCCCGATATCGTGAGCCACCACGCCGCCCAGCACTCCGTCGCGATCTCTTCGCGCGATCCCATCTACGACGCCCAGGTGAACGTCGTCGGGCTGCTCAACGTGCTCGAACAGTCGCGCAAGCACGGTGCGAAGAAGGTGATCTTTGCCTCGAGCGGCGCCACCTTCGGTACGCCCGCCTCGCTGCCCATCACCGACGCCACGCCGCAGCATCCCACCTCGCCCTACGGCATCACCAAGATGGTAGCCGAGCATTATCTCCGGTTTTTCAAGGAATCGAAAGGCCTCGACTTCACCGCGCTTCGCTACGGCAACGTCTACGGTCCGCGCCAGGATCCCAACGGTGAGGCCGGCGTGATCGCGATCTTCATCAACAAGTTCCTCTCCCGGGAAGGCGTGCGCATCGACTGGGATGGCGAGCAGACGCGCGACTACGTTTACGTGCAGGACGTCGCTCGAGCCAATCTCGCCGCGCTCGATCGCGGCTCGGGCGGCTGCTACGTGATCGGCACCGGCGTGCGCACCAGCGTGAACGAGATTTACCGCCAGCTGGTTGCGCTCACGGGCTTCGAGGCGCCGGTGCAGCACGCGCCGCAGCGCGCCGGCGACGCGCGCGACGCCCAGTTCGATTCTACGCAAGCGCGCGTCGATCTCGGCTGGGCGCCATCCACCTCGCTGCCCGCCGGCATCGGCGCCACCTACGAGTACTTCGAGCAATTGAAAGCTTTGCTGTAACGGCGCAGCGGATCGCCGCGACTCCCGCCAAACTCGAAAAGACCGCGATCCTGGCCGAGTACCTCCGCAGCCTCGGCGAGGCGGATCTCGCCGCCGCCGCGCGCTTCTTCACCGGAAGCGCGTTTGCCGCGCGGGACAGCCGCACACTCTCGGCCGGCGGCCGGGCGATCGTTGCCGCCGCGCGCCGCGTGTGGGAGTTCGACGATGTCGCGCTGAGCGCGGCCTACCGCAGGAGCGGCGATCTCGGCGAAGCGCTCGGCGCGCTCGTGCGCCCGCCGCGCGACGCGATGCTGCTGCGCGACCAGCTGACGCCCGCGACGCTCGAGAGCCTCTTCGGTGAGGTCGCCGCGGCGTCGGGAAAGAATGCCGGCCGCCGTCGCGAGGCCGTGCTCGAACGAATCTTCCGCGCCGCTGAGGATCCGCTGGTAGCAACGTACGTGGTGAAGATCGTCACCGGGGATTTGCGCGTTGGCCTGCGCGAGGGGCTCGTGCTCGATGCGATCGCGAGCGGGTTCGGCGCCGACCCGGATGCCGTGCGGAGAGCGTTCATGGCGACTGGCGACGTGGGCGCCGTAGCAGTTGCCGCCAGGCATGAAACGCTCGACCAACTGCGCGTGCGCTACGGTGCCGCGATCGGTTTCATGCTCGCGGCCCCGGTGCCATTTGGCGAAGCATATCGCGAGCTCGCCGGCGCGCAGTGGCTCGTGGAGGATAAATACGACGGCATTCGCGTACAGGCGCACGTGCACGGGGGAAGCGTCATGCTCTTCTCTCGCCGCCTCAACGACGTGACCGCAGCCTTTCCCGAGGTCGCCGACGCGCTGGCGACGCTCGAGGGCGACGCGATCTTCGACGGCGAGGTCGTCGCGGCGCGCGACGGACGCGTGCAACCGTTTCGCGTGCTGCAGTCGCGCCTGCAGCGCAAGTCCGTCGCCCAGCCGTTGCGCGAGGCCGTGCCGATCGCCTACGTCGCCTTCGACCTGCTCGCGCACGGCGACGACCTGCTGATCGACGAGCCGCTTACGCTGCGTAAAGAGCGCCTCTCCGCACTGGTGCAGCCCAGCGAAACCTTCATGCTCTCGCCGTTCGCGCTTCTGGACGATCCCTCTGCGCCGGAGATCAACGACAGATTCGAAGCGTCGCGCACGCGCAGTAACGAGGGCTTGATGCTCAAGCGCACCGACGCTCCGTATCTACCCGGCCGGCGCGGCAAGTGGTGGCTCAAGCTCAAACGCGAGCTCTCGACGCTCGACGTGGTGGTCGTCGCCGTGGAATGGGGCCACGGGAAGCGCGCGAACGTACTCTCCGACTACACCTTTGCCGTACGCGGCGACGACGGCAAGGTGCAGACCATCGGCAAAGCCTACTCGGGATTGACCGACGCGGAGATCGCCGAGCTTACGACCTGGTTTCTCGCACACCGCCTGCCGGCCGAACGGCAACGCCCCAACGCGCGCTTCTCGGAGATTCCCGTCGAGCCGGCGATCGTGCTCGAGGTCGCCTTCGACATCGTGCAGGAGAGCGAGCTGCACGAGAGCGGCTTCAGCCTGCGCTTTCCGCGAATCGTGCGCATCCGCGACGACAAGCCGCCTGAGGAGATCGACACGCTCGAGCGCGTGCGCGAGATCTATCGCGAGATGCTCGAGCGCGAGAGATCAGGCGGCGGTTGACGTTTGTTCGAGCGCGGCGCGCAGTGCCTCGAAGTGCCGTAGCAGCGTCGCTAGCTCGTAGCGATCGAACGATGCTGCCAGCAGCTCCGCCGCTTCGATCGCGCTCAGCGCGCGCTGCTCGCCGGAGCCGCCGAGGCCCTGCGGATCGTGAAAGCCGTCAGCGCGCAAGAGCAGCTCGGCGCTCTCTCCCAGCGGTTCGTTGCTCGGTGCGACCCCATGAACCGTGATCTCGATGCTAAGTGCTTGCGTGTCCATGCCGCACGTTTACCCACTATGCGGCGAGGCGAAGGCGTCGCGAGTGTGAATGCGCTCGCGGCGGGCGCCCAAACCGATCAGACGCGCGGGCAGCCGGCGTAGGAGCGGGAACTCATCGAGCAGCCGAGCGGCCAGCGGCGGCCGATCGATCTCCGTTCCGTGCAGCACGGGTTCGATCGCGCGGTTTTGGATGAAGATCGGGAAATCTTGCGTCACGTTCGTCGGAAACATGCGGCGGTCCACGATGCGTTGCAGATCGGCGTCGGTGGGAGTTTCGCCGGCCGCCATCGGTTCGGCGAGCACGTTGGCCGCTGCGACGGCGTCTTGGATGGCGAGGTTGATGCCCACGCCGCCGATCGGCGACATCGCGTGCGCCGCGTCGCCGATACAGAGCAGGCCAGGTTTGTGCCACTGCTTTAACCGGTCGACGCGCACCTCGAGCATCGACACCTTCGACCAATCGCCAATCTCGCCGATGCGGTCGGCAAACGTCGGAATCGTCTCGACGATTTGCCGCTGCAGCGCCTCGATGCCCTGCGCGCGCAGCGTTTCGTAGGTTCCCTTCGCGATGATGAACGCGCACTGCCAGTAATCGCCGCGGTCGAGCGTTACCATCAGATGCCCGGTCGTGACGGTGCCGAGCCGCTGCGTCTCCTCGCCGGGATGTTTCGAAATGCGCATCCAGAGCACGTCCATCGGCGCGCCGAGATCTTCGACCTCCAAGTCCGCCAGCGCGCGCACCGTCGAGTGCCGCCCGTCGGTGCCCACAACGAGTTTGGCCGCGATCTCGATCTCGCCGTGAGGGCCTGCAGCGCGCACGCCGGTCACGCGACCGTTTCTCTCGATCAGGCCCGTGCCCGCGGTCTGCATCAGCAAGTGAAACGTCGGGTACTTCCGCCCCCGATCGGCAAGGAAGTTGAGGAAATCCCACTGCGGCATCAGACCGACGAACTTGCAGTGCGTTGGCAGGTGCGAGCAGTCGGCGACCTTCACGGTCTGCCCGGCGATCGTCACGCCGATCTGTACCAGCTCCTGGTGCGGCAGTTTGAGGAACTCGTCGAGCCAACCCAGCTCGTAGAGCAACTCCAGCGTCGACGGATGGATCGTATCGCCGCGAAAGTCGCGGAAGAAGTCGGGGTACTTCTCGAGCACTACCACGTCGACGCCCGCGCGCGCCAGAAGCACGCCGAGCATCATCCCGCAGGGGCCGCCCCCGACGATACAGGCGCCCGTCGCGATGCGTTGCGGTTCGTTCATGCGACCACGAGATTGAGCAGCTTCCCGGGAACGTAGATTCGCTTACGCATCTCCTTGCCGTCGAGGTGCGCACGCACGTTGGATTCCTCCAGCGCCAGCGCCACGGCCTCGCTCTCCTCGATGCCGGGCGAAACGTTGAGGCGCGCGCGCACCTTGCCGTTGACCTGCACGACGAGCGTGATCTCGTCGACGGCCAGCGCCGCAGCGTCGGGCTCGAGGTACGCTTCCAGATGCACGGAGCCGTCGTGGCCGAAGCGCTCCCACAGCTCCTCGGCCAGGTGCGGCGCAAACGGCGCGATTACGATCGGCAGCGCGTGCACGGCGTAACGCACCGCGGGCGAACCCGGCGTGCCCGCCGCCCCCGTCAACACGTTGACCAGCTCGTCGAGCTTCGCGATCGTCGTGTTGTAATGGAATCGGCCCGAGAGCGTCTCGTCGACGGCCGACTTTATCGCGACGTGCACCGCGCGCAGAAGCGCTTTATCCTGAGCGCCCTCCGCCGGCGGCAGCGCGCGGACGTCGCTCTGGGCAAGATTGCCGCCGAAGAATGGCTCGCAGGCGCGCCAGATGCGCCCGAGCAGGCGCACGCGGCCGCTGATGCCGTCCTCGGTCCAGTCGCTGGTCTCTTCGGGCGGCGTGACGTAGAGCAGGAAGAGGCGCATCGCGTCGACGCCGGTTTTCTGCGCGGTCTCGTCGATGCCGATCACGTTGCCGCGCGACTTCGACATCTTCTCGCCGTCGTGCAGCAGTAATCCCTGATGGAAGAGGCGCGCGAACGGCTCGTCGGCGCCGCTCACCCAGCCGCGGTCGTGAAAGAACTTGTAAAAGAAACGTGAGTAGAGCAGGTGCAGCACGGTATGCTCCGCTCCGCCGATATACTGATCTACGTTCATCCAGCGCGCGGCGCGTTCCGGCGCCCACGGGAGGGCGTCGTTGTGCGGATCGAGGTAGCGCAGATAGTACCACGACGATTCGAAGAACGTGTCCATCGTGTCGCTCTCGCGCCGCGCCGCGCCGCCGCACTTCGGACAGGTCGTTTCCACGAACTCCTTCACGCGCGCCAGCGGCGAGCCTTCGCCTTGCAAGCTCACGCCCGAGGGCAGCATCACGGGAAGCTGTTCGTCGGGCACGGGCACTTCGCCGCACGCGCTGCAGTAGACGATCGGAATCGGCGTTCCCCAGTATCTCTGGCGCGAGATCAGCCAGTCGCGCAACTTGTAGTTCACCTCGATGCGTCCAATGCCGTCAGCTTCCAGGCGCGCGGCGATCGCCGTGCGCGCTCGCTCGCTCGACATGCCGCTGAAGTCGTCACTGGCGATCAGGCGTCCGTTGTCGATGTACGGCACCGGCGGCGGCGTCTCGACGCCGGCGTCGTGCGGCAACACCACGGAGACGACCGGCAGCGCGTATTTGCGGGCGAATTCGAAGTCACGTTCGTCGTGCGCGGGCACGCCCATCACCGCGCCGGTACCGTAATCGGCGAGCACGTAGCTGGTCACCCAGACCGGCACGCGTTCGCGCGAGAGGGGATGCAGCGCGTACGCGCCGGTGAAGACGCCGCGCTTCTCCAGCAGGCTCGTGCGTTGCAGTTCGGATTGCGATTTCACGCTCTCGGCAAAGGCGGCGATCCCGGCGGCGCGCTCGGGCGAGACGATCTGCGCCAGCGAGGCGACGACGGGATGTTCCGGCGCTAACGCCAAAAACGTCGCGCCGTACACCGTGTCGAGTCGCGTGGTGAAGACTTCAACGTTCGCGTCGAGCCCGTCGACGCGCCACGCGAACGTTACGCCCTCGCTGCGCCCGATCCAGTTGCGCTGCGCGGTGCGCGTGCGGTCGGGCCAGCCGTCGAGCGTGTCGAGCGATTCGAGAAGGCGGTCGGCGTAGGCGGTGATGCGCAGAAACCACTGCGAGAGATTGCGCCGCTCCACCAGCGAGTCGCAGCGCCAGCAGCGTCCGTCGATCACCTGCTCGTTGGCGAGCACGGTCTGATCCTGCGGACACCAGTTCACCGGCGCCTCGCGCTTGTACGCCAACCCCGCTTCGTAGAGCCGTAAAAAGAGCCACTGATTCCAACGGTAGTACTCCGGCTCGCAGGTCGCGATCTCGCGCGACCAGTCGTAGCTCGTCCCCATTAGCCGAACCTGGCGGCGCATGTTAAGGATGTTTTCAGTGGTCCACGCGGCAGGATCGATGCCGCGCGAGATCGCCGCGTTCTCGGCGGGAAGTCCGAATGCGTCCCAGCCCATGGGATGCAGCACGTCGTAACCGAGCATGCGGCGCATGCGCGCGACCGCGTCGCCGAACGAGTAGTTCTTGCCGTGGCCGATGTGCAGATCGCCGGAGGGATACGGCAGCATTTCGAGCGCGTAGAATTTCGGTTTGTCGCTGGGCCCGGGTGCGCGGTAGAGCGCGTCGCGTTCCCAGCGCGACTGCCATTTGTGTTCGATCGTGCGGAAGTCGTAGGCGTCGGCCATGAAGAGCATCGTACACGCCCAAGCCGGTGCGCCGCTACCCTTTCCGCCCGCCCGCTCGTCGTGATGGAGCGGCATGATCGTACGCATCGCCGTCGTCCTCGCGCTCTGCGCGGTTGCCGCCTTCGCCGTGTGGAGGCCGGCTTCGCATCCCGCGCTCACGGCGGTGGCGTCAGTCTCCGCGCCGGTCGCGGCGCTCCCCGGCGGCGCGAGCGATCTCCCCTCGCCGGGGCCGCGCAGAGCCGGCGTTGCCTCCGCCGGCTCCGCGCCGGCAGGCTCAGCCGCGGCCGGCGAGGTCGTCGTTTATGTGGTCGGAGCCGTCAAGCGGCCCGGCCTCTACCGGCTCAAGGAAGGCGATCGCTATGCGAGAGCGGTCGAGCTAGCGGGCGGCCTTTCGGCCGCTGCCGACCCTCGCGGTGTCAATCTCGCGCAGCCGGCCGCCGACGGCGAGGAGATCGACGTACCGCGGGCCGGCGCGGGCGCGCCCTCCTTCGAGCGAGCATCGCGCCGAGCATCCGCGCGCACCCGCGACGCGCCAACGAGATCGCGATCGCACCGCCGGCCCCCGCCGCCTGAAGGCAGCGTAGACGTCAACCTCGCCGACGCCGAGTCCCTTGCCGCCGTTCCCGGCATCGGTCGCTCCCTAGGCGCTCGCATCGTCGAGCTGCGCGAGCGCGAAGGCCGCTTCGCCTCGCTCGACGAGTTGCTCGACGTTGCCGGAATGACGCAGAGCAAGCTCGAGCGCGCCCGGCCGTACCTGCGCGAGCCGTAGCAGTCCGGCAAGAGGGTCCCCGGTGCGCCCTTCGCAATGGGATTCCTCATGCCCGAGCTGCCTCCGAAGGAGACGCTGCCGAGCCTGATTCGCGGCGCCTTAGCGCAACCGCGCGCCGAGGCATTGCTCGAGCGCGTCGCCGGCGTCTTTGCGCCCACCTCGAGCGCGCGGCTCCTCGAAAGAGCCGCCAATGTCGCCTGCGCGATCCGCGACGCCGGGTTGAACGCCGGCGATCGCGTGGCGCTGATCTCGCACAACTGCGTCGACTGGATCGTCTGCGATTTCGCGACGCTCTTCGCAGGCTGCGTGGTCGTGCCGATCTATCCAACGCAGGCGCTCGACCACCTCGCCTACATCCTCGAGCACTCCGGGGCGCGGCTGATTTTCGCCGACGGGGAAGCGACGCGCGAGCGCCTCGTCGAGTCGGGGGCGGCGCTGCCGCATACCGTGCTCTTCAGCTCCAAATGCGACGACGGGCTGGGCGCGTTCGAGGCGGCAGGCGCGGAGATACGCCGGTCGCATCCGGAGTTGCCCGCCGCCTACGAAGCGACGCTCGTTCCCGACGATCTCGCGGTGCTGATCTATACGTCTGGAACCACCGGGCCGCCCAAAGGCGTGATGCTCTCACACGACAATCTCGGCTTCGACTCGCAGGCGTCACTGCGGTGCGGCTTCGAGGGCCTGGAAGACGGCCTCGAGGTGATCTCGGTGCTGCCCTACTCGCACATCTACGAACACGTGCTGATTTACATCTATCTGCTGGCGAAGTCGCGCTACTTCATCTGCCACGATCCCGGCGAGATCGTTGAGGATCTCAAAGAGGTGCGCCCCTTCGGCATGACCTCGGTGCCGCGTCTCTTCGACCGCGTGCTCGCCGCGGTCAAAGGCCAAGCGCTGGCAGCCGGCGGGCTGAAAGCGCGCCTGGTTCCGTGGGCACTCGCGGTGGGGCGCAACTACATGCGCGCCTCGGTCTTGGGGCACGGCGCGTCGTGGCGGCAATCGCTGCAGTACGCGCTTGCCAAGAGGCTCGTGCTGAAGAAGATTCGCGCGGCGCTCGGAATGGATCGCGTGATCTTTCTCACCAGCGGCAGCGCACCGCTTCACAACGATACCGCGATGACGTTCTTGGCGATGGGCGTGCCGATCATGCAGGGATATGGCCTCACCGAAACGTCACCCGTGATCTCGGTGAGCCGGCTGAGTGCCAACGAGTATGGCGCGGTGGGCCGGCCGATCGATGGCGTCGAGGTGCGCATTGCGGGCGACGGCGAGGTGCTCGTTCGCGGGCGCAACGTGATGCACGGCTACTATCACGACGCCGCAGCCACCGAGGCGGCCATCGTCGACGGGTGGCTGCACACCGGCGACATCGGGGAGATCGACGGGCGCGGCTATCTGCGCATCACCGACCGCAAGAACGAGATCTTCAAGACCGCGACCGGCAAGTGGGTGGCGCCGGCGCGCGTCGAGGCCAACATCAAACGTTCGGCCTTCGTGGCGCAGGCGATGGTCGTGGGCAGCGGCCGCGATTTTCCGATCGCGCTGATCTGCCCGAACTGGACGCTGCTTCGCCTGGAGTTGCCCGCGTTGCCGGCCGGGGATCCCCCCGAAACGCTCGCGGAGCGCGCCGACGTGCGCTCCTTCCTCACGCGCGAGGTCCACAAGCAGACGCACGGGCTGGCAACGTACGAGCAGGTGCGGCGCATCGTGATCGTGCCGCGCGAATTCACCGTCGAGGGCGGCGAGCTGTCGCCATCAATGAAAATCAAACGCCGTGTGGTCGAGGCGCGCTACGCCGCGGAGATCGAACGGGCGTACGCGGGCGACGCCGGCCTGCACGCCACCGCATGATTGCCCGGCACGCCGTCGACGACGTCGTTCGCGGCCCAATTAAGAGCAAGACCGTCTTTCCCGCGCTGATCCTGCACTTGATCGAGCAGCGGCCCGACCACGGATACGGCTTGATGCAGCGAATTCACGAGGTCTGCGGCGACCTCGTGGCCGTCAACACGAATAAAATTTACCCGCTGCTGCGCCGCCTCGAAGAGCGCGGCTTCGTAACGGCCTCTTGGGAGAACCCGAGCAAGCGGTCGCGGCGCGTCTACGCCATTACCGAACAGGGTGAGGAGCGGCTGCAACGGATCAAAAGCGGGATGCTGCCCTACCTCGATTCGATAGCCGGAGCGATCGAGCGCCTTCGAGCCGAGTTGTACGAAACCGGCAGGAGCTCTTAAGGGTACACACGGATAACGGTTGTCGCACTGGAGGCTCCACTATTGCGTTTTAAACTGCTACGGATTTTGCTCGCCGCCGGCGTGGTGCTGAGCGCTGCGGTTCCCGCGAGCGCCGCGAAACCGCCGCCAATTCCGCGCCCCACGGCCGACGCGATAACGCACCACTCGCTCGTGCTCGGCGGTCGAACCTACGCCTATACGGCGCGCGCCGGCACGATTACGCTGCGCAACGCCGACGATCAGCCCGCCGCGCGCGTCTTCTACACGGCCTATACGCTCGACGGCGCCAACCCGTCGAAGCGCGCGGTGACCTTCCTTTATAACGGGGGCCCGGGAAGCTCGACGATGTGGCTGCGGATGGGCTCGTTCGGGCCGGTGCGCGTAGTGACCGGCGATACCGGCCTGACGGGACCGCCGCCCTACCGCGTGATCGACAACCAGTACAGCCTCCTGGACAAGACCGATCTCGTCTTCATCGACATGCCCGGCAGCGGCTTCGGACGGATCATCGGCGCCGGAAAACGCGACGACTTTTGGGGCGTCGATGAGGACGCCGGCGCCTTTAGACAGTTCATCCAGCGCTACATCACCACGTTCAACCGCTGGAACTCCCCGCGCTTTCTCTTCGGCGAATCGTACGGCACGATGCGCTCCGCCGTGCTCGCCAAGGATCTCCAAGACAGCGGCATCGGCCTCAACGGCGTCGTGCTGCTCTCGTCGTTCCTGAACTCCGACATCGACTACAACGACGGTGCGCCGATCGGCGGCGGCGACTGGGCCTACATTCTCTACCTCCCAACCGAGGTGGCGACGGCGTACTACCATCACGCGCTGAGCAACGTTCCGCCGCTTCCGGCACTGATCTCCGAAGTGGAGAACTTCGGGCTCACGGAGTATCTCGACGCGCTCGGCGCCGGCGCCCAGCTCGCGCCCGATCGTTATAACGACGTCGTCGCGAAGCTGCACCGTTACACCGGCCTCTCGGAGCAATACATCCGCAACTCGAACCTGCGCATTCCCTACGACCGCTTTGAAAACGAGCTGCTGCGGCAGCAAGGGCGCACGGTCGGGCGCATCGACGCTCGTTTCTCCACCTACGTGCTCGATCGTCCCGAGGCATCCCCCGATTGGGACGCGACCGACTCGGCGATCGACTCGGTCTTCACCTCGATGTCGAACCAATATTTGCGGCAAACGCTGCGCTACGACACGCCGCTGCTCTACCGCGCCAACATTTACGACCTGATCTACGGCGATGGCGGAACCTGGGATTTCAAGCACGGCTTCAACGTGCAGAGCCTCAACGTTACGCCCGATCTGGCCCAGGCGATGACCTACAATCCCAGTCTGAAGGTCTTCTCGGCGAACGGCTACTTCGATTTCGCGACGCCATTCTTCGCGACGTACTACGCGCTGCAGCACCTCTATCTGGCGCCGGAGATTCAGCGAAACATCACCTATGGCTTTTACGAATCGGGGCATATGGTTTATCTGCACCCGGCGGCGCTCGCGCGCTTCCACGACGATCTCGAACGCTGGTATGCGGGAGCCGTACGCAATGTTTAACTTCGTCTCGCTGATAGGTGCGGTGCTGCTCGCCGCCGCGACGCCCGCCGCCCCGGCCGCGCCGGCCGCCCCGAACGGTGCCACTCCCGACGCCGTGACGCAGCATACGATCACGCTGGGCGGAAAGGTGTATCCCTACACGGCGCGCGCAGGAACGATCACGCTCCAGGATGCGAAGGACCAACCCGACGCGCAGATCTTCTACACGGCATTCACGCTGGACGGCGTCGCGCCGCGCAATCGCCCGATCACGTTTCTCTACAACGGCGGCCCCGGGAGTTCGACGATCTGGCTGCGCATGGGTTCGTTCGCGCCAATGCGCGTGCAGGTGGGCGACGCCGCGTCGACGCCGAACGCGCCGTTCAACCTGGTCGACAATCAGTACTCACTGCTCGATCAGACCGATCTCGTCTTCATCGACGCGCCGGGAACGGGCTTTAGCCGCATCACGGGCTCTCCGAAAGACTTTTACGGCGCCGACCCCGACGTGAAGGCGTTCGCGCAGTTCGTCTCGCGCTACATCACGACGTTCGGGCGCTGGAATTCACCGAAGTTTCTCTTCGGCGAATCGTACGGCACGCCGCGGTCGGCGATGCTGGTGAACGAGCTGCAAAACCAGGGCATCGGGATCAACGGCGTCGTGCTGCTCTCGTCGGTGCTCGACTTCAGCCTCGATTGGAGCACGAACTTTGCGCCGGCGGCGATCGGCGGCGGCGACTGGGCGTTCCCGCTCTACCTGCCGACGATGGCGGCCGCCGCGTGGTACCATCACGCGCTGCCGGGCCCGCAGCAGTCGCTCGACCAACTGCTGCCGCAAGTCGAGAGCTTCGCGATGGGCGAGTATCTCAACGCTTTGGCGCAGGGCGCGAGCCTTTCGCCGAGCACGTTTAACGACGTCGCCGCCAAGCTGCATCAGTACACTGGCCTCTCCGAGAATTACATCCGCGAGTCCAACCTGCGCGTTCCGTACACGCGCTTTATCAGCGAGCTGTTCCGCAACAACGGCGTGATGATCGGCCGCTACGACGCGCGCTATACGTCCTACATGCTCGATCGGTTGCAGGAGCGGCCGGATTTCGACGCCACCGACTCGGCGATCCAGTCGGCTTTCGTAGGCGCCGGCAACGTCTATCTGCGCCAGGTGCTCGGCTATCACACGTCGCTGGTCTACCTTCCCGAGATCAACGTCTTCCGTCAGTGGGATTGGAAGCACAACGGCGCGTTGCCGACTAACACCACGCAAGACCTCGCCAACGCGATGACCTTCAACCCCAACCTGCGTGTGTTCTCAGGAAACGGCTACTACGACTTCGCAACCCCGTTCTTCGCGACCGTCTACAGCCTCAATCACCTTCAGCTTTCGCCAGCGCTGCAGAAGAACATCAGCTACGGCTTCTACGAGTCGGGGCATATGGTCTATCTGCACACGGCCGCGCTAGCGCAGTTCCACGACGACCTCGAACGCTGGTACACCGCAACGCTGCAAGCGGGGCGATAGCTAGCGCTCGGAGATCGGATCGAAACGCCTGCACCGTTTCGCCGCCCTCCGCGACGAGAACGGGGTCGCTGAAGAAGTGCGGTCTCGTGCTCGCGGCGAAGGACGCAGTTGTGATCGCTGTTCTGCGCGGCATTTGCGGGTCGATCGCGGCCGGTCTGTTGGCGGCCTCGCTCTCCGGCTGCGTTAGCCGGACCGTCGGCGCGGTACCGAACGGCGCACAGCCGTCTCCGGCCATCGACAATCCGGTGCGGGCTGCAGTGAGAAAAGAGTCGTTGCTCTATCTCTTCGATCTGCGCGGGCGATTCACCGTTCTTACGTATCTCGGCGGCCAGCCGGTCATGAGCTTTTTTCCACCCCAAGGTGTGATCAACGGCCTGTGCACCGATACGTTCGGGGACGTGTACGCGACGGACGACGACTACGGCACGGCCGGCATCTTCGAGTACGCGTATGGCAGTAAGACTGCGAGCGAGCCGTACCCCGATCCGGATGGCGAGCCGTGGGGGTGCGCGAAGGACCCGAATAGCACGTATTTCGCCGTGGCGAACATTCACGATGCCTACGGTGCCGACGGCAACATCATCATCTTCCGAATCCCGAGCGAAGGCCCCCCGATTTATCACGTGAACGGTATGGCCGAGTATCTCTACTGCGCATACGACAACGAGGGCAATCTCTTTCTCGACGGAACGGACCGGGCTGGGAACTCGTTGCTTGCCGTGCTGCCCAAGGGCGCCAAAACCTTTACCAGCGTCACCCTCAATCGCCGGATCGAAAAGCCGGGGACGCTCCAGTGGGACGGTTCGTACATGACGATCGAGGATCGCGGGGCGAACGTCATCTATCGCGTGCGCGTTTTGGGCCCGAACGGTTTCGTCGTGGGGAGCACGCCGCTCTCAGCTTGGAGAACGCATTTCGCCGCGCAATCCTTCATCTACAAGGATGCGATCGTCGTGCCCGACGGGCGCAAGGTAAGGAAGATCGGCGTCTGGGCTTATCCCGCTGGCGGCAAGCCGCAAGAGATAATCGATGCCCCCCACGCCGGCGCGCGCTTGGAAGGAGCAGCAATCGTCGCGCCCCCCAAGGATGCAGTCCACAGATCGGCGCCCGCGCCCGGTACCGGGAGTCCCGACCTCGTGTACGTCTCGAATGTAGGGAGCGATACCGTCGACGCCTTCGCGTACCCAAGTCTCAAATACGTCGGCCAACTCACCGGACGCTTCGGGTTCGGCAGCCCGCGCGGGCTCTGTGCCGATCACCACGGCCATCTCTACGTGGTCGATACCGGTCGCGAGCAGGTCGTGCAGTTCGCGCATGGGGGCACGTACTGGATCGCAATCGTCGACGATACGTACGGCTCGCCGTTAGGTTGTGCGGTTAGCCCGATTACCGACGAGCTTGCCGTGACGAACTACGACAATCAGAGCGGAGCGGGCAACGTGCTTACCTTCAGCATCCGCACGGGAGCGCCACACCAATTCTCCTCTCCGAAGATCTACCATTATCTCTTCGCCGCTTACGACGACGCGGGAAACCTTTACGTGGACGGCGAGGCGAAGACGTCGCATCGAGCACAGTTGGCCGAATTGCCGCGAAACGGTTCAGCTTTGAAGTCTATCTCGCTGGACCATGCCGTCGAGAATCCGGGCGCGCTCGTCTGGAGCGATCGCGAACTGGTCATCGGCGATCAAAAAAGCAACGAGATCTACCGTTTCTCGGTCTCGGGTTCCAGCGCTACGCTCGCCGGAATGGCGCAGCTCGATCGCGCGAAGTCGGTCTATCAGTTCGGGATCGCGAACGATCGCATCGTTGCAACGGACTCGGTTCGTGACGCCATCGGGCTTTGGTCCTACCCATCCGGCGGCGAGCCGCTGCGGCGAACGACCGGCAATCTCGACCAAGCCGCGGGAATCGTAATCTCGTCAGCGCCCCATCGCTGAACCGGCAAGGGCACCCGACACGATGCGCGAAGTGCGCGCGGCCGAAGGGCCACCGCCTCCACGCAAGGCAACCCCAGCCATAATGTGCAGCCGTCGGGGCGCAACGCGGAGCTGGCAGGTGGGCCGCGAACGGAGCCACCGGCTAGCCGACTATTGAACGAGATCCCAGTAAAGGAACGGGTAGATGATGAGTTTACGGCTTTCCCGCTATGCGTTTGCGTGTTGCACGGCAGCTTCGTTGATCACGGGCTGCAACGGGGGAAGCGTCACCCCTTCGTCTCTTATGGCGACGGCCGCGCGATCGCGGCCGCAAGTTGCCTACAGCACGCTCTACAGTTTCAAAGGTGGGGACGACGGCGCAGAGCCGACTGCCCCGCTGATCAACGTCGGGGGTACGCTCTACGGGACGACGCAGGAGGGCGGGAACGGATGCTCCGGAGGCTGCGGTACGGTCTTCTCGATTCGTCCTTCGGGTTCCGAAAAGGTGCTCCATAGTTTCGGCGGCTCGGGAGACGGCAGCAAGCCGGTTGCGTGCCTTACCGACGCTGCCGGCGTGCTCTACGGCACAACCCAGCATGCATCAAACGGGGCGGGGTTCGGTACGGTCTTTCGTGTGAGCACCGGCGGAAGCGAGCACGCTCTTCACAAGTTTCTGGGCTATCCTAAGGACGGGTCCGCTCCACTTGCGGGCTTGACCGAGCTTGGCGGCACGCTTTACGGCACCACCTTTTACGGGGGCGCGTCTCGGAAAGGAACCGTTTACTCCATCACGACCTCGGGGACGGAAAAACCGATTTATAGCTTTGCGGGTTCCCCCGACGGCGAACTCCCCGCGGCGGCTCTCGTTCGCGTGAACGGCACGCTTTACGGAACCACGGAGCACGGAGGATACTCGAAGGACGACGGAACGGTCTTCAGCATCTCTGCGAGCGGCACCGAAAATGTGATCTATCGATTCCATGGCTATCCAAAGGACGGCGCACATCCGGTGGCTGGTCTCGTCTATTTCAACGGCATGCTCTACGGCACGACGCGGGACGACGGCGCGAACGGCTACGGAACGGTGTTCTCCATCACGCCATCGGGCACGGAGAGCGTGATTTACAGTTTCCCCGGGTCGGTATATGGTGCGTGGCCGATTGCCGGGCTCACCGTCGTCAATGGCATCCTCTATGGCAGCGCCACCTCGGGTGGGTCGCATGAGGATGGGACCATTTTCTCGGTCACGACGTCGGGCAAGGCGAGAGTGCTTCACAGCTTCGCCGGCGGAACGAGCGATGGCGAGCATCCGGACGGTGGTCTCGTCTATCTCGGAGGCAAGCTCTACGGTACGACGGCCGGCGCGGGCGCCAACAATTTCGGAACGGTATTCTCGTTGACTCCGTGAAAGGCGTCGGCGCAGAGGCGATGCGCCGCTAGCCGGCTAGATCCGCGATGATTGCTATTGCGTGTTGGGTTTCGTGTAGGCGACGTGAGCGTAATGGATGGTTCCATCTGGTTCAATCCATATCGGATATGCGTTGTACGTTGAGCTGGTAGGACCCTTAGTCTCGTAGCCGGCAGCCGTCTGATAGTCGCCGTACCAGTAGAAGCTTGGACTATTTTGAGGATCGGGGATCGCGAAGGTGTGGGGCTGCCCCGACGGCCCATTTTGCGCGATCGCGAAGTCGCTCGAGTACTGACCCCGCCCGAAGATGAAACGACCGCGTGCCTGACCGATCCCTGATGCGAAGTCCATGTCGGTCCAGTACAAGAGTGTCGCGTCTCCGACCGGCACGATTACGAGATGCATGACGATGCTCGTGCCGAGCATCAAGCCATCCGCGTAGGTTGCGGCGAGGTTCATCGGAAGAACGGGCGGAATCGCAGAAAAGCTCTGGCTTGCGAGATCGAAGTAGTAGACGCGATATCCGAAGTTATCGATTGTCGCCGATGGGAAGTACCCGCCGAATGAAGGCTTCGGAACAAACGTCTTGGTCGGCCCCGGTGTCCGGTAAGGGGATGGCGCAGCCGTCGGCGACTTAAGGGGAAACGGCGTCGGCCCGGGCCGCGAAATCTCGTTTGGATATGCTAGTACGATTCCGTTCCCGGCCTGGGCCGCTACCGTGGAAGCAGCAAAATTCCACCAGACGTACGAGGTTTGCATCGAAAACTTCGGAAGGTTCCACCAAACTGCTTCGCCTGTCGGGACCGTGGGGAATTGTGTGGTTGCGGTCAGATCGTACGTTCCGTTTGAAAAAGGCGCCGGGATCAGAACATTGGTCTCTGCAAATACGAGCTCCTGATTGGTCTGCCCGCCGTTTAACGGGACGATGCCAAAGCGCCATCGTCCCAAGGGCAGGTAGCCGAGGAACGTCCACGTCGTTGGGGGCGGCGAAAGATTCGTTCCTTCGTCCCATTCCGCAACGAGAGTTGTGTTGAGCGGCGTACCTCCGCCTGCCCTCTCGGTACCATTATGGAACGGGGGAAGCGGGAGTACGGCGTAACCTTCACACTGGAAGGTAATGTAAACTTTGCCCGTTGCGGGGTCTACCTTGGCCAAGGGTCCGTCCGTCCCGCCCATGGCGTATTCCGAGTGAGTGAATTGTTGAGAAGGCTGATTCGTCGCATGCTTTGGAGGCGGGGTCATGAGTTGTTGTGGCACGGCGCAACCGCCGCCACCGGTTGTGGCGGGGTCCAGCTCGGAGACCCAGGAAAAGGTGTTTCCGCAGTCGGTCGAGAGCCACGTCTCGATGTCGCCCCGAGCTCCCGGGCCGGCGCCATTGTATCCGTAGTAGGAAACGTCGAACCACGTTGGTTGCGGCACGAGCGGTTTGGTGGATACCGCACCGATTAGGTAGAGCACGTCCCCATTCGGCAGCGTTAGCAAATCGTTGTCGTTTCCTGCGAAGGACAAATACTGCTGATCTGGCGCCGCCGTCATAAAGTACGACAGCACCGTTTTTCGCACGACATTGACGGCCATGTTGAAAGGGTTACTCGCGGTCAAATCCTGGCCTCGCACGATTCCGCTACTATCAGGAATCGTCTTGGGACGTAACCAGTCCATCGTCGCTAGAATCCGGCCGTTTGGGCACTGTGGTTTCGTCCCAGGAGGAACGATCGTTGATTGCGATTCCCCGGCAAGAAAGCCGGTGTTAGCGGCGCCGGAGGCAGGAATCGTCAAGAACGGTTCGACCGCGATCGTGTCTGCGAAACACGGAACTGCGCTCCCCAGGATCGTTGCGGCCGCCGCGACGCTCGTAAGAACCTTCACATTCATAAGCCGCTGTTCTCTAAATCGTTGGTTTGCCATTTCCGATGCCGACGGCCGCCACCGGCAAGAGCGCGATGTCGTGACGGTATCCTGACAGGATCCGGGTCAAGGCGAGTAAGGCGTGAATACGAAACCGCGATCGCTGGCTAGGGCATGGCAGGCAAAGCAGCTGCGCTGCACGATCGCGTCGGGCTTCCCATTGGTAAATTGAGCAAAGCCCCAGCCACCAGTCGAGGCGTATGTTACCGAGTCTTTGACCATAAACCGTAGGTTCGTCGGCGACCCCGCGACGAATGTTCCACTCAGGAGCTTCTTGACCGAGTCTGAGTTTAGCGGCTCGCGGCTCAACGCGCCGTTGTCGAGTCCTGAACCTGTTTCCACGCCAGCCGCGCAATAATTGTCCCATCCGGCAACGGGATCTTTTGGCGCGCAAGGAGTCGATTGCGATATCGTTGCCGAGTACGGCGCGTATGTCGTTGAAAGGACTCCCGAGGAACGCCACAGAGATCAACACCCAATCGCGGTAGCCCGGAGGGATTGTGATGTCGGGTTCCGTTGCAGCGATGGCGGGGCCGTCGAAGCGGTGAGCGGTTAGAGCGAGCGCGAACCCTGCGATGGCGCTTGTAATCGCGAACGCGGTACGGAATCTAGCCCGCATTGCGACGCGTTGACCGGAACGCGGCCTACGGTTTGGCACAGAAGCGCGCGCCGAAGGTATGTCTGGTCACCTTCCGCACTTGGATGGCGGAGTGCCAAGGCCCTACGCTC
This sequence comes from Candidatus Cybelea sp., assembly GCA_035939175.1. Lineage (GTDB taxonomy): Bacteria > Vulcanimicrobiota > Vulcanimicrobiia > Vulcanimicrobiales > Vulcanimicrobiaceae > Cybelea. Next base: position 165,006 of record DASZGC010000091.1, on the reverse strand, counting down.
AACCAAACGCGCTGCGAGAAGCAACTTACGTTCGCGAAATAGCCGAAGGCACGAATTTTTCGTGATGCTCTTTTTCAGTGGGCTCGGTGTGTTGCGCATGAAAACACGGTCAGTGATGCCAAGGCCTTCACCGCCGCGACGATTCTCCAGCTCGAGAAAACGAGGGAGGTGAACTCGGGATCACGATTTACAAAAACGCTGCACGCTGGGGGTAGGCTCTGAGTATCTGCAAGAAACTCCCAGATTCGAAAGGACCAAGCGGTACTCGAAAAGCCGAAACTAGAGTAGGCCGACGCTAGGTCGAGGTAGAAGCAAGGAACAGTCGGCCAGCCCGGTTTAGAGGAGGAAAACGTGTTCCACGCGCCTTCGCTCACTGCCCGGCGGTTCTTGGTATGCATCGCGTGCGCGCTCGCCATCGTCGTTTCTGGTTCGCTAGGCGTGCGCGCGGCTGCGGCCAGCGTTTCCGTCGTCGTGGACGAGCGGCCTCTGAAACTGACGCCCGGCCCCATCGAACGCGCCGGGCGCATCTTCGTTCCGTTGCGAGGCATCTTCGAGCGGCTCGGCGCCAGCGTGGTGTATCAGAACCGTCAGATCAACTCTACGAAGGGCGGCACGAGCGTCTCGCTGCGCATCGGCTCGCGGCATGCAACGGTGGATGGTCAGCCACAGATAGTCGATGTCGCGCCGTTCATCGTCGGCGCAACGACGTATGTGCCGTTGCGATTCATCGCACAGTCGCTAGGCGCAGTGGTCGACTACAACGGAGCTGCGCGGCTCGTCGCGATTACGGTACCTAGGCCGCGGCTACCGCTGCGGCCGCCGACGGCGCCGAGCCCTCCGTCCGCGAGCATCGTTCAACTGAGCGGCCGGCAACCGGCGCCGGACGCGCTGATCGGCAACCGGTCTACGCGCATCGCGGCGGAATTCTCTCAATCCGTCGACGTAGAGAGCGTACGCGTACGGCTGGACGACGACGACATCACGTCGCGTAGCGATGTGTCGCCGGGCGGTTTTTCCTACGAGCCTCCCACACCGCTGGGCTTCGGAAGCCATACCGTGCGCGTCGCCGGCGTCGACCGCGAGGGCTTGCGCTTTGCACACTCGTGGTCGTTCACGACGACGCGACCGGCTCCGTCGCCCGAGAGTCCGGTGCAACTGAGAAACCAGCAGCCTTCGCCGGGCGCCACCGTGAACGATCGCTTCGCGGAGGTCGCGGCGACCTTCACGCCGCAGGCCGACAGCGCCAGCGTGCGTGTTAGACTTGACGGAAACGACGTCACATCGCGCAGCGGCGTGAGAGCGAGCGGCTTTTCCTACAAGCCTCCGGCACCGCTCGAATTTGGAACGCATACCGTTCGCGTAACGGGGCGCGGACATGCCGGCTTGACATTCGATCGCTCGTGGTCGTTCACGACGGCCCCATCGCCCGAGAATCCGGTGCAGCTACGCGACCAGCGACCGTCGCCAGGCGCCACGGTGGAGAACCGCTCCGCGGAGATCGCGGCGAGCTTTACGCCGCAGGCCGAAACGGCCAGCGTGCGTGTCAGGCTTGACGGAAACGACATCACATCGCGCAGCGGCGTGAGAGCGGGCGGCTTTTCCTACAAGCCTCCGGCACCGCTCGAATTTGGGACGCATACCGTTCGCGTAACCGGACGCGGACAGGCCGGCTTGGCATTCGATCGCTCGTGGTCGTTCACGACGGCGCGGTCGCCGTCACCGCCCCCGAGTCCGACGCCCGCGCCGGTGGAACTCCGCGACCTGCGCCCGCCGCCAGACGCTACCGTGGAAAATCGCTTTGTGGAAATCGCGGCGAACTTCGCACCGCAGGCTGACGCCGCCAGCGTGCGCGTCCGGCTAGACGGAAGCGACGTGACCTCGCGGAGCGGCGTGTCGCCCAGCGGATTTTCCTATAAACCTCCGGCACCGCTCGACTTCGGAAGCCATAGCGTACACGTCACCGGACGCGGACGGGCCGGCTTGCCATTCGATCGCTCGTGGCCTTTCACGGTGCGAAGCGCGGCGCCGGCTCCAATTTTCCTCACCATCCGCTTGCCTGGCGAGAACGCCACGGTCGGCCGCACGTTTGATCTCGAGGGAACAACTGCCCCGAACGCAAGAATCAGCGTTACCGCCGGAGCTGAGCAGTCGGGCACGGGGCAGTTCAGCGGCAGCACGACGGCCGGCCCCCGCGGAAACTTTCGTATCTCGGTAACGATCGCCGCGCTTCCTGGCCAGCAAATGGTGACAGTGAAGATCACCGCGACCGACCCATCGTCCTCGAAAACCGCAGAGAGGACGCTGAGCCTTCGCCTGAAGCACGCCGCTCCGCTTCCGACGCCAACGCCCGTTCCGACCTCGGAGCCAAAACCCATACCGACGCGCGCACCGAGGATGCTCCCGGTCGTCACTCCGACCCCGGAGCCTACGCCGAAGCCGACCCGCGCGCCGAAGGTCGTCCCAACCGTTGCTCCCACCCCTGAGCCAACCCCGAAGCCGACGCGCGCACCGAAGTTGCTCCCGGGTGTCGCTCCGACCGCTTCTCCGTCGGCGACGCCGACCGGGTCGCAGAGAATATAGTCGGCCGCCAATGAGGACCGTTACTTTGAACCCTTACGCCTGCGCTGCTCTTGCGTCGTTATCGATCGCGTTCGCGCTCTCGGCCGAGTTAACGGCGGCTGCGCCATTGGCTGCCGCCGCGGCCACGTCGTACCGCGTTCTCGCGGTGAGCGACAGCACCGATTGTGAAGCATTTCAGCGCTGGTTTGCACGGCAGCCGGGTTCGCAACTCGTCCTAAGCCCGGCAAGTGACTTTTACAAGAGCTCCGTGCGACCGCGCAAACCGGATACGGTACTCAACTATTCGGCGTTCCCGCTCTCGCACGATCGAGCTTCGTGGTACAAGGCGATGAAGCACTACTCTAATAGCGTTGGGAACGGCCGCTGCTTATCCGGGTTCTACGATTCGGCCCGCAAGATGGCGGTGCTCTATTCACAATACGGCACGGCGTCGGATCTCACCGTTACGACGGTTTCCAGCGCGCCCGCTGGACTCCCGATATATCCGGCCCCCGATCGGACGCGCAACGGAGTACGCCTCGGCATGACGCTCGAGCAGGTCACGGCGATTGACGGGACGGGCACCCTCTCCTCGAGCGGGCGCTACCGCCGAATCACGTACAATCAGGATTTCAAGGCGTCCGTCGAGTCCGAGCCGGGCGGCAAAACGAAGACCGCCGTCGATGTGACTGCCTACTTGGGCTTTCTGTTCGTGAACGGGAGGCTCGCAGCGATCGACGTTGGCGGTGGTGTTTAAAGCGATATCGGCGGCGGCGCGCAAGTAGGGTTCATTCGATCTCGTAGGTTTGCAGGTCGCTGGCGAGACGAGCGATTAGGGGCTATCCCTCCCGGTCTTTTCCCGCAATGCGCTCGCGATGGCGTGCGACAGCCCCTGAAGCTCTTGCAGCATCAGCGCTTGCATCTCTTGCATTGACGCTATGATGCTATCGTTTCGATTCGACAAAGTATCGAGCGCCGTCCCGACCCCATGCGCGAGTGCCGCCAATGCCTCCGATTCATCGGGGGCATACGCCTCGCCGTCGCGCTTCGGCCCACAGACGAGCACGCCCACCAAGTTGCCGCGTGAGATCATGGGAAACGCAAACTCGCCGCGTAGCCGCGAATCGGGAAACAGGTGCAGGTCGATTGGCTTGTTCCAAGCGCGAAGCGTGACAATGCCGGGATCGTCTTCGCCGACCTGCGCCTGCGGGCCGCCGGTCGCGAAAGTGTAGACGGAGGCGCTTTCGCGAACGAGGATCGCAGCGTCTTGCGCGCTGGTGTGCTCGTTAACCGTTTGCGCGGCCCGATCCAGCAGCGTCGATCGGTCGGAGATATAGGACGCTTCATGGGCGAAGCGGCGTAACGCCGACTCGTCCTCATGCCGCTTACGGAAGAAGATGCGATCCACGAATCGCTCGACGTACCGATGAATATACCGTAGCGAAAAGCCAAGCGCGAGCGCCACGAGCATACCGATGAAGACGCTGGCCGTGTGGGTAATCTGGCGAGCCAGGCACCGGCTGCCCATTCGGCCAACGCGAATGCGCCGATTACGATCGCCGAAACAATCGTGAAGACGGCGGCACGGTTCACGAAGAAGCCGACGTCGATCAGGCGCCGGCTCAGCGCTGCGTACGTTAGCGCGACCGGTGCCGTGAGCAAAACCAGCGTGCTCACGAAGCTAACGACGATCGTATCGGCGTACGACGACGACCCGGACGTCGCGATCAAACCCACAATGAAAAAGCAAAAGAAGGCCGCAAGGGGTACGAGCGTCCAGACCGCCCGCTGACGCTCGATGCCGCGGGATGCGGCGATCGCGAAGAGGCCGCAGAGCACTGCCATAAAGGCGGCGACCGCGATGGCAAACAACCCCGCGCTCCCCTCAACGAAGTGGAACCGGATCGAACCGCAGCGTGATAACTCCGGCAGTTCCGACTAAAGAGATAGCGGTGAAAGCGGCGAGAAATGTGTAGCACAGCCATTGTGCAGCCCGCCGAAGCCGCGATAGCGGTTGGGCGAAGCCGCTTGCAAACGCCGCCAACAACGCCATCGACAACGGTCCAACCACGCTCGTCGAAATGTTCTGGAGAACATACGTCCAAGCCCATGGGGTCGCGAAACCGAGCAACGCCCCGGTAAAAACAAAAGTCGCGATCCACAGCGATAGCAGTCGCATTTGGGGTAGATGAGCGCCGCGCCACGCGATCAGAATTGCAAATAACAGAAGCCAAAAAACCGTGAACGTGAAGAGCCAGAATTTCCAAGTGAGTATTGGCGCGCGCGGAATCACGGCGAGCTGCTTTTGCAGCGACCCGCTACGCACCGAAAGATTGAGAGCTCGTCCATTGAGCGGCACTTCGAAGAGGAAGTAACGTTCGATAAGGGCGTTCGGGCGGATGTCGATGAGATCGCCTCGTCGCAGGCCGGCTCCCGCCGCTGGGCCGCCGGGGTCGACGGACGTTACCGCGAGGTTAAACGGTCTCGACGAGGGGCCGGAGTTGGCCCCCCACCAGCCCAGCCATGGTGGAGCGCCCGCCATTCCGGTCGCATCAACCACGTCTGCTACCTGGATGAGCCCCGCGAGAGCGCAAATCAACAGAACGGCCGGACGCCACGTAACCCGTCTCATGGTCGCAGCTTAACCGAGCCTCCGGAGATGCCTAGGTTCTTCACTCCAAATCATCGTTTCCCGGCACGGAAGACAACGCCTCGCTTTAGGGGATGGTCTCGCGGCCCGGCGGCGCGGGCCCGTCGTCACCGTTGATTGCCGATTCGGCCGGATCGCTCACCGGCGCGGCGGCCGGCGGCGGTAACGGCAACTGTCAAGGCGGCTGCGGAGTCATTTTTAGAATCACGCCCTGAGGCGTTTCGGATGCCCTCCTTGACGATGGTCGCCCCTCCCATTATGATTTAGCTAGGCTAACTAACTATATTGCAATGACTGTCATGTGCGTCAGTTCGAGGGGTTTGCCTTTCTCGACACTGGAGCAACCACGGTCGTCCTTACAACCGACTTGGGAAAACGCATCGGGTTGGGGACAACGTTCGCCTCCGAGATCGTTTTCGGGGTTCCTAGCGTCCAGGCCGCTTATCGCGAGCTCCTCGCGGAGAAGGTTGAGTTTATCAAGACCCCAAGCGCAGTAAACGCGAACTCGTGGGCCGTGACGTGTAGCGATCCAGACGGCCACCTCGTCACGTGCTATGGCGCTCCGTAAGGGCGACGTCGCGAACCGGTTGCATTCGGCCGCCATTCATCTTTTGCGCCGGCTGCGTGAAGCCGATTCAAAGACGGGCATGACGCCGGCGCGTCTCTCCGCGCTCTCCGTCCTCGTGTTCGGCGGGCCTTGCACGCTCTCCGAGCTCGCGAAGATCGAGGGCGTCACCGCACCGACGATAACCCGACTCGTGCAGGGGCTCGAGAGCGACGGACTCGTCGTTCGGCGTGACGACCCAGCCGACCGGCGCGCCGTCATTCTTCGCGCTTCAAAGCGAGGGACGGAGATGCTGCAAGATGGACGGGCGCGGCGCGTGAAGGCTCTCGAGGCTCTGCTCGAATCCGCTACGCCAACTGGTATCCAGACGCTCGATCGGTCCGCGCGACTGATCGAGAAGCTGGCCTTGCATCCGCACTCCCGCTCCGACGTCCCGCGGCTCAGTAAGTAAAGGACTCGAGTTGATTCGCTCCGGGGCCCGCGACGTAGCCGCTGCGGCGGCCCGGAACCAGTTGTATTCCGCTCAATGGACCAAACGCAAAGCCGGTCAAGCTTTCCAACACGTTTCCTTGCTCGTCGTAAACATAGACCTCACTGCCGCCTTTTAAGGAGTTCGGTTGTTCGACGATAAAGAGGTGGTTGATCGGGTCGGCCGCGATCGCGCTGCCCGCTTGTCCCTCACCTCCCGAATTGGGGATCTGGCCGACGAACGTCTGTTGCTTGGTTTTGAGGTCGTACATCTGGACGCTATACGTCGAGCCCGTCGTCGTACACATCATGTGTGACGCGGAGACGATCGCGATGCCCGCCACGGGACCGCTGAACGGGGGAGCAACGAAGTTGTTGGACGCGTGTCCGCTGGGGATATCGTAGTCGATGAAGACCGTCTGCGAATCGTAGTTAGCGGCCGGCACATAGGCGTGTAGCGTCGTCGTATCCTCTGCGACAAAGTAGGGGTAGTTCACACCGTCACCATGCGGAGCATAAAGCGTTCGCAGAATTTGGTTCGTTGCAACGTCCGTGACGACGACTTCAAATGTCGGTGGCTTCGAGATGACCTGATCGATTTTCGTGGCCGCCATCACCGCGACGGGATTGCTTTGTTGATCCGCAATGTCGAAAATGAGGAAGTTACGCCCAGGCGGCCGCGTCCACGTGCCGCTAATCCTTTTCCTCGTGACGGGTGCCATGAGATAGTAGAGGTCTCGGCGCGTGTACTTCCCGTAATGCCGTTCGTCGTCGATTAAACCGACGTCGTTCGCCAAAACCGCGTCCACGTACAGCTCGCGATTACCCGAGTCTCCGTCTTGCTTCCGCACGACTTTCGTAATCTTTCCCGTCGTCTGATCGAAGGTCTCAACGACGGACGTGAAGGGAGAACCCGAGGGTGGGGTGACCTCCGTCAGGATCCCGTCGGCGCCATTTTCATCGATCGCCCAACCAAAGATCGTGCCGCCGAATTTCGACGTAACGATAGGACCTGGACCAGCACCTCGTCGTGCCGACGGCTGCGAGGCGCTTCGTGAAAGAGCAGCCACCGGACCGCCCTCGCCGCCCCCCGCCGAGCACGATGTAGCGAAGATCGCGATGAGAGCAGCGTAAACGGAACGGTGCCTCACGGGAATTCCCTCCGATGGCGAAGAGCGAGTGTTTCAGCCTTCACTTTCGTTCGCAAATACGGAAAGACCCTGAAAGCGGTGCCGCGATTCGTGTCAGTTTTCTGACCAAAATTCGGCCGAGCGCCGAGGTGGACCAGTTAAGAGAAGCGGCGCAGCTACACGCGAACCTTTCGCCCGACGCGGCGCCAGACAACCGCCGAGTAAGCGATCGTGGCGACGAGCGCAACGATCGTGAAGACGAACGCGGTGGTGAGTCCGCTTGACGATGCGGAGTAGATGGAGATGCCGTTCCTGCCGCCCGGATACGCGGGTACCAGGTACGGAAAGATGGTGCCGGCCGCCGCGACGAGCAGCGTAGCGAGAAACGCCGCCGACGCCAGGAACGTCGCTACGTCGCGATTGCGTGCCCGCGCCATGAGGATCGCCAGGAGTGCGGCGAGGGATAGTGCGATCATTGCGGTGGCGAAGAAGTGGATGCCTCCCAGCTCGCCGCGTAGAAGGAACGTTGAGAGGGTCACGGCGAGGTAGAGAAGAACGACCGCGCCCCACATCCAGACAAACGCTGCGGCGCAACGATCGGATGGAGCCCCGCGCAGACGCAACATCAGGAATGCGGCACCGTGCATTCCCAATGCCGCGACGGCGAAGACACCCACGAGCAGCGCGTAGGGATTGAGCAAGAAAGCGAACGTTCCCAGAAAAAAGCCGCTATTGTTGAGGGGGAGCCCACGCAGCAGATTCCCGAGTGCAACGCCGAAGAGCAGCACGAGTAACGCGCTTGGGATAAAGAAACACGCATCCCAAAAATCGTGCCAGACTCGGCTTGGAAAGTGCCCTCGCAGTTCGAGCGATATGCCGCGAAGCATCAGGAGCCAGAGCACGATCATGAAGGGCAGATAGAACCCGGAAAAAAGCGAGGCGTATGCCTGTGGAAAGAGGGCAAAAAGGACGGCCGCGGTCGAAATCAGCCACACTTCGTTGCCGTTCCAGAAGGGGCCGATGCTGCGCATCGCTGCGGCCCGCTCGCCGTCACTGCGCGCGACAAACGGCGCGATCATCGCGACGCCGAGGTCGTATCCGTCCAGCAAGACGTAGACGGTGAGCATGAAGACGAGGAGCCAGAATCCGGCCACGCTCATGCAGCGCGCTCCGCTGCCGGCCCAATATCGTGGGATCCGCTCGGTCCGATACCGATCTCACGCAACACGAGATACAGGAAAAGCACGCCGAGAACGAGGTACATGCCCGCGAAGCCGAGCAGCGTAAAGATTGTTTCACCGGCATCGACGTTCGGCGACGCCGCTTCGCTCGTGCGCATCAACCCGTAAATAAGCCATGGCTGACGGCCAACCTCGGTCACCACCCAACCGGCTTCGTTTGCGAGGTACGGGAATGGGATGGCCAGGAATAGAGCCCACAGCATCCATCGCCGGCGGAAGAGGAGATTTCGCCACAACAGCAGCATGGCGAGCAGCGAAATCACCACGAAGGCCGAGCCGAGACCGACCATCATGTGATACGCGTAATAGGTCAGTTCCACTGGCGGCCACGTCGAACGCCGGTAATAGTCGAGACCTTTCACGTCGGCGCGAACGTTGCCGTAGGCGAGGAAGCTCAAGAATTCCGGCACGTCGATTGGGTCGATCAGCCGCTCGCCGGCCGTGTCGGGCATGCCGATGATCGCAAGTGGGGCACCGCGCTCGGTTGGAAACAGACCCTCCATCGCGGCGAGCTTCTCAGCCTGATAGGTCGTCACGTCGGCACCTTGGCGATCGCCGGTGGGAAACACCGTTAGCACGGAGCAGATCGCGGCGACGATTACGCCGCTGCGCACGAACCGCTTTCCAAGCGACGGCTCGCGTTGGGAAAGCAGATAGTACGCACCGATTCCTGCCACGACGAAGCCGCCGGCGACGAGCGCTCCCATCAAGACGTGGAGGTATTGCCACCACGCAAACGGCGAAAGCAGCACGGCTTCGAGATTGTCGAGCTCGATCTTGCCGCCAGGACCGATGCGATATCCGACGGGATGTTGCATCCAAGCGTTGGTTGCCACGATAAAGAAGCCGGACAGCCACGAACCGATCCCGACGAGCACGGCGGAGGCTGCATGGAACAGCGGCGCCACGTAGCGTTTCCCGTAGAGCAGGACGCCCAGAAAGATGGATTCCAGAAAGAACGCATAGAGACTTTCGAGCGCCAGCGGTTGGCCCACGATCGATCCGCTCCGAGCGGAAAAGGTTGCCCAATTCGTCCCGAATTGAAATTCCATTGGGATGCCGGTGACGACTCCGAGCGCGAAACTTATGGCGAAGATCTTGGTCCAGAAGGCCGCCGCGCGAGCAGCCTCGTCGTTGGGACGAAGCGCCGCCTTCAACGTGTATCCCGCAACGAACGGCGCAAGCCCGATCGTCGTGATCGGAAAGAGGTAATGGAACATGATAGTAAAGGCGAACTGCGACCGATCGGCGATTAGCGCGTCCATAACCATACCTTCCCCAATCGGCCTGCCGCGCAAGCCGAGGATCGGGTCTTAGCTCGTGGGTTGCGCCTCGGGGAAGCGCCGGCTGCCATTTAGGATCTCTGGGCGGGGAAGCCGTCCATCGGGGTCGCGGCTCCGTCTCGAGTCGGAGCGTCAACCGTTTCAAGACGCGTGGCCGATGCCAGCGTTTCTTCGAGCATGTTGCGTTGGAACTCGACCATGTCCGGGATGTGGAGGAATCGTTTATCGGCGCGATCCGCGGTGAGACGGTAGCGTCCGGCGTCTTCGACCAGCGTACCGCGCTTTCGCAGCGTCACGAGTGCGCCGACGACCGCAGCCTGCGGTGCCTGCTGCAGCTCGGGGTCGACGAAGACGTTTTTGGGCAGCGAATCGAGCGCTTCCCTCACCGCATGCACGGCATCCTGCGCTGCGAACGTCTCGGGTGTCTTGAGGAGAAACCTGGCCAAGAGCGCCGAGACCGTGATCGGCCGCGCCGCGGCAAGCGACGTCCCGACATCGGAGGCACCGGTATGTCGAAGGACCCGGTACAGCATCCCGAGCCGCCCGGGTCGGAAGGGGTCGTAAGCAATCGCGCAGAGCCAAAGATCGGCGAAGGGCGATAGCGCTTCGACGATTCCCCCGCGCATCGGATGCATGCGGCCATCGCGACTGAAATCGCCTTCGGGCGTGACGTAGAAGGTCGCACCGGGCCGCACGCGCTCCACGATCGCAGCTAGATCGCGTTTGGTCGCGGCGCGCAGGTTCTCGAGGACTTCCCTCCGGTAAGGCTGTTTGAGCTTCGCCACCTTCACCCAGGCGTGGGCCCGTGCGAAGTTGGCCAGCTTCCACAGGTCGCTCAGGTTTCGCCCTTGCAGGCCCAACGGCCCAAGCTCTTCGGCCGGCAAGATCTCTGCGAGCGACAGATCCCCATGCGTGGATCGTAACTCTTCGGCCAAGCTGATGAGCGGCCGCGAGAAGAGGTGGTTCTCGATCGGCAGGATGCTGTAGGCGCCCCAAAACCAGCTCAGATTCAGGCCGCGAGTAAACCACGCGGTCCAGGGCATCTGCCACCCAATGAATCCGGTCTCGAAGGTGCGGCGGGAATTGCACATAACAAGCGGCTTCCACGGGTGCCGAAGAAACGTGCGCGCAGTGACCATTTCGCCTTCGTCCATATGCTGATGATTTGTGATCAGCACCGTCGCCCCGCGCTCGGCCGGCAGATAGCCCCACTGGCGGACGCGAATCCTGAAGAAAAGGTAGAGCTGGCGCGTGCCGTAGGTGACCGCCGTTATCGTCCAGTTGGGCTTCATCGGCATGCTGCCTTCGGGAAAAAAGGCCGCATTCCATGGCCAGCGAATCGCGTCGCGTGAAGTTTGCGCGTGTCTTGGCTGTGGGGCTCGACGTCGCCGCCATCGCAGCGATCGGTTATGCGGCACTCGCCTTTGTCTGCGTGCGACGCTTCGGACGACGCGCCTCCGAATCGAATACCGCCGAAAACCTGCCGCCCGTCAGTCTGCTCGTGCCCCTCCACGGCGAGGAACTCGGCCTCGAGGAGAACTTGCGGGCTTTCGCCTTACAGGATTATCCTGTTTGCCAGCTCGTCCTGGGCGTCACGCAGGCCGACGATCGCGCGCTGGCCGTTGCGCAGCGCATCGTTGCGGCACTTCCCGATCGAGACATCGCGATCAACGTCGGTGAAGCTTCCGGAGTGCCCAACCCCAAGATCGCAAACGTACTCTCGATGATGCGGCTCGTACGCCATAAGGTGCTGATCCTGGCTGACAGCGACACGCGGGTTAACCCGGCGTACGTCCGCACCGTCACCGCGCCTTTGCAGGAACCTAACGTCGGCGTCGTGACCTGCCTTTTCGCCGGCGTGCCTGACGGCACGTTCTCGGGGAAACTCGCGGCGATGTTCATGAACGAGCAATTTATCCCATCGGTGCTCGTCAATCATCTCTTCGGGCCGCCGCGACACTGCCTAGGCCCGACGAATTCGGTACGCTCGGCGGTCCTCTCCGAGATCGGCGGTTTTGGAGCGCTTGCGCCACACCTCGCCGACGACTTCATGCTTGGCAATTACATCGCCGCCCGAGGTCTTCGGGTCGTGCTTTCACGTTACGTCGTGCGGACGATTGTTTCCGACTCAAGTCTGGCGATGCTCTGGAACCATGAGTTGCGTTGGCATCGGACGATTCGCGGCGTGCAGCCGGCCGGCTATGCCGGCTTGTTCCTCACCTATCCGCTGCCGCTTGCGCTGCTAGCGTTCCTGATTGCGCCGCAACCGAAACGCGCAGCGGTACTTCTTGCTGCAGCCCTCGCGCGTGTTGCCTTGCAGCGCGCTTCGGGTCGGGCGCTGGGCGTTGCATGCGCCTCGGCCTGGCTCGTGCTGCCGCGCGATCTCTTCGGGATCGCCGTATGGGTTTGCGGCTTAGGCGGACGCAAGGTCCGTTGGCGCGACGCGCAGCTTCGTATCGTCGAAGGCGACGTGCTGGCGGAACGGCACTAAAAGACGGCTGCCGCGTCCAGCTATTTCCCGTAAATCGTGAGCGTTTGACCCCACGCCTGGACCGGAATCGAGTTACCGCCGGCGGTTAGTACCGGCGGATTGATCCCCGCTTGGGGATAGTCCCACGTCGCATAGTAGTCCGTACAGTACTCGTTCCCGGCCGTGACTTGAAAGGCTTTCGCTTTGGGAACGTCTTCGGGTTTTGCGCTGTCGAACGCCCATTGCACGAAATCGTTGGCCACGGCGGTGTCGCACTGCGAACTGAAACCGCTCGAACCCGCGACCGTCGCGCCGTCTGCGCCGATCGAGACCTGGTAGATGCCGGTCACGTTGCTGCTTTGATAACTCTGATCGCCCATGCCGAGGTATTCGCCGTCCCATTCCGTTGCGCCGGGAAAGATGATCGGCGGTGTATGCCCTCGGACACGTCGCTCCGTTGCTGATCTTAAAAAGCGCCCACTACCTAGCGCCCTTTACCATTGGTGAATTGCAAGCGATGGATTCTATGAAGCCTTGCTCGGCTATCTCATTTTCCGGTCGCGGGTTTGGCTTTTCTGACCAACAGTTTTACAATCTTTCTCTCGCCTGCGCTCGGAAATGCCTTGAACCACTCCATGCTAGCGCTAGACGGAATCGGCGAAATGTCGCTCACGCTTTGGCTTCTCCTGACGGGTGTAAGCGTCACAAAAAGGCATCGACGACCGGTTCGCTAGCGACAGGGGTTAAGGTGCGCGATCAGCGGCTCGTTTTCGCTCGAGTCGGCTTCGTCGCCGACGCTCCATAGGGCGCTTCCGACGAGCGCAATTCCGCCACGTCTTTCCGTTCCAGTACTCGATAAGTGTTTTTGGGAGAAAGTTTCTCGGGTCGATGTACCAGCCGACGGACCATACGTCGGATTCCAGGCGACGCCGTTCCAGCGTTCGGCGAGCGTGCGGAACGACGAAGCGGATTCGCAGTGCCCGACCGACCACACATCGGCGGTGGCGTCACCCCCAATGCCGACGAGGCTTGCGTTCGTCGAGTTTGGATTGCCTACGGTTGCATCGCCGATCGCGCCCGAAAGAGCTGCGAGAATCGCTGGACACAGTGCGCGCAGCGAAGTCTTCATGCTCTACTGCGTATCAGCGAAGCATTAGGAAATGGTGAAGCGGGCTGTGGCCGATTTTGCGGCTTACGAAGAGGCCCTAACCACAGCGGCTAGAGCCTCATCTGGAAACGGATTGGAGCGATGCGTCAGCGAACGACGCGCGGCCCCCAATATGCCCGCCGGTAAGGACGCCAGTAGGGACGACGCGCCCAGTAGGCGGGACGCCCGTAGACGGCCGGATACGGCGCGTAACCCCCGTAGCCGCCGCCAACATAACCGTAGCCTCCCCCGAAGCCAATGCCGACGCTAACGCCGTATGGATAGCCGTAGCCGTAGCGATAGGGGTAGCCGTAGCCGTAACGATAGCCGTACCGATAGGGGTAGCCGTAGCCGTAACGAGGACCGTAGCCCCGGTATGCGGTTCCGTAGTAGCGGTTGCCCGCGACTACCCGCCCCGTCGTCGCCGGTCGCGCGGTTGCGACGGTGACGTGGGCCGCTGATGCCGGCGCCGCCGCGCCGAGTAAGGATCCTGCGCCCAGAGCGCAGGCCAGCAAAACGTTTTGGAGTTTCATCACCCTCTATTTCTAGCATTGCTGAGCCGAAATCTCTCGTTAGCGATGATTAGAACCACCTTCAAAAAAGATGAGAGGGCCGGTCACAGCGTCAATTCAAAGACCGCTGCGTCCTCCGGCGCGTTGCCGAGGGGTCGTGCCGCAGGGGTTGCGATGGACGAAGGCGCCCCGTGGAACGAAGACCAAGCCGCGGCGGAGGCGCTGCCGGTCTAGTATTCTTGAAGGAGGGTTCCAGATGCCAATTGCGGTCATTGGCTCGGGCTTCGGCCGAACCGGCACGGCGTCGCTCAAGCGCGCGCTCGAGATGTTGGGCTTTGGTCCGTGCCACCACATGGAAGAAGTGATGACGAATCCCGGTCAGGTTGCGCACTGGCAAGAGTTCGTGGCCGGTAAGCCCCTCGACTGGGAAGAGGTTTTCAAAGGGTATCGCGCTCAAGTCGATTGGCCGGGAGCACACGTGTGGCGAGGTGCGTTCTGAAGCAGTGTGGTGGAACAGCTTCTCCTCGACCATCGGCCGGATGTTCGCCGGCTACAAAGAGATGGAGCTGCCCGATCACGTCAATGCAATGATGGATGCGCTGGACGTCGCGATCGTCGACGAGACGTTGGGCGGCGATTCGGCCGATAAGGAGCGCGCGCTGGCCGCCTATCGGCGTCGCACCGAGGAAGTGCGCGCCGCCATTGCTCCCGAGCGACGGCTGATATTCGATGTGACGGAAGGCTGGGCGCCGCGCAAGCTCGGGGTGCGCCTTTAAGGGATTATGAAATTGTTTGCGCGCACTTTTGCCGTCGCCGCCTTTGGCGCCATCCTTTGCGCAGCGGCCCCCGCGAGCACCGCGCGGTTACACCCGCCGCCGGCAGTACTCGCAGGCTCGACCACCTCCGTGAAGTCGATTCGTTGCAGCCCGTTCCCGACGAGATACGACGAGGCGATTTCAGCTTGCCCGATGGAACCAAGCCGCAGGGCTGGAAAATGGCGGCACCGGGCGACGCGTGGAACTCCACCGACGCCATCGTCGACCCATCGCTCCCGAGCCGGCGCATGATCCTCGCAGCGTGCAGCGCTACGATCTGCGTGCTGCACTACGAGCGGGGGGTTGGGTTAATCGATCTGGTCATGTCGCTCGTGCGCGGCGACGGCGGATGGAAGGCGACGTGGCTGGCCTACGGTCATCCGCCGGTAGAAAAGCTGGATGCCCTTCGCGCGCTACTGAGAAACCGCTCGAGCTTGGCTTATCACGACGACGCAGACGCCCATATCGACTACTGATAAAGCACCTTCGCTGCAAGAAACTGCGCTTGGCGCGACGTATCCAACGCCATGACGCCGCTACTGCTGGCTGCAGTGATCTCCACCGGTTTCACGCCCGACCGAGCCCTTCAAGTGCTCGAGCGCGACGATGGCCAGGTAGCGGCTTGCGCCCGCGATGATCCTCGCCAGTTGCGAGAAGCTCTCGCGCTCAAACAGCTCTCACGCAGCCCGAGCCTCGTGCTCGTCACCCTCTTTGACGATGCGTGTTCCTGTTTCGCGCAGAACTGCCCCTACTGGGTCTATCGCGTCAACGAGAACTCAGCGACGAAAATCTTCGAGAGCGTCGCCGTCGGCGTCAAGGTCGTTCCCCATGACGGCGCGGTTGCGAATATTGACGAAGTCGCACACGAAAGCGCGACGATCAAAAACGAATCGCTCTACGTCTACCACAATGGAACGTTCGAAAGGACGGGTGCCTGGATACTCCGGGGTGACGAGCGCAAACCCGTTTCCGTTCCGATACGCTTCGCGCCCGGCTCCTCGAGCAAGCGTCTCTCCGGAAGCATCGGAATCGATTGGGCGGACGAATACACGCTCGATGCCCATGCAGGTCAAACGTTGGAGATCACCGCCGCGCAAGCGCAGCGAATGACGCTCGTTCGTCTTGCGGGCGCGAAACTCGATGTAACGTTAAGGGCCGGGCGCGCGGTGACGCTTCCCGTGAGCGGACGTTACACGATCACGGTCGTGCCCTTGGAAGGGGGCAACGGCGACAGTACCTACGCATTCACGATTTCCATCCACTAAAAGCGCGCCGATTTCCACTCCGTGCCGGCTTCGGCCGCCCGGCTACCGAAGATCGAGGTCTCTGTCGAGCGCGCCGAGGGCCGCCAACGGCGTCGCGCTCTTTACCGGCGGGCTGTTGTCGGCGTTTTTCCGCTTCTTGAGGCTCGCCGGCGGCGCCCACGCGGTAATGGTGCCGTCGAACGAGCTGACGTAGACGACGCCGTCGGCAATCACGGTTCCGATGTCGCCGTTGTTGGAGAGGCCGATGTTCCAGAGTTCGGCGCCGCTGCTCGCATCGAAGGCCAGCTCTCTCTTGCGGTTATGATTGGCGATGTAAACGACGCCGTTGGCAATCGAGATGGGCGATCGCGGCGTCTGAAGGTAGGTCAACTTGGTCGCATCCGGACCGAATTTGGCATTCCAAACCGGTGTGGCGTTTAACGTGCAGTTCGACGCCATGCTGAAGGCCGCCATTCCCGGCTTATAGAGACCTTCCGTGGCCGGCATGCCGACGTAAACGTAGCCGGTGACCGGATCGAAGGCAGGAACGCCGACAAAGGCGCCTTTGTCCGTTGGGATCGACATGGCAATGTATTGAATTGGACCGTATTCCATCGTTCCTACGTCATAGAGTTCGAACATGCCCGACTTGTTGAGGGCGGCCAGCAGAAGAGGGCAGCCGTAGGGCTGGAAGAGCATCGGCGTCGCCCCAAAATCGAAGTCGTTGTCTCCATTGATAATCGGAATGTTGGTCGGGTAACTGTTGGCAAGGATCGTGCCGAGGTTTGCAGACAGCTCGACAATCTGCTCCGAATAGTCGGCGTTCTGCTTGGCTCCCTTATGCGTGTCGGCGTTGCCCGTCGCAATGAAAACGTTGTTCGTGGTGGGATCGATGGATGCGCCGCCTGGTCCCCAGATGCCGCCGCCGCTTGCGCCCTGCGTCGAGTTGCCGCTCATCGGGAAGAACGAACCGGCGATGCTCGGTCCGTTCGTATCGATCGCGACCACGCGTCCGTGCCACGGTGAAATATCACAAACCTGCGACCCGGTTACGCCATACAGCATCCCGTTAGCGGCGTTATAGGTAAGGCCGCCGTGCATGAAATTATGATCGCTGCCGTACTGCGCGATGGAGATAGGCCAGCCCGAGGCTTCCTTTCCCGACGCCAGATCCACGGCGTGGACCTGGTTTTGCCCATCGCTAAAATAAAGAAGGTTCTTGCCCCGGTCGATCGCCGGCGTCTCGCCGATGGAGAACGTCAGATTTTGCTGGTAGCAACGGTAGGGCGTGCTCGGAACCGGATCTTTCCAAAGAATGGCGCCATTGCTCGCGTTGATGGCGTACATCGCCGATCCGTTCGACGACCCCGCATAAAGAACGTTCGTCGCTTGCCCGCTCAGGGTTACGTGGTATGCGAATACCGGCTCGTGCACCATCCCGTAGCCCACGTTAACGTGCCAAAGTTGTTGAAGAGTACCGATGTTGCCCGGGCCGACGACCGATTCGTCCGGATTGTAACCCGTGCGCTCTAAATCGAAGCCGAATGAATCCCAATCGGTCGTCGGATACGAGCGCTTACGCACGCCTTCGTGCGCGGCCGATCGGGTTCCGGATCCCGGGCTCGAGGACGGTAGACTTGGAGCTCCAGCTCCGCCGCAGCCGGACAACATCACGATGGTCATAAGGGAGAGAGGCCGCCACGCAACGCAAAGACGATTCATCGGTGGACTCCTTGCGACTCAAATCGTCCCTTTTGCGCGGTGGCAACGCAAAACGGAGTGATCGGTCGTTTTGCCTTACTACCCAAGCTACCCTTCAACGCTGCCCAAGGGGGGCGCCCGGTCGAGGGAACGACTGCCTGCTAGCGCGTCCGGAACGGCCAGCGGCTTTGTATCACGAGTATTGACACAATGTTAGTTTTGTATTAACGTTGTTGATACAGAGGAGACGTAATCGTGCCGGAGGCGCAGCGTTTGCTGGTTCTGGGTCTCGCAGTCGGCGGCGGAATCGTTTTTCTGCAGTCGGCAGTCTCTGCTCGCGCGTCGGCACTCTCTGCTCCCGCGTGCGAGCAGAGCCGCATCGAGCGTGCGGACAACGTGCGCGAACGCAGACCAGCGCTGCCACGCTACGTTCTAGCGGGAGTTTCGTTCGCCACTGCCTGCGCCTTACTCGCTTACGCCATTCCTCCGACCGTCGCGTACGCGATCCTGTGCCTGGTACTGGCGGCGCGCTGTATCGTCGATCAGATTGCGGAAGAACGCGCGCCCAGGCGGCGCTCCGCCGTTTTGGGGCGTTCGCGCCGCGTCGATCCAGTGCTCTCGATTTGGATCGCGTTCGCCGCGGCCGCTACGCTGTTGCTTATTCCCTGGGTTCTCAACGAACCGAATCGGGCGGCGGCGATCGTCGTGGCCGGCTGCGCCGCAGCAATATTGGCCGTGGCGTGGCGCATCGCAACCGCGCCGCCGTTGCTCTTAGGCAACGATCTCGAAGCCGAGCAGGTGGCCGACCGCGAAACGCGCGCCACTCGAACGGGCATGGCGTGTTTCTTTGCCGTAGCCGCCGTCGCCGCATTTCTCGGCTTCAACCGCTCGTCGCTCTCCCCGGCCATGCTGCTCCTAGGTTTTGGTTTGTTCGGGTGGATGCGCATATACGCGCGCCAGCTGAGCCGAACGCCGCTCGCGTCGTGACGCGCCTGATTCTCTCCGTAGATCCGGCGCTAGACGAGGCGCTCTTTCAACAGATATCGGATCAGCTGCGCGAATTCGTCGAGCGCGGCGAACTGCTCCCGGGTGACGCGCTGCCGACGGTTCGGCAACTCGCGAGCGACTTAGGCGCCGCCCCGAACACGATCGCGCGAGCCTACGCGGATTTGCAGGGGGGAGGATGGCTTACGAGCGACGGCCGGCGCGGAACGCGCGTTGCGGCGTCGACGCCGGCCCACGACGCCCGCGAGCGTGCCTCGATTCTCAGCAACGATCTCGAGGACGTGGTGGTCACCTTGCGGCGCCGAGGGTATTCGAAAAAAGAAATATCGGCCGCACTTCTCGGAGCCGCTCGGGCGCTTTGATCCGCCCGCAGACGGGCTAGGGATGAAAACTCACGGCCTGACCCGGAGGGTTGCCGGAACCGTGGCCAGATGACCGGTCGCCGAGCCGTACCGGCGAGTGGGCACGAGAGATTGGCGCCGATCGCCGAGTGGCTTTGAGTTGTCGTAACCGGCCTGTTGTGCGTTCCCACGACGGAGGGCTGAGCAAGGTCAGTGTATTGGAGTTAGTTCAGCCGCTAACGGCTAACGTCGGAGCGATTAAGCACCGTGAGGCCGTTGTTGTTGGTCGCATAGAACTTCAGCTCCCATGCCGGACTGCTCTTGAGAAACCGGCTGATCGCGGGCCAGAGGCCGACGGCCTCGTTCGTGCCGGGCGGCACGGGCTGCTCGTCCTGATCGCCGAACGTTGTCGTATCGTGAAACGCGATGAAGCGTCGCACCTTGCCGGCGTGATTGCGGAGCTCTCCCGTCAATTGAGTAAACGTGTGAAGGGTGTCGATGAAAAGGAGATCGGTCGGCTCGATCTCCGCCGACAGGCTGCTCTCCTGTCTGAAAGCGAATTCGATGCCCGCCTCTTCGGCGGCCGCTGCAATCTCCTGCCCGTTTATGCACGGTAGGATATCGTACGAAACTACCGCGCGAGGCCTGCCGTATAAGAGCGCTACCGTTGAGTTTCCGGTACGCACCCCAAACTCAGTGACGTGATCGCAGAGTGACGACAACCGAGAAAGTAACTCCAGGTGCTCTACGATATCCGAGGGCGTCCGGCGAACGGACGCATAAAGTTCGTCGAGTTTCATAGACTCCTCGCTGTGGCCGTTAGTAATACTCTCCCGGGAACCAGGATAGGGGTTTCGATGCATCGTTGAATGGATGACCGTAGTAATGGTTGCGGATGCTCTCGTTGTCGTTGTGCGGGGATGCGACGCCCCACTTTCGAGCAAAATATTGACGGTTCGTTTCAAACCAGTACTGCACGTGATGCGCCATCTCGGGATCGGACCGGACGGTCATCGATCCGTGATGAAAGAACTGTGCTCGGTGAACGACGTGACAACTGCCCCCTCCGAGAATCACCCTCGCGTAATAATCGTTGTCTTCAAAATAAGCCGGCCGGAAGTTGGGATCGAACATGCCGAAACGATGGAGCGTCGCCGGCCTTATCATGAAGCAACTGAAATCGGCACCAATGCCGATCGCGTCGAGGTTGATGTTCTCTCTATTGTTGTAACTTATGCCGGACCAAACGTCCGAACCGCCGCTTTCCCCATATTGTACGAGCAAGTCGAGGCAGTCGGGATTCAAAGATGTGTCGTTTGCCACAATAGCTATATAATCGCTGCTTGCGTTGAGTGCGTGCATACAACCAAAGTTCCAGGCGCCGGCAACGCTACGCTCGACTCCCGCTTCGTGAAGCACCACGACGCTTCCCCGAAATCGCTGCGCGAGGTTGTGCTCGAGTACGTCGGACGAACATACGTGTAGGCGATTGCAGACGACGTACAGCGTGGCATCGTGCTTCGTCTCCAGCTTCTCTGCGGCATCGAGCGTCGTGGTCAGCATGATGTCGTTTTGCAAGACCACCGGCATGACGATTCCCAATTTCATAGGATAAGACCTCACCCTCGTTCCTGTAGGACGCGCTGCAGAAAGGTTCCCCAATGGCCTCGCCGGGTTGTCCAGATATAATATTCCTCCTCGGCGCTCATGTGATCTGGATCGATGTACCAGGGTAAATGCCGCGCGGTATAGGGGCGGTCGCTGCGAAGGCTATTTCCAGTATCCCGCGCACGGGCGAAAGGCAGATCGACGCTATAGAGAGCCAGCGTCGTGTCGACCCACGCATCGAAGAATCGGCCGTCGCGCCGCTCGCGCCAAAACTGCGACTCCCACTGTCTGACCTGTTCGGCCATCGGAGACGCGTCCGGCAGGTCGTCTATTTCGAGGCTCAGCCCAATCTTATTTACAAATGGGTACGACCTCCAACCATCGACGAGCAGATCGAGAACGTCCGCCGGGCACGAGTCGAGCGAGAGGTCTGGATCGGTTACGACATAGTAGTCGCTTGCGTAACGCGCTCGGTGCTCGGCGCCCGAGAGCACGACTCCGCGCTCCCAGGGCGCGTGCTCTCCGCAATTCTCACTCAATCGCGCGACACGATAGGGACAACCTTCATACCAGTCGAGAAGCGGAGGATAGGTCGAGGCGTTGTCGACGATCGTTATATCGGTGCTGGGTATCCGGCTGAAAAAATCCGCGAGCTTATGCACCGGCGTCAACCAATTGAAATTGTTGATATAGATGGGGATCGTGCCATGCCACGTTTGCGCCATTATCGCGCATCCGATTCCGGCGAGTGCAACGTGCCGTGTCCGTTGGACGCCGCGTGCTTTCGAGCGAGTGCGCGTTGGACTTTGGCGGCGACGCTCTCGACCGAGATACTGTGGAGGCAGTCGATTCGGCCCTGGCACGCGTCGAGCGGGCGCGAAAGCCAGCAGGGCTCGCAAGGGAGACCGGCGCGCATCACCGTGGCATTGGGCGGCAGCCGTCCGAGCGTCTGATCTGGGGTTGGACCGAAGAGCAAAATCGTCGGCACGCCGAGCGCGGCGGACAGGTGGGCGATACCACTGTCGTTGGCGACCACGACACCGCTTGCCGCAAGTACGCCTGCCAATCCTCGCAATTGCAGGGAACCCACCAGCGAGCGCGCGTGCGCGGGGAACCTGATCGGCGTACCGTCGAAGAGCCGAAGGTCGTCCGGCGTGCCCACGATCGCGACGTCATCGAACAGCGCGGCCAGTTCGGGATAATGTGGCCAGCGCTTCGCGGCCATGATGCCGGTCTTGCAGCCGGGTGCGAGTACGAGCGTCGCCGAGCTGATGCCCGCATCCGGCGAAGGGAAGGCCGGGACAAAGCTCTGCGGTGCCTGCGGCACGGCGCAGCCGAGCCGGCGAGCAAAATCCAGGTAGTACGCCTGCTCGTCAGCGTAAAACAAAGCGTCGTCGGGACGCGGCATCAATCCGGCATGGTTGCGATATCGAGCGCTGAAACGCGGCCACGCAAACGGCGGAATGGCCGGCACGATGATCTCGTAGGCGCCGTTGGCTATTGCGCCGGTATCGTAGACCGCGCGCAGCGCCGACCAATCGCGAAATAGGTCGCCTGCTCCCGGATAATCGGCGTCGAGCCGCAGATCGATCGTGCGGAATCTCCGGCTCAGCGTAACGAGCAGCGACGTAGCTAAAACAATGTTTCCCAGACCGGTTGCAAGGTGAACGAGAATGCTCGGAGCGCCCACGCCGACCGAGCGAGGCTCCATCACGAACATGCCGACATCACATGCACGTTCCAGCCCATTTGGGTTGGGACGCGGTGGCGCTGCGCGACGCTCTCGAAGTTGCGGTGCAATGCGTCCTGATGCCAGCCCGCCCGCTCGAAGCAATCCATCCACCAGTCGCGATCCCGCAGCGTAATTTGCGACCGATCGCCGCGCGGCACTCCCTGGAGCTGGGGAATCGCAACGACCGCGAAGAGCGCCTGTTGCGTCCAGCGCCGCGCGCGCGGCAGGAACGCGCGCAGTTGTGCTTCGGTCAGGCTCTCGAAAATCGACATTGCGACGGTGACGTCGAACTGGCGGTCGAAATCGATGGTCGCAACGTCGCCTAGCCGCACGAAAGGTCGTGCCCCTTCCTCAGCTCGTTCGATCGCCCATGCGCTGTGATCGAAGCCGTGCGCTTCCAGTCCGCGTTCGCGCAGGGCCCGTACCAGGAAGCCCTTGGCACAGCCGACGTCGAGGAACGAACGCGCTGCAGGAAACAGTTCCGCAAGGCAGGCAGCAGCATCGCCGAACACGCCGTGGAAGAGCGGCCAGGTGTAGCCCTTGTGCCAGTTGCTTTTTATGCCGGTCTCAAAATAATCGCGATCGTACCACTCGCCGGGAATCGGCTGTGGAACCGGTTCAAAAGGCCGCTGAGCCCGACCGTTCCCGTTCGTGGCAGCCGAGCCGAGAGCTGGCAGCGCGTTAGCGCGTGGAAGGTCGGCCAGCAACTCCGTCAGCCGCGCCTTGGCCGCCTTGCCGATTTCCCGCGGGGAAAAAGTTGCGTTCAGACTCTCTGCCGCTGCGCGGGCCGCAGCACGCGCTTCTTCACGATGGGCGTGCACCCACCGCAGACCCTCCGCAGCGTGGGTCACGTCCGGTTCGGACCACGCCATGCTCGGATTGTAGTACGCGTAGGCCTGTCGGACCGGCGCCGATTGGTGCCGCACGAGCCAGTGGTGTTTTGCGTCGAGGTAGTCGAGTGGGCCGGCGTATTCGGTGGCAACGACCGGCGTGCCGCGGCACGCGGCCTCGAATAGCGGATAGCCCCACCCTTCGCCTTTGTGCAGCGACAGGTAGCAGTCGCCGCGCGCGTGCAGCGCCGCGATCCTCGTGTCGTCCCACGCTTCGCAGCAGAGCACGATGCGACTCATTGCGTCGGTATCACCGCGAATGTCGCGCAGGGCCCCGGCTGCCGCGCCCGCAGCGCCGGGATTGGTCTTCAACAGGAGAACCGCGTCGCTCTGCGCCGGGAAAGCGCGCAGGAAAGCCTGCATCGTGCCGTTCGGATTCTTGCGGTCCTGCCATTCGAAGCATGAGTACACGAGAAAATCGTCGGGCGCGATTCCCAGGCTCGTGAAATCGAAGTCCAGCGCGGCCGGCGCCGGGCGCAGCGGCACCGGATGCGGTAGGCGGAACGGCTGGCGCCCAAGCGCCCGCGCAAAGACCTCGACGTTAAAGCGACAGGGCAGCCAAACGTCGACGGCGTGGGTTAACGGGTTGCGCCATACGCCCGGCATCGTGTCGGTTTCCCATACCGTAAGGGCAATGACGTTGCGTAGCCGATAGGCATAGCGCGCCCAGGATGGCGGTACCCCATGGAATAGGTGGAAGTCCGGCTCCGGGTCGGTGCCGAGCAACGATCGCACCAGCGGATCCTCTACTTGCGCCGGGCGTGCCCCCGTGTCGATGACCGAGACCTTTATACCGACCGAGTGCAACGCGCGGATATACTCGCGCGCGGCCGCGCCGTATCCGCTCGCGTCGAACACGGCGCCATAATAGGCCACCCGGATCGCGGGCGCTTGCGGTACGACGACCACCTCAGCAGAATTCGGGGGAACGGGTGTAACGAGTACCTCCGGCAGGCGATCGGCAATCCGCGCCACGACGTCATCCGCGCTGAGCGTTTTTAGGCACGCAAGATGCCGTTCGCAATCCTTGCGACCCCAGGGCTGGCGGCGACAATCGGGTTCGCACGGGAGTTCTCGGCTAATGGCGACCATGCGCGACGACGGAATCGCTTCGCGTGCGGGACTGGTAATGCCGAATACGCCGAACGTCGGCACCCCGAGCGCGACGCCGAGATGCATGAGACCGGAATCGTTGGATACCAGGGCCGCGCACTGTTGGATCAGCGCTGCGGTATCGGCGAGTTTGAGCTTCCCAACATAGTTGCGTACGTGATCGGGCCATTCGAACGGCCTGCCGAAATAGGTGCCGGCATTGTCCAGGTCCGCTTCGGTACCGATCACCGCGACATGAACCAAGCGGCGCGCAAGCGCATCGAAGTCGTGCCATTTCTTCCACGTCCACTCTCGCTTGCAGCCGGGATGCAAGGCGACGGTCCCCCGCGGCAGTGCGAAGTCGCGATCGGATGCGACGGCAAACGGCTCCGGCATTGCGCCTTGCCAACCCAGGCTGCGCGCGATCGCCGCGACGCAGGCGCTATCGCCCTGCGCCAGCCAGGTTTCGGGCTGAAAGTGGAGCACGCGCTTTGCTTCCACCTTGCTGGCGAGCGGTGCGCTCCAGCGACTGAAGGTCGCGAGTGCGTAACCTCGATCACGCAACGCATCTGGTACGGCTGCGATGCGGCCGTTGGTCGTATCGGTCGTGACGAACAGCTCTCGTATTTCGGGTGCGCCCCTCAGAAGATCGGCCGCCTCTGCATTGTCGGGTGCGATCAACACATCGACCGCGTGCCCGAGGTGATGAAGAACGCGGATAAGCGGAGTCACGCGCAAGATGTCGCCGATGCCCGATGCGGCCGTGACGAGCGCGGCAAGAGCGGCCTCAGCGTAGTGCGCCCGGGCGCCGTTGGTCGGCTGCACGGCCGGCGGCCAGTCGGGCCCGGTGATGGCACGGACTTCGTCGAACGAATAACGTTGCCAGCGCCGATCGCGAACGTGTTTGGGGCTTGAGTTGCCTGCGTGGATCAGTCCGACGAAGAAGTGATTGTCGGGCAGCACGTGCAGCCGGTCCGGATGCACGGCCGCGGCGAAGCGCGTATCCTCGCCATTGTTGGTGTTCGAAAACGGATGCGCGCGCCAAAAATCGCGACGGTAGCATAAGGTAGCGCCGCATACCCAAGGCGCCCCGCCCGAGGGATACACGTACTCCCAGGCCGTCCGCGCACGCGGGTCGACGAAGAGCACGCGGTCTATGCCGCACAGCTCGGCGTCGCTTTCGCAAAGCGCCTCGGCCTGCAGGCGGATACGATTGGGCGCATACCAATCGTCGTCGTCCCAATGCAAAATGATATCGCCACGAGCGGCTTCACAGGCCGCGTTGCGCTTCGCGCCAAGATTCTGGTGGCGCGGCGTGCGCAGATAACGTACCGCCGCGTCGGACGGGATGAGATCGGCCACGGAGTCGTCGCCGTCGTCGAGAATGACGAGTTCCTTGCTCGGATAATCCTGCGCTAGGAATTGCGCGATCGCGCTCGGCACGAAACGCCGGCGATTGGCAGTCGGCATGATGCACGATGCAAGCACGGCGGTACTACCGCTCAACGCCATTAAGTCCGCGATTCAGTCTGAGACCTACTCGCTTGGTCCAGTAAAGTGCATCCCAACAATATTTTGCATATCGCTTTCACCTTTCGCTCCTTCCGATCGGTTGTTTTCCATCGTCGCCAGTTGAAAATTAGCAGTGTCGTTGTACCAGTCCGCGCGGCTCGTTTGCGTTGAGTCGTTTCCTCCAAGCTTATTCCAGTGCTTTGCAATCGGATCTATGTGATCGATCGTTGGCTTGACTGTGGTTGGGTAGAATACGTTGTCGATCTTGTCTTGCCAGTACCCGGGACGCCCAGACTGCTGTTGTTGATTACTGACCCAATAGTCAACGTTCACGCGATAGCCGCCGTAGAACCGGCCGCGTTTTGCGGTAGTATACTGGTCTAAGAGGGCATATTGATTGGGCCCCACCAAGTGGCCAACGTAGCGCGAGGGGTGGCTCAGTTGTGTAAGATCTGGAATTCCAAAAGCGTCACCAATAGCGGAAAGAAGGAGCGCGATCTCGTTCATTTGATTGGTAATTCCGGCGCGGACCGCGTCGCCCTGAGGTCCCCCTTGATCGAAGCTGGCGAAGCGCTGGCCTTCCAAATCTTGGAGCTCCGCATCAACCTTTTGCAGTCGTGCGAGAAGATCTTTGTCATTTTGCGTCGGCGTCGCCCGCTTCTTAAGCGCAGTCTCGGCACCCGTGATTAGTACACGCAAGTAGTCGGCACGGCTCGCCATTTGGATCTGCAATCCGTTGGGTCCGATGACCGTAGTTAGCTGGTGCCCCGATCCATGCATTTGGAACGGAATGTTAACGTTAAGTTTTGTAGTTACGTCTGCCTTTGCATCCTTACCCCCAAACAACTTCGCAAAGAGCGCCTTTGCCTTACCGACGATCCACGTAATCGCCGTGTCGAGCGCCTTGTCGACCATGTCGCGCACCTTGGTGATCACGCCCATTATCTTGCTGGCGATGTTGCCGAGGCCCAGGAACCCGGCTAGGAAGCTGATCGCCAGCGACAACAAGCCTGCCAGCGTACTTTCCACCTTGTCGGCTGCGCCCTGAATCTGGCCCGCTGCGATGGCCACGATGGAATCGACGAATGCCTTGACCGCAGCGACGATCTTGGCGATCTTTTGCACGAACACCATCACGGTGTCGTAAATCGACAGGATGGCGGAGATGAAGCCGGCGCCTGGCACGAAGAGCGAAATCAGCTTGGGTACGGCCTTCGATACGATCGTGTCCATCACGAAGCTCGTCAGCCCCGAGATCACCTGGTCCTTGAGGTCGCTGAGCTTCTCTTTGATGAGGTCCCACGCTGCCGCGGGGCCGCCCTTTACCAGCGCCGCCACGATATCGAACGCGGTTTCGAGCGCTGTCATGATCTTGTCGCCGTTGGGCCCGAGCGCTTTGACGATCTTGGCGCGGATCTGCGCCCATGTGACGCCCAGTACGCTTAGCGCGAACTTTCCGATTTCGATCAGCGAAATGGCCTTCGGGATATAGACGCCCGGCAGCGATCCGGTCAGCCAATCGATCAGGCCCTCTTTGAGATGCTGGCCGAAATGGGCGGCGAAATTCTCGAAGCCGAGTTTTGCGGCCTTGATGAGATTGCCGACGAACGGCAGCGGGTCTTTCAGAATGCTCTTGAGCGCAGCGCCGGCTTTCTTGATGTAGGTCAGCGCTCCGGGGCTCACGACGTCGAAGATGATCTCCAAGAGGTTCCAGATCGCCGTGCCGGCCCAGTCGATGAACTTGCTCAAGAAGCCGCCGAACACCGACGCCACTTTTTGGAACGCGCCGACGACCAGCACCACGTCCTCGATCGTCAACGACTTGAACGCGGTAATGAAAAGGTCGGGAATCTGCGAGACGAAGGCGAGAAGCGCGGCCATGGCGCTCTTGAACCAAGTCCACGCGCGTGAAATCGCGTTGGACTTTTTCATGTTGTCCCAGATCTCGTCTTGTCCAATCAGTTTGAGGAAGCCGCCAATCAGCGTCTCGGCGGTCTGCGGCACGACCTCGCCGGTAATCGGGTTTTTGCCGAGCACGGCGATCAGCAGGTCCCAGCCGCGCGTGCCTTCTGCCAGTTTGGCCAGCGGCAGCAGGATCGCGTCCTTGACCAATTTGAGGATGCCGACGACGAGATCTTTGACGAAGGCGATCAGACGGGCAATCGGGTCGGTGAAGATCCTCTTCGCCCGCTCCCACACGCCGGGGAGATCTAGGATATCGCTTAAACTGAGCGTGCCGAGGAACGTCGTGACCGCATCCTTGAAAGCCGAGCCGGTCATCTTTAACGTGTCGAGCTGAGCGCTTACCCAAGCGCCGGCTTTGTCGAATATGCCCGTGTTCTGGAGAGCTTGCACGATGATGCCGCCGCCGGGCATAAACTCGACGATCGCTTTGAGCACATTCGCCGCGCTGCGATCGACCGGCGCCATGTTCAACGGGTTCACGCCAAGCACGATCGTGAGCATGCGAAAACCGGGGATGACGTTTGCCTTGTCGGCGAAGTAGTTCCACGCATCGCTAATCCCGAGGCGCTGCACCGATAGCGGCGCCCGCGC
The DNA here is from genome assembly GCA_035939175.1 of Candidatus Cybelea sp. Taxonomy (GTDB): domain Bacteria; phylum Vulcanimicrobiota; class Vulcanimicrobiia; order Vulcanimicrobiales; family Vulcanimicrobiaceae; genus Cybelea. The sequence goes on along the minus strand of DASZGC010000091.1, from coordinate 136,485 downwards.
GGCAACGCGCGTCGCCGGTGCCGGGACGGCGCGAGCCGGGGGGGGCGCAACAGGGGTAGGCGGGGCGGCAACGCGCGGGGGCGCAGTTGCAGCGCGGGCCGGCGGCGAATCAGCACCCGGCGCACCGGCTTGGCGCGGCGCAGCGCCGTGCTGTTGAATCGTATGCGTCAGTTCGTGCGCGAGCAGTTCCCGGCCGGCGGGCGTCTCCGGACGGAACTGGTCCTTCGCGAAATAGATGTCGCGCCCAACCGTAAAGGCCAGCGCGCCGACTTGACCGCAAAGCGATGCGGCGCGATCGCCGACGTGAACGCGTACTGCACTGAAATCAGCGCCGAAACGCGGCTCCATGAAGAGACGCACCTGCGGCGGCAGCGGCGTCCCGGAAGAGGCTTCACGCTGCAAATCGGCAAGCGTTCCGGGTTCCACATTGGCATTCGCGACGGCGCGGCGGAAAACCGTGCCGCCCGCTTCGGTGTGGTGGATAGGTAGCGCACCAGCCGGTTCGGCCATGCGCGCGATCTGCGTTCCCACCGCTTGCGCTTCCATTTCGGCCGAGTCGCCCGGCGACGACACGCGCAACTGCATTTGCGGCGCAACCGGCGCCGTTTTGTGGATCGCCAGGGGCAGCAAAGGGGCTATCGCCGAGCGGGGTGAGAGCGAAGCGGGGCCCGGATGTTTGACTTGCGCGCTGAATCCCGATCGAAGACTCGTGCGGTCGCATCCTTCGCATTGTCCGCAAAGCCGCGCGGCGGCTCCGCATTCGCAAGCACGCCGCACCAGGTCCGGTAGTGCCGGCTGAGGCGGTGCCGCAATCGGAGGAACGAGAGTTGCCGTTACGCCCATGCCTCGATCTCAGCCCGGCTCGGCCGGCGGTCGAGCTTGGCGTACTCCGACTGCGCTGCGGCGCGAACGTGGTGCATCTGCACCGGCTCGCGACGGTCGGCGGCCAGAAACGCGGCGTTCAAAGCGATGTTGCGGATGTTGCCGCCGGCCATCCGCAAACGCGCGAGGCGCTCGGCGTCAAGGTCCTGCGTAGGAGCCGAAGGCGGAAACACGCGCCGCCAAATCGCCGCGCGCTGGGGCACATCCGGAAACGGAAACTCTACCGCAAAACGGATCCGTCGCAGGAACGCGTTATCGAGCGCGCCACGCATGTTCGTCGTCAAGATCGCGAGGCCGCGATATGACTCCATCCGCTGGAGCAGATAACTCACCTCGATGTTGGCGTAGCGGTCGTGGCTGTCTTTCACTTCGCTGCGGCTGCCAAACAGACTGTCGGCCTCGTCGAAAAGCAGAATCGCGCCGTTTTCCTCGGCGGCATCAAAGACGCGCCGGAGGTTATCTTCGGTCTCGCCGATATATTTGCTGACCACGCGCGAGAGGTCGATATGATAGAGATCCAGCCGCAGTTCGTTGGCCAGCACTTCGGCGGCCATCGTCTTGCCGGTGCCGCTCGGACCGTAGAACAACGCGCTGATGCCGAGACCGCGGCGAGTCTTGCGCGCGAATCCCCAGACGTCGTGCACGGTCGAGCGCTGCCGCAGTTGGGCGGCGACGTTGCCCAACGCCTCCGTCTGAGCCGCCGGCAGCACCAGGTCTTCCCAGCGTTGTTCCGACTCGATGCGCTGTGCCAATCCTTCGAGCGCGCCGCGCAGCCGATGACGGCATAAATCCCAGACGGCCGTGGCCGCGTCGACCGGTGGCGAACCACACGCTCGAGAGCGGGCCACAGCGGCGATCGCGAGCGTTGCCGGGAGACTCAGGCTGAATTGCGCCGCGGCGGCGGCCAGTGCGGCGTCGTCTTGCGGCAGGTCGCCGAGGGTCGCACGCCAGACGGCGAGTTGTTCGGCCGGCAGCGGATGGGCCACGTCGAGGACGACGGATTGACGGTTAGGCAAGCGGCGCGCCTCTCGGGCGCGCAGGATTACGGGGCCCGTAGCCCGCTCCGTCACCCTGGCGACCGCCGCGGCGGCGCTGCGCCCAGCATCGCTCTCGGGCGGCACATCGTCATCGCAATCCAGCATCAGGATGCCCAAACCGGAGAGCACCGCTTCGCGTTCCCACAGCCGGAGCAACGTTTCCAGATCGGGGGCGCCCGTCGGCAAACGTACGGTGGCGAGGCGTGCCGCGTGAAGATTCAGCATGGCGGCGGCGGCCGCCGCGACCGGCCGGCAGTCGGCGGCGCTGCCGCAGAGCTGCACCACTTGAAGGTCTCGCCCTTGCGCCGCGCCCGCCCACACGTTGGCGACTTGTTCGGCGACGGCTCTTTGCGACGCCAGGAGCATGTCGCCTTCGCTGCCTTGGAGCGGCTCGAGCAAGACTTCAAGGCGCGAGTCGAGCTGACGGATGCCGACGAGAAAATGCAGCACACGCTCGTCGATGCGCAGAGGCGCGTGCGTCAACACCGGGCCCGTGCCGACTTCGATCAGGCGCCAATGGCGCAGCGGCGCGTCGCCCGAAACGGCCGACCAATGCGGTTCCGCCAGTGCGGCGAGAGCGAGCGCAAAGGTCGGGTTACCGTCGCCCGTCTGGCCCTGGGCGGCAGCGCAGAGCGCGGGAAACTCGGCGTCTAACTCCATTCCCGCGCAGAGCAGAAGGGTGTCGCGCTCGAAGGGTGAGAGATCGAAGGCGGCAACCATTTGCGCAAGTGCGGGAAGGCGATCGGCTTGCGCCGATGCGCCCGGTCGGGAAACGGCGGAAAGCTCAGTCGACTCTGCTTGGATGCGAGCGGCGTGCTGTGTGAGGCGCTGCTTGACCGCTGCAAGATGCGCTAGCAGATCGGCCTGATTCGTTTTCAGCCATTGCGCTTGCGACGATGCGGTGCTCATTTAGACGGTAATCGTCGGCGGCGGACCGTTCGGCCCAGGCATGGTGGGACTTTGGGCGCCGTCAACCAGCACGCTCACCACATACGTGCCGGACGGCAGATCGGGCGTGGAAAAGGTTACGGTGTCGGCCGGCGTGGTGAGGGTGCCGCCGTCGAAGAGCAATCCCGGCGCGGCGCCGCCCTGCGGAACGAGATAGAGCAGTGCTCGCTGACCCGCTTGAACGGTCGGGACGATCGTGACGGCGATGCCTGGGCCGGGCGGCGAACCCCCTTCGGGAAGCACGGTGATCGCAAAGCTCCCCGGCGCGTTGCCGGGTGCAATAAACGGGTTTAGCACGAACGCCGCGATGCCTGAGGCAACGCCGGTTCCCGAATGGAGGATCGGCGGAACTCCGAGGACGACCGGCTGTAGAACCTGCGCCGTCTGCGGTCCGGCCGCCAGGCCGGCCGGCAGCGTCATCGTGATGCGCGTAGACGTTATCGCGGCGGGCGTTTGAGCGGCACCATTTATCAGAACCTCCGTCGCACCGCCCGATAGTGCGGTCAGGTTGGTGCCGATCAATGCGATGTCGCCGGCTGCAGTGATCGGCGCAGCCGCATTCGGCGACGCGACGATTTGCGTGATGACCGGCTGGCGGTATGGGAGGGTGCTGAACTTATAGGAGAGGACCGGAAGCGCGGGCGGCGGCACGGTTTCGTCTTGTTCGATGAGTACGACGCTGGCGAGGTAGGCCGCCGAAAGCACGTAGTCGACCTTGAGCAGAAACGACCAAAGCTTCGAGAGTTCTTCCAGCGAGAATGCGACCGGAGTAAATCGTATCAGTTCCGACTGAGTATCGAGTCCCGACGGCGCCGAGAGCCCTTGGCCGAGCTGCACGGGCTGGATCGCGCTGCGCGGCAGAGTGGGCGTGGCGTGCAGTGCCAGCGCGGCGGCGCCGAGGAGTCGCTGCTGCTCCAGGTAGGTGTCGTCGCCGTAGAACGTGAGCAGGTAGTGCAAATCGAGCGCCGCCTGCGGCTTAGTCAGAAACGATCCGTCCGCCGCACGCGTCGGCAGATCGGCATTGCGCTTCGCAGCGTTGGGCGTTACTTGGTACAAGAAAACGTTGATGCCGGGGTTGGCGACCTGGTCGGTGTCGGGCGTAACGTTAGAAACGTTTGCATTCGTGACCTGAGCCGCGTCGATCGCGTTCATCAGCAGGTTCACGAGCGATTCGGTGACCGCGGCAACGGCGAGAGCATTGCTCATGACGGATCAGTTAGGATCCGCGTTGTGCGACGACCAGCCGGCCCGCGCGCCGGCACCTCCGCGAGGCAGGGACACCAGGTCCGATTGCCCGCGCAGCGCGTTGCCGCTCACGCTCAAGAAAGCGACGTTGCGCTCCGAGCCGGCCACCAAGATCCAAAGACTCGGCGAACCATCCTGGACGTCTTCGCCGACCTTCACGTCGCCCAGATTGGCGATGTTGTTGCCGGTGATCGCGCAAGGCTGCGCAGCGGGAAGCGTTATCAACGCCGCCGGAGCGGAGTCACCCCCGGCCGCGTAGAGATGATTGCCCGAGACAATCGCCGACAGCGTGGGCGGTTTTTGAAAATCTTGGTCGCTGAATTCTCCGCTGTTGAGCGACAGCATCAACGCGGCGGTCGAGCTGCCGATCCGGCTGCCAAACCCCGTTGCCTCGATCTGGTTACCCAGCACGAACAAACTGAAATCCAGCGCCCGAACCGGAGTGCCGGACTCGCGTTGCGACTGTAGCAACGGCGGCGGTAACACTGCCGAAAACAGATAGAGCGCCAGGAATTCTTCGAAGCTCAGGCATTGCGGATAATACCCCTCGGTACCCTGCGCACTTGCCGAAGGCGCTGACAGGGAAAAATCCGGCACGCCCAGCCATAGCCCGGCAACGCCTTCGCTCACGATATTGTCCTGCATGCGCAGCGTGGCGGACGTCGCGCAGATCCAAGTCGCGAAGGTCAGCGCTGCGAAACTCGTATCGCGGATCGAGGCAGCACCGAGGAGGCAGGGAGTGATTTCTGAGCCTTCCGACACCGAGAGGTGCTCCGCGGCAATGACTCCGCAGGTGGCGATGATCGGCTTCGGTGTGGCTTGGTAGGCTTCTGCCTCGCGGTGTGCGACGAGGGCATCGAGCATCGTGCCGAGGCGGTTTTCGACCAGGTCCGCCGACGCCAAGGGTGGTGAGGCGGGCTGCGAGATGGCCTCGATGCGGTTTACCGCAAGATCGAGGGCAGCGGCTGCCGCAGGCGCGACGTAGCCCTGTTCGCCCTGCTGCAGCGTAATCGGCGTATATGTCGGCACGATCTCTGCGAGGAACGAGCAGTCCCGAACCACGGCGTCGGTGCAGTCGCCCTGCAAGAACACCGCAGCACCCAACAAGTCGGCACCTTCATCCGCGCGCTGTTCGAGAAACGGGACAATGCAGCTGTCCACCGTCAAGTCTGGTGCATCGAAAGCGCGTACCGCGAAGGCCGAATACGGGCGCCGCAGCAACTCCGTGAGTTTGGCTACGTCGAGTTTCTCCCGACCAAGCTTCGACAGGAGATCGGCCATCTCAGCAATCAACGTGCGCGATATCGGAACCGCGGGCGGACGCAACGTCAAGCCGCGTAACGTTACGCCGATGGCTTTGACGAGCACCACCAGTCCGTCGCTAAAAAGCGCGAGATCGGCATTCGCGTCGGCGAGTAGGAGCGCGGGGCCGCCGCACGATTCCAACGTCAGCCCGCGATGTGCTCCGGTTAACTGCAGAGACCTCGGCAAGCTGTAGATTCCGGGAGAGAGACACACCGTCACTTCATCTGCCATCGAGACGGCTTTATCGATGAGGGACTGCAGGGACGCCTTGTCGCTCACATCTTGCGGCCCGATCGAAACCGTGCAGCAGCCGGGCTTGCGGCGACTCAGCGTTACGAGATTGTCAAAGCTGTTGCGGCAATCGGCGACGGAGGGATCCGCCCAATTGATAACGGCCAGAGGGCAAACCCACCGGCGAGGACCGTCGGGGGGTTGAGGGGTGGTTAACAACGACTCGGGATAGACGCCCTGCGGGGTTGCGGGGCGCACGGCGATCTGCCAAAATGCCCCTTCCGTTAGTACCGTGCCGCTGGCCGCAGAGATCGTAACGGCAACGCCGGTGCTGGTCCCCGTCACAGGATCCTTGAGTGGCGTCGCCTTGCCCGGCGTTAACGTTTCTTCGCCTTGCCACACTCGCAAAAAGAGCGGCAACGAACTGTTGGCAAGCCCCTGCGGTAACGCTTTGTCGAGCACGATGGTCGTGCTCGCAGCTGCTTGCGTCGGAGGCGCTAACGCCCGCAAATACCCGGTCGCATCGGCGGCTACGCGCAAGACCGGTTGGGGACCGACCGGATCGACTTCGGGTTCGGTGCCGAGCACGGCGGCGGTCGCGAGCACTTCGAGCACTTGCTTCGTCTGCGGCACGTGCAGCGCGTCGGGTGGCGCGGATGCCAAGGTCAGCGTCGTGCGCGTCGCGGCATCGACCGACGTCACCAGATAAAGGAAGCTCGCATTGTCGTAGCTCCACAGCACTGTCGGTGCGGTCTTCGAGCCGGCGATCCGCACCCGCATCATTTGGTTATCGGCGCCCATGTAGCCGCCCGTGGCCACCGGGTCACAGGGACCGCTGGCGCTCGGATCCGTCGTGAAGCCAACGAGAAGCCGCGCAGTCGGCAGCAACTGCATCGTCGCAGGATCGAACTGCCAGCCTTCCGCGGCCCAGCGACTCTGCGCGGCTGCCAACGCGCTCGTGCAATCGGAGACGGTGACCGACATACGCTCGACCCTTCGCAGCAGTTTCAAACGCTGGGTCGTGTCGGGGCCGCCGAGCGCGACTTCGAGGAGATCGGGATCCTCGACGGCACTGACCTCCTGTTCGGTGAGGTCGAGATACACGAACTCGTGCCCGGCATTGGGGCTGGGTTGCGGCGGATCAGGCCAGTCGGGCTGGTCGAAATACGTATACGTTTTGTCGACGCCGTCTTGCTCCGCGGGAAAACAGGCGCGTTGGCCGCCGACGTACATCGTACCGGGAGAGATGAGGAAGTCTCGTCCTGAGCCGATCGCGATCGGCGGGCTCTCGGCCGGCGGCGTCACCGGGGGACTCCAAAACGGCCCGGGTGACGTGCCGGGCAAGCTAATTTCAAAGCCGTTGTCCGGCGTGCCGCAGGGGCCGACGAAATCGAGCGCATCGGCATCGATGCGCGCTGCAGTGAAGCCCTGCGATGCGTTAAAATCGCGGTCTAGGATGACTCGGCCCTGTTGGGCTACGACGCCGGTATAACCGTCGCACGGGGGATCGGTACTTCGGCTGCGATCGCTGGGCATAGTGCTCTTCCTCTCCGGATCCTCAGGTCACGTCGACGATGACCGGCACGAGACTCGCCGGCATGTACTCTTGCAGTTTGAGCAGCAGTGCTTGGGCACGAATCGGGTTCTTGTCGCGTGCGTAGGCGCCCATCTCCGAACCGTCCGCTGCGCCGGCCGAAATCGTGTTGCGAGACGCTGCTGTCGGCGCGGATTGCGACAGGATTTGAAGGTCGACGGTCGGCAGCAACTGCGCGTAACCAGGTTGACCGAAATCCGTGGTCGTGAACAGCGGCGCCGCTTGAGCGATCGTGACGCTCTCGTATTGCCGCGGTAACGTGCTGCCCGTGGCCCACGCGGTAAACCGCACGCAACCTTGCTGTAAATCGTCGACCTCTGCGAGATCTTGTAAGATGCACTCGCTCGCATCGAGTTGATGCGCCACGAGCCGCCCCAGGAGGGTGCACCGCGACAAACTCAGACTACCGTCGCCGAAGGCTGCCGCGGCATCGGCGAGCTCCAACGGATAGGCATCTTCGAGCAGCAGCCGGTTCAACGCCGGCGCCGGCTGCATCGGCACGGCGGCAGCCAACAAAGCGGACGTGGCGTTCGAAAGCGGCGTATCCACAAACGCTCCGGTCGGGAAGAGCGACGGCCCGGAAGTTATTGATTTTAGCAGCGTCAGCAACGGCACGAGCGTGTCGAGCGGAAGAATCCGCGCATCGAGCGGCGGAGAAGTTGGCGCACCGAGTAACGCTTCGATTCCCGGATCTAAGGAGCGCAGCATCGCCGAAACTGGATCGAGCCCGAGTTGCAGAACCCGGAGCAGCCGCGTCGGATCTTTGACGTCGCTTTCGACGATTGCACCAAAACCAGAGGTGCGGATCGCCTGCAGGATGGTATTGGTGATCGTCGTCGTTTCGATCGTGCCCGTTCCACGCGTGCGAATCGGCCCCAGCACGCAGCGGTCGACGCTCAATGAGGTGACGTCCGCCTCGATCCAAAGACGCGTCGGTCTGAGCGGGCGTTCGTCGGCGCTGTGCTGGAACAGGTCCGCGCCATCGGTTGCGGCGCTCCCGGGGTCGAGCGTGCAGCAGGTGAGCGTCACCGCGGAAAAGTTGCCGCGAAGCACGATGTCGCCGCCACTGACGAATATGCCGTCGAGCGCGAGAGTCGCGCCGGAATGGCCGTGAATGACCCACGGCGCACTTCCGCCGAGACGCAACAGCGGTCGCTGCCCGTTATCTGCGCGCAGCGTTAGCGCGTCCCACACGTGCACGTTGCCGGCACCCGTGTAAGTCAATGAGTCGCCGAGCGTCACCGTGCCGTCGTGCGGCAGGGCACCCGTGAGCTGGGTGCCGCCGCCAACAAACGTTACGGGGGGTGCCGGGGTGGGAACGACCACCATTTGCCCGCGCCGATCGTACGGACCCGCGCCAATTAACGAGGGGAATCCGTAGTGATACGTTGCCACGACGCCGGTCGGCGGCGAGGCGAAGTAGGCGAACTGCCCTCGCTCGGGGCGCAGCATCACGTTGCCATCTTGCACGTTCCCGGCCGGCACCAAATCGATGAACGGCGGCACTCCGGCGCTAACCGAGAGTGCGGACGGCGGTGAGGGCGTGGATGGCGGCGGTACCACCGGGTAGAGTTGCAAGCCGGCGGGGCCCAGCGCGATGTCGGCGTCGAGGAGCGACTGCGAAATCGGTCCCGGCAGGTTACCTTCGCTCGGCGAGGTCCAGTTGTCGCCGAACGCATCGGCGCCGCGCTGCAATGCAAACAGCGGTACGTTGCGCCCGGTCGGATCGAAGCAGAAGCAGCCGGGACACTTCGTAACGGCGACGGGCGTAACGGGCCCGACGCCCAGGCTGAGCAACCGCCACACGAAGATTCCGAGGTGCGGGATCGCTTGCCAACCGAAAAGACCTTCCCCGGCACGAGTATCGGCCGTGTGAAAGAACTCGTCAAAGGCGGTGCGCGACTTGCCGGCTCCGTAGACATTTCGCAAGTCGGCAAAGCCACCGGCTCGCGTTCCCGTCAGGTTGCCGACCAGCCCTTCGGCCTGCTGCAGCAGCGCGACGTCGCTTCCCGCGGGACTGCCTGGACCGATTGCCGGATCGAGTCCATGTCGCGTGCGACCGAGCCGGCGGAAGAACTCGACCGCCTTGGCATCCCAGCCCGTGATGTCGGAGGCGATCTGCTCCAGCACCGAAAGCGTACCTTTGCGCCGGCGATAGTCGATCGTGTTGGCGACGTCCAGACGTTGCCCGCGCGCATCAAGCCCGATCACCAAGTGCGTGTCCAGCAGAGTGGCGATATAGGGGATCACCCAATCGTCGCAGGTCTCGATCGATTGGTCCTCCCAGAGCCGGTCGATGCTGCGGCGCAGCTCGGCTGCCGTGGCGCCAATGCGGTTCACCATTTCGCGCAGCGGGCCGTCGTCATCGAAGAACTGATCGGCATCCTGCTCGCGGTAGACCGCGGGTAACAGATTCCAAAGCTTATCGGCGTAGTAGATCGCGTAGTTGTCGGCCACGGAGGTGCTCATGAAGCGGGTGCCGCGCTCAAGATCAAATGCTGTGGGTCGTTGGGAACGGAAAAGTACTTCCCGGCCCCGGGAGAGTGACGGTTACCCGTGCAGCCGGGCGCCGATGCCGCGCCTCCGAGGCGGAGCAGTCGGCTCCAGAAGACGATCGGCAAGTAGAAAAGCCGCCCGCTCTCGGTGGTCAAGCTGACGTCGTGGATCGCTAACACGCCGGGAACCGCGAGGCAAGCGCCGGCGATTTGACTGTCGTAGAAGGCCTCGCCGATACCGACGTTATCGATGCCGAACAGTCCAACCGACGGATCGAGCAGCGCCGTCGTAAGCCCCGCTCTGATTGCCGAATCGGCAAAGCGCGTGTCGGCCACGTACGTCAAGCTGAGAACGGCGGTGACCTTTATCGCCGGCTGCACGCTCAAAGGCTGGTTGGGCACGGCCGCGACGGCAATCGCTGCCTGCACCGCAGCGACCGAACCGTCGTCGCCGGCGACCCAAAGCGTCACCATCGGTCGCTGCGCTTGCGCGTCGAAGGCGAATCCGGCGGTAACCTGCGTTACGCCGGATGCCGTGGCGGCGATCGCCGCATAATCGTCGAGCGATACGGCGCGATTGAACGTGAGCACCGATTGGGGTGCCAGTGTGGTGAGTTTTGCCGACGAGTCGGCGTCGCTGCCGCCGGTTGGGGGCAACGGGTTGCGCACCCCTTTGAGCCCCGGCTGCGGCGTCAGCACGACCGTGAGGGTCTCGCTCGCGGGCGCCGCAAGCCCGGCTCCGTACCGGTAGGTGGCGACTACGTTATTCGTGCCGGTCGGCAGCAACGCGCCGTTGACCCCGTCGCCGAACATCACGTGTGTCTGAACCTGGTCGTCTTCGCGCAGCACGAAAATCTGCGCATCGGGCGGCTGGCCATAAAAACTCGGTTGCTCCGCCCATTGCACGCCGTTTACGCTCACTACGACGGTGCTGCTGAAACCGTCGCCCGAATGGGATGCCGGGTCGGCGAAGTACGTGACGGGCGATTTCGAAAGCGTAAAGTCCTGTCCGGCGACCGTTGGATTTCCGCTTCCGAGCACTTCGGAAGGCACGGTTTTACCGCGCGTGACCGGCAGCGCGTCGAACATGACGCTGATCGGTGAGACCAGGCCGGCCGGCGGCAAGTTTGAAGGCTGACCGAACGTAAGCTTGATCGCGCTCGAAGCGCCGGCAGGGATGGGAGTTGCTGCCGCCGTCGTGCCGGAGGCGGCCTCGCCCGACGTGTCTTCCAGCATTACCGCTGCCGGCGTGGTTGGAAACGCGGCCGCCCCAGGGGCGGGAACGAGGATCGTGTCGCCGCCCGCGTACGTGAGGTCCGCGGCCGTCAGCACCGGAACGAGCCGGCCGACCTGCGTCCATCCCCAGCGCGCCGTTACTTGAGCGGCGTCCGCGTTCCAAGTGCCGGAACTTGCGAGATTCGCAAAACCTATTTCGGAATGGGGTACTCCGAAAGGGGTCGGCGGCGGGCTGCCAGGAGGGGCGGCATACCAGATTACCTCGGCATAGCCGGTCACGATTACGGGCGTCGCGCTCAACGCCGAGTTGCCGGCGTCGAGAAGTAGTACGCTGCCCGGCGTGACGCCGCGCGCGACGCTGGCGAGATGGATGTTCGTCGCTGAGATTACTTGCGAGGGAGGGCTCGCATATGGCCAAGGCGGCGCGGACTGGCTGCTGCGCAGCAGAACGTAGTTCGCGGCCTGCGCGCCGGAGTCGATCGTGCCGGCAAGAGTCTTAAAGTTCACCTGCGTCACGGCATTGCCGAGCGGATCGGTCGTTGCTGCCGTACTGCTTACTCCAATCCAAGCATAATCGGCGGCTGTCTGCGTCGTTAATGCCTCGGCGTTGATGAGAAGCAGACGATCTCCGGCCTTGATGCTGCTGATCTTTCCGGCAAGCCACACGTAGCTCGAACCGTCCGCGGGCAGTAGCCGCGCGTTTGGAGCGACGACGGCGACATCTGCAAGGATCAGGTCGGGCGCCGTCACGTTGGTCGGTGCCGCGAGTTCGAAGATCTGTGGCGACGCACCCGGTCCGGGCTTGCTCTGAACCTGCATTCCGGCCGGCAGCGACAAGGGTAATTGTGCACCCGGGCTGAGCAGCGCCGCCAGAGTTCCCGTCGAGCCCAGTGCCGGTCGTGGGCGGTAGCCGAGCAGCTGCACGAGGTGATTTACGCTTTCGGGCAACGCAGCGGTGCCCAAATAATCTTCGTTGGCGATGCGCTCGTTATAGAACGTTAGAATGTCGGCGAGGTACGCCCACCACTCCATCATTTGCACGGCCAAATCGCCGGTAGCACCGGGACGCCATAACGTCAGCTCGGTCTCGTTGGGAAGCGCCTGCAGCAGCCGGTGGCGGAACGCGACGTAATCACCGATGCGATACGGAATCGCGTTCATGCCGGGCGTGTTGCAGATGGCAAGCGGGAACGCGACTGTGCCGCATGGACAAGCTCCCGAGGCAACCGGCATCGCGTTCGTACTCATCGTCCGCCTTGCACGTTCACGGAGAGAGAACCGTTGTTGGGGCGGCTCGGGTCGTTGTCGCAGCGGACGATCTGGTTGGCGCCTACCGTGACGACGTCGCCCATTTCGACGAAGACCGGGGACACGTCGCGCAGCCGGTAATGGATGCACGTGACTCCGGCAACGCCCGTTACTGCCTGGATCGCGGCCTCGAGCGTGCTGCGCTCCAAACTCTGACCGAACGCGAATCGGCTGACCGCGAAATACGCGCTCGCGGCGCCCGGACCGGTCGGCGACAGCGCGGCGGTAACCGCTACCTTGACGCCGGCAGCAAACGCATCGGCCTGCGCGCAGAGTTCGACTACCAGGTCGATGGAGACGTAGTCCGGATCCGGAACGTAGCTCTCCGTGCCTGCCATGCGCTCGCGGTTGAGCAATGCGATGAGCGAGATGCGATCGTCGATCGCGATCTGTTCGGTCGCAGTCGGTTGTGGCGTGGTAAACGTGGTAAGCCAGCTGCCGGTCCAGCGGAACACGGTTCCACCGCGTTTCACCCACGGTAACGTCTCGGTCGCCGCGACGTAGTCCGCGGCGAGTACGGCGCGGGGCTGGGGCGGCGCGCGAAACGCTTGGGGTGCCAGCCGCTGGATCGATTGCAGGCTCTGCGGATCTTTGCCTCCGGTTGCGGCGAGCGGGTTCATCACACCGGTGTAGAGTCCGGCTTTGAGAAGCGCCGGATCGAGCTGACAAACTGCCTCCGCAGCGACGTTTCCCGCGGCGCCGGCACCGAAACGGTACGTTACCGCAAACGTCCCTGGATCGGGGTTGGCACCGAACACGCTGTCACCAAAGCGCACCGTATCCCCGGCGTCGCCATCGTACTCGCTTTGGATGGTGCCGTCGGAGTTACGGCCCAACGTTCGGTAGGATGCAGGATCGATGGTAAAGCCATTGTCGAACGGACCAGCGAGCAGCAGCCGGCGAAACCAGGTCCAGGTGACGGGGCTGCCCGCCGGCGTCGCTGCGGCCTGGCGGATCTGGATTTCCGGGAGCGGCTCGAGCGTGGGGTCGAGCGCCGGTTGCGGCAGCCATGTGAGTGGTGCGTTCTCGAGCGTATAGAGCGAAATCGCCGGCGGGTTGCCGCATACTCCTGGTGAGACCAGCGGTCGTGGGCCCGTTCGTTCGATGGCGACGCCGATGGGATTGACGACCTCGGCAGGCGGTGCCCCGATAACGAACGCCTCACTTGAAACGGTGCGTCCCTGTGTCGCGTTAGCGATGTTGCCTATCACCGTGGTCGCCGAGAGATCGCGGGCAACCGTCAACGCATCCGCAGTCTCCCAAGCGATGCGCGTCACCGCCGTCGGTGCCAGCGTCGCCGGCAGCGAGACCGGGCACGTCAGATACGGCGGCCCACCATCACTTACCGGGCCCGGGAAAAGTGGATCGCAGAGATCGCAGGTCCAGGGGCCTGCCGCGTCGCCGGCCTGTAACAGATGAACGATCTGTCGTATCGGCGGATCGGCGGGCGCCGGCGGCGCCGTCTCGATCAGCAGCATTTGGCCGGGCTTGAAGTCGTAACCCTGGCCGAGCACGCACATGCTGGTTGCGTTGGCTGCGAGACACTGCTCGCTGTCGTCGAACCAGTAGGCCTGGATCGGCATCAACGCCCCCCGATTCCACAAAGGGTTCGCCGGCGGCGGCGGCGTGTTGTCGGCGAGCCCCAGCCCCGTCTCAAAAGTTATCGGCGTGCCGTCGGCGCCCGGCGCGATAGCCGCGAGCCCGTGCGGAATGCTGCTGGCCGGGGACGCGACTTCAAATTGGAGCAAGGTCTGCGCGCCGACTGCCGGCGTCGGTTCGTAATCGACGAGGCGAGCGTGCCGCAGAACGGAACGGCGTTGCGTCGCGGTCAGCAGCGTCGCTTCACCCGCAACGCGATCTTGCGTGTAGCTCAGATCGTCGGCGATCGCACTTAGCGCTTCGAGGAACATCATGCCGAAATCGGCTTCCGAGCGCTCTTGCCAACTGGGATACCGCAGCGTGGAGAAGTCCAGAAGCGCCTGTCGGAAGCTCAGGAAATCCTTGGCGAGGTAGTCGATGGGCGGCGTCGTGCCCGAGGCCGGCGGACACGGCACCGCCGGCGTTTCGCAATCGAGTCCCGTGGGGCAGCCAGCTTTGAAACTGAAGTTCACGCGGCTGAAGAAACGGTCGAGCACCGGACTCCGCAGGCTCAGCGTATACGTGGAGAAATCGCCCGGCGCGGCGACGCGCAACGTGAGCACCTCGTGGCCGTCGTCCCAGCCCCAGTCGGATGGCAAAACCGGTTGCAGCACCGCCACCGTGGGGATGGTCTGGCCACCGCTGATGGTCGGCACGCAGGTGAGCGGTGCGACGCTAACGGCGTTGAGGAAGTGGATTCGCAACAGCGTTTGCGCGGTGTTGGCGACCTCGACGAAGTCGATGCCGTTGAAAACCAGTGAGCGCAACACGAGCGCGCGGCGATCGCGGGTCGTCACCTCAGTTCACCACAACCAGAGTGTGCTGCAGCGACTGGGTTTCGAGAAGTACGTAGCCGACTTCCACCGCGATCTGCGAGTAATCGCCGCCCGGTCCGGGCGTAACCGTCACGCCTTGTACGGTGATCTGATTGCCGAGCCAAAGCGTCAGGCTGCGCTGAACGATCAGTTGCGTGGTGGCCTGCAATGCGTCGGAGTTTGGCGCGAACAGCAGCTGCCGCAGCCCGCAGCCGAACTCGGGCAGATCGGCTCGCTCACCCGGCGCGGTCAGCAGAATCTGCCGGATCATCTCGTCGACGTGGGTCGCGTAGGGCGACTGCGCGGCCTGTCCGCAAGAGGGGTCGATTCGGAACGGAAAGGCGTAGTCGGTGCGATTCATGCAAGCCTACTGACCGGTCGCGTTCGGCTGCGTTTCGACGATCATCACCGGGCCCTGCGGAGCCTGCGTCGCGGCTAGGCACAGGCCGACGCTCGACATCGTCAACGTCGGGTTGCCGGCTAGTGTGCTGTTGGCCGCCGGCTGCACCCACTGGACGCTCATGCATGGGCTCGGAGCCGGGCCGATAAAGAACGGGCAACCGGCAATCAGAAAGGTGTCCGCAGCCGTCACGAGCGGCGCGCCCTCGGCCAGCACGCCGCCACCGCTCGGAATCGCCTGGACGGTGCCGCCGTGCGGGCACATCAACACGCTGGCGGTGGTCAGCAAACCGGCCACGCTCAGGTTACCTCCAGCGAGCCGTCGTTGACGTTGACGCCGCTGCTGCCGAGCGCGACGGTCTGTCCGCCGCCGCCGAGTGAAAGCCCGCTCGAGTCGAGCGTCACGGTATTTTCGTTCGAATCCGTAACGGTCACGGTACCGCCGTCGACGTCCAGCAAGATCTTCTGTCCCGCCTTGGTGACGATGGCGCGAACGCTCTCCGTAGCGTCGGATGGCTGCTCGCCGTCGTGCCAGTAACAGCCGACCCAGACGGGGTACGATACGTCGCCGCCTTCGAACTGGATCCAGACGCCTGCGCCGACGTCAGGCAAGAATGCGAAGCCCATACTGGGACCGGCAAACGGGACGCAGGCACGCGCCCAGCCGCTGGTCTGCGAGCCGAGCACTGCCGGTACGCTCGCTTTGATGCGCATCGTGGGTGCGTCGACGTCGACGACGACACCGCGATACACACCGAAAAACCGATTGCGTAATCTCTCGAGAACGTCGAGCAGCGCGTGCTCGTGCTTGCCGCTCTCGGTCTTCGATCCCGGCGGAGAAGCAGACGCCGTCACGACGCGCCAACCATTGCCGATAATCCGCCGGAGGCGCCGGCCGGTTGAGCGCCGACCGCGTTGCGCAGCAGCGTGAACGTCATTTTATGCGCCTCTTGGGTCAGCCGATGGCGCACCGTCCATACCAGCCAGTTGCCGGAATGAACTGCACCGACGCCGACGAGTGCTACCAGCATTCCGGCCCGCAGCACGACGCCGAGGCGCTCGACATCGGCATCGCCTTCGCAGCGAACGAACCAATTGGTCTCGCTGAGCACGCCTTGGGCGCGTTGCAACAGCTCGCCGGCGCTGTCCACGACGCTCGCCAACAGCACCGTCATCGGCTGCCCGGCGAACGTCGCGAGCGTTCGTGCGCCGAGCGCCGCGAGACCGGAATCCGTAGAGTCGCCGACGGCGCCGTTGGCATCCGGGTCGCTGAACAACGCGGCGCGCGCCGTCACGGCAGTAGGACGGCTGGCATCCCAATCGAGGTCGATCGCGCTGACGGTCCAATTGGTCGGATCGTTCAGCGTGATGGTAACGGCCGGTTCGCCGTCAAGGTTCGGAACGGCGAAGTAGCCCGTTCGCACGCCCGGTTGAGCGGCGCACGCGACGCGGCACAACTTGCCGCTGCGCCGCGCGAGCGTCCGCAGGAAAGCGATGTCCGACCCGCGCTGCATCAGGCTGTGCGTGTCCTCGGTATGCGAGGGCGAATCGTCCTGCGCGTTGTCCCCGGACGGCGTGATGCCGTAGTCGCCGAAGATCGATGCAGCCACCTGCGAATCGGTGACGTCTACCCATTCGCGCACTTTTTCCGTCTGGTTCATCAGCCAGCACGCGTCTTGCCCCCAAACGGTGAGCGTCGCGTTTGTGAGACCGGTCTCAAGGTGAAGCTTCTGCGATAGCACGTAGCCGTCGAAAAGGCACTGGGTCGCTACCGGCGCGGCGCCGCCGCTGACCGCAGCAGCCGTGGCGCCGACCGCGCCCGGGGTCACACCGGCTGCGCCGCTGCCACCGGCTCTGGTAACGACGGCCACCGGCGCCAGCGGCGCGAAGCGCGGATCGGCGACGTAGGTAAGGTCGCCGCCGCTGGCGCGAGAGACCGGAAGCGTGATCTGCACCGCCGCGGGCAGATCCATGCTCTCCTCTACCTCGACCGCCGCGATCAGCGTGTAGAGCGTGTCATCCGCTTGCTGTCCGTTCAGCAAGAGGGAGTACCCGCCGCCGGCCATCTAGCTTCCCGCGTCGATCGGAACGCCGACCAGGTTGTGCGCCGCCAGTGCATCGGGCACCAGTGCCCCGTTGGCATCGCAGACGTGCCAGAACATCGTGGCGTCGGATAGGAAACGCCCCGCGATCTGGTCGAGCCGGTCGCCGCCGTTGCGCCGGTAGTAGCCCAGCACCGCCTGCACGCCCGGTGCCGGTAGTCGCGTCGCCTGAACGGCGCTGCCGTCGGCGCGTTTGAACTGATAGGTTGCGAGCGAGTAATAACGGCTGCCGGGAAAGAACATACAACGTCTCGTTCAGAACGGCGTCGGCAGGATACCGAGCGCCGCAGAACTCGAATCCGTGAGGTTTAAAGTAGCCTGTGCCTGTCGCACGCCTTGCGTGTAGGTATAGGCGGTGTTGGCGATGCCTTGCATCGGCCCTTGAACCGCTGCCAGCTCGTCGGGCGTCAGCACGTTGATCGTGATCTGGGCCTCGACGTGCGTTGGGTTCAACGCGCCATCGAACAGCTTCTCGGAGACAGTAAAGGCGGTTACGCGAACTGGCACGACGCGCAGCGCCCCCCAAACGAAGAGCACGATGGGCACTTGCGACGTGGGAACCTGCTGCTGCGAGCTGGCGCTTACGCTCGTGCCGGCTGCCGCTGCCGACGTGGCAGCCGAGACTTGGCCGGTGAGCGCCTGATCCGGTAGCGGTGTCGGAAATTGGAGAAGCTCGAGCGCTGCGAGGCGCGAGTAAACGCCGCTTCCAAGGGCGAGCGCAGCTCCCACCGGATCGCTGTTGGTGTCGGCGATCTGCTCGTCCGAATCGAGCATGAGCGTGAACGAAAAACTCTCTCCGGGCGCGCCGGTGACGGCGAGCGGATTGACGTGGACTTTGGAGTCCGTTGGAGCCGGAGCCGCGGCCGCTTCGGTCCAAGCGTGAGTTATCGTTTCCGGATTTATTTGGAAGACGATCACGTTCGGAGACGACGGTACGCCGATTCCGCTCGATGGCATGAAAGAGATCAACGCGCCCTTGAGGGTCGGGCCGGCCATTACCGCAGCCTAAGGCGCGAGCGCCAGCCCGCGCAACGTCGCGGCGACGATGCGATGAGCGAGCGTGGCATTATCGGTATGCGCGTCGCCCGTGACCAACACGCGTAGCGTCGGCAGGTCGCCGGCCTGCGGCAGGGCGCCAGCTTCGCCAAGGCCTGCGGCTACGAGGAGCGCGAGTTCTCGGCCCGCATCGGCGGAACCGCCCGGAACCTCGAGCACGAGGTGGTCGATCGACGCGGAGGCCGCCATGCTCAGCTCTGGCCCAGTCCGAAGACGGCAAAGCCGCGTGCGATGCCGCTGCCGGTTGAGGTTGCGCTTCGGCCGGAGTGGCGGCCGGCGCGGGACGCGACGGTCGACGGCGTCGACGGCGCAGGCGCTGACGGCCGCGCGGATGACGGTGCCAAAACGCGCACCTCGAGCGTCCCGATGTGCAGCTTTGTTGCAGCGCGCGCGCGCTCCAGCGACGGCGGCGGAATCACCGGTGGCGGCGTTATCGATGGCGCCGCGGCGCTCGACTCATCTTTTCTCCCGCGCAAGCGTTGCGCCGCCGTGCGGCTCGCGCCGGCGAAGGCTACCGAAGGAGAAGGCTGCGGCAGAATTCGAGTAGCCGCCGCATCCTCATCGAGCGACGTACGGCCCGAGAGCGCTCGCCGCGGCGCGGGAAGTGCGACCGCGACCGGTTCGGGTGGCGGCGGCGTCGCGAAGATCGCGTGGGCCGGCACGGGGGGTCTCGATTGCGTCGCCTTCGGCGGCTGCACCAAGGCCGGCGTCAGACTCTCCGCCGCGCGATGTAAATTCGTGGGCGTAGTCGGCGCTTCCGGTATCGTTTGAGAACTCGACGTCGGCCGAACACTCTGCGGCCGTTGAGGAGCGGCTGTCGGCGATACGTTTGGCAGAGTCGGTTCCGTCTGGCGAGTTGGGGAAGGCGGCGCCAACGCGGCCAGCGCGGCGCGGACCGCGGTTGCCGATTCTTCGGCGCGGCGCGAACCGGCGACGGCCGGTTCGTCGGGGGGCACCGATGCGCCGATTCGATCCGCCGGCCGCGACGAAGCCGGCAGCGGGGCCGCCGCCGGCGAAAACGCGCTACCGCTGCCCGGTACGCCGGCGGCGGGTGCCGCGCGATACGGCCGCTTTGAGGCACGCTCCAGCGAGAATGGCGCGGAGTCGATTTCCACGGGACCGAGTGCGCCGGACGGGCGAAACACCAACCGCGGCGGCGCTAGTAAAGGAATCCCCGCGCGCTGCGGGGCCGGCGTCAGCGGCAAGACCTGTCGAAAATAAGAGGCTCGCTTCATACCCGACCGTCGCGTCTCAGGCGACCGCGGCCCGGCGCGCGCGTTCGGCGTAATTTACGCGGCGCGCATGCGGTAGTGCGAGTATCGCCGTCTCGGACCAGTGATAGCGCTCGGCCAGCGTGTCGACGTCGTCGTAGACGAAGCGTGCCCGGTCGTGGAGTTCCTGCAAACAGTAGAGCCGCGCGTCGAAGAACGCGGTAATCGTCGTGCCGCACTCCGGACAGCACCCTTGCAGCGGCCCGCTCAGCGGCGTTGCCATCGCTGCCATTGCCACATCGGCTATTGCGCGCGCCCTGCTCGACACGGCTTTCGGGCAATCGTCCGCTTCGCCGGCGGCCGCAATGCAGCGTGAGGCGAGCGTCGCCTCCGCAGCTGTGGTGCCGTAGACCGCGATCTGATCGGCCAGCGTAGGCAGACGGAACCGCAATACGCCGGCGCTGCGGAGACGCAGAGTGTACCAGCCGGGAGCGTCGGCGCAGCTTTCGACCGACCACTGGCGTCCGCGCGGCATCCGCGCAGCGGAGCGGTTATGTGCGAGGTAAGCTTCGAGACTGAACGAGAGATCCACGCGGCTGGCGCAGGCCTCGGCGCCGCAGGTTATTTCGGCGATGACGCGATCGCCGACGAGCATTTGGCGCAGTCGCACGATCAGCGTATCGACGTCCACAACGGGCATCGCCGTCCAATCGGGTATCGGCCTGCCGCCGGCCTCGATGCGGCCGAGACGATCGAGGAGCCGAAGCACCAGCACCGGGTCCGGCGGCCAGTGCTCGGCGAGCAGCAGGTCCTCCGCGCCGGTCGTCGGTCGCAGCGTGACCGACGCGCCGCTGACGGCCAGATCGAATCGGGCCGCCACGTCGTTGCGCTCGCGCGACGGGCTAATGGCTCGCACGTTTACGTCTCCTTGGGCTCGACAACTGACGTATCTCTCTCCCAGCCTTCGTTCTCGAGTTTGACGTGTTCCAGCGCGATCGCGTTGGCGCCGGCGTCGAGATCGGGCAGTGCTTGGAACTCCGAAACCCAGCAACGCCAGATCTTGTAGGCGTATACCACCTGACCGTCCTCGTTGAGAAGTTGCAGTCGCAAGTTCCGCCGCATCGTAGCCAAAGAGACGATGGCTTCGCCGTGGTCGAGACGTTGCGTCGCATCGGCCCACGTGATGAAGTCGTTGTCCTGCGTGATTCCGCGTTCGAGCGTGATTGGCTCGTACTTCGTGCGGCCGTGACCCTTGAGGATGATGGCGCGCGCGCCCTCCTTGTATTCGATCACGTCGGTCGAGCGTTTCAGCGCCGTAATCTTGCTGACCGCGGCCACCGGGTTCGTGCTCGAACCGAAGAACACCAAGAACCGGTATGACTTGTAGGGATCGTATCGGTTGAGGTTGACGGAGAAAATGGGCACGACGAGATCCTCTCTAGCCGGTGGTTGAAATCAGGACGTCTGTGACTGGCCGGCGAGCTGCGCGATGGTGATGACGACGAATTCAGCCGGTTTCAGCGGCGCAAAACTGACGACGATATTCACGATGCCGTTATCGATATCGGTCTGCGTCGTGGTCTGGCCGTCGCATTGTACTTTGAAAGCATCGCTGGGAGTATCGCCTTGGAAGGCGCCTTGCTTGAATAGGCTGAGCATGAACGCTTCGACGCTCAACGTGATCGAAGACCAGAGTGGGTCTGAGTTCGGCTCGAAGATCACCCACGTAAGGTTCGCCAACAGCGTCTGCTCCAGGAACAACGCCATGCGGCGAACCGGGACGTAGCGCCATTGCTCGTCGGTCAGCGTCACCAGCGTACGGGAGCCGAACACGGCGGTTCCGACGTTGGGGAAGTCGCGCAGGCAGTTGACGCCGATGGGGTTGAGGAGACCCTGCTGAGGGTTGGTCATTTTACCGCGTGCCACCACGCCGTTGGTGTTTTGGGTGGTCGCTTGAAGGCCGGCCGGCGCCTTCCAAACGCCTCGGCTGAGATCGGTGGCGGCGAAAATGCCGGCAACCGTGGGAGCCGGCGGAATTTCGTTGAGCGCGCCGGTTACCAAACTCAGCGACGAACCGGTAATCGGGTCGTCCGAAAGCATGTAAGGGAAATAAAGTGCCGCGTTCTTACTTTCGGGAATCTCGATCGGCGACAGGTTACTGTCCAGGTTGTTACCGGCCATCGTATTGAGGATCGTCTCCGGGAATTGCGGCAGTGTCCCGTCGGCGGAATCGGTTAGCGGTGGATCGCAGAGGAGAAATGCGAAGTGGTTTTCGCAGAAAGCTTCGGCCGTACTGAGAACGATCGAGCTGGTAACGCCGGGAATCGACATCAAATTGAAGATCGGGAGCTTGTCGAGAGCGGTATTTTCCTGCATGACCTGCGTGAAGTCGAGGGCTTGGAATAGCGATTGGAAGTTCGAACCTTTTGGGGTTAAGGGAGCAGGAAGTGTCGCGTTGCTAAAGGTCCACGAGATCGACGACCCCAGCGTTTGCAGAAAGCCGGGAGGCGGTCCGCCGCCAAGAACCTGCACGATCGCCAACGCCGAGACCGGCGTGACGGCATTGCCCACGCGAGTTTCGATAAAGTTAGGATCTACAATGGGTTGCGGCAGGCTGCCGGCCAAAGGAGGCGGCGTCAGATTGACGCGACGGTAGGTCTCCGTAATGGTGCCCGCCGGCGCCGGCGTGCCTGGCTGCGGTCCGGGATACGGCCCATACGTGATGATCACGTCGGCTTGTTCGGGCCCGGGCAGCGACGTTGCGGACGGAATCGGCCTTAGCGTCAGCGTCATCACAAAGTTGGCATCCGTGATCTCCAGCGCCGTAAAGAGGATGCTCAGCCCGGGTGGCTGCACCACTCCGCCGAGGACGCTGGGCGTACTTCCAGCGGCCAGGGGCAGTGTCATGTGCGGCAGCAGAGCGACGATATAGGCTTGCGTGCCGCCGTTTAAGAAGAATTGATACACCGCACTGGCCATATCGCCGAACGAATATTCCGGCGCGACCGTCGGATCTGCGTATGTCGTGACACCGCCGATCACCCACTGGGACGCGCCCGACAACGCGTAGGCGGTGCTGCGGAAGAAGCCGCCGAACTGACGCTGATAGTCGGTAAACCCGTTGACGAGAACCGGTACGCCCCAGTTTGCCGGGTTCGTCTTGAGCGGGTGCGTATAGCCGATGAACACGGCGATATTCGTCGGCGCCGCCGTGATGGTGTGGGCGCTGCTCGCCAATTCCTGAATGTAGAGACCGGGGTAAGTGGGAGTTACAGGCATTCGCGCGCCCTCCTAACACGCACGGTAAACGCTGGGGCTCCGCGCTCGCTCTCGCCAGGCTCGCCAGACGCTATCGGTACGCTATCGTTCGAGATCGGGTCGTGGGATGAGGCGCAGACCGAGCCCCTCGGCGAAATCGAGAAGGGTTGCATTGCCCTGGACGTAGCTGGTGCTGCCAGTCGCCAAGTGCTCCAGGCGGGCGCGAACGGTATCGCCGGGCTCGGCCCAGAGGGTCAGCACGATCATCGTTTGGGGAGCGATCAATTGGACCGCGACGTCGACTGGTTTGACGCTCAGGCTCAGCCCGCCGGCGTTGTCGTTCTCGATCGCAATCGTGACGGCCAGGCGGCCCGTCAGGAGCCGATCCGTAACAGCACGCCCGATGATAACCACACTGGACTTGCGAGGTGCTCTCACGCGACTCTCAAGCAGCGTGCGGGCATTGACCCTGCTCGGGGGTAGTGCTACGATGCCGTTACTTACTACGGGGGGCCCTCTTGTTGGAGCCGCTGCACTCAGCTCGCGACCTCGTCACGCTCGAATTCCGCTGTCTGGGTCTGTTCGCTTTCCACGGTAGCTGCCGATGGCGCGCGGCGCCGGCGCGCGCCCGCGGCGGCGAGTTTCTGGCGTACCTCGCGAGCCATTCGCGCTCCCCAATCCTGCGCACCACGCTTGCGGAAGCTCTTTGGCCCCACCTCAACCCCGAGCAGAGCGCGCATCGCCTACACCTCGCCGTGAGCGGAGCCAGAGCGGCCCTGCGCGTCGAACTGCCGGAGATCAATCCCATCGTGTTCGTCGAGGACTCATACGGGTGGCATTCTTCGGTGCAAATCACGAGCGACGCCCGCCGCCTCGAGCAGTGCTTCAACGATGGTTCGCCGGCCGCGTTCTCCGAGGGAATCAGCGTGTATGCCGGACAGTTTTTGCCTGCAGAGCAGGCCGATTGGGTCACGCCGATGCGCGTTCGGTACGAGCACATGTACGTGACGATGCTCGAGACCCTTGCCAGCGCGGCCCTCGAGGCCGGGGATTACGCGCGCGCCACGAATTTCGGCCTCGAATTGATTGAAGTAGACGGGGCCAACGAGCGCGCCACTCAATTGGTGATGGTCTCTTCTGCTAAGGCCGGGCGGCGAGGTTTCGCACTGGCGACGTTTGCAAAACTCGAACGGTACTTGAGAAAATGGCTGGGGGTGGAACCCATGAGCGAGACAAGTCGCCTGCGCGTCCAGATTCTCCAGGACGAAATTGGCTCGACGGCGGTCTATTGCAAAGCGCCCGACCGTGGACGGTTGGTTACACCCGGCGCCGAGTCGCAACGCGTGGGTTACTAAACGACTCCGACCGTACGTCGCGCTTTTCGGAGGTGGTGACGGCGAATGACATCGCAACTCTCGAACATTCTCAACACGCTGATCATCCTCGTCGCACTCTACGCGGGGGGCGCCTCCGCCTGTTCGTTCATCAACGAGGCGATCGCGGGCGCGTTGCAGCTTCGCGGAAGCACGCTCTACCGCGGGTTGGTCGATCTTCTATGTGGGGCTCGCGAAATGGTCGACGAGCTCTACAAACATCCGCTCGTCTACCCCGGCAACGCCGACGAAACTCCGAAATATAACCTGTCGAATCGGCTCTGGGCGTTCCTCGGCGCTGAAAACAACTGGCCTTCGTATCTCGACGCGCGAAACTTCAGCGTCGCGTTCTGGCAGACGCTTCAAAGACGACTCGGCACAAACGCGGAAGCGACCGTCGCAAACGCCGCGAACACGCCGCAGCAGATTGTCGAAGATCTCCAAGCGCGCGTAAGCGGCATCGATCCCTCGATCCCGGGCATCGGCCCGCTGAAGCAGACCCTGGCCGCGATGCTGGCGAGCGCCGGAAACGATTACCAGCAGCTTCTGAAGCTGACGGATGAATGGTTCAACCATCAGATGGATCGAATCAGCGGTTGGTATCGTCGGACGTCCCAGTGGATACTGCTGGCGTTCGCTCTCGCGTTGAGTTTCGGTTTGAACGTAGACACGATTCACATCGTGCGATTCTTTAATACCGAAACGGCGCTTGCGACGGGGGTCGGCGCGGACATATCCAAAGCGTACGTCGCACAAGAGAAAGCGGCCGCCGCGTCGGCCACGGCGGCCCCCTCGTCCGCCCCGGGGGAGGAGCAGGCCGCCACCGCGGTTGCGGCCGCGCGAGTCGTCGATCAAGAGCTTTCCAAGGATAACTTTCCCAGCGCCGTTATCGCAAATCCAGGCGGCAACCGGCTCTGGCTGCCGATCTTAGGCGAGTTGATTACGGCAATCGCTTTTGCTATGGGTGCACCGTTCTGGTTCGATCTTCTCGGCACGTTCATGAACGTCCGCATGGCGGGCGAACGGCCGAAGCAGCCGGCCGGCCCAAAAAAGTGAACTTCGCTCCTCCACTGGATCAGAGGGGTCTCTGCGACGTCGTTATGAAGGGCGGCGTCACGAGCGGCATCGTTTATCCCGCCGCGATCTGCGAAATCGCCAAAACGTTCAGTTATAAAAATATCGGCGGCACTTCCGCGGGAGCAATCGCAGCGGCGCTCACCGCCGCCGCCCAGCGACAACGGTTGCTCGGCAGCGAGCGCGGCTTCGACGTCCTCGCCGCTGTGCCCGAAGAGCTCAAAGAGAACAATCTCCTGCTGCGCCTTTTCCGGCCCAATAGCGCCGTTCGCGCGCTCTTCGACACGATCGCGGCGATGGTCGGGCGAAAGACCGTCGTCGAGAAATTGGTCGCCGGCATCTCGGCCTACCCCGTGGCATCGCTGCTCGGCGCACTTCCGGCCATCGTATTGCTGCTCGACGCTCGTAACAGGCTTCTCGCCTTCCCCTTCGCGGCGTTGCTCCTCGTCGCCGGAATGATTTTCGCCGCTGCCGTTGCGTTCGGCAGCGACTTCTTGAACAAAACCAAGGGTAACGATTTCGGGCTGGTGACCGGGATTTCGGACGACGATCCCACGGCGCCGGCGCTCACGACGTGGCTAGAGCAGAAACTGCGCGAAGCGTCAGGCATCGAGAAGCCGGACGTGCCGCTGACGTTCGCGATGCTCTGGGATCACCGGTGCAGCGGCCCATCCGGACTCCGTGACCGCCCCGAAGAGCACGACGTCAATCTCGAGATGATCGCGACGAATCTCACGTACGGACGACCGGTAAAATACCCGTTTGACACGTCGAGCCTCTTCTTTCAAGAGGACGAGATGCGGCGGTACTTTCCCGCACACGTCGTCGACTGGATGAAGCAGTATCAACGTGGGCCCGAGCCGCACGAGGCCGCTCGGCTCGAGGCGTACGCCAAGGATCGCGTCTATCCCATGCCGCCGATTGGCGACGTGCCCGTTATCGTCGCGACTCGCATGAGCCTGTCATTTCCGATTCTGTTTAGCGCCGTGCCGCTCCGGTGCGCGGACTTTGGTTTGAAAATCAACCACGTGCACGCGGGCGTTCCCCACGTGCTCGAACCCTGCTGGTTCAGCGATGGCGGGCTTTCGAGCAACTTTCCCATCTCGTTGTTCGACTCTCCCCTTCCGCGATGGCCGACGTTTGCCATCAACTTGGGCGCGTTTAGCGAAGACCACCCGGAAGCGGAGAGTGAAGACCGCAACATTTACATGCCAAAGCGTACCACCGACGGACGCCTTCCGGCCTTCCAACGATTTAGCGACCTTCCGGGATTCCTCGCGACGATCTTCACGACGATGCAGAATTGGAGCGATAACGCACAGATGACGCTTCCGGGATACCGCGACCGTATCGTGACCGTGCTGCTTTCGGCCTCGGAGGGCGGATTGAACCTCGACATGCCGCCCGAGTTGCTCGACCGTTTACGCGCGCGCGGCGCCGCGGCAGGCGCTCTGCTGGCGCAATCCTACGCCGACGCAACGCCGCGGCCTCCAGCCCATGCGACGGGGTGGGCGAGCCATCGGTGGCTGCGGCTGCGTTCGCTGATGGGCAGCCTTCGCGTTTACCTCACGTCGCTGCGTGATGGGTACGCCGACTCGAGTGCGAGCACGTACGATGAGATGATCGAGAGTCACGTGGCCGTAACGCCATATCCGGTCTCGCCGGAGACCGGAGCGCAAGCTCGACCGTTGCTCGGGGCTTCGAGCGATCTCGGAGTGCGTTACGCCGCGGCGTCCGGGCTCATGGACGAACTGCCGTCGCCGCCACCGGACCTCGTGTTGCGGCCGAATCTGAGCCATCTAAGCTAGAGCGACCGCCAAGGAGGCAACCCGCCGTCAGGGGAAATTAGAAGCCACAGCGAGGGTACATTCATGCGCAAGTCTTGGAAAGCCATCGTCGCCGCGGTCACGTTCATCGCCGCCGTGGGTGCCGCGCTCACGTACGTTTCCGGGTGGTACAAACTCCTGTTTCCGCAGCCCACGGCCGGCATCGCAGCGTCCGAGCTTGCCGCGGTAAGCTCGCTGAACGTCAACCAGATCGTGCCGGGCAGCCTCGAGGGTTACACGTTTGACGTAACCGGTCATCAGTTTGATTACCGCCAGCCGCCGGCACGGATCGGATATCTCGTGCAATGCAAGTGGAACATTGCCGGCCGTGGCGCGGGCGACGTCTACTATGCGATCGAAGACACCTCCACGACACCGTCGCGGGTCATAACGCCGCTGACGGAGGTGGGATGGAAGGTCAACGATGTTATCGGCACTCCGACCGACGCCAGTTCGGATTTCTTCGCCGAAACCGGGAACCTCGGCGCAGCCGCGCGGCCCGAGATGTCGATAACCGTCATGATCACGCTGGCGGGGAGCTCCGTCACCCAAGCCACGACGACGCTGCCGCTTCAGAATTCCGCGGCTGCGGTTGCCGCGCGATGAGCAGAATCGGCATCGCTTTTGCGGTCTTCCTCGGCACGGTGCCGGCGCTGTTCGGCCTTCAACTGGTCGCCGTAGCCGACGCGCAAGCGGCGAACGGGACCACCGCATTCCTCTGCAATAAAACGGGGCAGCAGATAATTGCGCAGTACACGCTCGCTGCCGGTAAGCCGCTGACGCTGCCGGTCGTTTTACAGCCGCAACAGACCGGATGCCTCGCGGTCAGCATCCCAAACTATGCCGGTCCCATCACTTTCACCGGAACCTTCGGCAACCGGCACTTTGCCACGAAGACGCTGACGGCGGCGGCGAACTCGTCGCTCTATATCACCTTCGCGCTGGCCGGCTGCACGGCAGCGGTCGCAAATAAGGCCTGTCTGCAGCTAATCTAACGAAACCGTTTAGGGGCGGCGCTAGCGCCATCGTTAACGTGTTAACGCGATCGCCTGAAATGCATCTTCTTAGGTGCATCAAGCAAGGGCACGTGCCAAGGTGTCCGCGGGCGCCATCGGCGCTTCGGAGACCGGTAAATTAAGGCGTCCGCGCTTGGCAGGCCTTTGGAGTACGACGACCAAGTCGACGAGCCTGCGCTGCCAGCAGGGGAGTAACTTTATGGCTCAACCCTCGTCTTTAACCATCGTCGACCGGGCACTCAGCGTGAAAGCCTATCGTGGCGATGGCTGCGTAATGATTGCTATGAATGTGTCCGAGTCGGCATGCGATGGTCTCGCCGGCTTTGCGATAGCACGCTCGACCGACGGCACGAACTTCACGTACTCAAAGAACCGGTTGGGCTTCGATCCAAAACTGGGCGCGTACGCCACGAAAGACCCCAATCAACAGCTCAAGGACCAGTTGCCGTCGAACCAGTCGCCGTATCAAAAGTTTCGCTGGGTCGACTATCCTCCCGACGGCAACACGGCTTCGGTTACGTATCGCGTCGAGGCATTGTATTTTGCCGCTGACAGTCCGGCAAGTGCGACGACGCCCGCACTCACGACGCAGTATTCCGTAACGTTTCCGATCGCGCTCGCCGGTGACGCCTATCCGAACTTCTCGATTGGCTTCACGCGCGGCTACATCTCGTCGCAGGCTTTTGTGGATCGCTACCAGGGAGTCAAAGAGCTTCGTCCGAGCAATACCGTGCAGTACGACACCAATCAAAACGTTCCGGGAGCGAATCCTGCGGTGACGTGGCGAGCGATGTACGAGTGGCTCGGCGCCCACGGTCGGTCGATTCTTTCCGACTTTACCGAGTTGGTGAAAAAGGATGGTCAAGGATTCGATGTCTTTGCCTACGACCTCGACGAGCCCGATTTTATCGAGTTCATGGTCGAGCAGGCGAAGGCCGGGCGGCCGGTCCGAATGGTCCTCGACAATGCGACGCTGCATACGAAGCCTGGTGCGCGAGAGATCCAAGCCGCCCAAGTGTTGGGTGCGGCGGGCGTGAAGATCCTGCGCGGGCACTTTAGACGCTACGCTCACGACAAATGCGTCATCGAGCGCGATGCGCAAGGCAACGCCGTACGCGTGCTGACCGGCTCGGCGAACTTCTCCGTTCGCGGGCTCTACGTTCAATCAAATAGCGTGATTGCAATCGACGATCCGCAAGTAGCCGATCTCTATGGAAAGGCCTTCGACGAGGCGTGGTCCGACATGTCTGGGTTCGCGCACGCCGAGATCGCTTCGGAGTGGTTCGACGCCGAGGGAACGGGGATTCCGGCCTTCAGCGTCTCGTTCGCGCCGCACGAGACTGCCTCGGTCTCGCTCGACCGAGTGGCGGCGGCGATCAAGAACGCCAAGAGTTCGGTGCTGTTCGCCGTTATGGAGCTAACCGGCGGCGGCGAAGTCTTACAAGAGCTCACGACGCTCCAGCAGCGCAGCGATATCTTCTCCTACGGCGTCACCCAGACGACCGCCGGCGTCAAGTTCTACAAAGGAGGCGGGGCGAACGGATTGCTCGTTCCGTTCAGTTTCCTTAAAGCGCACGTCCCCGCGCCGTTCAGCGCGGAGTGGAACGGCGGGATGGGGCAAGTGATCCACCATAAGTTCGTCGTCGTCGACTTTAACGAGGCACAACCGCTGGTATACTGCGGGTCGTCGAACCTGGCCGAGGGCGGTGAGGAAAGCAACGGCGATAACCTACTCGAGATCCGCGATCCGGCGATCGCGGCGCTCTACGCAGTCGAGGCAATCGAACTCGTCGACCACTACGAGTTCCGCAGCCTGCAATCGACGGCGACGCAGGCGCAACCATTGGTCCTGCAGGGCCCGCAAGCGCCGCCGTGGTGGAAGGCGTCGTACGATCCAACCAATATCAAGTGTCGCGAGCGTGAATTATTCGTTAGCTAATGGACTCGTCAAGTTCAAGGATCCTGCGCATCCCCAGCTGATGAAGTACCAGAACGACATTCAATATGCGGTCAACCAAGCCGGCATCCCCGCATGCTTGCTGGCGGCGATCGTCTGGCGCGAAAGCCGCGGCCAAAACGTCTACCAGCTCGTTCGTCTACGGCTCGGGTGCAGAAAATGGCTATTACACTGGCATTTCGTTGAATAAATCGCAGAACACGCTTTGGGCGGCCAGCTTTACTCTACCGGTGCAATCGCAAGGCATCGGGAGAGTCCAGGCCAACAGCTATCCTTTGGGAAGCGTCGGACGTGCTTCAGTTGGAATTCAATCGGAATTTTACGATAGCGTGGCGGTAGACCGTCAGGCTAAGTGAGGGAACGCGCCCGCCTGCTCGCGAAGGCCGCCACCGATGACGTCCGGTAGCACGAACCGGCCAGTGACGTCCGGTAGCACGAACCGGCCACGCCTCCGTTTGCAGAGTGTCGGGCTGCTTGCGACGAGCTTCTAGAAAAGCAAGGCTTCTCAGTGTGGCCGCGTGCGGCACGCTGGCTGGCCATGCCGTGACGTACGTACTCAAAGGCCGCACAATGGAAGGCGGCCACCGGTGCCGCAATAGGGGATCGGGGCGGCGTGCCCCACGAGCATCTACGCCTCGACGCAGCCGTACGCGGCGCCATCCATTGCGCGCGGTGCACCGCTCTACAGCGAGAATTGCGCCGTGTGTCACGGAGCCACGGGTCGCGGCGACGGCCCGCTCGCCGGCAAGCTTCCCAT
Source organism: Candidatus Cybelea sp. (assembly GCA_035939175.1). Lineage (GTDB taxonomy): Bacteria > Vulcanimicrobiota > Vulcanimicrobiia > Vulcanimicrobiales > Vulcanimicrobiaceae > Cybelea. The sequence goes on along the minus strand of DASZGC010000091.1, from coordinate 105,722 downwards.
TCGCCCGGCCGATTTGACCGAACCGCACTTGTTCGCGCACAAGGTCGGAGAGATTTTCTGGTGGGTGAGTTACGGACGTGACAACGGCGTTATGCCGGGTTTCGCCGCCAAGTTGAATCCCGACGAGCGGTGGGATCTCATCAACTTCCTGCTGGCACGCGCGGCCGGCGTCCAGACGGAAGCAGCGGGCCCGCAAATCGGCACGACAGCCGCGCCCCCGCTTCCAGATTTCGCCTTCGAACAAAACGGTGCACAGAACACCTTAAGCCAGACGGTCAAGGGCGGACCGGTTCTGCTCGTCTTGTTCGGCGCGCACGCACCGCGCGAGCGGCTCGAACGGCTGGCCCGGTCGGAACCGCAACTCGCAGCGGCAGCCTTGCACGTCCTCGCCGTCGCGCTCGAGCGATCGACGGCAAAGTCCTCGTTGACCGTCGACGTCTCGGACGACGTTTGGGCGACGCTGCGTCTGTTTCGCTCCCGCACCGATGGCGGAGAGGCCAATGGGGCGGGGGGCCTCGCCGATACGGCAACACTCGTCCGCGATGCGGTTGCGGTTGCGCGCATCCCGGTTGCCGCTGCGAACCACGCCGGCCACGCCCACTGATTTGCGGCAGGTGGCGCCCGGACTTCGATTCGGCGTTGCCGTTGCCGACCATCAGTGCGAGGCCTACGACGGGCGTGACGACGTTCGCGACGCGTGGGAGCGAGTTCGCGGGCTCGTGGCCCGCGGCAAAGCCACCGACTTTTGGAATCGCTACAGCGAGGACATCGAACTCGCGCGCGGCCTCGGGTGCAGGATTTTTCGCCTGTCGCTCTCGTGGGCGCGCCTCGAACCCGAACCCGGTGCCTGGAGCGATGAGGCGTTCGCCCATTACCGCGACGTCTTGCAGGCGATCCGCGACGCCGGCATGTCGGCGACTGTCACCCTGGTGCACAATACGTGGCCGCTGCACGTCCAGGCCGCGGGCCATGGGGCCGGGCCGCTCGATCCGGGCTTTCCGCAACGAGTTGCCGGTTTTGCAAACGAGGTTGCGCGGCGCCTCGGGGATCTGATCGACGATTACGTCACGCTGAACGAACCCGACCAACTGGTATACGGCTGGATCAAAGGGTTTTGGATGCGCGCCTACGCGATGCCGCCGGGTCAGCCCCCGTACCAGAGCGGCGATGCGCAGATGGACGACGTCCTCACGCTCATCCCCAATCTCTTTCGCGCGCATGCCAAGGCGCGCGCCGCGATCCGCAGCGTGCGGCCGAGTGCGCGCGTAGGAACGAATCCCTTGGTCGTAGGTTTACCGCGGTGGCTGCAGCGCCTGATCGATCGTAACGCCACCCACTTGCAGTCGCCGCAGGCTGCGAAACGGCAGGCATCCCGCTTCGCCAACGCCGCGATCGTCGAAGGCGGACGCGTCGATTGCACGATCGCCCAGTTGACGATGACGCTCGAGCGAGGCGAGCATGCCTTTTTCTCGGAGCCGTACTATTGCGCGCAGCTCGCGGTGCTCCACGCGGCGGAGTTTGCGCTTCCGCCAGAGCTGGATTCGTGGAGTGGACGAGTCGCGGTGATCGCAGAGACGCTGCCGGCGAACGACGCCGGCGGCTGGTTCCCTGCGGCGACGATCGTGTATCCGAAGACGATGGCCGACGCCTGGGAGGCGCTGCAGCACGGCGACGTCGACGCCATCTTCGGCGACGATGTCGTGCTGCGCCAGTATGCCGGTACGTTCAGGCTCACGCCGCTGCCGGGAGGGCCCCAATACTTTGCGGTCGCCATGGCACTCGGCAGCCGCACGCTGCTCAACTTCGTCGATCGCGCGATCCGCGAGCTGCGGCGCACGCATCGCGAAATCCCAAACGCGTTCAATCGCAAGACGGTCGCGCATATCGGGCGCGAGGAAGAAGCCCGGGCCGACGCTGGGCAGCCCGTGCCGGATTTGGATCGCGCGATCGCGCGCATCCGCAAGCGTGGCGTGCTGCGCGTGGGCGTTCATCCCGGAGTGCCGGGCCTATGCGTCGCCATTTTGCCGGCTCGGGGTGAGACTCCGAGATACGAGGGCTTGGAGCCGGAAATTGCCGGGCGTGTCGCGCAGCTGATTTTTGGCGATCCCAGTCGAGTAGAATTTATTTCCGTGCGCGGCGACCAGCGGCTCAACGCGACGCGCTCGTCGTGGCTTCACGCACTCTTCGCGCTGCGCAAGAGCCTCGCGGTGTTCACGACGTTGCTGGGCACGAACTGGTGGAATCTCGGCCTCGCGGGCAAGTTGCCGGACTTTCTTTGTCCGCGCGATTGCGTTGGCGCGCTCGATTACGTAGGACTCGATTATTATTGGGGCATACCGTCGTTCTGGCCGCGGGATTTGCACCGGCTCAGCGCGGCCTCGGATTTCGAATATGCCGACGCTCCGGTTTGGCCCGACGCGCTCGACATGATCATTGCAGAAGCCGCGCGCGATTTCCCTGGAAAGCCGATCGTTATCGTCGAGAACGGCTGCGTCACCCGCGTGCCCGGATTCTCGCGCGCCGATTACCTGAAAGCGCACGTCGCCCAGGTGCGCAAGGCCGTCGCACGCGGCGCGCCGGTCGAAGCGTATCTATGCTGGAGCATCACGTCGAATCGCGAATGGGGGCTACCCTTCGACGATGGCAGCGATTTCGGGCTCTATCATATCGATCTCGATACCGATCCCACGCTCACGCGCAAGCCGACCGATTCGAGCAGGGCGTACGCGGCGTTGATTGCGGAAGCGGGATATCGAGAGGACGTTCGGTGATTTCCACGCGCGTCGTCTGCCGGCAGTTCGTCGGGCGAGCGGCCGAACTGGAACACCTATCGTCGCGGCGCCGGGCCGCGGGCGACGCTCACGGCGGTCTCGTGCTCGTCGGCGGGGAGCCGGGTATCGGAAAATCGCGTTTGGTTCGCCAGTTTCTCGAGCGCCTCAATCGCCACACCTCGCTCGTTGCGTCGAGCGCGTGCCGCGAGTTTGCCCAGAAGCCGCTGGGCCCGCTCTTCGAGGTGCTCGCGCAGATGGGCGGCGCTTCGGCCACGATGACGCACGCGACGAAGCCCGAGCTGCTCGACGCAATGGCCGGTGCGTTCGAGCGCGCTGCCGCGAAACGCACGACGGTCGTTATCTTGGAAGACCTGCACTGGGCGGACGTCGACTTGATTCAGACGCTTCTGGTCTTGGTGCGCCGCGCGGCAGCGGGGCGGATCCTCTTCGTTGGAACCTACCGCGACAACGAGCTCTCGGCCGCGCACCCGCTTTTCAAGTGGTTCGGACAGCTGCTTCGCGAGCCGGCGGTCTCGGTCGTCACGTTGCCCCGCTTCGAGACGTCGGAGCTCGATCGCCTGATGTCGCTGGCCATCGCGGATAGCGTGACGCTCTCGATACCGGTGCTGCACGCGGTGCGCGAGCGTTCTGACGGCAATCCTCTTTTTGCCGAAGAGCTTCTGCGCAACGCCGTCGATGCGCAACGCGCCGGCCGTGCCGAATCCGTACGGACGTTACCGCTCTCGCTGCACGCGCTGGTCGCCGAACGCTTGCAACTTCTCTCGAACGACGAACGCGCGGTCCTTCGCGAAGCCTCGCTTTTTGGCCGAAACTTTCGCATCGAGCAACTCCGCGAGATTTTCGGCGGCGACCCGACGCTTCTCCAGCCACGTCTAGATCGTCTCGGCGAACTCCAAATGATCGACGCGGTAGACGCCCCTGGGGGCGATTATCGCTTTCGCCACGCCTTGACGCGCGAGATCGTGTACGGAGAGATACCCGACGACGTTGCGAGAGACTTGCACGAGACGATCGCCGAGCATCTGGAGCGATCGCCGCAGGCGGCCGGCGCCCCGGAAATACTCGGGCATCATTTTTGGGAGGCGGGGGCCAAGGCAAAGGCAGCCGGCTATTACGAGCGCGCCGGCGAGGCGGCGATGGCGGTGTTCGCCTACGACGATGCCGCGGCGTTCTATCGGCGCGCCGCCGAAGGGTTTTCCAGGGACCCCGCGGCGAGTGCGCGTTCTTGTGCGAGTGCCGCGCGTGCGACGATCTTCGCTGGCGAGCTGGGCGGGGGGCTCGATCTTTACGAGCGTGCGGTCACGCTGGCTCTGGAGCTCGGCGACGTTGGCGAGGTGGTCAAAAACCGTGTCTTGATGGCCGGCCACATGTTCGATGGGGGACAGCGGGCGCCGGCGATCGCGCTGCTTCGCTCGACGCTCCCGCTCGCCCAGCGCGGTGACGCAGCACTGCAAGCGCGCCTGCGAACGCGCCTTGCGATGACGCTCGCTCGCGACGGCCGCACCGATGAGGCGTGGAGCGCGCTGCTGCCGATAGACGCGCGCGGATTGGACCCGCACGCCGCCACGACGGGCGAATACTACTTGTGCGCGAGCGAGCTGCATGCCCTGCGCGGCGACCTCGAACTGTGGCGGGACTGCTTCACCAAGGGCGTCGCCATTTACGTGAAGCTCGGCCACCCAGGCCCGATTCAAATCGCCCACGCAAACTTCGCCGTTCAGGCGCTGTGTGTGGGCGAGATGGAGCTGGCCCGCGAGCACTGCCAGACGGCAGACCAACTCGCGCAGACGCTACACTTCGAGGACCAGGCCATCATACGCGCGCAAGTCGAGCTGTACGCCGGAAATCTCGCGAAGGCGCGGCGCATCGTCGCGGCAATGAACCCGTCGCGGCGCTTCCTGATCCGCGCGATGCTCGCGCAAGTCGCGCTCCCGCTCGCGGTCGCCTTGGGCGATAACGAGCTGCTCGAAGAGCATTTCGACGAGAGCCTCATCCTCGATGCCGGATCGAACCCATTGACGGCTACGCTCGCGCGCGCGGCGGCGGGGCATGCCCTGGCTCTGGCGGCGAAAAACCAGCGTCGCGAGGCGCGGGCGCTGCTCGTGCGCGTGATCGAAGCACTCGACACGACGTTTGGCATGGCACTTCCGGTCGTCGCCATCGCCGCGCTGATGCCCGATCGAGCGCAGGAGCTGCGCCCGCTGCTGCAATCGGCTGCCAAACCAGCGAGCGATCGCGTCAACAAGGCGCTCTTGGCGCTGCTCGACGCCACTACCGCACCCGAAGGCGCCGAACTGTTTGCCGCGATCGGCTGGCCGCTCTTCGAGGCGCGCTGCCTGGAAGCTGCCGGAAAGCGCCAAGCGGCGCTGGCGATCTATCGGCGATGCGGTGCCGTCGGGGACGTCGGCCGGCTGGAGTTCGGACCGCCGGGCAGCCAGGAAAGCTCGCCACTCGGCGTCCTTACCGCGCGCGAGCGCGAACTCGCGTTGCAGGTTGCCCTGGGGAAACCCAATCGCGCCGTCGCCATGTCGCTCTCGATTGGGGAGAAGGCGGTCGAGAAGTACCTCACCTCGATCTATGCAAAGCTCGGTCTCACCTCACGCGCTCAGCTCGCCGCGCTCGTCGCTTCCTCGCAAACCCGAGCGGATTAGCGCTACGGCGTGAACTTGACGATTCCGTTTCCGGTATAGTCGGTAATCCAGAGGTCGCCGTTCGACGAGGGGAAGATATCGGAAGCCAGCTGCGCAGGAATCGGGAACTCGACGATTTTCCCACTCGTCGTGACGCGACCCACGTTGCTCGCCCCGGTTTCGGTGAACCACACCCAACCCTTGGATTCCGCGATCGCCCCCGGACCCGCGTTGGGCGAGATCCCGCTCGAAAACTCGGTCACGGTGCCGTTCGTCGTGATCCTGCCGATCTGATTGAGGCTATTTTCGGTAAACCACATATTGCCGTCGGCCCCGTTGGTGATATCGACGAGCCCGGCACCCGTGCTGATGCCGTTCGAGTACTCCGTGATGGTGCCCGACGTGGTGACGGAGCCGATTCTGTTGCCAAACTCTTCGGTGAACCATACTTTGCCGTCGGAACCTTCGGCGATGTCGTGCACCCCAACGTCGCCCGGCGAGAGACCGTTGGTGAACAACGTAACGGAGCCTTGTGTCGTGATCCGTCCGATTGCGTTGGTGCTCGGCGAACGAAAAGTAAACCAGAGATTACCATCGGCGCCGGTCGTGATGTCAAACGGGCCGTACGCCTCGTTGCCGGTGGAGAACAACGTAACTTTGCCTTTGGGCGTCATGCGCCCGATGGCGTCGGCGCCCCCTTGCGTAAACCAAAGGTTGCCGTCGGACCCATCGACGAGGTTGTTCACGGTGTCGACCGGAGCGGGAAACTCCTTGACGACGCCTTGCGGCGAAATGCGCCCGATCTGGTTCGAGCCCGGCTGTGTGAACCACATGCCGGCGGGGCCGAGCGTAATGCCGCGAGGATCGCTGTTCGACGTTATCCCGTTGAGAAATTCGGTGCTGCGCGGTGCCGGGCGGCGAATGCCTCCGTCTGCGCGAGATTGCACGGCTGCCGAAGTCTGCGAGCCGCTCGGGAGCGTCACGCTCGTACCGCTGCAAGAGGCGAGCGCGGTCGCCGCGACGAGCCCGGTGGCAAAGGTGAACGAGAACTGGCCCGTATGAGAAGTCATAATACCTCCTAACGGCGCCATCATATGCCGCGGCGCGCCAAAACCGTAGTAGGGGAACCCCCCCAATCTGCGAGGTCGGCATCGGCGTTCCGATGAAATACCTAAGCGCGAAGGAGGAACGTTCCGGTGCGTGATCGATCGAAGGCGGCGCGAGATGGTATCGGTATCTGCGCCATTCTCATTATGCTGGCAAGCTGCACGGGCCCGCAGAGTCAGACGAATGCGCTCGTTCCGAATCAGAATAGTTCCTGGATGGCACGCGACGCCAAGGCGAAAGCTCTCGTCTACGTGGCGAACTCGAAAGGCGGCAGCGTCGACGCCTATTCCTTCCCGGATGGCAAGCCGGAGGGACGGCTGCTCGGCATCGACGCCAACGCTCTCTGCGCGACCGCTCGGGGCGACGTCTATTTCGCGAAGGACGATGAGATCGTCGAGTACGCACACGGGGGCCTGCGGCCCATAGCCGAGTTGCAGAACCCTCTTGGAGGGGCCATTGCGTCCTGCGACGTCGATCCCGAGACGGGGAGCCTCGCGGTTGCGGGAGGCTCGGGCGCCGGATCTGGGGTGGCCATCTACGCTCAAGGTAAGACCAGTGCCAACGTCTATCGCGCCCCAAACCTCGGCGGTTTCGGCTCCGCAGCGTTCGACGGTAAAGGCGACCTCTTCGTCGAGACGAGTCGCGATCGCCAATCGCAACAGGCGACCACTCTGGTCGAACTTCCAAAGGGCGGTAAGCGTTTTCGAAACGTCGCTTGGAACGGCCCACCCCCGCGTTTCGGCTCGATTCAGTGGGACGGTAGATACCTTGCAGTCGAAAACCCACCGAGCCGCTCAATACCTCCGACCATCGTTCGCTTTGCGCCCGGGGTGCGGCAAGCCACCTTCGTGAGCAAGAGCACGCTCGAGAACGCCGGCGATGCCACTCGATTCACGATTGCGGGCCGGGAGATCATCGTTTTGAAGCCTTTAAGCATAGCGTTCTACGGCTATCCCAAGGGCGGCACTCCGCTCAAGACGATCGACGATGCGCTCAAACCGGGCGCCGCGGCGTTTAGCCCAGCTTCGGAGTCGAAGTTCGCGGTAGTCACCTACCACTACGACACGCTGAGAACGGGCTGGAACGCCGATGAATCGACGCTCACGCAAAAGAGTCTCAAGAACGGATCCTTTGGCCTACTGCAGACGGTAGCGCTTGACGATCAGGTGGACGCGCAGCCGCTCCTCGTCCCGGATGAAACGATTGGCGCGGGCGAGTATTCGGGATCGGAGCACGACGTCGTGTACGTCGTAACCGAGAGCAACACGATTTACGCGATCGACGCGACGAGCGGCACGATCCTCTTATCGCAAAACCTGGGAACTCCGGTTCCGATGCCGTTGGGCTGCAACAACAACGGGCCAAATGTCGGAACTACGGCCACGCCGGTGATCGACCAAGCCGCCAACGTCATGTACGTGATCGCCTATTCGCTGGTGGGCAGCGTGCCGACCTATACCATACACGAACTCAATCTGTCGACCCTCACGGATGCCGTGACGCCGGTCGTCGTCTCTGCCTCGCACAAATTGACGAACGGGCATACCTATAAATTCGCCGCGGCCTACCAGCGGCAGCGGCCCGCGTTGCTCGAGGCCAACGGGAACGTCTATGCGGGATTCGGTAGCTTCTGCGATTACTACGGGTCGCAGTCGCGAGGTTGGCTCCTGGGTTGGCAGGCGGGAACGCTGACGCCGCTTTCTGCTAACAGGCTCGTCGACAGCCGGGCGACGTCGCGCAAGCGCGACTTCTTTTTGTCGTCAATCTGGATGTCGGGCGACGGCATCGCCGCCGACGCGACGGGAGACCTTTATTTCGTTACCGGAAATTCCCAACCAAAAACGTATAACGGTGACACCGACATTCAGGAGAGCGTCGTCAAGGTCAGTGCGGACCTAACGGACCTCCTGGGCATCTTCACGCCAGCCAATGCTACGCGGCTGGACGACGAAGATGGGGACTTCGGGTCAGGCGGCGTACTCTTACTGCCGACGACGGGTTCGGGCCCGGCGCTTGCCACGGCAGCCGGCAAAAACGGGACGCTGTTTTTGCTCAACCAGAACGACCTAGGTGGATACCACCGGAAAGGCGATCACGTTCTTTCTAAAGCGAGCATCGGAGGCTGCTGGTGCGGCGAGTCGTACTTCGCTGCTGCAAGCAGTGGCGGCGGGCGTGTCGTCGCAAGCGGCGGCAATAGCCTAACGCTTTGGAACGTTGAGGGTTCCAGCAAGGCCACGTTGGTCTCCGCCGGGTCGGTTAACTATTTGCCAGGCGGCCAAGATCCCGGCTTCTTCACATCGGTCTCGTCTAACGGGGAGGGCCTCGGGGCGATTATCTGGGCTGTTACGCGACCTCAATACGCTTCCGGCCCCATCTCGCTCTACGCCTTTACGTCCAAAGCTACGGGCGGAAGTTCGACGCTCCAAACACTCTACGAAGGAACCGCGGGATCGTGGGCGAGTTCGAACGGAGACGCGAATCTCGTACCCGTCGTAGCGAATGGTAAAGTCTACGTAGCAAGTTACGAACAGCTCGACATCTTTGGGCTGGGCGCTTCGGGAACAAAACGGCCGCTTACTCGAGGGTTTGCGGGCGGCGGCGTTATCGGCGGCGCGGCGCATCAGGTTACCGGCACGCTGATGACGATCGGCGGCTCGCTCCTCACCTTGCGCACCCGCACGCAGCAGATCGTTCGCGTCGATGACTCCGACGCCGTGCGGCGCGAGCGGAGCTCCGAGTTAGTGCTGGGCCAGCCTTTCGAAGCCGGCGGACGATACGACGCGGCCGGCGTTCTGCACGCGGCGATCATCGTGCGCGCCAAGCCGTTGCCGGTAGCCTGGCCGCCCGATCGCTAACGCAGAACGGCGCCTGCGCTCGGGATGACAGCTGCCGCCCGTGCAAGGAGTTTCGGAGCCTCGAGCCGCTCGCACGTGGCGGAGAACCGATCCGTGGGGCCGCGCCACCGCAACTCGTCAATCTTTTTAAAGAGCTTCGCATCGGTCCGAAGCGTTGCCAGTTGTTTGAATAGCAGCGCGAGGGGGTGGCGCTCGCGGAGTACTTCCGCTGGGAATTGCTCGATCGCACCGTAGCGGCCGATCAGCGTGGCGGCCCCCTTGGCTCCGATGCCGGGCATTCCGGGATAACCGTCGGCAGTATCACCGACGAGCGCCAGATAGTCGGGTATTAGCTGAGGATCCACGCCGAACTTTGTTCGCACGCCGTCGGCATCACGCACGACCCCGCTCCGGCGGTCGATCTGCACCACGCGATCCTCGCGCACGCACTGCGAGAGATCCTTATCCGGCGTCCAAATGCAGACTCGCTCGACCCTAGCGTCTTTCGACGCGATGGCTGCCGCCGAGGCTAGCGCGTCGTCGGCCTCCAGCTCGACCATCGCCCAAACCGCTACTCCCATCGCACCCAGCGCCTCTTCAAGAGGCTCGAACTGGGCGCGAAGGGCCGGCTCGATTCCCTCGCCCGTTTTGTACCCGCTCCACAGTGCGTTACGGAAGGACTCGATCACGTGGTCGGTGGCGACGCCGATGTGCGTGGCCCCATCCTCGATCATCTGCAGCACGGTATTAAGCACGCCGGCAACGGCACCAAATCGCCGGTCCCGGCCGGTGCCGGCGCGGCGCAGTCCGTAAAAATGCCGAAAGAGTTCGTACGTCCCGTCGACGAGATGGGCGACCATCCGGAAGCCTTCGGCGAAAGGCGCGTGGCTCCGGCCGCGAGAACGACGCAGGCGTGAGAGTTCGCGCGGTCGTCTTCGCGCTGCTTACTACAGCAGCGTTCGTCGTTTGTACTATCCGGCCGGCGGATGCGGCTCCTGCGCTCTGGCTCGTGCAATCCTCGGCCGGTAAAGTCTACCTTTTGGGAACGGTTCATATGCTCCGTGGCGGAACGGAGTGGCGCTCGCCCGAGCTCGAAGCGGCGATCAAAGAGAGCCAAGACCTCTATTTGGAAATCGCCGATCCGTCGGATGCGTCGGGTGCGTTGGCCTCGATGGCAAAGATCGGTTTCGACCGCGAGCATCCGCTCTCCACGAAGCTCTCAAAGACCGACTTTGCGCTCCTCGACGAAGCGGCGAAGCGATACGGGTTCGGAGGCGAGGCGACGTTCGAGTCGATGCGCCCGTGGGTGGTTTACCTCGTGCTGTCGACGATGCCGGCGCTTCGTTCCGGATATACCGCGGCCAACGGCGTCGACTTGCAGATACGCAATGAGTTCGTCGCCGCCGGCAAGCCGGTTGAGGGCTTCGAAACGTTCGATATGCAGGCGCATATTTTCGCCGATCTGCCGGAGAGGACCCAAGTCGCGCTTCTCGACGCCCAACTGAAGAGTATTAACCAGAGGTTGACCGTCTCAAAGATCGATCCCATCGTCGACGCCTGGTCGGCCGGCGATGAGACGGCACTTGCGACGTTGCTGCAGGTCGACAAGGCCGCGCAAAGTCCCGTTTATACAATGCTGCTTACCGACCGCAATAAGGCGTGGGCGAGCACGCTTTCGGAGCGGCTGAAGCAACCCGGAACGACGTTCGTTGCCGTAGGCGCCGGCCACTTGCTGGGCCCGGACGGGCTTCCGGCGTTGCTGCAGCGCATGGGCTATACGGTAACGCGCGTGCAAATCGCGCCGGTGCCTCAGACGACTCCCACTTCGCCGGTGCCCGCGCAATCCGCAGCGCCGGCGGCGTCGCCCGCGCCGACCGCATCGTCGACGCCCATGCCCGAAAACCTGACGCCGCCGCCAGGGTGGGTGTTGCGCCGCGTATCGCTGGATTCGGGGCCCGTCAAAATCGATAAAATGTGGGTCGCTCCAAACGACCGCGGCGTCGTGATGTCCGGTCACATCGACATCCCGGGTATGATCGCCACCGATCTCGCCACGCTCGATACGCTGCTTCACCAGGGATTTGTCGCGGCGGCGGGCGCCCGGGGCGTGCAGCCATCGTCTCGCGTCAAAGTCTGTGCTGGAACGCAGGACGGCACGTATACGAAGGTGACGCTTCCGGCGACGAAGGAAGACATCGTGCTCGTGGTATCGGATGGCGAATATATCGCGGAGTACGCGCGTCGCAAAGACGTGCCCGACGATCCTGCCGTAGTTCGCGCGCTGCTCAGCCTGTGCGCTCCGTAGCAATGACAAAGGCAAAGGCCGACGCGTTTGCGGGTTTCTCGCCCCAAGCGTTGCGATTTCTCCGCGAACTGAAGAAAAACAACGACCGCGCGTGGTTCGCGCCACGCAAGGAGCTTTACGAGCGGGAATGCCTGGAGCCGCTGCAAGCCTTGACCGTCGCCCTCGCGAGCGCGTTGCGCAAGGCGAAGATTCCAATCGACGCGGACCCGTCGCGCGTCGGTTTTCGCATCTATCGCGACGTGCGCTTCTCGCCCGACAAGAGCCCGTACAAGACGAACCTTGGAACCTATCTTCCTTACCGCGGCATTCGCGGGGCGCCGGGCGGTCTCTACGTCCACGTGGCGCCAAAGGAATCGTTCGTGGTCGCGGGGTTCTACCGGCTCGATAAAGAGCCGTTGCAACGCTGGCGCGAGGCAATGGCCACCGATCCCAGGCGTTTTCAAAACGTGTTGCGTGCCCTCGAACGCAAGGACGTCGCGTTATCGGATCAAGCGCCGGCGCTCAAGCGAATGCCCCGCGGGTTCGAGGCACTCGCGGAGAGTCCGATCGCGCCCTATTTGAAGATGGAGACGTTCATCGTGAGCGAAATGCTCTCCGATCGCGATCTTGCCGGCGCGAGCCTCATCGAAAGAAGCCTCGTACTGGTCAAGAGGGCGAAGCCCTTGCTGGAGTACGGCTGGGACGTGCTGGGCTGAGCCGCCGTGCGCGAACGGCGAAACCTCAGGATCCGCGGAGTCGTTCAAGGCGTTTTCTTTCGCGAAACGGCCCGTCGCATTGCCGCCGGATATGACGTGAGCGGCTTCGTGCGCAACGTCGGCTCCGACGCGCTGGAGATCGAAGCCGAAGGCGAGCCGAGCGTCGTTGCGGCCTTCTTCGAAAAGGTGCTGGCACGGCCCCCGCACGGAGCGCGCATCGACGACGTACGATCGACGGCGGTGCAGGCGCGAGGAGACGAAGGCTTCGTGGTCATGCCGAGCATTCGGCGATCGCTCGGCGCGGGAAAACCTCGCTGAGGAAATCCGGCCGGATAGCCGATATTAGTAACGATGAATCGCGCTTTACCGCTCTTCTTTTTCGCACTCGCGTGTATTGGGAGCTCGCTAGCTGCCGGCGCCGATAAAAGCGCGAAAACGGTGCTGGTTATCGTGCACATCCCGCTGCAAATGAACGATGGTTCGAAAACTCCGGCCGCGGTGCTAACGGCATATCGTGAAACGTTAGGAAAAGTTGGCGAGGCGCAGGATCATCCGAGCGTCGGGTCGTGGGTTGAAGGACAGCGGCTGGAATTCGAGCCGGATGACCTCGTTTCGATTCGGACGACGCCGCGAGAGGCCGCCGGCTTCCTTCGGCCATTCCTAGCGTCGATGCGCGATCGCTTGAAACAAGAGGCGACGCTGGGAGAGGTCATCGGCAACGCGCCGGGACTTACCGCGGAGAGTCGCATCCGGATGGATGTGGTGTTTCCCCTCACCTGCTGGTGTTCTGCACGCGAATTGGCCGCCCATAAAATCTTTGCCGCCGCCGGCGGTGCGTCGCAGTACGACGACCTCGACGGCACTCACGTCTATTCGGCGGTCCCGAAGTCACTGGAATCACGTGTCCGAAAGTCCCTCTCGCAGGTCAATCTGAAATATACGGAGACCGGCGAAGCGTTCGTGCTGGTCTCCTCGTCCGATCGTTAGGAGACGGAAAATGTCGATGACCGCAAGTTTCGTTCAAGTCGAGAGCCTCGAGCTCGCGCGACTGACGCGCGATCCATCGCTCGCGGAGGCGCTCTTCGCCGCCGCGCCAGGCACGGCCGATGCGATGGCCGCGTTCTCGAAAATGTGTAGCGACCGTTTGAAGGCCGTCGATCCGCAAAAGCTGGTCGAAGCCCTTGGCGCCCTTCCCCCGGCGGCGCAGCAGCGGATGGCGGAGCGCTTCGGCAACTCGCCGGAGGAATGGGCGGCTGCGCTCGCGGGCGGTGGGTTCTCGAAACTCGTCGAGGAACGACGATATCCGTCGCCACCCCCCGGAACGGGGCAAGCGCCGCGCCCAGCAATGTCGCTCGAGAAGGCGTGGCACGGCGTGCACTACGTGCTCTGCGGTGAAAGCGAGCCCGGCGTGTCGCTCTTGAGTCAACCAGTGCTCGGTGGAACGCCGCTCGGCGACGACGATGAAGGTTTTTCGGGCTATGGACCGGCGCGATATTTCAACGTTGCGCAGACCGCGCAGCTCGCGCAGGCGTTGAGTGAGGAAGGCCTCGATGCGAAAGTGACCGCTCGTTTCGATCCGGCGCGCATGTCGGATCTCGGGATCTACCCGGGCTGGAAAGAAGAGGAAGACGACGACGAGGACAAGGACTGGGTCATGGACGCCTTCAGCGATCTGCGCGCCTTCTACGCGGATGCGGCAAGCAACGGACGCGCGATCGTTACCTGCATCGTCTAAGCCATAAGCTCGCCTTTCGTGCGCATTCTAGCGCTCAATCTGCGCGCGGGCGGCAACGCCACCACCATCCCGCAGATCGTCCGCCGCGTCGCTCATCGAGATGCCGAGGTCGTCGTCTTTTCCGAGTTTCGCGATACCGTAGCCGGCCAGTTGGCCCGCGGCGAGCTGGAGCGCATCGGGTTGAGCCATCAGGCGTTCACGCCCGCGACGCGCGGCAACGGCGTTTTGATCGCGGCTGCCGCGCCATTTACGGCGTTGCCGAATCCGTTCGGGTTCTCCGACGCCGAGTATCCCAACGCGATTCTGCTCGCGCGCTTCGAGGGGTTGCAAATGTACGGCGTCTATCTGCCGGGCCAGGACCGCAAATGGCCGCACCTGCGCTGTTTGATCGCCGCAGCCAAGCGCCATAACGAGGCCGGCGACCGCGCGCTGTGCATCGGCGATTTGAACTCGGGGCGCAACGACGCCGACATCGAGATCAACGTGCGATCGGGACGCCTGCGAGACGAGTTCAGTACCGCCGGTCTCTACCACGAGTTCGAGGAGCAATGGACGGAGGCGTGGGCGTACCTTCATCCCGAGCAGTACGAATTCAGCTGGTACCCGCTGCGCCGAGATCCCGATTACCGCAGCTATGCGGGCTGGCGGATCGACAAAGCGCTGCTCTCCCCGGAACTGCTCACCACACTCGAAGCGGCGGAGTACGATCACGTGTTCCGACGAGACCGCCTCTCCGATCATTCCGCGCTGGTCGTCGACCTGCGCGATCCTGCCGAGGTCGAACCGATCTAGGGTTCGAGCCCGGGCGGCGGCGAACGCAGGCGTGCAATGAAGATATTTTACCGAGCGCTCGCTCTCGCCGCCGCCGCGCTTACCGCGGCTTGCGCCCAAGCCAACGCACCCACAACCGTGACCCCCGTATCGGCACTGCGAGCTGCGTCGGGGCCGCCGAAATGCGCCGGCCAGCGAACGGCGAGAAAGTACGCCGCATTGAAGCTGACGCTCAGGAAGGGCGGAGGCCTGCTTTGCGTTCCGGAGTTCGGCGGCTTTGGCGGGAAGGTCGCATATCCCGGCGTCGAGCGACCGGTCGTGCTTGCCATGCGCAGCAGCGTGCAAGATATTTACGACGAGCCGCAGCTCGGTTCGGGAACGGCGATCTTCTACTTAAACTTGCATTTCCTCGCCGGAACGCACTTTCATAAGACGCTGCATTCCGACGGCGCGCTTACCAGCGAGCAGATTGAGGCCGGCCAACCCTACACGGCATACGGCATCGTGACGGTCGGGCATCTGGCCTTCATGTTTACTCCGTGCTACGCGGTCGCGACGCAGGGACAATACGGCGGCGTGCTTCCGAGGATCGGCGAACTCTTCAGCAGCGCGACGATCACCGGCGATGGCTTTGGCGTGATCGAGATCTACTCGGGCGAACAAGTATCGCAAGAGTGTTGACGCCGCGCGATCAGCGCGCGATTTCGTAAACCGTTCCGTCTCCGGAGCTCGGTCCCGGGCCCCCGAACCACGTCGAGCCGTAGAGACTGCCGTGGGAGTCGCGAGTGACGGCGCTGAGCGGAAACTTGCCGTCGTTGCGGTTATTTTCGAAGACGTGCAGCACGCGCTCGGTGGACGACGCGCCGCGCGGCTTGATGGTGAATACCACGCCGCATCCCCAGCCGTCGTTGCAGGCACCGTCGCCGCCGTCTTGCGTCGTGCCGAAGAGCGTCCCGTCCGCACCTCGCGTCAGTCCTGCGGCGGGCCACCTTCCGTCGCTTCCGCCGGAGAACGTGTGCAGCACCTTTTCGGTCCAGGAGCTCCCTGAGGATGGCGAAATCTCGAACACCACGCCGCAGCCCGAGTCGCATTCCTGGCTGCCGCCGCCATACGTCGTGCCGTAGAGATCGCCAGCGGAGTCGAGCACGAGACCGCCGTTGGGGCTGAATCCTTTCGAAGGATCGTTGCCACGGAAAAAGTAGAGCGTCGTTTCGCTCCACGAGCCCGAAGACGACGGCCGGCTCATCATATAAACGCTGCCGGCGGTTACTCCGAAGATCGTGTTGGGATCCTCGACGGTGAGATCGCCTCCGGGATAGCCGCCGGTGGTCCTGCCGAAGACCTCGAGAATCTTTTCGGCCCATCGCGTGCTGGATCGCGCAAGCTCGAAGAAGACTCCGGCCCCCGAGCCTGAGCCGTAGCACGAATAATCGCCGCCGCCGCATTTGGCGGTTCCATAGAGCGTTCCGCCGTCGAAGACCAGGCCGCCCAACGGGCTCCCGCCGTCGTTGGCGCCGCTAAATACGTGAAGCGTGCTCTTGCGCCATTTACCGTTATGCGGCACGAGCTCGAACACCGTGCCGCAACCATGAAAGAGAAAGAAGAGGCAGCCGCGATTGCCGCCGGCCAGCGTCACGCCGTAGATGCTTCCAGATTTATCGAAGGTCAGCGTGCTGAATGGGCTGGCGCCGTCCTCGAGATTTTTGAAACTGTAGAGGATTCGCTCGGACCAACCGCCGTGCTGGCGCGGGCTCAGCTCGAAGATCGTGCCGCACCCGACGCGCACTTTTCGCAGCCTGCAGTTCCCCATGCCCCCGGTGTACGTTGCCCCGTAGAGATTCCCGGCCTTATCGAAAGTCATGTGTCCCCCGTCGGGCCAGCTGCCGTCGGGCGCTCCCGTGAAGCCGTGCAGCAGATCGTAGCTGTGTGCGGCTGGCGAGAACGGGCCTCCGCCAGAGGTGACCGGCAGGCTCACCGGTGCGGGTGCATTTACCGATGCGGGAGGCGCGCAGCCCACTAGCAGCGCGACGGTAAAGGCGGCGATTGCGCGGGAATTCATCGCTTGAACCTTTCCGCGTAGTGACGCTCGAGATACTCGCGCTTCGGACGCAGCGCCGCGTCATCGGGAACTCGGATCGAGCGCTCTTCAAGCTGCGCCTCGAGTTCGTAGTAGACTTCTCCGTTGTTGTATTCGTCGCGAAGCGCCGGGCTCACGGCAAATGTATAGTCTGGGCGAACGGAGACGTAACCGTTGTCGAACAGCTTGTGAAGATCGGCGCGCAGAGCGATGCCATTTGAAACAGCGTGGCGTTGCCGTTCGCTGAACTCGACGATGTGCGCCGCTTCGACGGCGGGAATCGCTCTTTCGCCGGTGATCGCACAGCGATTTCCGTACGCGGAGAGAACCAGCCGACGAAAGGTTCCCTGACCTTGCCGCGGCAGATAGATCGCGGGCTTCCCTTGGCCGCCGAATTCTTCATCGAACGCGCTGATCGCCAGCGGCGGCAATGCGGGCCCGAGCCGTTCGCTTACCTGGGCCCAGATGCGCGCACCCTCGCCCTCGTCCATATCGTACGTTTTCCCGACGACGGTATTCGGGCTCCAATCGCGTGGTTGCGGGAGCCACAGCCCACGCGGAAAGAACGTCGGCTGCGAGAGGATGACGCAGCCAATCGTGTCATCCGGCCGCACCGGCTGTCCGCGGATCTTGCCAATAAGGCTGCATAGGGCGGCAACGCTAGCGACGCCGTTTTTGCGGTTGTAGAATTCCCACGCACTGGCGATCGGGAGCTGCTCGGCGCGCTCGAAGAACCCCACTCCGGCGATCGCGTTGAGCGGCGACTTGAGCTTGAAGATAAACGGCGCGCCCTGCATCGCGTTGAGGCGTCCGCCTCCCGGACGCCAAAAGTTCACCTCGTCGACGCCCGGCTCGGCGGAAAGGAAATCAAACCATGACTGATCGGTTACGCCGATGAAAAGGCGTCTGCCGGCTCGCGGTGGCATTCTTAGGGCGCTTCGTTGCGCGCGCCGCAGGCGTAGCAAACGAAGAGCGCCGGACCGGTATCGCTTGCGAAGCGAACGTTATCGGGTAGAGAGGCGAGCACTTTACCGCAGATGCCTCACGCGAAGTCGACGTCGTGGACGCTGGGGTGGACGTATGGGGCGCCCGCAAAGTTCAAGACCGCGCGGCCGCCAAGCGGCTCGGAGAAAAGCCGGAGGACCACGCGCTTACGATGACCGTTCGGCTGCGCCATTGGCACATTGTAGCCGCGGCGATTGGGCGCAGCAAGGGCCGGGCAGCGATGTCTTGAACTCTGGCGGGCCGAGGAGGGACTCTACTATGACCCAAACGCAGCCGACTCCGGATACCTCGACAAAAACCTATAAGGTGCAGGGCACGCTGCTCGAAGCGTGTTCGTGCCGCACGCTCTGCCGCTGTTGGATCGGCGAAGATCCCGACGGTGGCGCTTGCGATTCATTTCTTGCATATAATATCGAGAAGGGCGAGATCAACGGCGTCGACGTCGCCGGGCTCACCTACGTGGAGGTCGTCAAGATTCCGGGAAACGTGCTTACGCAGCACAGCTGGAAGCGCGTAAGCTACGTCGATGCTCGAGCAACCGACGCGCAGAAGAGCGCGATACTCGACGCCTGGCACGGCCGCTTAGGCGGCCCGCTGGCCGACCTCAACGCTTTGGTCGGTGAGGACCTCGCCGTGGAGACGCAGCGCATCGAGCACGACCTCAAGGGCGGCGAAGGCACGCTCGTGGTCGGCGACAAGATTCGCGCTACGATGGCGCCATACCGCAGCGCTTACGGCGCGATCACCACGCTGCGCGACACCGTCTTCAGCACGATTCCCGGCGCTCCGGCCTACATCTCGAAGGCGACCGAGCACGTCGTCAACATTCCCGAACACGGCATGGTCTGGACCTTTAAAGACCGCAACGCCATTCAAGGCGACTTCCTGCTCGAAGGATAGCTCGATGGCCGAGAGCGCGGTACCGCGATTCGCGCGCGTCAGCGCGATGTGGGTTCTCGTTTGCGCGATCGCGGCCGCGTGGGCGATCTGCGCGTGGGCGGAGAGCAGTGGAGTCGCCGCGCAGCTGCACCATCATACGCTCTATCAAAGCGGCCGGCCGTATTGGCTCGCAGGTCTTATCACGCTGGGGGCGTGGCAGGTGATGACGGCCGCGATGATGCTCCCTTCCTCGCTCGGGTTCATCCGCTACTTTGCCACCACCGCCGGGCGCGCGCCCGATTTTCCGCTCACCCTTACTTTGTTCTTGAGCGGCTACTTCGCGGTATGGACGGCCTTCGCGCTGTTTGCGTTTGCCGGCGATATGCAACTTCATCGAATCGTCGATGCGTCTCCGTGGCTCGCCGCGCACGCCTCGTTGATTCCGGCAGGCGTGCTTGCGCTTGCGGCGCTCTACCAGTTCACTCCGCTCAAGGACGCCTGCCTCAAAGCCTGCCGCCATCCGGGCACGTATCTCATGCGCCACTACCGGCGCGGTGCGCTCAACGGGCTTCACCTCGGGTTCGGGCACGCGCTCTACTGCGTCGGCTGCTGTTGGGCGCTGATGCTCGTGATGTTCGCGGCGGGCGTGGCACACTTGGCATGGATGGGCGTCCTCGCGGCGATCATGTTCGTCGAGAAAGCGACGCCCGCGGGCAACCGGATCGTCGTGCCGGTCGGAGTGGCGCTCGGCGTGCTGGCCGCGGTCGCCTTGCTGCGTCCCGGCATCGTACCGGGCCTGTGAGGCGTTGAAAATGCACGTCGGCATCGTCGGTACGGGGAAAATGGGCAGCGCGATCGCGTGCAATCTGCTCGATCGCGGCTACCGGGTTTCAGTTTGGAACGTCGACCCTGCGATGATGGAGGCCGCGGTGGCCGCAGGCGCCGCGCCACGCGACGACGTGGAATCATTGGTTGCCAACGTCGACGCCGTGATTGCGATGCTCTGGGGAGATGAGGTCGCACGCGATGTCTCGTTGGGCCGCATCGTGCCGGCGGCTCGTCGCGGTCAGCTTTATATCGAATCCTCGACGCTCTCGCCGCAGATGTACGAAACGCTTGCGGGCGCTGCGGCACGACGCGGCGTGGACTTTCTCGCCTGCCCGGTGATCGGCAGCGTCGACGGCGCGCGCAACGGCGGCCTCACACTCTATCCCGGGGGCACCGCGGGAGCTTTCGAGCACGGCCGCGTGCTGTTGACCGCGATCGGATCGAGCATCAACTTCACCGGCTCGCCGGCGGCGAGCGGTCACCTCAAACTCGCGAGTAACTGCATGCTGGCCGTTCTCGCCGACGCGATCGGCGAGCTGCTCGCCATCACGGGAAAGGCCGGCGTCGATCGCCGGCTCGTCGTCGAGACGCTCGTTTTCATGCTCGAGCGCGTAGCGACGAAACGCCAACAGCTGCTCGATGGCGATACCAAGCCGCGCTTCTCAGCCAACGCGTTGCTGAAAGACTTGCGCCTCGCGCGTGTGACCAGAGACGAACTCGAGGTGAACGCCCCGCTTCTGGACTGCGCGTTCGCCGAGTTCGCCGGCGTCGCCGAGGGTCTGGGAGACGTCGACTATATCGCCGTCGGCTTGGCGCTGGAGCGCGCTTCTTCGTGAGCGGGGACCTCGATATCGTTCGTAGTTTGGCGGCGCGGTATTGCCTCCGTCAAGACGCCCGCGGGTTCCTCGAACTGCTGGCTTTCCTCGTCGTGCTGGCGGCGGCCGCGGTCGCGACCCTCCGATCGATGCGGCGCCGGGCCGCGGACGCGGACTATCGCCGAGCCGCGTCCGTTTGGGCGGGCGGTCTCGCGTGCGCGTTCGTGCTCTCGCTTGGAGTTGGGCTCACGATCTTTCGCTGGTGCGCCGAGTCGGCGGGGCCGGCGCTGGGCGTAGTTTTGCCGACGTCGCCCCAAAGTGGCCTCGACGCGATGATCTGCTACAGCATGAATGCGGTTCGTCTGATCGAGGGTTGGATCGTGGTCGTCGTCGCCGCCATCGCGGCGATTGGCCTGTTCGCAGTGGGAGTCTTTGCGCGGCGCAGCTGGGTGAGCCGAGCCGTGGCGCTCGCCGGCGCCGTCGTGGCACTCCTCTTCGCAACGGCAAGCGGCTTTCTGATTCTGTTCAGCATGTCGTGGTGCCAGTCGCACCGGTTGTTTTGAGCGCGATGAACTTCATTCTCGCCGACCAACATCTCTACGGTGCGCTCTCCGGCGACCTGTCGTCACGATATTGCCCCATCTACGCAACGCTGTTCTTGCACCGGCTCTGGGCCCTCTTTGCTGCGTTTGCCGTGCTGGCGCTGGCGTTGTTCGCTCTCGCGCGATTCGTCGCCCGAAGCGCGGCGCGCAAAGATCTGGCCTATATCGGCGCGTGTGCGGTGACCGTATTCGCGATCGGCGGTGCCGCACTCGTTCTCGTCGCGCTTTCAGGCTGCGACGGCTACTACCAAGCCGGCCTAACCTGGGACTGGCCGTGGTGAAAGGCCGCTCGCGCGCTCTAGCGAACCGTTGATGTTCCTGCGTAGGTGGTGGAGGTCGCCATGACCCGTATCATCGGTGGATTTGCCGGCTCTTTTGCGCTCGCGGTGCTGCTTTGCGCATGTAACGGCGGCGCGAGCACGTCCCTAGCGTTGACCGCGCAGCCCGCAGCGATCCCCGGACATCAAACGTTCAAGTATACGGGTGCCGCGCAGTCGTTCAGAGTGCCGGCGCGCGTTCGTTCGATTCGCGTCATCGCGCTTGGCGGTAAGGGTGCCGCGGCGATCCCCGGCGGTGCGGGATTCGGCGGCCGCGTAAGCGCCGAGATCCCGGTGACGCCAGGAGAGAAGCTCGTGATCTACGTCGGCGGCGATGCGTCCGGAATGACCGGTGGCTTCAACGGCGGCGGCGGCGGCGGGAAAGGCTACTATTGCAGAAGCGGTTGTCGCGGCTTCGGCGGTGGTGGTGCATCCGACGTGCGCACCAGCGGCGGGCGTCTTTCCAACCGCATTCTGGTCGCCGGCGGCGGCGGAGGCGAGGGTGGCAATCTCTACTACACCGGCTACTATTCCGGCGGCAACGGCGGAAAGGGCGGCGGAACCGTCGCCGGCTCGGGCGGTTCCGCCCAGGATTGCGGCGGTTACGGCGGCGGCGGCGGCTCGCAGACCAATGGCGGCCCGGGCGGCGTTGGCGGCTCGTGCTTCATCGGCAGCGGCAACGAAGGCGTCAGCGGTGGTCTCGGTGCGGGCGGCATGGGCGGTCAAGGCTACGGCTGCTGTGCGAACGGCGGTGGTGGCGGCGGCGGAGGCGGCGGCGGCTACTACGGCGGCGGTGGCGGCGGCGCGGGATCGGGCTATAACAGCGGCGGTGCCGGCGGTGGCGGCGGCGGCGGCGGGGGATCGTCGTTTGTCGAAGCGAGCGCGCAGAACGTACATCTCTGGCGCGGATGGAAAGATGCCAAGAACGGCCTCGTCGTCTTCGACTGGTAACTCGAAGATGAAGGCGTCGGCAATGGGAGCGCTGTGCGCAACGCTGTGCGCCTGCAATAGCGGCGGCGCGCAGCCATTTGGCGCGAACGCCTCGCTTCCGGAGGTCCGTGCTCTCGTGGCACCCGCAAGCGGCGATCACGGCTACGAAACGCTGCACGCGTTTGCCGGTGGCCGAGGCGACGGCGGGTATCCGAACGCGGGACTGACCGCCGCGGGCTCCACGCTTTACGGAACCACCGCGGGCGGCGGCCCGTATGGAGAAGGCAGCGTATTTCGTTCTAGTACCACCGGAAACGAGATTGCGCTTTATTATTTCGGATACAACTCGTCGTACGAGGATGGCGCTAACCCCGATGCGCCGGTCACCGTCTCAAACGGCTTCATTTATGGGACGACGGAGTCGGGAGGTTACGATAACGACGGCACGGTCTTCGAAATCGGCAGTAACGGTCGCGAACGAGTCTTGCACGAATTCTACAGCTACTACGGTCCCGATGGGGCGAATCCGTACGGCGGTCTGCTGCTCGTTGGAGATACGTTCTACGGCACGACGTATGCCGGCGGAGTTTACGGCAACGGCACCGTTTTTCAGATGGGGCCCACCGGTGGGGAGAGCTTGCTCTACAGTTTTGGCGCGGCCTCCGGCGATGGAGCTAATCCGATGGCGAGCCTCATCGACGTCGACGGAACGCTCTACGGCACCACCTACGGCGGCGGCACCTATGGCGACGGCACCGTCTTCTCGCTGACCACCTCGGGCACCGAATCGGTGCTGCACAGTTTCGGGGTAGCGGGCGACGGCGCAAACCCGCGCGCCGCCCTCGTGGCCATCGGGAAATGGCTCTACGGCACGACCGTGGCCGGCGGTACGAGCAATGAGGGAACCGTGTTCCGGATATCGACGGACGGGCGCGAGAAAGTTCTTCACAGCTTCACAGGGCCGCCCGATGGGGTCGGTCCGTATGCTCCGTTGGTCTCGGTCGATCGCGTTCTCTACGGCACGACGTACGACGGCGGAAGCGGGGGCTGCGCGTCGTGGGACGGGTGCGGAGCGATCTTCCGCATTACGACGTCGGGCCGGGAGAGCATCGTATATAGTTTCACGAGCAATCCGGACGGCGCACATCCGTGGGGCGGCGTCGTCAAAGGGCCCGGTGGCCTCTACGGCACCGCCTCGCTCGGCGGGACCGGCGTCGGCACGATCTTTCGAATCGCGCGATAGAGACGAAACGCCGTTTTGCTGCCCCAGCCGAGCGCTTCGGCCCACTCCTGGATGCGCCAACTGGTGACGACGCCTTCGCGCACGAAGGGGTCGCCGGCCGCAAATTCTTCCGCGGCCTCGCGCGCTGTAAAGACCGCCATCGCGCCTGCGTTGGGATCGGAGAACGGGCCGATCATCAGCAACGTTCCGTCGTCGACGAAACGTTTCCAGTGTTCACGGTGCGCGGCGACGTGGAGCGGCGCCTTCGAGAGGACGTCTTCGGCGGCAGTGTAGTTCAGCACGTACTTCACGGTCGCTCCGAGATTCGGGATGGAACGCGGGCGGCCTATGCCGAACGACAGGTCGTGGCGAAGCATTCTCTCGGTGCGGTCGTCGTTGCCGCTCTGTGCGCCGCTTGCTCCGGCGGACCAGCGAATATAGCGCCTGCCGGCGGCGCACCGCTGGGCTATTCGTGGATGCGCGCCGATGCCCACGCCGATAAGCGGCTGCTCTACGTGTCGGATTATGCAACGAACGGCGTTTTCGTTTACGACTACCCGAGCGGTACGCAGGTCGGCATGTTGACCGGGATGGACGCCCCATTCGGTCAGTGCGTCGATGCGAAAGGCGACGTCTACGTCGCGAACAGTGGAAACGGAATAATCGACGAGTTCCAACACGGCGGAACGAGCCCTATTGCGACGTACGACAGCAAGGGCTTTCCCGCCGGCTGCTCCGTGGATGCAGCGGGCGATCTTGCGGTGACCAACTCCACCACGCGGGTTGGCGGAGGAAATATCATGGTCTGGCTCGGCGGAAAGGGCCGTCCGCAAAGTTACCATGATGAGAAGATGTGCTACTATCTCGAGGCAGCGAGTTACGACGCCCAGGGCAACTTGATCGCGCAAGGCGTGTACACGCCGAACCAGGGATTTACGACGATCTGCGGCGTGCTCAAAGGCGCGAAACGCATGACGGTGATTCCGTTCAACGCCGGGATCCAGTATATGGGCGCGACGACGTGGGACGGCAAATACCTCGCATTGGACGAAGAGGGCAGCCGGTCCGAGATTCTGCAAGCGGAACTGCAGAAAGGCAAGCTCGTCGAGAAAGGAACGACGACGCTCTACGGCAACTGCGACGAGCAGTACGTCGACGTCTACGCCCCCTTCATCGTCGGTGATAAGAATACGCCCGCGAACGACCGTCAAGGCACAACCGTCATCGGCGGCAACTCGATCTGCAAGAATGCTTTCGACTTCTGGCGCTATCCGTCGGGCGGAGGCCCGCGAGCCGAACTGAACTCGGCGCCCGCGGAACCGTACGGCGAATCGGTGAGCATCGCTCCGTGAAGATATCGGTGGGCGCTCGCTTTGCGTGCGCACTGTTGGTCGGCGCCGTCACGTTGCCGGGCTGCGAAAGTGCGGCACCGGCCACTCCTTTTGTCGCCGCACGCCGGCTCTTACAGCAGCGAATCGCGCCGGCTCGCGCATCGTGGATGGACCCTGCCGCAAAGAGCATCAAGCGATTGCTCTACGTGGCCGACATCGTGACCAACGACGTCTTCGTCTACAACTACGACACCGGCGGGATGGTCGGTCAGTTGACGGGCTTCGCGGCTCCCGGCGGTCTGTGCGTCGATGCGACGGGCGACGTGTGGATCACCAACTACACGGCCCTGACGATCGACGAATACGCGCACGGCGGAACGCAACAGATCGGAAGAGTGCACACCGCGAAGATGACGACCGGATGCGCCGTCGATCCCACGACGGGCGACCTGGCGGCGACCTGGGCCGGCCCCGGCGCGGTGCTCCGGTGGAAGAACGCCCGCGGAAGAGTCGATGGTTACTACAACACAGGCTGCGTCTATCTGTGGCCCCCCGGCTACGATGACCAAGGCAATCTCTACGTCGAAGGCGAGTCCACGACCGGCATTTTCAACATCTGCGAGCTTCCGCACGGGTCGAAGACGCTGCGCACGGTCTCGTCGAACGTGCCGATCGACTACCCGGCCGGCGTCACCTGGGACGGTAAGTACCTCGTGCTCGCCGATCAGACGTACCAAGACAGTAAATACAGCGGGCTCTACCGAGCAACCGAAGATGCATCGGGGAACCTCACCGAGGTCAGCGGGACGGAACTCGTAACGGGTGACTGCGATGCCGACGACGTGATCGTGCCGTTCATCGTCGGCAAGAAGAATACACCGCTCAACCGCGAGCAGGGCACCGTCGTGCTCGGCCCGAGCGTCGCTTGCAGAGACCAGTTCTACTACTGGGCTTATCCGGCCGGTGGAGATCCAACCAAGACGCTTGCCTATCCGGCACTAGCCGATGGCGAAGCCGTCAGCATAGCAACCGGTAAGCCCTGATGCAGCGCAGCCCTTCAGCGAGGGCTGGGCGATGGCTCCGGAGAGACGCGACCGGCGTGCAAGAACTGCTGGGCCATCGCGAGATGCTCGTCGAGGATCGGTGCGATCTTGCCGGCGACCGCCGCCATCTCGCGCGAACCGTTGCTCTTCTCGCCCTCGAAAAGGCCGATCGTTTGCTCCTGCGCCGCGACCTCGTCGTGCATATAGGTTTCGTCGGGCTGCGCCACCACAGGTTGGTCGGCTGAGGCGGACTGCGGGTACTGCAGGCCCGACTGCTGAGCTGCAGCAGCGATCTCTTCATTTGTCTTGGTATAATCGCGAATCATCGTCTGAGCGTAGAGCCGGACGTTGGGATTGGAGGTCTTCTGCAGTTGCGCCTGAGCCTGCTCGATCTCTTGGAATCCGGCGTTCATTGCTTGCGTCACGAACGTTTGATCGACGATATTCGGCGGCGCGGTGTCTATCTGCTGTGCCAGTGCCGGCAGCGCGGATGCACAGAGCAAAGAGAACAGGGCTGCGGTTGCCCGGCCCCGCCAGGCCGTGACGTTTCGCTTCGAAAGTCTCACGAAACGCTATCCCCACTTTGCGCCACGCGTTTACCTGCCAAAGGCCGCGTCGCCGCGAATTCTAACGCCGCTAAAAGCTGCGCCTCGCGTTCCGCGGAGAGCCCAACCTTGACGGCGGGCGCCTCTGGTCGCTGCCAGTCGAGCGCCGAGCGAACCGTTTCGGCAATCGGGCGCGTCTCCAGCCCGGCGGCGAGCGCCCTGCGGTTGTCGATGTCGAGGATGCCGGCGAACTGCGGATCGTCTAACCATAGCGGCAACTCCGTCCACTCCTCGACGCCGTGTTCGGCGAGAAAGGCGCGATCGGCCCACGCGATCGTTGCGGAGGGTGCCTTGCGCTCTGCCACGACTCGCGCGCACGCATCGAGCAGCGAGCCCATCGTCGCCGGCGGCTCGGGGCCAGCGACGTTGAAGATGCCGCAGCGTTCGGTCTCGAGAAGATGCGCCGCGAAGCGTGCGAGATCGACGGCGTCGATGAATTGAACCGGGCGCTCCGGCGGCCCCGGCGCTAGCACGTTGCCGCCGCGCAAAAAGCGTTCGCACCAGTAGGTAAAGCGGCCGGTGGGATCCCATTGGCCAACGATGAGCCCCGGGCGCAGGATCGCGTGCGCTTCGGGATAGCGTTCGACGATCATTCGTTCGCACGCCGCTTTGTTGCCGCCGTAGCTCGCGGCTGCGTCGCTGGGGTCGAACGTTTCGATCGTAGGCGCCTCTTCGGCGACGCCCGGATGGGACAGATCGCGATAGACGTTGACCGTGGAGATAAAGAGATAACGCTCGGTGCGAAGTTCGAGCGAGCGCTGCGTCTGCTCGGGCCGGTAGCCGCTGGTATCGACGATGGCGTCCCACGATTCCGATGCGACGGCGCCGAGGTCGTCGTTGCGATCGCCTAACCGTTCCTCGACCTCCGACGGAAGCGTGCAAGTCGTTTGGCCGCGATGGAAGCAGACCACTCGATGCCCGCGCCGCGAGAAACAGTCGACGAGATGGCGACCGAGAAAGCGAGTGCCGCCGAGAACGAGCACCTTCAACGAGGCGGCTGTCCTCGGAGAGCGGCCTCGAACGTGTCGTTCGACGGGTACCAGTCTTCGCGGCCCGACGGCGTGAGATCGAAAAGGTGCCAAACGGGAGAGAGCTGGTCTGTCCCGCGCTCCCGATCTTCCAGCATTGGATGCGCGGTATATACGTGGCGCAACGTGTCGCCGTCTTTCGCCAAAACGACGACCGTCGAGTCGGGCTTGCCCTCCGCGTCCTCGGCGTCGATGTCGCGCGCGAAGGCGTTGCCGTCGTCGGAGAGGAGCCGCAGCCGATCCCACCCGCGTCGCGCGCCCCAGGCCGCGAGCCGGTCGAACGGCGCGCGGGAAGCGACGACGAAATTGGCGCGCTGCGTCACGTGCGGCGCCACGCCGTTGAAACCGTCGATCCACATCGAACACATTGGGCAGAAGTCGTCGTCATCCGCCCAGTACATCAAGTGGTAAAGGATGAGATATGGCTTCCCGTCCGCAAACAACTCCGAGAGGCGCACGCGGTTGCCATTCTCGACGAAGGTGTAGTCGGGAATCACGGGGCCGGGCGGCAAGTTGCGGCGCATGGCCGCCACGGCCTCGATCCGGTCACGTAGGTCGATCTCCGCGGCGCGCAGGCGCTCGCGCGATTGCCGGTACGCCTCGTCGGCGGAGGGCATCAGAAGGCTGGAATCGGTCATTTCATCCCCCTACGTCGCAAGATGGTCCGCATCGACGACGGCTTGCGAGAATGCTTGCGGCGCCTCCTGCGGCACGTTATGACCGATGCCGTCGAAGATACGGTGCTCGTACTTGCCAGAGTACTTGCTGCGGTAGGCGGCGCCGCTCTTTGCCGGACCGTCGAAGTCGCTGGCGATCGTAATCGTCGGCACGCTGATGACGGGACCCGCGAACAGGCGATTTTCGAGGTCGTCGTACTTCGCCTCGCCGTTTGCCAGGCCGATGCGCCAGCGGTAGTTGTGGATCACGATGGCCACGTGGTCGGGATTCGAGAAAGCCGCTGCGGTGCGCGCGTAGGTCGCGTCGCTGAACTTCCACTTCGGCGAGACGATCGTCCAGATCAGCCTATTGAAGTCGTCGGTATATTCCGTGTAGCCAATCTTGCCGCGACTCGTCGAGAAGTAGTACTGGTACCACCATCCGAGTTCCGCCTTGGGCGGGAGCGGCTGGGCTTGCGCCTTGACGTTGGTGATCAGGTAGCCGCTCACGGCCACGATCGCCTTGCAGCGCTGGGGCCAGAGCGCGGCCATGATGTCGGCCGTTCGCGCACCCCAGTCGAAGCCGCCGATAACCGCCGACTTGATCTTCAGGGCATCCATCAAGTTGATGATGTCGAGTGCGACGACCGATTGCTGACCGTTGCGGAACGTCGCGCTCGACAGAAAGTGCGTCGAACCGTAACCGCGCAGGTACGGAACGATCACGCGGTATCCGCGAGCGGCGAGCAGCGGGGCGACGTCGACGTAGCTATGGATGTCGTAGGGCCACCCGTGCAGCAGAATCACTGCAGGACCGTTAGCAGGCCCGGTTTCGGCGTAGCCGACGCGCAGCAGTCCCGCATCGATCTGCTTGAGCGTTGCGAACGACGTGTGCGTCCCGCTCGCGGGAGAAAGGGTTATCTCGTTGGATTGGGCGTCCGCTAGAGCCGACGCCGCGAGCTGTGCGCCCGCAAAACCTGTCGCAACGTTGCGAAGGAAACGGCGACGATCGTACATGCTTGCATCCTTCCCCCGAGCGCACTGCGCGGTTATGCGTGCAGGGCAATCGGTTGGTCGCTGAGTTTGCTCCAGGGGCGAGCGATTCGCGCAGCGACACGGCAATCATCTATACGCAGCTGTGGGGCGTTCTATTGATATGCGTGACCTCACGCCGGCGTTGGCCGGCATCGTCCTGGTCTTCGTCGTCGCCGGTACGCTCCAACTACTCGGTAGCCTGCATGGTGCGGAGCAAGGCTTGATCCTTTTCGAAAAAGCCTGTCCTATCCACAACGGCAGTCTATAACGAGCGGGCGGCAGTTGTCGTGTAACGGGTCTTTTGCTTAACCCGGACGGTCGCCCGGAGCTCGACGTCCTTGAACGGCGCCGCGCGTCAGTTCTTATTCGGCGTCATGAGGATGCGGCCGTGCGGGTAATCGAAGACGAAATCGAAGTGCTTGAGGAAGTCGAAGCCGAGCAGCATGTCGTTGCCGCTCATCCCGAACTCGCACGCCGATTCCGAGGTGTAGACGAACGGCCCGACCGTTAGCGTGTTGATGTTCGCACAGCCTTGGAACATTTGGAAATGGTATTTTGAGATGATGTCGGGGCCGAAGAGGATGATTCCCGGGCTGCCGGTGTCGAGCGCCGCGTTCACGGGCGTGGTCTTGTTTAGCGTCATGGGAACCATCGGCACGCCTTGCGAGAGGTCGACGAGCACCGGCAAGCCCTTCTCCGACGAGAGGTCGGTCGCCGGGTCGAGGATGGCCATCGTGGAGTCGTAGACGTTGAGCTTCACGATGGCGCCGGCGAAAAGATCGAAACCGATAAGGCCGTCGAAGTCGTCGCGCGGGTCGTTTCCCGAGTGCACCTCTTCACTTTGCGAGAAGCCGACGACGTCGTGCAGCGTCGCGTTGCCCAGCGCGATCGTGTTGATCTTGCGAAGGCGGGTCTTGACCTCTCCCCAGAGCATCTGGCCCGTGTCGGACTTGTTGAGTACGTCGAGATGCGCCCGGTCGGCAAAGCTGTCCCAGATCACGATGGAATCGGCACCGGTGTCGAGGAGAAACCGCCCCTTCACGCCGTTGATCGTAGCATCGAGGATCATCCGGTCGTGCGTCATCGTGAACGGGAACGGAGCGCCGTCGCCAAAGGTCCACGACGCAGCCGCCGCCGGCGGATGCAGGTCGTCGCTGGTGACCACGGCGTTCGGCTCGAACTTCGTGTAGGTCGTCACGTCCTTATTGTCGTCGACCGTGTACGACGACATCATCTTCTTCCCGGGCAGCACGTCTTGATAGGAGCGAATGTGAAACGTCGTCTCATAAGCGCCGCCGGGGTCGAGTGTCGCTTTGAGGTAGGCGCCCGTCGCGGGATCCACGTAGAGATCCATCGCGTCGGCGTTGCGCAGCGTAACGCGCGCCACCCCGGCCTCCTTGCCGTCGACCGTCGCGGTACCGCGATAGCTCGCCGGAAGCTCGGTCGTGCCTTCGTTGATCAGCACCGAGAGCGACGCGCGAAACTTTGCGTAATCACCGTACACCGGCGTGGTGAAGCCGTTGTAATCGCTCTGCCAAAAGAGGTTGCCCGTAAAGCCTTCGTGCTGCGTCACGTTGTCGCGCTTGAGATCGGTGTAAACGTTGTTATAGAGCAGGCCCGCGTAAAGCAGGACGAAATTTTCTACCTTTTTGCCTTTGACGTCGGCGGTGTTCCCGCTGATCCGCATCGTTTGGAACGAGCCGTCGCCGAACTGCCAGCCGACGAACGCCTTGTGCTTCGCGAGAAGCGCGAGCGCTTGCGCGTCGCCGGAGGCTTGCTGGGCCGCAATAACCGCAGCCGGCGCGAGACCAATCACCGCAGCTAAAACGAATCCGCCGATCGCACGCATCTACGACGCTCCTTCGAAGAAAGCCGATCGCAGGAGCGATTTCTTCAGGGGCGAGCGCTCTCCTGGTTTATCTGGCCGAGCAAGCGGCGCAGCGTCCCTCAAACGTCACTCGTTCGCTCTCGATCTCGAGCCCATGCTCAGCGGCCAGCGCCCGCAGCGTGCGCCGCGGAATGGCGTAGGCGATGTCTTCGATTCGGCCGCACCCGCCGCAGCGAAAGTGCGCGTGTGCCGGGCCCGATGGTTCGTAAGCCGCCCCGTCGGTTCCCGGAAGGTGAAGCTCTGAGATCAAACCCAAGCCGCGTAATCGCTCCAAGCCGCGATAGACGGTCGAGAAACCGATCCCCGGCTGCCGCTTGCGGGCCTTGGCGTAGATCTCCGAGGGCGTGAGGTGACGGCCGGGCCCGCTCTCTTCGACGATTGCATAGATGAGCCGATAGTTTTTCGGTAACGAGGAGGGGGTAGCGATCACAGCCCGCTCCTATTGACGGGCGCGATTGCGGGCAGTATCCTGGCCGGTGTGAGAGTGAGATTCACTTTCACAATCTTTCGGCACCCAGAGCGCCGGCCACCTTTCACCACATCGGAGTAGCGTCAGATGGAAAATACGATCGTCGAACTTTCAGAGAGCGACGAGAGCAAATGTCCCGTAGGGCACGTCGTTCCCCTGCGGCCCCGAGCGAACATCGACTGGTTCCCCGAGTTGTTGGACCTATCGCCGCTGCACCAACCGTCGGCACTCGCCGACCCGATGGGCCCCGACTTCAACTACGCGGCCGAATTCAAGAGCCTCGACCTCAATGCGGTCAAGGCCGACCTTTTCACACTGATGACCACGTCGCAAGCGTGGTGGCCGGCTGATTACGGTCACTACGGGCCGCTCTTCGTTCGCATGGCGTGGCACGCCGCGGGCACGTACCGCATCGGCGACGGCCGCGGCGGCGCGGGTTCGGGCGAACAGCGCTTCGCGCCGCTCAATAGCTGGCCGGACAACGCCAACCTCGACAAGGCCCGTCTCCTCCTCTGGCCGGTCAAACAGAAGTATGGCCGCAAGATCTCGTGGGGCGATCTGATGATCCTGGCCGGAAACTGCGCGCTGGAGTCGATGGGCTTGCCGACGTTCGGTTTCGCCGGCGGCCGCCTCGATGCGTGGGAGCCAGACGAGAGCATCTACTGGGGACGCGAAGAGACGTGGCTCGCCGACGAACGCTACAGCGGCGAACGCAGCCTCGAACAGCCGCTCGCAGCGGTGCAGATGGGTTTGATCTACGTCAACCCGGAGGGCCCCAACGGTAAGCCCGATCCGCTCGCGGCGGCGATCGACATTCGCGAAACGTTTGCCCGTATGGCGATGAACGACGAAGAGACGGTCGCGCTGATTGCCGGCGGCCATACCTTTGGAAAAGCGCACGGCGCCGCCGATCCGACGCAGTACGTCGGCCTCGCGCCGGCCGGCGCTCCCATCGAACAGCAGAATCTCGGCTGGCATAACACGTTCGGCAGCGGTGTGGGCGACGATACGATCACCAGCGGCCTCGAGGGTGCTTGGACCTCGACGCCCACGAAGTGGAACAACGAGTACTTCGACAACCTCTTCAACCACGAGTGGGAGCTGAGCAAGAGCCCCGCCGGCGGACACCAGTGGTTGCCAAAGGACGGCGCGCGCACGGTTCCCGGCGCGCACGATTCCTCGAAGCGCTTCGCGCCGATCATGTTCACCACGGATCTCGCGTTGAAAGTCGATCCGATCTACGGCCCGATCTCCAAGCGGTTTCACGAGAACCCCAAAGAGTTTGCCGAGGCGTTTGCCAAGGCGTGGTTCAAGCTCACGCACCGCGACATGGGCCCGATCTCGCGCTACCTGGGCCCCGAAGTGCCCGCCGAGGCGCAGATCTGGCAAGATCCGCTGCCCGCCGTCGGTCATTCGCCGATCGACGCGCAGGACGCCGAGGCCCTCAAGAGCCGCATTCTCGCATCGGGGCTCACCGTATCGCAGCTGGTGGCGACTGCGTGGGCGTCGGCGTCGACCTTCCGTGGCACCGACAAGCGCGGCGGCGCGAACGGCGCGCGCATTCGTTTGGCGCCGCAGAAGGATTGGGCCGTGAACGTGCACGGCGAAGTGGCGCCCGTACTCGAGGCGCTCGAAAAAGTTTGCGACGACTTCAACGCGTCGCTCTCGGGCGGCAAGAGAGTCTCGCTGGCCGACGTCATCGTGCTCGGCGGCTGCGCGGCGATCGAGAAGGCCGCGAAGGACGCCGGCGTCGACGTCAAGGTGAAGTTCTCGCCGGGCCGCACCGACGCAACGCAAGAGAACACCGACGAGCACTCGTTCGCGGTGCTCGAACCCAGGTCCGACGGCTTCCGCAACTATCTCGGCCGCGTGGACGCGCGCTCGCCGGAGCAGCGCCTGCTCGACCGCGCGCATCTGCTCACGCTGAGCGCGCCCGAGATGACCGCGCTCGTCGGCGGCCTGCGGGTGCTCGGCGCCAACGCCGGAGGATCGAAGCACGGCGTCTTCACCAAGCGCCTCGGCACGCTGACCAACGACTTCTTCGTCAACCTCCTCGACATGAACACGAAGTGGCAGCCCAACGGTGCCGACTATACCTACGATGGCCGCGACCGGCAGACCGGCGACGTGAAGTGGACCGGCACGAACTGCGACCTGATCTTCGGATCGAACTCCCAGTTGCGGGCCGTCGCCGAGGTGTATGCCCTCGAAGCCGATCACTTCGTGCGTGATTTCGTCGCCGCGTGGGAGAAGGTGATGGACCTCGATCGGTTCGATCTCAAGGTGACCGCGTAGCAGCCGAGTGCAATCGATAACGGCGAGCGAGCTGATGCGCCGTCTCGGCGACGGCTCGCCGCCGTTCCTGCTCGACGTTCGCGAGCCGGATGAGGTGGCGGAAGACGGAGCGATCGCGGGCTCGACGAACGTTCCCATGCGCGACGTGCGTCACCGGCTCGATGAGATTCCGACGGATCGCGACATCGTCGTGATCTGTCACCTCGGCGTCCGCAGCGAATACGTTACGCGGGGGCTCAACGCGCTGGGTTACGGCCGCGCGGTCAACCTCGAGGGTGGTATGAACGCATGGTTGCGAGCGATCTCAGCGACGCGCTGAAGCGCTACTTCGGATACGATTCGTTCCGGCCGCTGCAGCGCGAGATCGTCGAGTCGGCGCTATCGGGCGCCGACGTAGTCGCGTTGCTGCCGACGGGCGGCGGCAAATCGCTTTGCTATCAGTTGCCGGCGCTGATGGATTCGGGTCTAACGCTGGTTATCTCGCCACTCATCGCGTTGATGAAGGATCAAGTCGACGCGTTGGAGGCCAACGGTATCCCGGCGACCTTCCTCAACAGCTCGCTCGACCGGGCCACGGCTGCGAAGCGGCTCGCCGCCCTCGATCTCGGAACGTACCGGCTTCTCTACGTCGCGCCCGAGCGGATCGTGCTCGAAGGTTTCTTGGCGAACTTAGACGCGTGGTCCCTTCGGCGCATCGCCGTCGATGAGGCGCATTGCGTGAGCGAATGGGGACACGATTTTCGTCCGGAGTACCGCCGAATCGCTTCGTTGCGCGAACGATACCCCGAGATACCGATGCTGGCGCTGACCGCAACCGCGACCGGCCGCGCGAGCACCGACATCGAGCGCTTTCTCGGGCTGCGCTCGCCACAACGCTTCGTCGCCAGCTTCAACCGGCCGAACCTGCGCTACGCCGTGTACGAGAAGCGCGATGCTACGCGGCAGCTGCTGTCGTGGTGTGCGCCGCGCGCAAGCGAGAGCGGCATCGTTTACGTGCAGAGCCGAAGATCGGCAGAGGAGCTGGCGTCGCGGCTCTCCGCGGCCGGCATCCCCGCGCTTCCGTACCACGCGGGACTCTCGGCACAGGAGCGATCGCGCAACCAAGAACTATTCATCCGCGACGAGATTCGGGTGGTCTGCGCGACGATCGCATTCGGCATGGGCATTAATAAACCGAACGTGCGCTACGTCGTGCACTACGACGTGCCCCGCAACGTCGAGAGCTACTACCAGGAGACCGGGCGAGCCGGACGCGACGGCCTACCCAGCGATTGCGCGCTCTTCTTCAGCGCCGGCGATGCCGCGAAGCAGAGACATTTCATCCGTCAAATAGCTGACGATGGCGAACGCGAACGGGCCGACCGGCTACTCTGGCGGATGGTCGACTATGCCGGCGGCAGCGACTGCCGCCGCGTCTACTTGCTGAACTATTTCGGCGAGAACGGGGCCATCGAGTGCGGTAACTGCGACGCTTGCCTCGAGCCGCGCGAGCGCGTCGACGCGAGCGTCGACGCGCAAAAAGTGCTGTCGTGCATTCACCGCGTTCGCGAGCATAGCGGTTTTTCTACCGGCGCGCACCACATCGTCGACGTGCTGCTGGGGAGGCTCAGCGAGAAGGTCGAGGCCCGAGGTCACGATGGACTGTCGACCTTCGGGATCGGGGCCGACCGCAGCCGAGCCGAATGGCTGGCGTTGATCTCCGAACTGCTGCGCCTGGGCTGGGTCGCCGAGGATCCGCAATATCGGACGCTCGCGATCACCGACGAGGGGCGCCGCGCACTCAGAGAACGGCGTGAGTGCACGTTCGCAAAGCCGCGCTTGGTCGAAAGAAGCCGCAAGCGGCGCGGGAAGGCCGCCAAAGCGCCGTCGCTCGGCCGTGCAGACGACGGGCTCTTCGAAGCGCTCCGCCGCCTTCGCAAGCAACTCGCCGACGCGCAAGACGTCCCGCCCTACGTCGTCTTTTCCGATGCCACGCTGCGGGAGCTGGCGGCGGCGAAACCGGCGAGTCTGGCGGCATTCCGCAGCATCAGCGGCGTGGGCGACGTCAAACTGCAGCGGTACGGCGAGAGCTTCGTCGACGCGATCCGTTCCTTCGGCTAGGGTTTCGTCGTCCAGACCATCGTCGAGATCAGCCAGGCTCCGCCGGCACCGTGGAACGTGTACGTCATCGTGCCCGCTTCGGCAAACGGCTTGCCGCTCCTGACCCCGGTGACGGTCAAAGACTCCACCAAATAACCGTCGGTCGCCGACTGACGGAACTCGCCGATGCGCACGTTCGTCGCGCGCAGGTGCACGATCTTCGCCTTCGCGATGACGGCGTCGACGACGTGCCACCACGCCACGCCCGCATCGGCGCCTCGCCAAACGAACGGCGGATTCTCGTCGACCACGATGGCGTCGTTCGTGAAGAGGCCGGAAAACGCCGAGGCATCGCCGGCGTTCGCGGCGCCAATCACGGCATTCGTTAGCTTCAGAATTGGGGCGGGCGGCGGCTTTGAGGCGGCGGCAGCAACGAGCGGCGCGAGCGTGAGCGCGACGAGAGCGGCAAGCGTTTGAGCCTTCACGTGTTCCTCCGAGCATGGCGGCGTTAGGAAAGTGCTTGCGCCGCGGCGCGACGGCGCCCCTTTTGCGGGTGCGGACGGTAATCGGACGATGGCCCGATAGGCTCGTGGCAGCGCCGGCGGTCGTGCGACCTCCGCCGGGCGACGACTCTACGAACGACTACGAGCAAGGAGAGACTCACCCATGCGAAATTCACAGATTCTCGGAGCGGCGCTGGCGGCATCGTTGTGCGGTTGCGGCGGCGCCCTCGGCACGCCCCCACTTTCGGGCGCCCCATCGGCGGCAGCCCGAACGGCGCTCCCTCCAGCCTCCAATCAAAAGATCTACGTCGCCAGCTACGACAACAGCACGGTGACGACGTATACCACCGGCGGAACGGCCACGACACCGACGATCACCGCGGGACTCGACGAGCCGATCGGCGTTGCGGTCGACGCCAACGGTAAGATCTACGTTGCTAACTACGGGAGCAACGATATCACAACGTACTTGCCGGATGGGACGCAAACGACGCCGACCATCTCGAGCGGGGTCTCCGGGCCGTACGGCATCGCGGTAGACAAGAACGGCAAGGTCTACGTCGCCAACTATGCCGGCGGAACCGTAACGACCTACGCTCCGGACGGATCGCAGAGCACCCCCACGATCACCGGATTTGCGCATCCCACATCGGTTGCGGTCGACTCACGCGGCAAAATCTACGTCACGCAGGATCCCAACGGCAGCAGCGGCGGGAACGTTACGACCTACAAGACCGACGGCACACCAACTCGTCCAACGATTACGACGGACGTAAATCTTCCCGCTTCGGTCGCGGTCGGTCGCGACGGCAAGATCTACGTGACGATGGATGGGGGCTCGACCGGTTATATGAGGACGTATCGCTCCAACGGTAAGGAGATGAAGCCGACGATCCCCGCGTACGGTGGGTTCTTCGGATACATCGCGCTGGCGCGGTCCGGCAAAATCTATATCACCGACAGCGGCGGCTACGTGACGACCTATCGCAGAAACGGTCAGCAGGTCGACCCGACGATCGCCGGCCTCGACTATCCCGAAGGCATCGCCGTTCACTAACACAGAGTTCGAAGGAGAACAGGTATGAAAATCATCACCAAAGGAAGCATTCTTGCGACCGCGGGCTCGTTGCTTTTGGGCGCAGGCCTCGCCGTTTCGAGCATTTCGGCCGGGCAGGCGCAGCCGGTCGCCCAGCAAGTACATAGCGATAAGACCAAAAAATGCAATCAAAGTGCGGCGTGCTTTGCCGCGTTCAACTACGGCGACGGCCAGGGTGTCGTCGGATATTCAGCGCACCTAATTGGCGGCGAGTTCGAAGATGGCTACGCCGATGGGATCGGTGTGCTGGGTGAGGACTTGAGCGGCGCTGGATTTCCCTTCGTCGGGCAGAGCGGCGGCTACGAAGACTACATGGAGTCCAACGGCGATTTCGAAGCCGAGGGCTACATGTACGCGTACGGCTACGAGTATCTGCTCGGCGCGCGTCATCCCGGGCCGCACGTCGCCGCGTTCATGCCGGCCGCGACCCGCGCTACCCTCGAAGACACCGGAACGGCTCGGCTCGTGGGCGGAGAGAGCGCCGTGCGTTTCGACGGCACGTTCGGCAAGTCGATCGACGCCGGGAAAGGCTATCAGGTCTTCCTCACGCCCGACGGCGACACGCGAGGCCTCTACGTTGCGGCCAAGTTCACGGGCGGCTTCATCGTTCGCGAGACGATGCACGGGCGCTCGACGCTCGACTTCGACTATCGCGTCGTCGCGCACCCGAGCGGAGCGAGCGAAGAGCGGCTACCGACGGTCAATCCCAAGCGGCCAGTGATTTCGGCCCAATAGTTCCGGAACCCGGCGGTCGGGAGTCGAAGCGAGCGCCTTATGAATACCGAGCTTACCACCGTAGGACGGCTCGCCGAGCGCGGCGCTTACGACCTCCCGACCATCGCCGCGATCTTCGACGCGGCGCTCATCTGCCACGTGGGCTTCGTCGGTGACGGCAGCCCCATCGTGCTGCCGACGATCCACGCCCGGATCGAACGAACGCTTTACCTGCACGGCTCGGTGCTGGCGCGCTGGCTCAAAAACGCCGATGGCGTGAGGCTCTGCATCACTGCAACGATCGTCGACGAGATCGTCCTCGCGCGCTCGGTCTTTCACTCGTCGATGAACTATCGTTCGGCCGTGGCGATGGGAACCGGCGAGATCGTCCATTCGGCGGCGGAACGTGAGGCGGCGTTCGAAGCGATCACCGAGCACGTGTGCCCGGGGCGCTGGAACGACGCCCGCCTGCCGAACGCCGGCGAACTAGCGGCAACGATCGTCGTAAAAATGCCGATCGAAGAGGCGTCGGCGAAGATTCGCACGGGGCCGCCGAAAGACGTACAAGAGGATCTTTCGCTCGGGATCTGGGCCGGATTGCTCCCGGTGCGCACCGGCTACGGCGAACCGATCCCCGATCCCAAGCTGGGCGCGGGCATCGGCGTGCCGCCGTATCTTCAGCCGGGCGACGGCGCCTCGGTGTAGACGTATTCGTGCTGGCTGTCGCGGATCGTCAGCGTACGCTTTCCGTCTTTGCTGCCCGCGACGAACTCAAAGCCGATCGTGCCCGGATCGATCGTAAAGAACGACACGCTCTTGTCGTCGTTGACGCGCGAGGCCACCGAACTCTTGAAGCTGCCGAAATTGAAGATCACGTTCGAGCCGTCGTGCGTGATAACGATCTGGCCCAAGTCGGCGTTGGTGTAGCGGCCGGCGAGCTGCGATGCAAGATCGGGAGCCGGGGGTACGACGAGGCGCTGCCGGTCCTTCGCGATCTCGGCCCGCTCTTGAGCGGCGGCCGTCGCAACTTGGGCGGCCGCCAGCGGCTTGCCGTCGTAGAGCACCTCGAGGATGCGCCGCATGAAGGGCCCGGGAATCTCGGCGCCGCGATCGCTGTTCGTGAGAATCACGGCACCGATGCCTGCGCTAGGGATCGCGAGCCAGTCGCTGTGAAAACCGACCAGATCGCCGCCGTGATGAACGACGGGGACGCCCCAACCGTCGTCGACCATGAGGCCCATCCCATAGTAGGCGTCTTCGCCGACGGGCACGTTGGGCAGCCGCCGCTGCAGCACGTTCTTCGCCGAGATGAGCTGCGTGCCATCGGGAAGGCGCCCGGGCGTCAGCTCGTCCTCGACATACTTCATCATGTCGTTGACCGACGACCAGGCGGCTCCGGCGGGCCGGTAAGGGATGATCGAATCGTTAATCGCCATATTGGCTACGCGCACGTTACCGTCGATGTCGTCGCTATGGGCGCTCGCGTGGTTCGGGTTGGCCAAGGCGCGGTTCATGTCGAGCGTCGTGCTGCTCATGCCCAGCGGATCGAAGATCAGGTTCTGCATCGCCGTGTCGTAGGCGGCGCCGACTTCGCGGTCGGGATAGACCAAGTGCCCACCGATGTAGCCCGCGGCCGATGCCATGAGATTGTTGTACTGGAACACTTCGCCGAACTTGCTCGTGGGTTCGGTGGCGGCGAGCTGTACGAACGTGTCCGAGGCCGGTGTGTTTGGACTCGTGTTGAGGATCCACTCCAGGTCTTTGCGCGGCAGGCCCGTGCAGGCGCACACGAGGTCCTTGATCAGCACCTGCGCCGTGGTCGCGTCGCTGCCGAGCCGGAACGTCGGGTAGGCTTGCGGCACGTGCTCGTCCCATGAGAGTTTGTTTTGGTCGACGAGCCGCGCCAACATCAGCGTGGTGAGGCCCTTGGTGTTCGAGGCAATCATGTAGAGCGTATTGCCGTCGACGGGATCGGGCTTGCCGAGTTCTCTCACGCCGAAGCCGCCCGCGAACACGACGTGGCCGCGGTCGTAGAGCGCGATCGAAACGCCGGGAACGTCGAGCTCTTTCATCGCCGTGACGATGAACGACTTCAACTCGGCGACTCTTGCGGCGTCGAGCGGATGCGCCGTTCGCCCGGCAAAGCTCTCGCGCGTATACCCGCCGGGGCGCAGGCTCGCGATAACGAGGCCGATGGCAGCGGCGCGTTTCTCGACGGTGGCATCGTGACCGTCGAGAATGAAGACCGTCCATTTCGTACCGTGCCGCAGGGCTACCGCCTCGATCGCGGCTTTCTCGTTCGGCGACGTCTCGTACTCCACGAGCACGCGTTCGTCCCAACCGTTACGCGGGGCCAACGTCGAGGCCAAGCGCACCGGATGCTGCGCTGCGGGCCGGTAGAGCGCCCAGGCCGCGGCCGCGGCGGCAGCCCCGTTGGCAGCCGACGGAATCTCGACGATCGCGACGTTCGTGTCGCCCTCCGGCGCGGAGATCAGGACGATCGAACGATTCTGCAGCGACCACTCCTTGGGAGCGGTGAACGTCGTTCCCGCCGACGTTTTACTCGGCGTATCGGCCGCGAGCGCGGCGCCGCCGGGCGACGTCGCTTGCGCTTGCGCCTTCGCGCAGAGAACGAAAAGAAACGTTATGGTTACCGCCGCAAACCGCTGCATTATGGAGTTCCTCCCTTGACGCCGAATGCGGAGAGGGTTAAGCGCGAACGGCCGGTAACCCCCTAGTCGCTTGAAAGTTCGTTCTCTCGTCGTCGCATCGGCCCTCGTTGCGTGGCTTGTCGCCGGAAACGCAGCATCGGCGCAAAGCGGAATGACCCTGCACGTCGATGCTACGCGCGCTGCCGAGAACTTGTTTGGGGCATCAGTTACGCTGCCGGTAACGCCGGGGCACTGCCGCTTCGTCTACCCGAAATGGATCCCGGGGTGGGAGACTGCCGCAGGACCGATCGAGAACCTCGTCTCGCTGCACGTCACGGCCGATGGACGCCCCGTCGCGTGGCATCGTGACCCCGTCGACCTTTTTGCTTTCTCGTGCGATGCGGGCTCGGCCTCGGGCATCACCGTTTCGATGGACGTCATCGGCACGACGCCCTCCTACGGCTATAATGCCACGCTCAACGGCACCGCGAAGATCGCGCTTATCCAGTGGAGTTCGCTGCTGGTCTATCCGGACGGCAGCAACGTCTATCAACAGCCGATTAGCGCGAGCATCGAGTTGCCGCACGGCTGGGGTTACGGAACCGCGCTCGAGCCGGCGTCGACCGCCGGCGACGTTATCACGTTTGCGACGACGATGCTCGAGCAGCTCGTCGACTCGCCGCTGCATGCCGGTGAGTTTCACCGCACGATCGTGCTTTCGACGGGCGAGTCGCCGGGCTACCTCGATATCGTGGCCGACAGCGCCCGCGCGATGGATATTTCGCCCGGCACGTTGAGCGCGATGAAGCACCTCGTGCAGGAGGGACCGGCGCTCTACGGTCCGCCGCACTACGAGCACTATACGTTTTTGCTTTCGCTGAGCGACGCCATCCCCGGCGGCGGCTACGAGCACCACCAATCCAGCGACGATCGGGCCTCCGAGGATTACTTGACGAATCCCTTGATGCTGCGCACCGATCCCGATTTGATGTCGCACGAATACTCGCATTCGTGGAACGGGAAATACCGCCGGCCGATCGGCATGGCGGTCGAGAACTACAACGAGCCGATGAACGACGACCTGATCTGGATCTACGAGGGGATGAATCAGTATCTCGGCAAGCTGTTGGCCGTTCGTTCGGGCTTCGCCACGCGCGAAGACATGCGCGCGTCTTTCGCGGAGACCGCGGCGCAGCAGAGCTATCGCACGGGTCGCGACTGGCGCTCTCTCAGCGACACGGCCGTCTCGGCGCCCTTCCTTTACACGGCACACGGCGGTTGGTCGAACCTGCGGCGAACCTCGGGAGATTTCTACAACGAAGGGCTGCTCTTGTGGCTCGACGTCGATACGAAGATTCGCGAGTTGACGGGCGGTAAGAAGGGGCTCGACGATTACCTGCACGTCTACGCGTCCGGCGGCAGCAGAAAACCGACGGTGAAAACGTACACCTACGACGACGTGGTAACCATGCTCGATTCCGTCGCCCACTACGATTGGCGAGCGTTTTTCGCCGACCGAGTCTACTCGCTCGCGCCGAAGCCGCCGCTCGAAGAGTTCGAGCGCTCCGGCTGGAGACTCGTCTATCAGCCCAAACCTACGCCGTACGAAAGCGCCGAGATGTCGGCCGATCATTTCCTCGATCTGCGCTACTCGGCCGGGCTGGTGCTCGACGGTACGGGCCTCGTCGCCGACATCGTGCCCGGCTCGGCCGCGGCGAAGGCCGGCATCGCGCCGGGCATGCAACTCCTCGGGGTCGACGGTCGCGCGTGGACGGCCGATCGCATGACCGACGCCATCGAAGACGCGCAGCGGACGCGCAAGCCCATCGAGCTGCTCGTGCAGAACGGCAGCTTCATGCACGGCCTCGGCGTGGCCTATTACGACGGTTTGCGCTATCCGAATCTCGAGCGCATTCCCGGAACGCCCGACATGCTTTCGCAAATCTTCGCGCCGAAAGGCCCGCGATGACGCCGCAGAGCGGTTAGCGTGGCTGGGTAGACGCCGGCTTTCCGACCGAAGAGCGGTAGCAGCGTCCCGACCGCGCGGCGGCCACGAGGAGTGCTACGCCGGCCGCAAGGCAGAGGACTATCGCAACCAGAGATCCTTCGATGCCGGCCTTTCCACCGGTGATGACGTCGGGCCCGGGAAGAATTGTGGCCTTCTTGAAGATCGCGCCGCCGGCGAAGTCCCAACCGAAGTGGATGCCGATCGGTAGCCAGAGCGATCTCGAGTAGACATACGCGGCGGAGAGCAGCACGCCGGCTTCGACCGCAATCGCGAGCACCTCCCGCGCGGTCGCACCGCGATTGAGCGCGTGCGCGAGCCCGAAGAGTACGGCCGAGACGAGAACGGCGATCCACGTGCCGGCGGCCTGCTCGATAAAGCGAAAGATGAAACCGCGGAAGAGCAGTTCTTCTCCGACGGCCGCGGCAAACGAGGCGATCGCGCCACCGGCGAGCTGCGAGAACGAGGCACCGGCGAAGTGGTAGTACCCGAGCAGCGCGACGAGGCCGGCGCTCGCGCAGAACAAGAGTAAGCCGACGGCGGCGCCGAGCAGCGCGAGCCAGGCGCCGTTTGCCCGCAACTCGGCGGCCCGGCGCCGCTCGATCCACCACGCGACCGCGTAGTACGCGGCGAGCAGCAGCAAGGCAAAGACGAAGACGAAGAGCCGGTTGTGCCCGATCCCCTCGGCAATGAGCGCCTTTCCCGCAACGAACAGCGCAAGCCACCCGACAAACGCGAGCAAACTCCGAAGCACGGGGTTCCCCATGCGCAGTCACCTCCGAACGACAGAAACCGTCACAGATACGCTTCCGAAGCGTTACGGGTTTCATGGTGGGCAAGCGCGCGGCCAGGGCAGTCGCCTGCGGCCTTCTCCTACCGTCGATGTTGCTGGTAACCTCGCGAGCGTACGCTCAAGAGGCCTACAACTGGTTGAAATACTCGCTGGGCGGCTACGGGACCGTCGACGTGGGCTATCTCTGCGACAACGGCCGGCTCGACGTCGCCGTTCACGGGGAAGCAAACGGCAGTTTGTCCATAGCATTGGGCGACGATACGCCGAAAACGGCGTCATTCGATGGGAAGAATGCCAAGAGTCCCGACGGCGACTACTACAATGAGGCAATTCTACAGAAGGCCACGGAGTGCGACGACCGTGGGGCCTGGCCGCTCGTCAGGATATCGTCCGGTGGCCAGAATCTCAACG
The DNA here is from genome assembly GCA_035939175.1 of Candidatus Cybelea sp. Classification (GTDB taxonomy): domain Bacteria; phylum Vulcanimicrobiota; class Vulcanimicrobiia; order Vulcanimicrobiales; family Vulcanimicrobiaceae; genus Cybelea. The sequence goes on along the minus strand of DASZGC010000091.1, from coordinate 61,576 downwards.
TGCGCTGGCAATAGGCGCGCGTCTCGCGGCGCCTATCCTGGGACGATGACGACTTTACCTTTGGTTCCCGAGTTGACGCTCTGGTACGCTTCACGCGCGCGATCCAACGGATAACGCTGCGCGACGTTTGGCTCGCGCAACGTTCCGGAGCGGATATACGGATCGATGCGCGAGAGAACGCTGCCCACGCGCTCGAGCGGAAACGAGGCAGTGTCGAGGCCGTAGAACGTTAAACGTTTGCGGTAGAAGGTGAAGGGGTCGAACGTCGCCTCGCGGCCGCCTGCCACCGAGAAGATCACCATGCGCCCGTCTTTGCCGAGCGCGTCGACCAGGGGGGCGAAGAGCGATGCGCCGACGGCGTTGGTCGCAAGGTTTGTCCCTTTACCATCGGTCAGTGCCTTCACGCGCGCGGCGAGATCGTCCCGATCCGAGCGCACGACGGCAGCGGCGCCGAGTTCTTCCAGTTGCGAGGCATCGTCGGAAGAGCGAACCAGCGCGACGGGATGGGCACCCAGCGCCTTGGCGATCTGCACCGACGCCGAGCCGACGGCGCCGGCCGCGCCGGAGATCACCACCCACTCCCCTTCGCGCAGGCGGCCCAGGTCGACGAGCGCGCTCCACGCGGTGAGAAACGGCGTACCCATCGCGGCGGCACCCTCCGCAGAGAGGTGCGCCGGGCGCAACGCCACCGCGTTCGCGGGAACGACGAGCATCTCGGCGTGCGCGCCGTCGCGCGTAAGGCCCAGCTGCCCGCCACCGGTGCCCCAGACGTCTTTGCCGACGAGGTCCGCCGGACCATCGGCGACCGTCCCCGCGAAATCGCGGCCCAAGATCCTCGGCAGCGTGAGCTGCGGAAACCGGCCCAGTGCGATGCCGACGTCGCTCGGATTGACGCCGGCCGCCGCGACGCGGATGCGAACCTCATCCTGCACCGGAGACGGCGTAACGACGTCGCGAATCGCGAGCACGTCGAGCGAGCCGGTGCGGTCGATCTGGAGTGCCTTCACTGCGCTTCACCATCGAACGTCTGCTGGTTTAGTGCATCGAGAAAACGCTGCAGTGCGGCGGCGCGCTGCGCGCCCATCGCCTGCGCGGTCTTGGTGATGAGCCGCGGCGGAATGTCGTGCACGAACTTGCGCAGCGCTTTCACGGCGGGAGCGAAGCTCTGCGCTCCTTCGCCGGTGAGCGAAAGCATGCGCGCGGCGCCGATGTCGCCGAGGAAATCGAGTGAATCGGCGTCGTGCAGCACGATCGCCTCGGGCTGCGTGCCGGGATCGCTGTAATACATGTGTCCACGCTCGGCGGCCTGAACGGCCGGCAGTTTCTCCATCGGAAATCCGGCCGCGCTCAAGATCGCGCCGCTCTGCTGCGCCGCGCACTCACCGTGCTCGAGCTTGGCGTCTTTGCAAGGCATGAACGCCGACATGTCGTGCAGGAACGCCGCGGCAAAGAGCACGTCGGTGTCGACGTGCAAACCGTCGCCCTGCGCCAGCACTAGCGCGATGCGGTAGTTGCGCTCGGAATGCTGCCAGCCCCATGCTGGATGATGGAACCTCGCGCGGGCGAGATCGTAGATCGTTACCTTCCACGGCGCATCGAGCGGAATGCCGGTCGCGGTCTGCGGGATTGGCGTCACGGCGAGCAGCACCGCGAAAAGTACGTGCGCGAGTATCATCCTTTAATCTCCTCTGAAGGCCGACTGCATTGCCGCGCGGATCGGCGACGCGGGCATGTGCCAGGCACGCGCGAACGATCGCAGGATCCCGGCGGTAAAGCCCCAGACGTGGTGCCCGTCGTAGTCGATCGCGTAGGTCGTGTGGCCGATCGCGGCGCTGCGCGCCTCGTCTTTGGGAATGGCGCCCTTTGCGACGATCGTTTGCAATGGGATCGTAAAGGCGTCCAGCGTCTCGACGCCATCGGGAATCAGCGGCGTCTGCGCATCGAGCACGGCTACGATCGGCGTCACCACGAAGCCGTTGAGAGTTTGACGCTGCGGCCGCAGGCGACCGACGACGCGCAGGCGTTCCGGCGCGACGCCCAGCTCCTCGTGCATTTCACGCAGCGCCGTGCGCGCGCGGTCTCCGCCGTCGGCCGCATCGGCGCGTCCGCCGGGGAGCCCGACCTGGCTGGGATGGCGCCGTAGGTGAGCGCTGCGCTCGATGAGCACGACGCCGTGGGGCGCGTCGGCGAAGGCCGCGAGCATCACAGCTGCGTGCGTCCACTTCACGCCGTTACTTGTGCCGGCACTTTAGTGGCGCAGTTCGGGCGGCGCGATCGCGACGCCGGCCGGCCCGAAGAGCTGCACCGACTTCGTCTCGTTTTCGAGCACGCCATCGGGATACGAGAGTTCTTGCGCAACGGCGTGCGCCGCATCGGCGCCCCAAAGGTGCGTCGCGGTCTGGTCGAGCGCGAGCTGCACGATCAGGCCGTTTACGCCGAACGACGATTTCGGATACCCTTTCTTATAGGGGGGCGCGAAGATGTCGACTTCGTGCGCGAACGTGTCGGAGACGACGAGGTTGTCGTGCACGTCGAGCAGGATGCCGGCCGGCGACGCCAGGCCCTTAATGAGGACGACGGGCGTCGTTTTCCCACTTGGAAACTCGTCGATCTCGCCAGGGGCGGAGCCGCCCGCCGCGTTGTCGAGCGTCACGAAGAGATCGCCTTTCTGATCGACCGCGCAGTAGAACAAAGCCGACGCATTGGAGTCGGTGAGCGTCGACGTGGGCTTGCGCGACTCGTTGGCGTACACGTCGATCGTTTGCCCGTAGCCTCCGCCGGCCGACGTTGCGTTGACCACGTAGAACGTGGGGCTGTAGGCTTCGTTGCAGATGTCGTTGGGATGCCCACTGGAATCCTCGAATGCGAAGAACGGAAAAAGACTCCCTTCACGATAGCCAGTCACACGGCGTTCGCCGGCGTCGGTAACGAAAATGTCGTTGCCGCTGTCGACCAAGAGACCTTCCGGCCGCTTGAAGTCGGCGAGCTGTCCGATCGGGCGCGGGTCTTGACGCGACGGATCGTAGAGATTGACGACGCCGAGATACGGATCGGAGACGTAGAGAATTTGTTTCGGCTTCGCGCCCGGCTCCATCCAAGAATGCCGCGCGGCAACGTTGGCAGCCGGCGACGAGGGCAGCGATGCGTTCTGCTGCGCGCAGCCCGCAAAACCTACGGCGGCGATCGCAGCGAACGCCGCGCCGAAAGCTGTTTTCATAATCGTTTGGTGTTCTCCGGCCCAACGCCCGGACTCTCCCCGCCTTGCTAACCGCTTGCCACGGGCCGCTTTGCCGGGTAAGCTTGTCGTTGCCGATGAAGGTTACCGCCGAACATGCGCAAGAACGACCCGACGCACGATGTCTATAAGACGATGCGCTCGCCGATCGGCGAGCTGACGCTGGTCGCCAGCGATCGGGGGCTGTGCGAGATTCTCTGGAGGAGCCACCGCGAGCGCGGCTACCGGCCCGATGCGAGAGAGGACGCGCGCCATCCGGTATTGCTACAGGCCGAGCGCGAGCTGCGTGAGTACTTCGCCGGTCAACGCAAGACGTTCGACGTCGCGCTCGATCTCAGAGGAACGGACTTTCAGCTGCGGGTCTGGCGAGAGCTGCTCGAGATTCCCTTCGGCGAAACCCGCACTTACGGCGAGATCGCGAGACGTTTGGGAGACGTCAAGGCGACGCGCGCGGTGGGCGCGGCCAACGGCCGCAATCCGGTCCCGATCATCGCACCGTGCCATCGCGTGATCGGTGCCTCCGGCGATCTCGTCGGCTTCGGCGGCGGCCTCGACGTCAAAGCGCAACTGCTCGATTTGGAGCGCGGCGCGCGCTCGTTCGACTTCGACCGGCCAGGGTGACAAACGGGGTTACGGCAGCGCCGCTAATCGGCGGCCGTCGGCGAGAAGGGTGGCGCCGTTGACGAAGCGAGCGTCGTCGGAGGCGAGGAAGCAGATCGCGGCGGCGAGGTCTTCGGGCTTGCCGATTGCGCCCACAACTTTTTCTACGCCGCTCTTGACGTTGGGGTTGTTCCAAAGCATCGGCGTATCGACGGCGCCGGGAGCGATGGCGTTGACGCGGATCTGCCGCGTCTGCATTTCGAGTGCGAATCCACGCGTAAACGCCTCGATCGCACCTTTTGATGAGGCGTAGGGAACGACGTTGGGGGTGGTCGCGAAAGCGTGCACGGACGTAACGTTGACGATCGCCGATCCCGGCGGCATGTGCGGCGCGCCGAATTTCGCAAAGAAGAAGACGGAACCGAGATTCGTCGTAAGCACCCCGAAGAAATCCGACTCCGAAATGTCGACGACCGGCGTGAAGGTCATGCGCGCGGCATCGTTGACGATGACGTCCAGGGTGCCGAACTTTGCGAGGGCCATCTGGACCACCGACTGCACTTGATCTGACTTCCCGACGTCGACTTGCGCGGCGACAGCGGTGCCTTTCGCGGTCGCGATCGCTTCGACGGTGGCTTGTGCCGAAGCGAGGTCGAGGTCGGCGACGACCACTCGACCGCCTTCGCCGGCCATCTGCAGGCAGGTCGCGCGTCCGATGCCGGATCCGCCTCCCGTCACGATGCACGTCTTGTTGGCAAATCGCATGACGGCCGGTTCGCGGCGGCCGACAGGGATGCCCGCACGGCGGCGCGCATCGGGCAGACGTGGCGCGCAACTTACGCTTCGGCGTTGCAACCGCCGACCATCAGTGCGAGGCTTACGACGGGCGCGACGACGTTCGCGACGTCTGGGAGCGCGTGCGCGGCCTCGTCGCGCGGGGAAACGCGACCGATTTTTGGAATCGCTATCGCGAGGACGTGGAGCTTGCGCGCGGTCTGGGCTGCAGGCTCTTTCGCCTCTCGCTCGCCTGGGCGCGCCTGGAGCCCGAACCCGGCCAGTGGAGCGACGACGCGTTTGCCCACTATCGCGACGTGCTGCAGGCGATCGCCGACGCCGGCATGTCGCCGATCGTCACGCTCGTGCACAACACGTGGCCGCTGCACGTGCAGAGCGCCGGCCGCGGTGCCGGTCCGCTCGACGCGGGCTTCCCCGATCGGGTCGCTTCCTACGCGCGCGAGGTGGCGCACCGGCTCGGCGACCTCATCGGCGATTATGTGACGCTCAACGAGCCCAACCAGCTGGTCTACGGTTGGATCAAAGGCTTTTGGATGCGCGCCTACGCAATGCCGCCCGGCCAGCCGCCCTACGAGAGCGGCGACGCACAGATGGACGACGTGCTGACGCTGATTCCGACCCTTTTCCGCGCGCACGCCAAGGCGCGCGACGCGATCAAACGCGAGCGGCCGCAGTCGCGCGTGGGGGCCAATCCGCTGGTGCTCGGCCTGCCGCAGTGGCTGCAGCGCTGCATCGACCGCAGCGCGACGCATCTCCAATCGCCGGAGGCGGCAAAACGGCAGGCGGCGCGCATCTCGCAGTCGGCCATCGCCGACGGCGGCCGCGTCGACTTCACGCTCGCGCAGCTCACGATGACGCCGGAGCGCGAGCAGCATTCGTTTCTCTCCGAGCCATACTATCGAACGCAACTGACCGCGCTGCATCGCGCCGACGCAGCGCTCCCGCCGGACACGCAAACCTGGAAGGGCCGCGTCGGAACGGTGGCCGACACGCTGCCGGCGAGCATCGTCGACGGCTGGTTTCCCGCAGCGACGTGCAGCTACTTCGACAAGATGTCCGATGCGATCGCCGCCCTGCACGCAGGCGACGTCGACGCCGTCTTCGACGACGAAGCGCTGCTCTTGCCGTGCGCCGATAGCACGCTCGCGCTCACGCCCTTGCCGGGACCGCCGCAGTACTTCGTCGCGGCAATGGCGCTGGGCAGCCGTACGTTGCTCAACTTCGTCGACCGCGCCATACGCGAGTTGCGCAGCGAGCGCCCCGAGATTCCCGATGCGTTCAATCGCAAAACGATCGCCCATATCGGGCGCGAACGGGAAGCAGCGCAGGACGATCGGCGCGAGATACCGGAGATGGACCGTTCGTTTGCGCGCATCCGGCGCCGCGGCATCCTGCGCGTCGGCGTGCACCCCGGCGTGCGCGGCCTCTGCGTAGCGGCGAGCGGCGCGCAGCCGGCCGCGCGCCGCTACGACGGGCTCGAGCCCGAGATCGCGCGCCGCGTCGCGCGTCTCGTCTTCGGCGACGAAGGCCGCGTCGAGTTCGTCGCGCTTCACGGCGCGCGCAGGCTGGAGGCGACGAGGTCCTGGCTGCACAAGCTTCTCGCTCTTCGCAAGAGCTTGGCGATCTTCACGACCTTGCTGGGCACGAACTGGTGGAACCTCGGAATGGCCGGCAAGCTGCCGGAGTTCCTCTGCCCTAGCGAATGCGCCGGCACGCTCGACTTCGTCGGCCTCGATTACTACTGGGGCGTGCCGTCCTTCTGGCCGTCGGAACTGCACCGGCTCAGCGCCGCGGCCGATTTCCAGTACGCGAGCGCTCCCGTGTGGCCGAGCGCGCTCGATTTGATCTTACGTGAGGCAGCTGCGCAGTTTCCCGGGAAGCCGATCATCGTGATCGAGAACGGTTGCGTCGTAAATGCCGGTGGCTTCAACCGAGCGGATTACGTCGCCGCGCACGTCGCGCAGGTGCGCAAGGCCGTCGAGCGGGGAGCGCCCGTGGAGGCATATCTCTGCTGGAGCATCACGTCGAATCGTGAGTGGGGCTTGCGCTTCGACGACGGCAGCGACTTCGGACTCTATCACGTCGACCTCGACGGCGACCCGCAGCTGCGCCGCTTCCCGACCGATTCGAGCAGCACGTACGCGCAACTGATCGCGCAGACGAAGTAGGCGAAACTTCGCTTTGGACGGGTAGGTTGCCGTCCACCCGAGCAAGAATGCGCTGCAGCCCATGAGATACGTCGTCGTAGCCGCGCTGGCGCTGGCGCTGTCGGGCTGTGCCGCCGATGCGACGCAGCCGCTACCCTATATGCAGAGCGCGTCGGCCCTGCGCGCGCTCGACCGAACCGGCGCGGGCAAGATCACGCACATCGTCTACATCATTCAAGAGAACCGCAGCTTCGATAACCTCTTTCGGGGTTATCCCGGCGCCAATACCGTTGCGAAGGGCAAGAATTCGAAGGGCGAAACGATCGTACTGCAGCCGGAATCGCTGAAGGACCAATACGTGATCGACCACTCCGCTCAAGCGATGTTCGCCGCGTGTGACGGCCGAGGAAAGCTGCCCGGCACCGACTGCCGCATGGACGCCTTCGATCAAGAACAGTCGATCGGCGGGCCCCCGAACCCGGAGTACGTCTACGTGCCGCGCGACGAATCGGAACCTTATTGGGATATGGCGCAGGAAGGCGTTCTCGCCGATAACATGTTCCAATCGCAGCTCGACGACAGCTTCGACGCGCATCAATACGCGATCGCCGCGCAAGATGCTTGGAGCGTCAACCTGCCGGCGCATAAGTGGGGCTGTGGCGGCCATCCCGGAGAGGACCAGGTGGCGATCATCACGCAGTTGCGAACGATGTCGAAGAAGACGCAGTTTCCGTGCTTCGACTACACGACGCTCGGCGACGAGCTCGACGCCGCGAAGCTGTCGTGGCGATTCTTCGCCAGCAAGTACGGCGGTGGGAGCGACGAGGGCGCGATCTGGTCGAGCTATCAAGCCATCCGTCACATCTACGACGGACCCGACTGGAAGAACGACGTGCTTTCGCCGAACTGGAAGTTCATCATTAAGGTCCGCAAGGGCGAACTCGCCAACTTTACCTGGATCACGCCGGTGTGCGTCGACTCCGATCACGTGAACTGTCCCAAAGGCTACGGCCCTTCGTGGGTGTCGGCACTGGTCAACACCATCGGCGAGAGCAAGTTCTGGGACTCGACGGCGATCTTTATCCAGTGGGACGATTGGGGTGGTCTCTACGATCACGTCGCGCCGCCGTATGAGGGCCGCGACAGCCTGGGCTTTCGCGTGCCGCTGATCGTACTCTCCCCATACGCTAAGCACGATCACGTTTCTCACGTGCAATACGAAACGGCGAGCGTGCTGCGCTTCGCCGAAGACCTTTACGGCCTCCCTCAGATGGCCGACGCGGACCGGCGCGCGACGTCGCCGGCCGCCGATTGCTTCGACTTCTCGCAGAAGCCGCGTCCATTCGTGCCCATCGGGGCGCCGCTCAAGCCGAGATTCTTTATGCGCACCTTTCCGGACGACTACCAAGTGCCGGACTACGAATGAAGAGGAAGAAAGCGTGCCCGCCTACGTCATCGTGAACGTCAACACGTCTGACCCGCAACGTTACGAAGCCTACAAAGAGATGGCGCAGAAGACCGTCGCCCAGTACGGCGGGCGGTACCTCGCACGCGGCGGCAAGATGCAGCTGCTCGAGGGATCCTGGGCGCCGACGAGGATCGTCGTGCTGGAATTCCCTTCGTACGATGAAGCGCATGAGTGGTGGAACTCTCCGGAGTACGCACCGGCGAAGGCGCTGCGCCAGCAACTGAGCGAGACCGACCTGTTGATCGTCGACGGCTGCGAACCCTAGCCGCTCCGTGCGCTCGCAGCAGTGGGAGCGCGCGATGCCTTGGATCGCGCTGGCGATCGTGTATCTCTTCTGGGGATCGACCTATCTCGGCATCCGCGTCGCCGTAGCGACGATACCGCCGTATCTGATGACGGGCGCGCGCTACGCCATCGCCGGCATCCTGCTGCTCGCGTGGCAGTGGCTGCGCGCGAAGGAGAAGCCCGCGATGCCGAGCCGGCGAGAGCTGGGACGCGTCGTATTCGTTGCGCTCACGCTGATCGTTTTCGGTAACGGGCTGCTCTGCGTGGCGGAGACGCACGTGGAATCGGGAACCTCGGCGCTGCTCATCGCGAGCACGCCGATTTGGATGCTCGTGCTCGCCGGGTTGCGCTCGCGCAAGGCGCCGAGCGTTCTCGCAGTGCTCGGCATGATCGTCGGAAGCGTGGGTATCGCGGCGCTGGTAGGGCGCGGCGCCGGGCATATCGGCACGCTCTACAGCGTCGTGATTTTGGTGGCGGCGTTCTCGTGGGCGTTCGGCTCGGTCTACGCTCGCGGACGCGATCCTCATCCGTTCGCCCCGTCCCTCGAGATGCTCGCCGGCGGTTTGCTGGCGATCGTTGCCGGCCTCCTCACCGGCGAGGCGTCGCAGTTGCACCTGGCGGCGATCTCCGCGGAGTCGCTATGGGGAATGCTCTGGCTGATCACCGGCGGCGCGCTGGTGGGTTACAGCGCATTCGCGTACACCATTCGCACGCTGCCGACGACGGTCGTCGCGACCTACGGCTACGTGAATCCGGTCGTTGCGGTGATCTTGGGAACGCTCGTGCTTCACGAAGCCGTCACCTGGAATCTGCTCGCGGGCGGCGCGGCGGTCGTGGTCTCGGTGGCACTCATCTTGCTGGGCAGCCGGCGGACGTCGGAAGAGCTGGCCTAGGAGACGAAGGCGAGCGGGCGAACGTTTACTATAGGAGGAAGAGTGCGAATGAAACGGACCACGATCGGATTCGCGGAGATGACGGCTATCATTGCCACCGTCGCGTTTTTCTCATTCGGGATCGGCTACATGATGCGGCCCATCGAGGTGGCCCGGGCCCAAAGTTCCACGGCTCCGGCGCCCTCCGGATCCGGCATTGGTGACGGCAACCCCGTGGGCTTTCTGTTCAAGGGCCCCGTACAAGTGACCGTACCCGCCGGCGCTCCGCCCTGTCTGGTGCAGGGCACGACGGGCCCGGCGACGTGCGACCTGACGATCTCGTTCTCCGCAAACGCTTCCGATGTCGCGGCATGCGGTACGCATTGCGATCAACTTTCTTCTAGCGCGGGAACGTTGACCGTATACGATGCCAATGGTGGAACCCCGTACAATCTCGGCGTGGTTACCGGCACGGTCTCGACGCCCTAGCACAGGCAGGTCCGGCGCCGCCGCGAACGGGGCGAGCATGAGCAGACTTTCCATCGTCGCCTTGACTGCGGCTATCGCTCTCGCACTCGTTCCGCACGCAGCCGGGAGCGCGAGCGCTGCACCATCGTTAAACGATGCTTCCGTACGGGCGGCGATCGTTGCGGCCGTGGAAAAGGATCGCAAGGTCTTCGGCGGGCGTACTCCGGTGCCGGGCGTGCTGATCGGCGTTTGGGACAGCCGTGGTGCCTCGTACGTGCACGGCTTCGGCTACGCCGACCTCGCGACGCGCCGTCCAATGTCGGCCGCGGATCACTTCCGCATCGGCAGCAACACCAAGACGTTCGTGGTCGGCGTCATTCTGCAGCTGGTCGACGAGGGAAAGCTGGGCCTCGACGATCCGCTGTCGCGCTTCTCGCTCGGCGTCAAGGTGCCCAACGCGCAGAACATCACCGTGCGCGAGCTCTGCGACATGCGCAGCGGACTGTTTGAAGCATACAGCACGCCCCAGGTAAACGAGATGGAGTTCAAGCCGGGAACCAACTACGACCCGCGCACGTTCATCCGTTGGGCCGTCGAGCAGAAACCCTACTTCGCGCCCAACAAAGGCTACAAGTACAGCAATACCAACTATCTGCTTCTCGGATTGATCATCGAGTCGCTTACGCACGACACGGTTGGCGACGAGGTCACAAAGCGGCTCATCGTGCCCTTCGGGCTCTCCCACACGAGCTACCCCACGAACGAGGCTATGCCGCAGCCGTGGGCGCACGGCTATGGCATCGACAAAACGAAGAACTGGGAGGACGTCAGCAACACCGTTCCCGTCTCCCTGATGGGGGCCGCCGGCTGCATGATCTCCGATATCGCAGACATCCGCACCTGGATCGAAGATTACGTCGGCGGCAAAGTCAGCAAACCGGCGACCTATAAGGAGCTGATGAACGTGATTCCCACCGGGGACGGTAATCTCGCCTTCGGGCTCGCGCTTGGCGAAAGCGCGGGCTGGTACGGCTATACGGGCGGCCTCCCCGGATACAACACGGCAGACTATTACTTTCCGGCGAACCACACGTTCGTCGTTGCATGGGTGCCCTTGCAGGCCGGCCAGCCGCAGCCCGGCGTGGCCAACACGATCTTTCGCGATATCGCTCGCATTATGACGCCAAGCAACGTGCCCTTCCAGATGAGCGCCGGCAAATCGGGGCTGTGACGCCGGCCTAGCGCACGTCCCAGCGTTCGGCGTCGACTGGATAGCCGAGCATATTTCGCGCGAATCCGGTAACGCCAGGCGCGACCGCATCAAAGTAACGTGGATAGTCGAGTGGGATCACCGGCATGTCGGCGTAGACGATACGCTGCATCGCGCTGAAATCCGCGGCGCGTCGCGTCTCGCTAGGCGTGATCGCTTGGTCGAGGAAGAACGCATCGAAGCGGGGATTGCAGTAGCGCGCGATGTTGACGCCGTTCTCGCCGATCTGATTGCAGGCGAAGATCGCGCTCTGCTCGGGGTCGGCGCCCCCAATCCAGCCTTGCGCCGAAAGGTTGAACGCACCCGTTCGTAGCGGCCCGTTCGGGCCGTTGAACGCGCTCGGTGGAAACGACTTTACGATGACGTCGATGCCGACTTGCGCTAACTGACGCTGCACGATCGCCGAGAGGCGGGCGTTCCCGGGCTCAATTGCGAGAAGCACTTGCAGCGGCGCCCCGTTCCTCATACGCGCCCCGTGCTCCAGGCGCCACCCCGCGGCGTCGAGCTGGGCGGCGGCGGCACGACGGTTCTGCGATAGCGGCGCGAGGCTTGCGTCGTGCCACGCAAAGACCGGAGGCAAAAAGGCACCGGCCGGCCCGAAGAGTCCGCGAGCCGTACGCTCGATGACCGGCACGTCGAGCGCGTCGGCGATCGCGCGACGCACGCGCGGATCGTTCGTCGGCGGCGCGCTGCTTTGGAGGCTCAGGTAGTCGAAACCGTTGAGCGGCGTAACGATCAATCGCAGGGGTTGGTCGTTGCTCAGGGCCGGAACTTGAACGACCTCGACGCGGGCCGCGTCGATCTCCCGCGCGCGCAGTGCGACGACGGTGGCGTTGTCGTCGGAGATCATCCGCAGCTCGATGCCCGCGAGCTTGGGGTGCGGCGAATAGTAAGGATTGGGTTGCAGTAGGAGCCGATCGCCGCGCCGCCACTCGCGCACGCGAAACGGCCCAGTGCCGAACGCGTGCTCCTCCCATTGCGCCCCCTGCAATGCGGTTCCGGCAAACGCGTGCGCGGGAAGGATGCCGAAGGCGAAGTCCGATTGCGCGAAGAGCTCCCGCACGGCGGCGTTCCACGGCGTTTTCAGGCGCACGACGACTGTGTAAGGATCGGGCGTCAGCAGCGTGGCGACGCGGCGATAGGCGTCCTGGCCCTGCACGGGATTTCGCGAATCCATGATCGCGCTGAACGTGAAGGCGACGTCGGCCGAGCTCAGCACCTGGCCGTCGGCGAATCGGACGCCGTGTTTCAAGTGGTAGACGATCGTACGGCCGTCGCGAGAGACGTCGCCGTTGCTTCGTGACGGCACGCGCGTCACGAGCAGGGGAACCACGCGATTTTCGTGCGAGAGGCCAACGAGCGTCTGCACGACGAGCAGGTCGAAGCCGATCGTGTCTTGATCGTGCGCGAGCAGCGGGTTGAGCGACGAAGGGTCGGACGGATCTGCGATCCGCAGCACGTGGATGGGGTGTTGGGTCGCAAGGCGAGCGCAGGAAACGCACGCAAGAAGCGTACAAATCAGCGCGGCGTGGCGTCGGTCCACCGAACCTCCAACATGGCGACGGCGTCGTCGACATGCATTCGCGCGCCCTCGGCCGCGAGCGCGCTGCGGCGCGCAGCGGAGAGCCGTGTCTCGATCAGGGCCACTGCTTCGTCGTAGTCGAGACTGTCGACCAGTTCGCGGCCACTCTCGGCAAAAAGCCGATCCGCCAAGCCGAGGAATCGAGCCGCCGTTTCGGCGTCCCCTTCGAGTACCTCGATTGCTGCCGCGCCGTGGAGCGCCCGCGCGATATAATCCTTGATCCGCAATTCTCGCGCTCCGCGCAGCGTTTCGAGGAAGCCGGAGCGCGCCTCGGAGAGCCGCCGCTCTGCGAGACCCAGGCTGGCGAGCGCGTGGCGCGCGCAGCAGACACCGTAGCGGTCTTGCGCTGCTGCACGTTCGGCAAGAGCGTTCTCGAACGTTGCGCGCGACTCGGCGAGCTCTCCGAAGCGGCGCTGCACCCAGCCCTGCGCCATCGCGAATTCGGAAGAGAGCCGGCCGTCCTGCAGCGCGTTTGCGCGCGCTATTGCCTCGGCAAGCCTAGCCGAAGCCACTCCGAACGCGCCCCGCTGACGTGCGACGATCCCAAGGTTTCCCGTGCAGAGCATCTCGCCTCGAGCGTGTCCGCAGGCGACGAATCCCCGCAGCGCGTCGTAGTAGTGCCGCTCGGCCTCGTCGAGATGGCCCTGACGGTGCTCGACTTCGGCGACCCGGAAGAGCGCTTCAGCCTCTCCCGCTGGGTCGCGCAGAGTCCGAAAGATTTCCACCGCCTCGTGCGAGTGCCGCAACGAATCGTCCAGATCGTCTTGCAGCGTAGCAAAGCTTGCCGAAAGACACAGCAGTCTGCCACGGTCGCGCGCGTCCACGCGCACTGCTGCGGCGGCGTCGATCCACGAGCGCCCCTCGGTTACGCTGCCGTGCACGCGCCAGAAAGGTGCCAGTGCGGCGATCAATTCCACGGCCTTAGCGGGCTGGCGTTCGGTCTGCCACTCGATTGCCGCGCGGAAGTTGGGCAGGTCGTCTTCGATGCCCGAGGTACTCTCGAGTCCGCGGAGTGTCGTGGCCAACGCGGCGTAGTAATCCGCGTGCCTCTGCGCGACAGCGTCGTAATCGCCCGCCCCACGAATCTTCTCCGCGGCAAACTCACGAACCACGAGAAGCAGACGGTAGCGCGGATCGCCGTCGACGTCGTCGACGAGCGCGAGCGACTTGTCGACGAGCGAATCGAGCAGGTCGTCTACGTCGTCGGATTCGGCGATACTCGCTGCGGCGTCAAAACTGCAGGATCCGCGAAAGATCGCGAGCAGCGCGAGGACCCGTTGTTCGCCGGGCGCGAGCAGGTCGTAGCTCCACGCGATTGTCTCTCGCAGCGCGCGATGCCGCGAGGCTTCGGTCGAGTCTTTGCTCGCGAGGCTCAAGCCCGACGCGAGCGCGCCGGCGAGTCTCCGCAGCGGCATCGAGGAGAGCCGGGCCGACGCGAGTTCGATCGCCAGCGGTATGCCTTCGAGCTTTGCGCAGAGGTCGCCGATTGCGGCGACTTCGGAGTCGCCGAAAGTCAGGGCCGGCGCCGCTTGGCGAGCGCGTTCCATAAAGAGCGCCGCACCGTGGTGGTCGAGCGCTCCGAGACGGAAGACCTGTTCGCCGGCGACGTGGAGCGGCTCACGGCTGGTGACGAGTGCGGCGACTCGCGGGCACTGCGAGAGCAGCAGCTTGACGATCTTGGCGACGCCTGAGAGTACCTGCTCGGCATTGTCGATCACGAGCAATAGGGTTTGGTCGCGCAAATGCGCGGCCAAGGTATCCTCGATAGTTTCGTTCGGCACCTCGCGGACGTTGAGCTCGTCCGCAATCTTGGCGGCGACCAGTTCCGGGTCGCGCAGGGCGGTCAAGTCGACGAACCAGACCCCGCCGGCGTAGCGATCGAGGTGTTCCTGCGCAAACTGCAGCGCGAGACGCGTCTTCCCCATGCCGCCCGGCCCGGTGATCGTGAGCAGGCGGCACTGAACGAAGATGCCGTCGAGCTCGCGTAGCTCTCGCTCGCGGCCGACGAAGGTCGAGATCGCTTGCGGCAAATTGTTGGGATGCACGTCGGGCGATCGCAGCGCGGGAAACTCGGCGCGTAGTCCGACGGCCATCACCTGATACGGGCGCTCGGAGCGTGCTAGGCCCCGAAGGCGATGCTCGCCGAGGTCGCGCAGCGCAACCTCGTCACGCAATGCGTCCGCAAGGAGCGCGGCCGTGGCAGCCGAGACGAGAATTTGGCGTCCGTACGCAAGCGAGAGAAGACGTGAGACGCGGTTGAGCGAGGGTCCGAAATAATCGCCGTCGCGCTCGATGCACTCGCCCGTGTGAAGCGCCATCCGCACGCGTATCTCCCCGACGTCTCGCGGCCACGAGTGCCCGTGGAGGGTTCGCTGGATCTCGACGGCGGCCGACAGCGCCTCGCCAGGCGCGGAAAAGGCGGCGCAGAAGGCATCTCCGACGGTTTTGAACACGATGCCGCTGCGCCGTTCGATTGCGTCGTGGAGGATTGCATCGTGTTCGGCCAGTGCGCCGCTCATCGCTTCGGGACTGCGCTCCCAAAGCTCGGTGCTGCCTTCGATGTCGGCGAAGAGAAAGGTTACGACGCCGCTGGGAAGAGCGTAGCGCACGATGCCGTTATTCGGCTCGTGCGCTACGCGAAACCCCCTGCGGCGTGTCTGTTCCGGGCTAGCTCTTCTCCGGCGAGACGGCCACGCCGTCGGCCATGCCCAAGCTGTTGGTGATCTTGTTCACCAGCGTGCCCGACGGGTAGTCGTACACGAGCACGGCATTGACCTCGGGATCGGCGACGTACAGATGCTTGAACGGCTTGTCGAACGCTAGGCGGAACGGGTCTTCCATGCCTTGGTTAATGGTCTTGGACGCTTGCGTGGATCCCGGCGGGAAGACGTAGACCGCGGCGTTGCTACCGCTGCCCTGATCGGCCGTCACCACGTCGCTGCTGCCGTCGATGGCGTCGCCGGCGCCCCAAACGATTGGGAGATTGAGGTTCTGCCCGCTCGTCGACTTCGGCGCGTACTCGTCGACCGTCGCAGGCCCAGCGCCGTGCGCGCCAGTGTTGTACTCGACGTAGAGATTGTTTTTCTTATCGAGCGCCGCGCCTTGGGGATAGGTCACGTCGATCGTCTGACTCGAGCGCGTCGAGCCCTTCGGGAACTCGACGACCTTCTCGCCGACCAGATCGACGACGTAGACCACGCCGTTTGCGCCGACCGCGACGTTCGTGGGATAGGCGAACCCGGTGTACTGCAGCTTCATCGTCGTGCTGCCTTTCGGGTACATCGTGACGGTCTGATTGGAAGCGTTGGTCACAAACAAATTGCCGTGCTTGTCGACGAAGCACCCTTCGGGGCCGCTGATGCCGTCGGTGATTTGGCCGATGGGGCTTTGATTGGTGCCTTGCGTGGAGTAGATCTTCACGGCGTTGTTCGTGAAATCGGAGACGTAGATCACGTGTTTGCCGGATTTCGCCTCCGGCGACAGCCAGCCGCCCCCGCGGCGCGCGGCGTGCGGTGCGGTCAGGAACGCCAGCGCGCGCGCCGGGCGGACCTGCGCGCCGCCGGCGAGCGGGACGTACGTCGCGTTCTGCGTCGGCGCTCCGCCGGCGCAACCTGCGGCCAGCGCGCAGAGTGCTGCAGCGGCGAGCACGCGATGCGGGGCAATGAAAAGTCGCACGGTATTTCTCCTTATCAGACGAGCGCTACAGTGGCGCGGCGGGGTCGAGCGCGAGGCCGTTGGGGCCGTCGATGCCGTCGGTGATGGTATCGACCAGCTTGCCGCTGGGATAATCGTAGACGTAGACCGCGTTGCCGACGGAGTCGCCAACGTAGACGGTACGTTCGTTACGAGAAAGACGAACCGGGTCGGGGTCGAGCGCGTTCTGCCCAAAGGTTTTTGAGGCGACCGTCTTCCCGGGCGGAAAGATCAGCACGCCCGGAAGCGACTGATCGGCGGTGACGATATCGGCGTGCTTGTCGAGCGCGATGCCGCCGGGCGCCTTCGTGGTGATGCCGAGGCTCTTGCCCTCGGTGCTGCCCGAGGAGTATTCAACGATCTCTCCGCCCGCGAAGTTGGGATTGTAACTGGTGATATAGGCGTCGCCCGACTTGTCGAGCGCGACGTCGATCGGATAGGTGAGATTGGTGATCTTCAACTTGGCGGAGTTCGTCTTCTGAGCGAACACCTCGACCGACGGAGGGCTCAAGCAAGTGACGTAAACGTTCTGTTTCGAATCGATGGCTACGCCGGCCGGATAACCCAAACCTGAGGAGTACGTGTAGCTCGGATCGACGCTGCCAGGGGCATACTCGGTCACCGTGTTGCCGTTCGTATTGGTGACGTAGAAGTTGCCCTTTGCGTCGACGTTCGCGCCTTCCGGGCCGTCGATTCCGTCGGTGATCTTCCCGAGCGGCGCTTGATTGTGTCCCTTGGTGCAATAGATCGCGACGTAATTGAGCTTGTAGCTCGAAACGTACAGCTTCTCTTTGCACGATTTGGCGCCGGCCGCGAGAGTGCCGGGAGCCTCGGGCAACGAGGCGGCGGCATTGCCGGAGGGCTGCGGCGAGAATCCCGCATTGCCGGCGGCACAGCCCGCGAGGGAGAACGCAAACGCCGTGGCTGCAGCGGCGAGCGCAAAGTTACGAGAATGCATGGGATGGTGCGCTTCTCACGCGTCGGGCGGTATCCTTGCGGCCAGGGTCGCGTCTGCTTGCGCCGCCCCCTTGCTTCGAGCGGTCGAGCGGAGTGGAGTGAGGCGGCTCGCTGCAGAAGCAGAGCGCATGATTGGGCGAGGAGTACGTGTCAAACCGCTGACGCCTGCGATTGGCGCGGTCGTCGAAGGCATCGATCTCTCACGGACACTCGATGACGAGGCGGTTGCGGAGATCGCGAGCGCGCTCGACGATCGCCTCGTGCTGTTTTTCGAGGATCAATCGTTGACGCCGCTGCAGCAGCGCGACTTTGCCGCACGCTTCGGCCCGCTCTACACGCATCCGTTCTATCCCGGAGAAGGAGAGGCACCCGAGGTGATGGTGCTGGCCCACGACGCGACGCATCGCGCGAACAGCGACCGCTGGCATAACGACGTCACCTATCTGGAGTCGCCGCCCTTGGGAGCGGTGCTCTACTCCGAGCTGATTCCGCCGCTCGGCGGCGATACGCTGTGGGCGAACATGTACCTCGCCTACGAAACGCTCTCGGAGCCGATGCGGGAGTTCATCGGCGGACTGCGCGCGGTGCACTCCTTCGCGAAAAACTTTACGCCGGAGCGCTTTGCCGCGCTTGGCATGGAGGAGCGGCGCGACGGAATGTACGCCGCACATCCTCCGGTCTCGCACCCCGTCGCGCGCACCAACCCCAAGACCGGGTGCAAAGCGCTCTTCGTCAACCAAGACTTCACCTCGCACGTCGAGGGCGTGAGCGCGCGCGAGAGCGATGCGATCCTGCGACTGCTCTTCGAGCACATGACGCAACCGGAGTTTCAAGTGCGCTGGCGCTGGAGCGAAGGGACCGTGGCCTTCTGGGATAACCGCTGGACGCAGCACTGCGCGCTTGCCGACTACTTTCCCGAAAGCCGGCGCATGCGTCGCGCGACCATTCTCGGCGAACGTCCCGTTTGACGCCCGGGCCGCTCGTTCTCGAATGTTCGGTCGACGCGACGCACCGGCAATCGCCGGAGCGGCTCGCCGCCGTCTGCGAGCGCGACGGTGAGCCGCTGCTCGTGCGCTACGCTTGCGAATCGCTGCCGCGTGAGTCGCTGGCCGCGCGCCCGTGGACGATGTGGCGCTATCGCGAGATGCTGCCCGTTGGCGAAGGTGAAGAACCCGTAACGCTTGGTGAGGGTGCGACGCCGCTGTTGCCGCTGCGCCGGTTGGCGGACGACCTGAGATGCGAAGCGCTGTATGCTAAAGATGAGGCACAGAATCCGACGGGTTCGTTCAAGGCGCGGGGCATGTCGGTCGCGGTGACCGTGGCCAAGCGGTTGGGAGTGGGCGCGTTCGTGGCGCCGAGCGCCGGCAACGCGGGCGGCGCGCTGGCCGCGTACGGCGCGCGCGCCGGAATACCGGTCCGCGTCTACGTCCCGCGCGATACCCCGGCGCTGCTCCTGGAAGAGATGCGCGGTTACGACGCCGAGGTCGTGCTCGTCGACGGCCTGATCGACGCCGCCGGGCGCCTCGCAGCGCAACATGCGAAAGAGACCGGTGCCTTTAACGTCGCGACGTTTCGCGAGCCCTATCGCGTCGAGGGAAAGAAGACGATGGGCTACGAGCTGGTCGAGCAGCTCGGTGGGGTGCCGGGGACGATCGTCTATCCGACCGGCGGCGGCACGGGTCTGGTCGCGATGTGGAAGGCGTTCGATGAACTGCAGCGCTTGGGATGGATCGGTTCGGAGCGGCCGGTGATGGTCGCGGTACAGGCCGAGGGTTGCGCGCCGGTCGTGCGCGCGTTCCATCTCGGCGAGCTTACGGCGCAGCGCGTGGAGAATGCCGCGACGGCGATGTGGGGATTGCGAGTGCCGGGAGGAATTGGCGACCGATTGACCCTACGCGCGCTGCGCGAATCGCGCGGCACGGCCGTCGCGGTTTCCGACGCAGAGGCCATCGGCGCGATGCTCGACCTGCACCGTCGAGAAGGCCTGGATGCAACCGAAGAGGGAGGCGCGACGCTGGCCGCTCTGGGCAAGCTCTCGCAGGAGAGCGTCACGCTGCCCGCTCCGATCGTGCTATTCAATACCGCGACGTCGTTGAAGTACGCTCCGCGAGTTACGGCGGAGGCGGCTGCCCGCTCGTTATAGCCGTCGCATAGAAGTTGTTGCCCTGCCAGTAACCGTGCGCGACGATCTGCCGGCCTACCGCCACTCTGCCGCTGGCCTGATTGTTCAGCGCGGCGCTGTCATCGATTACAGCCGTGCCGTTGGTCTGCTGCACGGTCACGAGATGGCCTTTGACGATCGTAATCGTTCCGGAGACGACCTCGTGCTTGTATGCCGTAGAAGGACAGTTGCCGTTGGGCACCCAGGTGTCGCCTTGCCACGCGCCGCACGAGCTGTCGACGTACGGCGGCGGAGGTGCCCCTTGAGCCACGGCGCTCGCGCCCCCGGCGAGCATGGCCGCGGCGGTTGTAAGTAGTACAGATAAGAATCTCATGACTCCCCTCATCCCCCAACCGGCGCTTGGTTATGCGCAGCGAGCGTTCGCTGCGGATTCGAGCAAGGAGTAGAATGACAGCATGGATCGTCAACGTCGTGAGCTTCTTCCTAAGGGCGGCGTGCGCCGGGAACGCACGGCCGATGCGATTGTCGCCGCCGCCGGCAGCGGGTTCGATTATCCGGTTACGCAAGCGGGCGTCGCCGGAAGCGTCACCGTCTATTACGACCCTTCGCTCGGCGCACAGGGCCAAGCGCTCGCCGCGCAGCTGCTAACACGCGCCGTGGTGCCGTTCGACGACATGGAGAGCGACTTCGGTATCTCGGGCGCCGCCGTGAACGTGGTGATCGCTCCGCTAAGCGGCAACAACGACGGCTCCGGTGGCGCCTACCACTACGGATGCGACTTCGCCACCGGTGGCACGCTCTACCTCGACGCGACGTTTGCCGTCAGCGACGCGCTCGATCTCGAAGTGCTGCTCTACGTTGCGGAACTCTCCGAGTGTTTCATGGGCGCGCAAGGAAAAGGCTGGGGTTGCGGCTACTCCAACGGTGAGGCGCTTTCGCGCTTTCTGGCCACGGTGGAGACGCCGCCGGGCACGCTGCCCTCAGGTTTCGTAACCGGGCCGTCGTGGGCGAACGCCGGCTACCCCGATTGGATCAGCAAGACCGAGGACACCGATCAGGACGATGTCAGCATCGGTGCGGGCGTCGTCTACATCAACTGGATGATCTTCCAGAAATTCACACCCACGCAGATCGCGCAAGCCGCCGGCGCCACGCTCGCCGACAACTATCAGACGCTCACCGGCAAGACGACGGCCTATGCCGACCTCCGCGCCGCGCTAGCGGGCAAAATGGTAACGTCGGATAATCCGTTCGCGCCCTCAGCGTGAACCAGGAGCGTGTTGGTTCGAAAGACTCTGCGCCGGTTGCCCTAGGTTTTCGATGCCGTAGTGTTTGAATTGCGGCCAGAGCTGCGGCAGCGGCGGATGCATGCCGCGGCAAATTAGGATCGGACGGTCGACCTCGTAAGGCATGGCGTAGGGCGACGTACCAAAGCGCGCGATCTCGCTCACGGAGCCGCAGATCGGCTTCCACTGCGACGCGTCGACGTTGATCGCGATGACCACCGAGCCGTCGTAGCCGTGCGGGCCCCAGAGATAATAGTTGTTGTTTCCGCTGAGCGCCGGAGGAAGGCCGCTGCCGTAGACGTCGATCGCCGACGCCTCGCCGTAGTTCGAGGCGAAGATCGCCGCTTTCGATCGATCCGCCGGCGGCAGCTTCGCGTAGACGCCTTCGACGGTGCGCGCAAGATCGGGCCAACCAAACTCGTCGGAGAGCATCTGCATCAGCGGTGCGCCGATGCCGGCCCTCTCGATCGGCCGGGGGCGCCACGACATGTGGTTCATCATGTCCAGCAGCTTCGCCGGCGGCATCACCGGAAGCACCAGCGGCAGCGAGAACGCGCCGTTGACCGCGGCAAGCAGGGCCCAGAACCCGATCAACCAGCGCCACATCCGCGTGCAAGCCACCGCGCCGAGCGCGAACATCGTCGGATACGCGCCGGTCATATAGTAACTCTTGCCGTGCGAGGCGACGACGATGGCAGCGGTGACCACGAAGGCGATCGAGAGAAAGCGGTACGCGGCCAGTCGCACCGAGACGAACGGTGCGACGATCGCGGTGATCCAGAGCGGCGCCAGCACCAGGTTGATGCTGAGAATTTGGTCGATCGTGAAACCAAGAGGCGATCCGATGAAGTTGCCCGAGTTGTCGTTGCGCACCAGCTCGAGGAACGGGAAACCGTGCGCCGCTTGCCAGATGACGTTGGGCAGCGCGATGATCGCGGCGACCGCCACGCCGATCCAAAGATCGCGCGACCGCAGCAGTGCGCGCGGCCCGGCGGCGAGCAGGCCAACGCCGAGTGCCACGCCCCAATACAGCATGCCGTAGCGCGTCTCGAAGGCGACGCCGGCGAACGCGCCGGCCCACCAGAGCGCGCGGGGGCGCTCCCGCAGGAACGCGTAGGTGACGAGATAGGCGACCGCGGTGAAATCGAACGGCTCGAACGTGGAGGTTCCCAGCGTGGCGCTCATCGCGATGAGGAGCGTCGAGCTCGCGGACGCAACCGCCGCCAGCCACGCAGCGCGCGTGGTCGCCCCGAGCAACTGTGCGAAGGCTACCGTCAGCGGTACGATCGCGATCGCGGAGAGCACCGCCGGAAGCCGCAGCACCCATGCGTTGACGCCCGCCGCCTGGGTGAGCGCGGCCAGCAACGGCACCAGCGGCGGCTGGTCGACGTAACCGAACGCCGGATGGCGTCCGCAAACGATGAAGTACAGTTCGTTGCGGAAGATGTCGTACTGTCCGGCGACGGCGAAATGCACGATGGCGACGACCGCGGCGACGATCCACGCCGCCCACTGCGCTCCCTTGCTCATGGGGAGATACATACTACGCCGGCCCGCGGAATCCAGCAAGATCCGGATGGGCGGCGAACCTTCGTTGCGATAGGCTACAGGACATGACCGAAACGCAACGCATCCGCGAGATCTGCCGCTACATCGACGCTCACAGCGACGAACCGCTGACGCTCGAATCGCTCGCCGCAATGGCAAACACCAGCAAGTATCACTTCGCGAGGCGCTTCAAAGCCGTCGTCGGCGTCACCCCGAAGGCGTACGTCTCGGCCACGCGCTTGCGCCGCCTGAAGGGCGGCCTGCGCAAGAAGCGCCCGATCGACGATGCCCTCTACGGCGCCGGATACGGTTCTCCGAGCCGCGTCTACGAGCACGCCGCTCGCAACCTCGGCATGACGCCGGCGCAGTACCGAGCCGCAGGCGAAGGGGTTTCGATCTCGTACGCGGCATTGCCGACGCCGATCGGGTTGATGTTGATCGGCGCTACCGATCGCGGTATCTGCTTCGCCCAGTTCGGCGAGTCCGAAACGAAGCTGGTGGCGCAGCTCCGCGGCGAGTACGCCAACGCCGAGATCGGGCCGATGCGCGCGCCCTACCATCCCGAGTTCGCGGCTTGGGTCGACGCCATCGCGCGCCACCTCGCCGGCGAGCCCCCGGGCCCCGAGCTGCCGCTCGACGTCCGCGCGACCGCCTTTCAGATGAAGGTCTGGAAGTATCTGCAGGCGATCCCCTATGGCGAGGTACGCTCGTATGGCGAAGTCGCGTCCGCGATAGGACGGCCGACGGCGGCCCGCGCGGTAGGGAACGCGATCGCCCGCAACGCCGTCGCGATCCTGATACCCTGCCACCGCGTCATCCGCGAATCGGGAGAGCTGGGCGGATATCGCTGGGGGCCGCAGCGCAAGCGCACGCTGCTCGACATCGAGCGCGCAGGTCGCTCGCGTGCGGCGGCTAAGCAGCGCACATGAAGCTACTCGGAGTCGTGCTTTCGTCGTTGCTCGTGCCGTGGTGCTGCGTCGCCGAAGCGAGTGCCGCCGTCCAGCCGAAATTCTGCGAAGGCTGCAGCTTTTCCAAAGCCGTGCTCGCTAACTCCGATTTCAGCAACGCCGTCTACATCGGCGTCAACTTCGCGGACGCGAATCTGAGCGGCTCGTCGTTTCGCGGCGCGAGATTGGTGGCGGCGAACTTCGAGGGGGCCAACCTATCGAACGTGGCGTTCGACGCCTCCGACTGCATCGCGTGCAATTTCGGGGGTGCCTCGCTCGACGGCGCCACCTTCTCCGGCGCTCAGATGACGGCGGCCAATCTTTCGGGCTTCAAAGCGTCGGTTGCCGACAAGCAGCTTGCGGCGTTGCTCTCCGGTTGCATCAAGTGCAGTTTCACCGGAAGCGATCTCGCCGGGCGCGATCTGTCGGGAGCCTCGCTCGTCGGCATCGACCTGTCGAAGGCCGACCTGCGCGGCGCGAACTTTTCGGGCGCCGTGCTCTGCTGGTACGTGACGCGGAGCGACGGAGGCGCCGCTGCCGCAACACGCCGGCCGCAATGCGACGCGATGAAGGAGGCGCAGCTCTCTGGTACTCGTTTCGACGGTGCGCTGATCTGCGAGGATCCGGTGCACCGCCAAGGCTGCAAGGCCGTGGGCGTGGACGACTTGCGCCGCTTCAGCGGCTCGGCGCTCGAAGGCGCTGCGGTTCCGTAAAGGTCTAACGATTTCTTACGGCGTCGTTCCTACGAGGCGACCGAAGGCGGCATCGTCGAGGCCGCCGACCACGCGCCTGCGCGACAACTCGTACGGCGAGCCGCTGACCAGCGTGCGAAACGGGTCGGTGGTGAAGGCGTACGAAAGCCCGGCCTCGCGGACGATGTCGACGGTCTGTGCGTCGTACTCGCCGCTGGGATACGCAAACGCGTGTACCGGCGTCCCGAGATTTGCCTCCAGCGTTCGGATGCACGTGAGGATCTCGAAGGCCTGCCGCGCCGAGGCGAGCTGGGCGAGGTCGACGTGATCGACGCCGTGGGCCTCGATCGACATGCCGTCGCGCTCCATCTCGTGAAGCTCCTGCCAGGTGACGTGGCGCGCTTTGCCAACCGTCCCCGTGTTCACGAAGAAGGTAGCGCCGAAGTGATAGCGGAGCAGGATCGGAACGGCGTAGCGGTATTGGTCCCCGTAGCCGTCGTCGAACGTCACGAGCACGACGTTTTCGGTCGGCTTTTTGTCGCGAACCAGCTCGTAGAACTGATCGAGGCTCATCGCGCGCATTCCTCGGCGCGCCAGCAGCGACATCTCGTCGGAGAACTGCTGCGGCGAAACGGTCAACGTCTCGGAAACGCGGTCTCCAGGAGACGACACGTCGACCCGATGGTACATCAGGACAAGCGGAAAGTGGAGAACGGCCAGAAGAACGGCGGTTACCATGCTAGCGCTTATCGTAACATTAACGATGATTATTGGGAATAGCGGACGCGCCGCGAGGTAGAGCTGTGAGTATGGACGCCGATGCCATCGTCATCGGAGCGGGCGCGGCCGGCTTGGCCGCAGCACGCCAGCTTGCCAGTCGTGGCTTCTCCACGCGCGTCGTCGAGGCGCGCGATCGCATCGGCGGGCGCGTTTGGGCCCGGCGCGCGAGCGCCGATCCGGTTCCCGGCGAACTCGGCGCCGAGTTCATCCACGGGCCCGCACCCGAAACGCTCGCATTGCTCCGCGATGCCGGCAGCGAGCGAATCGAGACGGGCGGCGACTCCTGGGTGCGCGGCCCCAGCGGCGAGTTCGTCCGCGAGGACGACGACTTTCTCGCCTCGGCGGCGCTCCTCGCACGTGCCGAACGGCTCGAACGAGACGAGAGCGTCGAGCGCTTCTTGCAGCGTTTCGACGGTGAGCCCGCCATGCGCGAAGCCGTCCTGCGCGCGCGGCTCTTCGTCGAGGGATTCGAAGCGGCCGATCCATCGATCGCCAGCGTGCAGGCGATCGCGAAGGAGTGGTCCTCCGGCGTCGATTCGACGAGTGGACGGCCGCGCGGTGGTTACGCGCCGATGTTCGAGCGCCTCTACGCCGACTGCATGGCCTCGGGCGTCGCGTTCGACTGGGAAGCGCGGGTGCGGCGCATCGGCTGGGGCGCAGCGGGCGTGGAGATCGAGACGGCGCCGCCGCGCGCGCGTTCTCTCTGCGCTCGGACCGCCATCGTGACGCTGCCGGCCGGAGTAATGCGTCATCGAGGCGACGGGGAGGTGCGCTTCGAACCGCCGCTGCCGGCGCAAAAGCGCGAATCGCTGGCGCATATAGAAATGGGTGCCGTCGTGAAAGCGTGCCTTTGGTTCCATACGCCTTTCTGGAACGAACTGCGCGACGGGCGTTATCGTGACGCCGGCTTCTTCCGCGCCGAGGGGGCGCCGTTTGGGGTCTTTTGGACGCAGTATCCGGAGCGCAGCAATGCGATCGCGGCGTGGATCGGCGGCCCGAAGGCCGCGGCGCTGCTGCGAAACCCCCCAGGCGATCTCGTGACGCTCGCGCGCGACGCTTTCGGCGACGCTCTGGGCGACCGCGACCTCGCGCGCCGCTGCTTCGCCGAAGGCGCGATGCACGACTGGCACGCCGATCCCTTCGCGCGCGGCGCCTACAGCTACGTCGCCGTTGGAGGCGGTGCTGCCCGCGAAACGCTCGGCGCGTCGCTGGCGAACGCGCTCTTCTTCGCCGGGGAAGCGACGTCGACCGACGGGCAGGGCGGCACCGTCAACGGCGCGCTGCAGACGGGCGAACGTGCGGCGGCGCAAGCCGCAGCGGCGATGGAGGCGCGATAGCAATGGCGAGTTTTCTCGCTCCCTGGTCGAGCTTTTTCGTGATGACCGGCTCATCGGCCGCCGCACTCACCGGATTGATGTTCGTCGTGATCACGCTGGTTCAGAGCGAAGAGGCCCAGGCGCGCAGCAGCGACGGCATCGCAACGTTCAGTACGCCCACGGTCGTGCATTTTTGCATCGTGCTGCTCGTCTCGGCGCTCCTCCTCGCGCCCTGGCACTCGGCGATCATTCCCGCCGCCCTCGTCGCGCTCGTGGGCCTCTACGAGGTGACCTACATTGCGCGCCTCACGCTGCGAGTCAAGCGGTTCGAGGCATACAAACCCGACGCCGAAGACTGGACGTGGTACTTCGTGCTGCCACTGACCGGCTACGGCGCGTTGACCTTCGGCGCGATCGTGCTGACGCTGGTTCCACGAGAGGGACTCTTCGTCGTAGCGGGCGCGGTGCTGCTGCTGATCTTCATCGGGATTCGCGACGCTTGGGACGTCGTAACGTTTTTGGCCATCGGAGGCGGCCGGCGGCCGCCGAGCCAAGGGGGTACCTAACGATGAACGTGGTGCGGCATCGCAGCCGGTTCGGCTACGAAGAGACGGTAGCGACGCTTCGCAATGCCATACTCGGCGCGGGAGGCACGATCTTTGCCGCGATCGACCAGGCCGCGGCGGCGCGCGGCGTGGGACTCGCGCTGCGGCCGACCCTGCTCCTCGTCTTCGGCAACCCGACGGGCGGAACGCCTCTGATGGACGCCTTTCCTTTAGTAGCCCTTGAACTGCCGCTCAAACTGCTCGTGTGGGAAGCTGCCGGCGCCACAACCGTTGCGTACGAGCCGATGTCGTCGATCGTCCAGCGATACGGCGTAAGCGGCGTCGACGAGCGCATCGCCGCGATGGACAAGACGCTCGACGCCCTCGTATCGGCGATAATTTAGCGCACCGCTAAATCCAAACCGCGCCGGGCTCCGTTGTGACGGCATCGGAGGAGTGTGCGTGCTGCGATGGTTCGGATAACAG
The DNA here is from genome assembly GCA_035939175.1 of Candidatus Cybelea sp. Taxonomy (GTDB): domain Bacteria; phylum Vulcanimicrobiota; class Vulcanimicrobiia; order Vulcanimicrobiales; family Vulcanimicrobiaceae; genus Cybelea. The sequence continues at coordinate 34,482 of DASZGC010000091.1, read as the reverse complement.
CAATTGCTTTGTGGGCGGCGTTCCTGACGCTCGCATCGGTCCGGGCGGCGGTCGCGCACCCCCTGGGAAACTTTACGATCAACCACCTCGCCGCCGTAGACGTGCGCGATGGCCGTCTGCGAGTGCATTACGTGCTCGATATCGCGGAGATTCCGACGTTTGCGATCATGCACGGCGCCGGTTCGTGGACGCCGGCCGCCATGGCGGCCTGGCGCGACGGTGAGGCGACGATGGTCGCGCAGAACTTACTCGTGCGCGTCGACGGCGCGGCCGTAGCGCTGCAGACGCAGCGAACCGGTGCGCGCACGCGGCCAGGGGCCGGCGGTCTGCCGATTCTCTATTGGACTGGGGATTTCACGGCGCCGCTTCCGCGCAGCGGCAGCGTCTCGATCCAGGATCTCGTTTACGCCGACCGGCGCATCGGCTGGAAGGACATCGTGCTCGCGGGCATGACCGATCCAACCGACGCGCTACGTTCCTATCCCAGCGCGCTGATTGGCTCGCCTCGGCATAACGACGTGGCTAGCTTCGATTATGCGCCGGACGGCGAGATCGCGCACCCGCGCGTCTCCGGCGACCCCGGCGTCTCGTGGGGGGCGGGATCGCTCGTACGATCGTCGTTTCTCTCCGATCTCTTTGCGCGCAGCGGACAGACGCCCGCGCTCATCGCGCTCACCGTGCTCGTAGCGTTCGGGCTCGGCGCGCTGCACGGGCTGGAACCGGGCCACGGAAAGGCGTTGCTCGCGTTTACGCTGGTTGGCGCTCGCGCGACGTTCAAACAGGCCGCGGTCCTCGCGGCCGCGCTTACGTTCGCGCACACGATCGCCGTGCTGCTTCTCGGCCTGTTGCTGCTGTTCGCCGCCGGTTTTGCGACGGAGAGCCTCTTCTCGTGGATTACGCTGATCTCGGGACTGGCCGTCGTCACGATCGGCGCGCGCACGCTGCGCGGCGCACTCGCGCATGCAAGGGCGCACGCGACCGATACCGCGCACGACCACGGGCACCAGCACGGCCACGAGAGTCACGCGCACTCACATGCGATGCCCGGTGCGGCGCCGCTGCGCTTCGGCAGCGCGGTCGTCGCCGCGATGAGCGGAGGAATCGCGCCTTGCCCGGCCGCGATCGTGGTGCTGCTGACCGCCGTGCATCTGCACCGGATCGGCTATGGGCTCGTGCTGATCGTGATCTTCAGCCTCGGACTTGCCGCCATTCTCGCGGGTTTGGGAATGGCCGTCGTGCATGGGGCCGCGTGGCTCGGACGCCGCGGCGCGTTCGCTCGCGTCGCGGCGGCGGCCCCCTTCGTGACCGCCGTCGTCATTTCGGTCGTCGGCGCGAGCATGCTCGCGCAGGGCGCACTCGCGGTCGGCGCGCGTGCGTCGGTGTCCGCGCTCTTCGCCGCGACGCTGGCAGGAGTCGTGGCCGTCGCCGCTCTCCCCGTCCTGATCCCACTACGTTCCACTCACCGCACTCTTGCAGTAAAGGAGACCTCATGACTGCGCTACGTTCCGTTGGAACGCTGGCGGCGGTCTTCGTGCTCGCGTTCTCGATCTCGCTCTATTCGTTTAAAGCGGCTCGCGGATCCGATCACCAAGACTCACCCGCCGTCGTCGCCAACCCGCTCGCCGACATAACCGACGTCTTTGCCTTCCCCAATCCGAAAGACGCGTCGCGCGTCGCGCTCGTGATGGACGTTCGGCCGCTGATTCCGGCGGGCATGTATTCCGGAATTGGGCTCGATCCCAACGTGCTCTACCAGTTCAAGGTCGCTAACGCGGGCGTCACCTCGGGTTCGTTCCACGAGGATACCGTCATCCAGTTCACCGCCGACGGGACGGGTTCGTCGCAGAACGTCACGCTCTACGGTCCCGCCACGCCGAACGAGGTGGGCACCTCGAACACGACCGTCGCCAAGACCGGCACGTTCGAGTTTGGAAAAGTCACCACGCTCAAGGGCGGCATCAAGGTTTTCGTCGGCCCGCGCCGCGACCCGTTCTTCTTCGACCTCGCCCAGTTCTTCAAGATCATCCCCGATCGTAACTACATGAACCATCCGCACGTACCGCCGGCAACCGCCGATTCGTTCCGCTTCGCGTCGCGCAAGCAGAAGATCGTGCTCAACGGGGTCGATTACGGAACTGCCGGTTCCAACAAGTGCAAGATCGCCAAACCAGGAGACTATCTGGCGGATTACGACGTAGTTTCGATCGTGATCGAGATGCCCAAGAAAATGCTCGCACCGGCAAGCGGATCGCCCGGCGTCATCGGCCTGTGGGCCACGACCGGCACTCCCGACGGCCACTCGGAATAGGAGTTGCAACGACATGACGACACGCTATAAGTTCGCTCTCGCCGCGCTTGCCATCGTGGGCGCCGTCGCCGGCGGCTGCAGCTCGAATACGATGCTCGGGCCAACGCCGAGCCGCGCCGCCATCGACAGCGGCACGCAGACCGTCTACAAGCAGATCGAGCTGCTCTCGCGTCCGGCGGTAAAGGAGGCCTTCGAACTGTTCGAAGACCACAACAAGACCAACCGATCCGAACCCTACGCCGATCCGGTCCTCAAGGGCCAGATCAAATCGTTCACGCTGAACTTCCGGAGTAAGCAAAACGCCGATACGCTGCAGGCCGTCCTCTATCCCAACGTCATGAAGGCGGACCTGTCGCAAGACACGACGACGGCCTCCTATCTCGGCTACGAGACCGGCGGCGCGACGGGAAGTAAGTGGGGCGGGCGGGCGCTCGACGACGACATCATCGACATCTCGCTCGGCGCGATCTTCGGTAACACGCTCTCGGCACTCGGTCTCATTCCCGACGACAAAAAAGAAGTGCCGTGCCTGACGACCGACAACATCGCCTACGACAAGTCGAACACGGCGACGTTCCCCTACATCCAGGCGCCGCTCTAGCATGAAAGGTCCAGGGGCGATCGCTGCGTTCGTCGCGGCAGTCGCCATGGGGGCGGCTTGGCCTTGGGTCGCGGCGCATCGCGCCCAGACCGGTGCGATCGCGGTCGCGCCGGTGCAGGCCGACTACCGCCAGCGCGACGCGCTGATCTCTTTCTACGAGAGAGAGGCGCGTCGCGACTCTAGCGATCAGATCACGCGGCGCGTGCTCGCCGGCCAGTACATGCAGCGCTTTCGCGAGGCCGGCGACCTCAACGACGTCACCCGGGCGCTCGCCGCCGCGAACGTGTCGTTGCGCCTCCAGCCGGGGGGCAATACCGCAGCGCTGGGCGTCATGGCCTCGGCCGATCTCGCGCTGCACCGCTTCGCCGAGGCACTCGCTGCGGAGCGGGCCGCGATCGAGGCGACGCCATTCGACGACAACGCGTGGGCGGAGAGCGCCTCGATCCTCATGGAGCAGGGACGCTACTTGGAAGCGGCGCGGATTCTGGGGCGGCCGCTGGCGGCCGATCCGAATCCGACGCGCATGTCGATCGCCGCGCGCTACGACGAGCTGACCGGAAACCTCACCGGCGCCCGCGTTGCGATGTCGCAAGCCACGGAGATCGTCGATCGCATGGTCGTCGTTCCGGCTTACACGCGCTCGTGGTACCACATGCGCGACGCGCAGCTCGCCTTCGAGGAAGGCGATACATCCGCCGCGAGCGCCCAGTTCGACGAAGCGTTGCGCATCTTTCCCGACAACGCCATGGCCTTGCTCTTCGAGGCGAAGATGTACCGCGCGCACGGCGACTGGGCAGACGCGCTGGCGGCGGCCAAGCGCAGCGCCGATCTCTATCCGCTTCCGCAAGCGTTGGGATACGAAGCCGACGCGCAGCGCGCGCTCGGCGATCCCGCCGCCGGCGCGCGAACCGACGAGCTGATTCGCGCCGAGCAGCGGCTGTTCAACGCGCAGGGCGTAAACGACCGGCTGTTGGCGATGTACTACGCAGAACACCACGAGCACCTCGGCGACGCACTGGCTGCGGCGCGCGCCGATCTCGCGCGGCGCGGCGACGAGATCTACGCCGACGACGCGATGGCCTGGGTGCTGGCGGCGCTGGGTCGCTGGCCGCAAGCCCGCATCTACGCGGTGCGCGCGACGCGCTTGGGCACGGCGGATCCCGAACTGCAGTATCATGCCGGGATCATCGCCTGGCACGCGGGAGCGCTTGCCGAAGCGCGCGGACGGCTGCGTGCGGCGCTGAGCGCCGACCCCGAGTTTCACCCGTTCTATGCCGCGGATGCGCGGCAAGTGCTCGCGAGCATCGGCGGATGAGGCTGCGCTCGCGCGTGGTCCGTCTCTTCCTCTTCTTAGGTGCGCTCAACGTCGGAGCGTGGGCGCTGGCGCTGGCGGCGTTTTGGTCGCGGCCGGTTCTGTTAGGAACCGCGCTGCTCGCCTATACGTTTGGCCTGCGCCATGCGGTCGACGCCGATCATATCTCGGCGATCGACAACGTCACCCGCAAGCTGATGCAGGAGCGCAAGCGCCCGGCCGGCGTTGGTTTCTTTTTTTCATTGGGTCATTCGAGCGTCGTCGTCGCGCTCACGCTTGGGGTCGCCGTCGCGGCCGCCGTCGTGAAGGGGCGCCTGCCCGCGCTGCAGCACGCGGGCGCGCTGGTGGGCACGTCGGTCTCGGCCGGCTTCCTGCTGCTGATTGCGGCGATCAACATGGTGGTGCTCGTCGACATCGTCGGCGCCTTCAGTCGCGCGCGTCGCGGCGAAACGCACGAGGACCGGGGCTTCGACGCGATGCTCGATCGGCGCGGGCTGCTCGGACGCCTGTTCGGACCGCTGTTACGCATCGTCGACCGCAGCTGGAAGATGTATCCAATCGGGGTACTCTTCGGGCTCGGTTTCGACACGGCGTCGGAGGTGGCGCTGCTGGGCATCGCTGCGGTCGAGGCGGGCAAAGGTTTGCCGGTCGTCGACATTTTGATCTTCCCGCTGCTCTTCACCGCGGGCATGTCGTTGATCGACACGGCCGACGGCATTCTCATGCTGGGCGCGTACGGCTGGGCCTTCGTCAAGCCGATGCGCAAGCTCTACTACAATCTCGTGATCACGCTGGTTTCCGTGCTGGTGGCGCTCGTCGTCGGCGGAGTCGAAGCGGGCGGCGTGATTGCCGACCAGCTTCGACTCAACGGCGGCGTGTGGGACTCGATCAGGGCGGTCAACGACAACTTCGGCATGCTCGGCTTCGTGATCGTCGGCCTCTTCGTGACGAGCTGGATCGTTGCCGCAGCCGCGTATAAACTGCTGCGCTACGACGAGCCGGTGGAAGCGTTGAGGATCTCGTCGAGCCGATCGTAGCTCGCGGCGACCCCCGTCTCCATGCCGGACTCGAGCGCCGCCTGGAGCCCTTCGGGGGTGTCGAACGCTTGCACCATCGTGACCGTCGTCACGCCATCGCGCTCGACGAACGTCGTGGTGATCGTGGCGTCTCCCGGGTACCACGGCTGGTCGAAGTTCTCGACGTGCACGATGCGTTCGGGGCGCTCGATCGCGCGATAGCTGCCGTGTAGCCCGAACTCATTGCCGTCGGCGTCGTTGCGCCAGACGTAATGGAAGGCACCGCCGGGACGCAGGTCGACCTCGCAGACCGGCATCGACCAGCCGTCGGGCCCGAGCAACCAACGCTGGAGCAACTTGGGTGTGGTAAAGGCGTCGAAAACGCGGTCGCGCGGCGCATCGAACGCGCGCGTCATCGAGATCTCGCGATCGCTCGGCGTCGCGAGCTGGAGTTGGCGTTTGCTTCGAGCAGCGTTCATGGGGCATCTCTCCTTCGGCGCTTGGCCGGTTTGGCGGGTTTGATGTCGGCTTGGAGCTCGTCGAGAAGGGCGTCGAGCCGCGCGAAGTTCCCCTCCCACAACTCGCGGTAGCGTTCGAGCCAGCCCGTCGCCTCGGCGAGCGGCTGCGCTTCGAGCCGGCAGGGGCGCCGCTGCGCGTCGCGGCCGCGCGAGATGAGGCCCGCACGCTCGAGCACTTTGAGGTGCTTGGAGATCGCCGGCTGGCTCATTGCAAAAGGGGCGGCGATCTCGAGGACCGACGCCTCGCCGCCGGCCAAACGCGCGAGAATCGCGCGGCGCGTGGGGTCGGCGAGGGCCGTAAACGTGGCCGTCAGCCGATCGGGCGGGGTCATTCCATAACCAACTAGTTCCATAACCATAGTGGAATATACTCCACGCGCGGAGGTTCGTCAAGTCCGGCAGCCTTTTTAATTTTTCGCGCGTCGGTTCTTACAATATCGCGCCCTCCCGCGGCACCAGTCCTTCACAATTTTCTAACTCCGCTCGCATACGCTCACCGCAGTACAAACTCGATGTTCGGAGGCTTTTCAATGTTTAGGAAATTCGCACCATTTCTCGTCCCCCTCGTCGTCGTGGCCCTAGCGGCCTGCGGCGGCCACGCCGGTCCTGCGGGCGCGCCGGGGATGACCACGTACGCGCTCCCGGCCCTTGGGCCGGATCTCGCCGTCTACGCGGCGATGCCGAAAGACACCATCGGCGAGGAGTACTACAAAGAGGGCATCGGCGCGATCAAATCGGCGAAGTGGGATGCGACGCTCAGCAGCTACACGCAGCAACACTACTCGCAGTCGCTCGGCTTTCCACCGAACACCAAAATCACGGTCGTCAATCTTTCGAAGACCGTAACGCACACGCTCAACGTCGTGAAGGAGATCACGGGACCGCCGGCCGTTTTTCCAAAGGGCATCACGCTCTCGACGCAGCCTAAGGGCGACGGCACGCTCCAAACCGGATACGCCAGCGGGCCGATCAAACCGGGAAAATCGATCACGGTGATGTTGGGCAAACCCGGGATCTACTTGATCGGGTGCGCGTTCCATTACGGAATCGGCATGCACGACGTCATCATCGTCGCCGCGCACGCAGCGCCCGGTCCGCAAGCGACGCCCACGCCGAAGGGAAGCGGCAGCGGCAGCAGCGGGAGTGGTTGGTAGAAGGTCGTTAGTTCGGCGGGCGCTCCCATAGCGTTCGCGTACAAAGCACGTCGAAGCCGCAGCGCCTGAAGTTTCGTTCGGAGGCGCTGCCCGGCTTCGCCGTCGCACGCAGCAGTTGGGCGCCGTTCTCCAGGGCGCGGGCCATGCGATCCCGGGTGAGGGCGAGGTGCAACCCGCGCTTGCGGAATGCCGGCAGCGTCGAGCCCGCGAAGAGCGCCGCGCACTTTCCCGGCTCCATCGCGAGCGCCGCCGTTGCGACGACGGCGCCGCTCTCACGGATCTCGAGCGCAACGACGCCGCTCGCGGTTGCCAGCACCAGCCCCACGCTCTCCTCATACGGATTGACCTTCGCACCCTCGGTGAAAGCGGCAAGGGACGCGCGCGCCCACTCCTCCACGTCGGTCGCCACCGTCACGCGCTCGTCGCGGCGCGCATCGGCGTCGAGAGCGTCGCAGACGAGCAGATTCTCGTAATCGCTGGGCGCGTAACTCCCGGTCGCCAAACCTCGCGCCAGCGACGGGTCGCTAAACGGCGACACGAACGCCCGCGCCACGGCGCCGCGCGATTCGTAGAACTCGGTGAGCGCAGCGATCTCGTCGGCAGTAACCGCGCGTCCTCCGACCCCGTAGGCCTGCGACAGCGGGTCGCCGGCTCCCGTGAAGACGGCGAGTCCGCCGGCGATCAGGCGGCTCGTTACGCCGGCTTCGGGGCGCAGGCGCCGCGCGGCCTCGACCGCGCGGCCGATGCCGTCGATCTCCCCGAGCCGGATCGTTTCGTGCAGTTCGACTGCGTTGACGATCACGAACGCTCTGCTAAAGCTTGGCGAGCACGTCGTCGACGCTGCCGATCTCGCCGATGCGGGGAAAGACGATCGTCAACGCGCGCTCGTGCGCTCCGGCATCGCGATCGGTCATCGCGTCGGCGGCAAACGTGAGGTTGTAGGAACGTTCCCACGCGTCGCGCGCGGTCGACTCCACGCCGATGCTCGTCGCGATTCCGCAGAGCACGATGTTCGTGATCTCGCGCCGTCGCAGCTGCAGATCGAGGTCGGTGCCGTAGAACGCTCCCCATTGCCGCTTGTGCACCAGCACGTCGCGCTTCGGGTCGGCGCGCAGCTCGTCGGCGTATTCGAAGAAATCCGGCGGTGGCGAGAACGCCGGTGCTGGAGCGTCGCTGCGCGACTTGAGCGCATCGCTCCGATCGGCGTTCCAGCCCACGCGAACGAGCACGACGGGCCGACCTTTCGCGCGAAACGCGTCGACCAGTCGCACGACGTTGCGCAGCACGTCGGCCGTGGGATGAACGGCCGTCATCCCCAGGATGCCTTTCTGCATGTCGATGACGACGAGGGCGGTGTTTTCGTCGAGTGCCGTGACGGGCATGGTTTTCTCCTCGCGAGGTTTAAATAACGAGCGGTCGGCAGTGCGAACCTCTTCGCTCTGTTCCCGTACCGCTACCCTTTTTCCGACGGAGCATTTCAACATGAGAAGGCTTGCAACAACGTTATCCACCGCTCTTGCGATCGGCGCGATGCTGCTCGCCTCCGCCTGCGGCGGGAGCGCCGGCGGGGGAGTTCCCGCGGCGCCCGGCGCGGCCGTTCGCACCATCGCGGGCGACGGCGTGACGATCGCTTCGCGTTCGCTCGGACGGCCCGCGGTGAGCGTGCGCGAAGAGCGGCGCGCGCTCTTGGATCCGCCGAACTCCGCGTGGAAGATGGTGCCCATCACGCTGCGCGCGGCGTTTGCCACTCCGCTGCGACGAAGTGACGGCGCCGAGGCCGGCGTCCTCGCGCGGCTCACCTATCCGCGCGATTACGCCGCGGCAATACTAGCAGCGCGCGCTCCGGTCGTCGAGGTGCGCTACGCCGGCGCGCCGACGCTGCGGTGGGTTGCTTTGGGACGCTTCGAGCCGGCGCGCGATCGCGTGACGGTCGAGCTTCCTTCGGCGCTCATGAACGGCGCGACAGAGTTGACGTTGGGCCTCGGCATCGACAATCCGGACCTCAAGCTCGAGAAGCCCGGCCCGCGTTATTGGAACGGGAAGAGCTGGAGCGACAAAGGCACGATCGTGAGCGGCAAGAGCACCGTCGTGCTGATCCACGGCATTTTCTCGAGCGTCGAGAGCGCCTATCCGTCGACCTGTCCGCAGAAAATTGCCAACGCCGGCAAGTTCGCGCAAGTTCTCGGCTTTGACTATGCTTGGAACGAGCCGCCCTCGACCGAGGGCCCACTCTTCGGCGATTTCCTCAAACAGATCGCGGCCGCAAAAGTTGGCTCGCTCTCGATCGAGGCGCACAGTTACGGATCGCTCGTCAGTCTCGCGGCCGTGCCGTTCGCGGAGAAGGACGTGAAGATCGACAACCTCGTGACGATGGGCGGCCCCTTGCCGTTGCGCGGAACGCCGCTGGCGAACAAGGATAATCACTGGCGCATGGGACTGGTCCTCGGGCTCCTCGCTTGGGTCACCGACGAGCCGCCCAGCACGATCGATCGCGCGTACAAGAGCGGGATGGTCGCTTCGCTGGCGACGAACTCCGACGAGCTGCAGAAGATCCTTGCCGGCGTGAAGGGGATGACGAACAAGCCCAAGTTCGTCGAGGTCGCCGGAACGGACTGGATATGCTTCATTCCCGGCGTGGTCAGCGGCTGCTGGTACTCCGAAGAAAAATTTAAAAAGGTGCTGCTGGACGGCAGCGGCGTCGAGACCCCGTGGGACGGTGTCGTCGAGAAGATCGCCGCAAACTCCACCGATATTCCCAACCCGGTAGCCAGTGCGTTCAAGCTCTCGCACATCGATTTGCAATGCAATGCAAACGTCATCTCCTGGGTGGGTAAACAGCTGAGGTGACGCATTTGCAACAGCGCCGCCTGGGAACCCAGGGGCTCACCGTCTCCGAGATGGGGCTCGGCTGCATGAGCATGACGTCGGCGTACGGGGCGGCCGACGAGAGCGAGGCGATCGCTACGATCCACCGCGCGCTCGACCTCGGCGTCAACTTCCTCGACACCGCCGAGGTCTACGGACCGTACACCAACGAACGGCTGGTCGGCCGCGCGCTCCGCGGACGGCGTGCCGGCGTGGTCGTCGCGACCAAGTTCGGTTTCAAGCTCGAAGCCGGCGCCAACCGCGGCGTCGACGGATCTCCCGAGACCGTGCGTCGCGTCGCGAACGAGTCGTTGATCCGCTTGGGTATCGACGTGATCGATCTCTACTATCAGCACCGTCGCGATCCGTCGGTGCCCATCGAAGAGACGGTCGGCGCGATGAAGCAGCTCGTGGAGGCGGGCAAGGTGCGCTATCTCGGGCTTTCGGAGGTCGGTGCGGCAACGCTCGAGCGCGCCAACGCGGTTCACCCGATCAGTGCGTTGCAGAGCGAGTACTCGCTTTGGGAACGTGGGATCGAGCGCGAAATTCTGCCGGCCGCCCGGAAGCTGGGCGTCGGGTTCGTTCCGTACAGTCCGCTCGGACGCGGTTTTCTGACCGGTACGGTCAAGGTTGGTGAGCTCGAGCGCAACGATTTCCGCAAGCACCACCCGCGCTTTTCAGAGGAGAGCGCGCGCGCCAACGAAGCGATCGTCGACGTCGTGCGCGACGTCGCCGCGCAGTGCGGCGCGACGCCCGCGCAGGTTGCGCTCGCGTGGGTGCTCTCACGCGGTGACGACGTCGTGCCGATTCCCGGAACGAAGCGCGTGCGCTATCTCGAGGAGAACGTCGCCGCCGCGGGAGTGCAGCTCAGTGAGGCGCAAATGGCGCAGCTCGAAGGCCTTTCGGGACGGACGTCGGGCGAGCGTTACGCGCCCGAAATGTTGAAGCTTATTGAGCGCTAGCGCTCGGCTCCGGACTGGCCGCCTCGCTACCGCGTTCGCGGTGCCTGCGGCCTCCGCCCATGCTCCCACCGCCGCTACCGTTGCCGTTCTCCATGCGACCGCCGCCGTTGCCGCCGCCCCCACCCATGCGGAAGGCTCCTCCGCCGACAACGAGCACGTTGCTCAAATGGCGGCGCCGGCCGAAGGACGTGTGGAAACGACCGGTCACGGTCTGGCTGCTGCCGTCGGCCACGGTCGTGTCACCGAAAGCAAAGACGTTGATGCACGCGCTGTCGCAGAGTTGGTAGCGGGTGACGGTGCCGCGTCGCATGTGGCGGATCGTCGGGTTCTTCGCCGTCCCCGCGACGGTGATGTCCTGCTCGTCGTAGCTCGCGGGATCGCCCGCGACCGTCGAGGGCGAGACGCTCTGGCTGTTGTGGCCGCAGCCCGTTGCGGCCAGCACGAGCGCGGCCAAGTAAAGAGCTAGGGTACGCTTCATTCAAACCTCCGGTTTCTCGTATTCTCTTCCCCGCCAAGGTTCGCTTGAAAAGCGGTTGGGAGCCTTTCGCCGAAGGTGAGCGTACGATGAAGCCGTTTCGCGCAACCCGCATAGCTCTGGCAGGAACGCTCGTTTGGGGAGGAGTCCCGGCGGTCGTCGCGGCGGATCAGACGACGAGCGAACCCGTCGCACGCGGAATCGTGATTCCGATCCTCGTCACAAAAGACGCACGCGTCGGAGCGTTCGGCTCCTCGCAAGGAGAGCACACGGTCAAGTTCGCCGTCGCCCAAGACGTGATCGTCGACGGCTACGTGATCGCAAAGGCCGGAGATCTCGCCGAAGGACACTACACCACGCAGAGCAACGAGACGAAGGGGACGTTCACCACGAAGACATCCGAAGAGCTGACGCTGGACATCGACGACGTCGTGAACTTTTGCGGCGATACGATTCACACGGAGTTCGAGCGGACGTTCGTCGGCGGGGTTCGTTCGGGATTTCTGAGCTTCGGCGTCCACGGACACGACGCGGTCTTTGCCAAGGGCAGCACCCTCGAAGCGTCGACCGATCGCTTCGAGAAGAGCATCTGCGCTCAGCCGACGAGCGAGTCTTCTCCGCCACTTCCGCGTAACATGATTCCGCCCGATCCGCAGGTCACGCCTTCGGTGCCGCCCGGCGGAGCGTGGCAAGTATGAGGAGCTGGGAGTACCGCGTCGTCGACGTCTTCACGCAGACGCCGCTCGAAGGCAACGCACTGGCCGTCTTCGATGACGCGGCGGGGCTCGACGACGCGACGATGCAGAAGATCGCACGCGAGACCAATCTCTCCGAGACGACGTTCGTCTTTCCACCAGTTGCGCGAGGATCGGCGGCGCGCGTGCGCATCTTCACGCCGTCAAAAGAGATGCTCTTTGCGGGACATCCCACGGTCGGTACCGCGTGGGTGCTGCGCGAACGCGGCCGAGTTCCCAAAGATCAACGCAACTTCGTGCTCGATGAAAACGTCGGGCCCGTATCGATTCGCGTCGACGACGACGGCTTGATCTGGCTGCGCACCCCGCCGATACGCACGCTTCGAGAGTACGATCCCGCCCTCTGCGCCGCCGCGGTGGGCCTCGAACGGCGCGATCTGCTCGAAGGCGTGTGGCCGCAAAACGTGAGCGCGGGCAATCCGCTCGTCTTCATTGCGCTGCGCGACGCGGCGACGGTGGACCGCGCGCGCGTCGACACGGCGGCACTGCGGCAGTTGCTGGCCGGCGAAGCGGAACCGACGTGCATCTTCGTGTTCACCCCCACCCAGCAGGGCGCGTACTCGCGGATGTTCGCCGAAGATCTCGGCATCGTCGAGGATCCGGCGACCGGCAGCGCGACCGGGCCCCTGGCAGCCTTCATGATCGAAAACGGGCTAGTCTCGGGCGCCCCCGATAGCCGCTTCGTGAGCGAACAAGGAACGAAGATGGGACGCCGAAGTCTGCTTCACGTTTACGTTCGCGGCGAGCGCGGTGCGGGCGGCATCGAAGTCGGAGGGCACGTCGCTCCGGTTGCCACCGCCACGCTGACGCTTCCGTGAACCCAAGGATGCGATCGTGACACATCTGCTCGTTTTGCTTCTCACCGTCACCGGTACGGCCGCGCAGCCGGTCTATCATCAGCCTGCGCCGGTGGTTCGGCCCGTCGAGCCGGCGCGTGCCGCGATGCCCGCGCACGCGGCTCCCATCTATCGTCCTGCACCGCTGCCGTATCGCGTTCCGTCGTCGGTGGGACGGCCGCTGCGTCCGATCTACACGCCGGAAACCTCCTCGCTCGAACTGCAGCGCGAAATCGATGCCGCGCGGCGCGAGCTCGAGGCGCCGCCGCGCGAGGTGCATCTCGAATCGGCCAAGCCCTCCGGAGGCTATCGCCTCGCGCCGCAGTCGACGAGCGCGCATTTCTATACGCCTGGCGTGCAGTATCCGTCGGGACCGTATCGCGTTTGGCACGGGCCCGTGCTGCACAACCCGCATCGCTGGCGCTGGTGGCAATGGAATCGCTACGTCGTGTGGTATCCGGTGCCGTTCTATTGGGGCGGCGGCTTTTGGGGACCGTGGGGCATGGGCTTGACCGACGTCGAGCCCTATGGTGCGATCACCGATGACGGCAGTCAGGAACTCTTTAGCTCATATGAGATCGGGCCGCAGAGCCCGGGTGCGGATCTGCTAACGGATTACGGCCTGACGCAGACCGAGTGCGGGCCGCCGAACCTCGTCGTGATCTGGGGTCCCGATAACAGCGTGATCTGCGCCTATCCAAACGATCTCGTCGCTCCCGGCAGCTACGAGGTCGATCCCGCGTCGCTCACGCTCGTTTCGTTGGGTGCCCCCGCGAACTAAGTCGCGATGTGTAACGCTACCGCACCGCAATGACGTCGAGGTTTTTGAAGCCTTTGTAGGTCTCCAAGAGCGCGGGCTTCGCGCCCGAGAGCCACCCCTTGCCGCCCGGACGGGCGAAGACGTACACGCACTCGTCGTGATGGTTCGCCACGTACGCGATTGCGCCGGCGTCGGAGCCGGGGTTGCTGAAGGCGACGCCGCTGATCGATGCGTAGCGCCGGTCCGGCGTATGGAACGTGGCGCCCCCTCCGGAAGGTGAGGAGACCGATACGAGGCCCGCAACGCCGTCGACGGGCGTCATCACGTCGGCCGCATCGTCGGTCGCGCCGCCGATCAGCGCGATCGTGCCGATCGCGAAGCAGGAGCCGGGCGAGTACAGGTGGCCCGCCATGCGCGTGTACGGCCGCGCGCTGGCGAAGCCGCAGCCGCCCGAGACCAAGACGGTGGCGCCATCGGGAGTTACGAGCACCGACGCCGCGTTCTGCGAGTTCTGCACGACGATGCCCGGCTTGGTTTTCTTGCGGGAAAAATAGTAAACCGCCTGCTGCCCGTAGTCGCTAACGAAAACGGTGCCGTAGTCGGATACCGAGACGTCGGTGAGCGCGGGCGGGCCAGGCGCGCCGGCGAGCGTCGGCGCCATGAGTCGCCCCAGAAGCTTGCCCGAAGAGTCGAATTCCTCGACGCAGGCGCCGCACGGTCTCGACGTCGAGCTGGTGATCGTGGTGTAAATGTGTCCTTGAAGGTCGACCGCCAGGCCTTGCGCCAGACCGTTGCCGGGAGTGAAGCTCGTTTCGGCTTTCGCGCGATTATTCGTAATCGAGAAGACGGTAATCGTGCCGCTCGAGTAATCCAGATTGACGAGCTCGCTCAGCGAGCGCGAACCCCGATCGCCTCGCGCGTTCGACGAAGGCTGCAAAAGCGGCACCGTCGAGCCCGGCGTCGAGGGCCCCGCCGCGCAGCCGGCGAGAACGCATAGTGCGGCCGCGACGGCCGCGTTCGTCCATCGTTTCATCGAAGAACTTTTGACGATGCGCGGCTACAGTCCCGGCGGCTGCGGCGGATTCTCCGCTTCTGCGCGCGCAATCTTTCCGTCACGCACCGTATACGTGATCGCGCCGTCCTTGGTGCTGCCGTCGGCAAATCCGGTAAGGTGCTCGGTGTCTCGTACGGTGTCGCCGTCGACCGCTCGGTCGACGATCTCCGCGTGCAACTGCGGATTGTTCGCGAAGAGCACCGCGTACGCCGTGGCGATCGCTCCCGGCGAACGCACGAACGCGCTGGGACGAACGATCACGCCATCGGCCGCGTACGTCTGCGCGAAGACGTCCGCGTCGTGATGGTTGTAGGCGTTGACCTGGCGCTGCACCACCTGTGCCGGCGACTCGTCGAGCAGTGCGGCGGCTTCGTAGACGCGTCCGTCCTTCACCACGAACTTCACCGAGCCGATGGCGGCGATGTCGTCGAGCGGGTTCTTCGCGAGCACGACGAGATCGGCGAGCTTGCCGGGTTCGATGCTGCCGAGGTCGGAGCGGCCCATCATCGCCGCGCCGCCGCGGGTAGCTGTGAGCAGCACTTCCTTTGGCGTGAGCCCGGAGGCGACCATCGTGAGCGCTTCGTCGTAGAGCGACGAGGCGTGCTGCGTGCCGATGTTGCCGGCGTCGGTGCCCGCGGCGACGCGGATTCCGGCATCGTGCACCCGTTTGAGGTTGCGCATTGCGGCGTACGGCGGCCCGGGAGAGAGCGCGTGGAGACGGTCCTGCAGCTCTTGCGGGAGCGTGCCTTCGACATCGGTCATGTTGAAGAGCGTGCCGACGATCTCGGGATTGGCAACGAGAAGGTCGTTCGCGGTGAGGTTGGGCTTGCCGGAAAACGTGTAGCGGTAGTTGCCGAGGACGATCAGCGTCGGGCAGTAGATGACGTTGCGCGCACGCACCAGTTCGACGAACGCGTCGTCGACGTCGGCATCGAAGACGCTGTGGGCGAGAATGTCGGTGCCCGATTGCACGGCGAGCCGCGCCGTCTCCAGCTCGGTGGCGTGGATCACGACGCGGGCGCCGTGCGCGTGCGCGTACTCGATCGCCCCCTGCGCGACCGGCGTAAATGCTGCCGCTGGATGGTCGGGCGTAACGATCCACCAGAACTTCACGAAATCGGTGCGTGCGGCGAGCTGGCGGTCGATCAGGGCGCGCGCCGCCTCGACGCTCTCGATCTTGACGATCGGCGGATCGCCGTTGGGATCGAGGATCGCACGGTCGACGCTGGAGATCAGCGGGCCGGCGACCATCACGCGCGGCGCGGCGGCCGTCTGGCTCGCCTGCATCCGCACGTCGTAGTTCCAGAACGGTCCACCGACGTCGACGACGGAAGTGATGCCCGCGCTCAGGTAGCGCGCGAACGTGTCGGGCAGGTTAGCGCGCACCATTGCGAGTTCTTCGGTGTAGGGCCGAATCGAGCGCAGATCGATGGCGTCGGGCCGCGTGTACAGGCCGCCGGACTGGAAGAAGTGCACGTGGCTGTCGATCAGTCCGGGAATCACGTAGTGCCCGGCGGCGTCGATGCGGAAGGCCGACGCCGGCACGGCGGTGCGGCTCGCGGGGCCTACCGCCTCGATGCGATGGCCGCGCAGCAGCACGACGGCATCGTGCAGCGGCGCGAGATCCGGGCCGGCCAGCACCGTCGCGCCGGTGATCGCGGTGAGATCGCGTCCGGCGTTCAAGTCGGTCACTTGCGGCGCCGCGGCGATCGAGGGCATCACCGGCATCGCTGCAAGGGCGGCGAAACCTTTGAGCACCGCCGCGCGCGTGATCGGCGCGGAAAAGGGCGAGTGAAAGAAGCACATCTCTTAGATCAACCTCATATACGTGATCTGCGCGACGGCGACGAGCGTTCCGTCGTCGCGCCAGATATTTGCGGTTACGGGAATCAACGTGCGTCCCTGCTTGATGGCCTGCGCGAAGAGCGTGACGTCGCTGCGCGCCGGGGCCAAGAAACGGATGCTCATATCGGTGGTCGTGATCGTCGCCTGCGCGCCCCAAACGGTCAGGCTGACGATTGCGGCCGCGGAGTCGGCCGCCGTCATCAGCAGGCCACCGTGAAACGAGTCGAAGATGCCGTCGTACTCGCGGTTGCGCGCGACGGTACATTCGAATGCGCCCGCCCCCAGGCGCGCGTTGGTGAATCCCAGGCTCTTGAAGATCGGGATCGCCTGCATGCGCTGCCGTATCTCGGCCTCCGCGTCGGGCGCCAGCGGCGGGAGCTCGCCCGAGAACCGCGCCATCACGAGGCCGGGCGCGCGTTGCGTCATCTGCAGTGCTGCGGCTTGGGTTCGAGCCCTCCCTGCTTGCCGGGCGTCACGATCTTGTAGGGAGCGCGCGCGAACGTTGCCGTCCGGGCGCCGGCGATCGTCGCGCACGCGAGCAGCGTGCCGCCGTCGGGGAGCGGAACGCCGTTCCACGTCATCCAATCGACGTTCGGGGTGGCGCCGTTGAAATCGCCGAGGTCGTACGTCACGCCATCGGTGTCGGTGGCGAAGACGCGGGTCATCTCGATGCTGCCGAAGTCGTCGAGCGTGTTCGGGAGCGAACGGTGCAGCGCGCTATAGAAGGTCGCCTCCACCATCCATTCGGCGGTATCGCCTAAGAGCGTCGCCCGGCGCTGATAAGGATTCCCGCAATCGACGCAACCGGAATTGAAGGTGCGCTGCAGCTTCTGACCCGTCGTTTCGTTAGCGAACCAGAGCGTGGCGCGCTGCCAGGCTCGCGAGCCGGTCGTCTCGGCGGCGATGCGAACGTCGATCACGTCGCCGGCGTGCAGTCGCAGATTCCTCGAGTGGCGCGTCACGCGCACGTTGCGCGTGCCTGCCCATTCGATCCAAAAATAGGCCGACGTCGGATAATCGTTGGGATTGCCGCCGTGGTAACAGTGCACGTCGGATTCCGACCCGGCCTGCAGCACGTCGCTCGAATCGTACGCCTGCCATTTGCCGTCCTTGTCTTTCCGATGCGCCTTGAACGTGGCCATCCAGCCGTCGAGCGCGATCCAGAGCGACGATCCATCCTCTTGCTCCCAACGGTTGCGGCAGTTGATCGTCGGACGCGCTTTAGGCACCCTCCACTCACCTTCGACCTGGTAAAACCGGTGTGCGGGAATCTGCAACGGCTTAGCATCGGGAGCGAAGAGCACGGGG
Source organism: Candidatus Cybelea sp. (assembly GCA_035939175.1). Classification (GTDB taxonomy): domain Bacteria; phylum Vulcanimicrobiota; class Vulcanimicrobiia; order Vulcanimicrobiales; family Vulcanimicrobiaceae; genus Cybelea. The sequence goes on along the minus strand of DASZGC010000091.1, from coordinate 16,713 downwards.
CCCGCCCAGTCCGGCTGATAGATGCGCTCGACGTTCGTCAATCCAAGCGGCGACGCGGGCGTTGCACGAAATGCGGGCGCGAGGTTCGAGCCGCAGCCGCTTGCGACCGTCGCGACGAGCGCGGCTGTGGCGATTCCGACGCGTGCGCGCAGCCTCATCGGAACGCTACGCCGGCGCGAAGAGCCGCTCGATGGCGGCCCGGCGGAACGCGAAGATCTCGCGCACGTCGTTGTGAACCATTCCGGCCGCCAGCTCGCCGAAGGGCGCCAGCGGGAGGACGTAGTCGATCGCGTCGCCGATCTCGACGCCGCCGTCTCTGGGCGTGAAATCGTGCACGTGACGCCAGAGGGCGTACGGTCCGCGCACCTGCACGTCGACGAAGCGGCGCTGCGGCTCGAACTCGCAGATCAGCGTCTTCCAGCGAACCGGCACGCCGTGTATCCGCAGGTGATACTCGATCTCGGAACCGCGCGAGACCGCATGCGGCGCGCGATGCATCGCGAATCCGAGTGCCGGCGGCGTGATCGTGCCGAGGTTGCGGGCATCGGAGAAGAAGCCGAATACCTCGTCGAGCGGTCGCGGCACGAACTGCTTTGCTTCGAAGTGATGAACCTGTTTTGCAACCGGCGTTCCGCGGAGAATCTCGCAGAGTGCGCGCTCGAGTTGGGGATGCTTCCATTCGAAACCGGCGTCTTGCCCGACGGTGGGAAGCACGAGCGCGCTGCTCAGGAGACTCTGCGCGAACTCGCCGAGCACGGCGCGCAGCGCGAGCGGCGGCGCCGGCAGCAGCGATGGGCGCCCGAGCGCCGCGCCGATCGCTTGCAAGAGCCGCGCGTTGGTCGCATAGTCGGGAGCGACGGCGTTAACGGCCCCGCGGATGGACGCGTTCTCGATCGCGAAGCGATAGAGTGCGGCGAGGTCGCCGACGTGGATCCACGGCACGAATTGGCGCCCCGTCCCCAGTGGACCGCCGGCGAAGAACGAAAACGGAACCCGCATCTGGTCCAGCGCGCCGCCGCTGCCCAACGCGATCGCGGTGCGCAGGCACACGTGGCGAACGCCGAAAGCCTCGGATTCCTGGGCGGCTGCCTCCCACCCGGCACAGACGCCGGCGAGGAAGCCGCTGCCGGCAGCGGACGCTTCGGTCAGCGGCTCGTCGCCGCGATCGCCGTAGTAGCCGACGGCCGACGCGCTGACGAGGACCGCGGGACGCTGTGCGAGCGCGGCGAGGCTGGCGACGACGGTTTTCGTGCCCGCGATTCGTGATTCGGCAACGCGCCGTTTCTTCTCGGGCGTCCAGCGCCCGGCGACGGTTTCGCCCGCAAGGTGGACCACGGCGTCGCAGCCGGCGAAGGCTTGCGGATCCGGTGCACCGTTGGGATCAAAGCGCCGCGTCTCGACGCCCAGAGCCGAGTTGGAAGCGGGCGCTCGCCCGAGCGCGACGACCCGCGATCCCGCTCGCTGAAGCTCGCGAACGACCGCACGTCCGACGAACCCGCCGGCCCCGGTCACTGCGACGATCACGTCGACGCGCTACTCATCAGGCCGCGGTGATTTCGCGCGACACCGGAGAATACCAGCCTTGCAAAAGGTGAGGAAGATGAGAGTCGCGGTCAACGACGAGATGCAGCAGGACTACGTCTATTACCGTACGCAGCCGGTGGGGAGACATTTCGATCCGGGTTTCACGCCGGAACTAACGCCGAAGGAGATGCTCGCGCTGGGGGTTTTTGGCGGCAGATACATGACCGACTGCGGCAGCGAATTCCCATCGAGCTGGTTCGCCCGAGCCAAGCTCTCCCCGCATCGCCGCGATCCCTCGCTGAATTGTTTTGGCGTTAACGCTTCGCAACCACTCTCGGTCTGGAGGCGCAAAGGATGGATTCATCCACAGGATCCGCGCGGCTGGTTCCAGTGGTATTGCCGGTACTACATGGGGCGCCGCAGCGAGGACGACGCCCGTCAGATCGCACGTTGGCGCGCTATCGTGCGGCACGCCGCCGCCATCGTGCGGAACTGCGAGAAGGGCGACCTCTCTTGCCGGAGGAGGCAGCGTCAGGCGCTGCTGCACTGGGCCTACGATAGCCGCAAGATTTGACCTTGGAAGCGGCTGCATGGTAGCTTAAAAACTGAAGAATCGCGGCCGATTCTACAATTAAGAAAGGTCTAACGTGAGCATATACTCTCGAGCGCTAGCCATCGCGTTGATTTTCCTTGCCGGCTGTTCGGGTGCCGGGAACGCGACGCTGCCAACCAGTTACAATGCGTTGAGCGATCTGTCAGTCGGGCCGCAGGTTTTGACTTCGGCGGATTTCAAGCGCATCGCCTCGTGGGGTTCGAAAGGTCAAGAAGCCGTCGCGCAGTGTCCGCAGCATTATAAAGTGATCGCCGGCGGATCGAGCAGCAGCAACGGGACCGCGGTCGGCACGGGTTTCGCCAACTCGAAGTTCACCGCGTGGATCGTCAAGCCGCAAAGTACCGCGAGTGCGGAAGCATTCGCCACGTGCGTCTCACCGCGAACGTGGAAAGGTTTCTTTCGCTGGCGCTCCGCGTATCCGTATACCGGGCTCTCCTCGGCGCAGTGCCGGTCGGGCTACACGCTGATTACCGGCTATGGGTACGGCACGGTCACCACGTCGTGGTTCAACGAGAGCACGAACACGTATTGGGTCGGCGGGAGCGCCGTCGCATACGCATCCTGCGCGCAGCTCGGCTCGGGCATCGTCATCAAACATATGTGGAACAAGAGCCAGAAGCCCAAGACCGTCTTTGCTGGATGCGGCACGGGCTATACCGCCATCGCCGGCGCGATGGGCGACAGCGCATGGCCGGGTCCACCCGTTCAACAGCATCCGGGAGACGCGTCGAGCCCCGGAAAGTTCGGCTACGAGGGCTGGTGGACGTTCAGCAACGCACAGAACGAACTAACCTGGGCAGCTTGCGTAAAGACCTAGGCGCTCCCCGCTCAGGGGGTCCCCAGGTCGCCGGTAGTTCGAGGAGGGCGCCGCACGCTCGCGAACTTTCCAGCACCACGTTCCCAATGAGGCCATCCGTTTGAAGCGCTCGCTCGTCCCCTGTATTCTCGCGCTATCCGCCGCCGCCCTGACGCCGGGCTGCGGTCAAAATGGCGGCGGCATCGTGCCGCCGGCCAACGGCGCATCCGCGATTGGCGTCGCCGCGCAGAGCGCTACGCGCCGCGTCGATCACGTCGTCATCGTCGTTCAAGAGAATCGCAGCGTCGACAATCTCTTCAACGGTTTGCCGAATGCCGATACCGTGCGTTCGGGGTTGGATTCGCAGCACGACAGGGTTACGCTGCAACCGATATCGCTCTCGGCTCCCTACGACATCTCGCATCGTCATGCCGCATTCGAAACGGAGTACGCCGCCGGCAGCCTCGACGGTTTCAACCTCGCGCCGAGTCACTGTCAGGTGAAGAAGAAGTGTCCCAATAAAGTGCGCCGTGCCTACGCGTACGTGCCGCATTTCCAAACCAAGCCGTACTTCACGATGGCCGAAGAGTACGGCTTTGCCGATCGCATGTTCCAATCGAACCAAGGCCCGAGCTTCCCGGCGCACCAGTATCTTCTCAGCGGCACGTCGTCGATCGAAGAGAACGTGCCGTTGCTGGCGGCGGAGAATCCGCTTACGGCGCAGCAGCACTGGACCGGAGGCTGCGATTCGCCGCCGGGCTCGCTGGTCTATGTGATCGATCAGGCGGGGCGTGAGAATCAGCAAGTGTATCCGTGCTTCAACCGGCCCGCGCTCACGAGCCTGCTCGACAAGCGAGAGCTGAGCTGGCGCTACTACGGCACGCATCTTGGCGCCGGGCTTTGGAACGCACCCGACGCCGTGCTGTCGGTTCGCCAGAGTCCGCAGTTTCGCTACGACGTCGTCAGTCCGCCCGCGCGCATTCTCAGCGACATCAAGAACGGCGATCTCGCCAACGTCGTATGGGTGACGCCAACCGGCGCCGCCTCCGATCACGCCGGACAGACCGACGGCACCGGTCCTTCGTGGGTCGCCGCGGTCGTCAACGCCGTTGGCAAGAGCAAGTTCTGGAACGATAGCGTGATCTTCGTCGTCTGGGACGATTGGGGCGGGTGGTACGATCACGTGCAGCCGCCGATGTACAATTCTTACGAGCTCGGCTTCCGCGTGCCGTTGATCGCCATCTCCCCCTACGTGCCCAAGGGTTTCGTCTCCCATCGGCGCCACGAATTCGGGAGCATCTTGAAATACGTCGAGAGAAACTTCGGGCTCGGATCGCTGGGAGCTACAGACGAGCGCGCCGACGATCTCTCCGACTTCTTCGACTACCAGCAGCAACCGCGCAAGTTTGTCGCGATCCCCGCACCGCATGACGCGAAGTTCTTCCTCAGCCATGCGCTCTCGTCAACCGACCCCGACGACGATTACTAGTGAGGGAAGCCCAGAGTTAGCCCAGCTCTTCGTCGCCTCGGCCCTCGATTACCATTAGTAAACTTCGGGCCTCGGCTCCTCAATCTGGACTAACTCTGGGCTCCCATCAAACTATCCGACTGCAAAGCGAACTATCCGCTTGCAAAAAAAAGAGCCCGGCGTTTTGAGCCGGGCTCTTTTGCGCTCTTTGTTTGAGGGTTTATTGAACGGTGACGCTTACGGGTTTGGACGCGATTCCGTTGGCGACGACGACGAGCGACGCCGTGCCGGCGTCGATCTTCGAAGGAACGTCGAAGTTGGTGGAGACGACGGTCGAGCCAGTCTGCACGCCCATCGAACTGTGACCGTGCGTTCTGGCGTAGAACACGTTACCTTTCTTGCTCGTGATTCGCACCAGCGGATAGTTCGTCGAGTTCTGGAACTCATCGCCGAACGCCATCGCCAGCGACATGCCGTTGAACTGCGTGCCGGAGATCTTGTACGTCTTGCCCGGCGCGACTGACTTGGGCGCCGTCTGAATCGTCGGGGCCCACGACGAGTTGCTCGACCCGCTGGGTGAGTAGAGCTCGACCTGCGAGCCGAACATGGCCACCTGTCCCGTCGGCAGCAGTAGCGGAACGCCGCCCTCGTAACCCTCTGCGGTCAGCGACGTGCCGTTGAACTCGTACATCTCGCCGCTGTCGCCGTAGACCAGCACGTTACCGCTGGGCTCGAGGATCGCGAAATTATCGCCGGCGTTGTCGTTGTTGGGGAAGTCGGGGCCGGCGGCCCACGTCTTGGTGGCGATCGTGTATACCGCGGTGTGCCCGGTTCCCGAGCCGCTGCCGTTCTGTCCGGAGCCCGTCGCGAAGACGGTGCCGTTCGGACGCAGCATCGCCGGTCCGATCTCACCCGGGGGCAGGTAACAGTCCTTGCTCTTGGGGCCGTAGCTCAGGCACGAATGATACGGCGATTGCGAGCGGAGATCGACGATTGTCGAGCCGGCGCTCTTCCAGGTACCGCTCGAAGGCGTGTAAATCTCGGAGTTGGGCGCCTTGAGAACGTCGGCGGTGAGAATGGTGCCGTCGGGCAGGAGCGTCCAGCCCTCCTCGGCGTTCCAGTCGTCTTTGCCTTTCGATCCGACCTTCGTCCATTTTTCCGTTGCCGGATTGAAGGTCGCGTCTTGCTTGAGGAGCTTGTCGCCGACGATGACGATCCCATTGGGCAGGATGGTCGACGGTGAGTCGCCGATCCAGCCCCAGCCGCTAGGATGACCGATCGACGTCCAAGTGTTCTTGATCGGATCGTAGATCGCACCGAGATTCACGAGCTGAAGATCGTAGTTGCCTGGCGAGTTGTACTCGCCGCCGCTGATGAAGAGGCGGCCGTCGGGGAGAACGTCGGAGGCGAAGGCATCGGGCGCGTAGCCCGACGGAAGCGATGCGACCTGCGTCCAGGTACCATCGGAGTAACTGCCAGCCGAATCGGGCACGTAGCGGTACCAAGAGCCCCAGTTACTCTCACCCTGCGTGAGGATCGAGCCGTCGGTTAATAAGAAAGCCATCTGCATGTAGTCCGGTGGCTGATTCTTCATCACTTGGTAGCGCAGATTATGTCGCGTGGCGATGCTAGCGGGACCGCCTGCCGGTATAAGCGAGCGGCTGCCCGAACAGGCCGCGAGGCCCGAAGCGGCGATCGCTGCTAACGCAAAGGGAACGAACTTGTTCCTAAGGAGAAGCACGTCGGGAACCTCCAGTGCGAGTGAAGCTAAGCCCAGCGGGTTTCGAACCTGGGTCGCGGGGTCCTGTATCCTTACGATGCGAGCTGCGCCTTGAGGAGGATCTGGGTCGAGCCGCGCGTCGAGCGGATCTGGACGCTGTCCATGCACGCGTGCATCAGTTCGATGCCGCGTCCGCGCTCCTCTGAGCGAGCGAACGGCCGCCAGTGACCGAAGTCCTCGATCGTTGCAATCAGCTGCCGGCCGTCCCGGTCGATCCGCAAGTGCACGAGCCCGGGCGGCGCGTCGCGATACGCATGCTCGACCGCATTGGCGACGGCCTCGCCAACGGCGATGACCAAATCGAATCGTCGCTGCGGCTCGATGTCGAGATCGCGAATCTCTCGCTCGACGATCGACCTTGCGATCGGCGCGACGACGGGCACCGCGGAGAAAACGTACGACTCCACCGGTTTGCTCCGCCGCAGAAGCAGAACTGCTGCATCGTCGCGATTTGCCGCTTCCCCGAAGACGCCGTCCTGCACGGCGGTTGCCGGATCGGCGCAGGGCGGCGAGTTCTCGCCGAGCAGCGAGCGCGCGACTTCGCACAGGCGCCTCTCGCCCGAGATCGGATCGCGCTCGTTCTCGATCATGCCGTCAGTGTAGAAGAGCAGGGCGGCATCGGCGGGAAGCGTGAATGTCCAGTCGCTGGTTCCGATCGCGGGCGCGCACCCCAGTGGCAGACCGCCCGAAGGCAGCCGGCGAACCGTGCGCGGCAGCACGAGCAACGGTGGCGGATGGCCGGCCACCGCGTAGACGAGCCGGCTCGTTTCCGGTATGTAGTAGCCGAAGATCGCGGTGACCATTCCGACCGAATCGTTGAGCGCGACGATGCGGTTGGCGCGTTCGAGTACCTCGGCGGGGCTCGACGTGCCGATGGCCGAGGCGCGGATCGCTTGGCGCACCTCGCCCATGATCACTGCCGCCTCGAGGCCGTGTCCGGCAACGTCGCCCACGGAGATGCCAATGCGGTCGCCCGGAAGGACGAACGCATCGAACCAGTCGCCGCCGACCTCCGCCTCGCCACTTGCGGGACGATACGCGGCGAAGAACTCGCTGCCGCCGAGCACTGGCAAGTGCTCGGGGAGCAGCGCGCGCTGCAGCCGGTCGGCGACGCGATGTTCGCGCTGTATTGCGATCTGGTGCGCGAGCGCAACGGAGAGCTGGATCGCCATCAGACGGATCGCTTGGCGGACGACGTCGTCGAATTCTTGCGACGCTCGCCGGCACGTGATTTTGCCTAGCGTATTGCGTCCGTCGCTCAACGGTTCGACGATGGTCGCGGCGCCGGCGGCACGTGGGTCGAGCGCGCCCCGTTCTACGGAAAACTCGAAGCGCTCCACGCCGTCGACGGCTACCGCGATCGAACAATACTCGCAGAAGGCCGCGACCAGAGACGTCGCGATCTGCGACAGGGCCTCCTCGATATCGGAACGCCGCAGTGCATACCCGGCTTGGACCAATACTTCGAGAACGCCTTGATGCCGATCGTCCGGACGATCAAGCGGGCGCACTACCCGTTTCTCTCCACGACTGGCGAATGTTAAACGGAAACCGAGCCTGGGAACAAGGCGAGGGCTACCCTGGGGAGATCAATCATGCCGACAGCCGCTCCTAACCGAGAGCCGTCTGCGCTCGACCAGCGCCGGCTCCTTTCCGCATTGCGCGCATTTCGCCGCGGCGACTTCACCGTGCGCCTTCCGCTCGACCTCTCCGGCATCGACGGCGAGATCGCGCAGGCCTTCAACGATTGCATCGAGCTCAATGCCGATCTGGCCAAGGAACTCGATCGCGCGAGCGTCGTGGTCGGCCGGGAAGGGCGCATCGCCAATCGCGTCTCGCTGGGGAGCGTAAAGGGCTCGTGGCAGGGATACGTCGAGTCGGTCAACCGCCTCATCGGCGACCTTACGCAGCCGATGGCGGAGGCCGGGCGTGTGCTCGGCGCGGTTGCCAAGGGCGATCTCTCCAAAAGGATGGCCCTGGAGATCGACGGCCGTCCCCTGATGGGCGACTTCTTGCAATCCAGCCGGCTGATCAATACCATGGTCGATCAGCTCAACGCGTTCGCTTCCGAGGTGATTCGCGTATCGCGCGAGGTCGGCTCCGAGGGCAAGCTCGGGGGGCAAGCCGTGGTCAAGGGCGTCGCCGGCACCTGGAAGGACCTCACGGACTCCGTCAACACGATGGCGGGCAATCTTACCAGCCAGGTGCGCAACGTCGCCGAAGTGACGACCGCCGTCGCCAACGGTGACTTGTCGAAAAAGATCACCGTCGAAGCGCGTGGAGAGATCCTCGAGCTCAAGGGCACGATCAACACGATGGTCGACCAGCTTAACGCGTTCGCGTCGGAGGTGACGCGCGTCGCGCGCGAAGTCGGCTCCGAAGGCAAGCTCGGCGGGCAGGCGACCGTCAAAGGCGTCGCCGGTACCTGGAAAGACCTCACCGACTCCGTCAACAGCATGGCCGGCAACCTCACCAACCAAGTACGCAACATCGCCGAGGTGACGACGGCCGTCGCCAAGGGCGATCTCTCCAAAAAGATCACCGTCGACGTCAAAGGCGAGATCCTCGAGCTCAAAGACACGATCAACACGATGGTCGACCAGCTCAACGCGTTCGCCTCGGAGGTTACGCGCGTCGCGCGCGAGGTCGGCTCCGAAGGCAAGCTTGGCGGCCAGGCCGCGGTCGCCGGCGTCGCCGGCACCTGGAAAGACCTCACGGACTCCGTCAACACGATGGCCGGCAATCTCACCTCACAAGTGCGCAACATTGCCGAAGTGACGACCGCCGTCGCCACCGGCGACCTCTCCAAGAAGATCACGGTCGACGTCAAAGGCGAGATCCTTGAACTCAAGGGCACGATCAATACGATGGTCGACCAGCTCAACGCGTTTGCGTCGGAGGTGACGCGCGTCGCGCGCGAGGTGGGTTCTGAAGGACGGCTCGGCGGCCAGGCGGAGGTGCAAGGCGTCAGCGGCACCTGGAAGGACCTTACCGACTCGGTCAACTTCATGGCATCCAACCTCACCTCTCAGGTGCGTAACATCGCCGAGGTGACCACGGCGGTTGCCAAGGGCGATCTTTCCAAGAAGATCACCGTCGACGTGCGCGGCGAGATCCTCGAACTCAAAGACACGATCAACACGATGGTCGACCAGCTCAACGCATTTGCCTCCGAGGTGACGCGCGTCGCGCGCGAGGTCGGCTCCGAAGGCAAGCTCGGCGGTCAGGCCGAGGTCGTCGGTGCGAGCGGCACCTGGAAGGACCTCACCGATTCGGTCAACTTCATGGCATCCAACCTCACCTCACAGGTGCGCAACATCGCCGAGGTCACCACGGCCGTGGCCAACGGCGACCTCTCCAAGAAGATCACCGTCGCGGTCCGCGGCGAGATCCTCGAGTTGAAGAACACGATCAACACGATGGTCGACCAGCTCAACGCGTTCGCCTCGGAGGTCACGCGCGTGGCGCGCGAGGTCGGCTCGGAGGGGCGCCTCGGCGGACAGGCCGTCGTCAAGGGTGTCGGCGGTACCTGGAAAGATCTCACCGACTCCGTCAATACGATGGCCGGCAATCTGACCAATCAGGTGCGCAATATCGCCGAGGTCACCACCGCGGTCGCCAAGGGCGACCTTTCCAAGAAGATCACCGTCGACGTGCGCGGCGAGATCCTCGAGCTCAAGGGCACGATCAACACGATGGTCGACCAGCTCAACGCGTTTGCCTCGGAAGTCACGCGCGTGGCGCGCGAGGTCGGCTCCGAAGGCAAGCTGGGAGGGCAGGCGCAGGTCGCCGGCGTCAGCGGCACTTGGAAGGATCTCACCGACTCGGTGAACTTCATGGCGTCGAATCTCACCTCGCAGGTGCGGAACATCGCCGATGTCACGACCGCGGTCGCCACGGGCGACCTCTCCAAGAAGATCACCGTCGACGTCAAAGGCGAGATCCTCGAACTCAAAGATACGATCAACACGATGGTCGACCAGCTCAACGCGTTCGCCTCCGAGGTCACGCGCGTCGCGCGCGAGGTCGGTTCGGAGGGCCGGCTCGGCGGCCAAGCGATGGTCAAAGGCGTCAGCGGCACCTGGAAGGACCTCACCGACTCGGTGAACGTCATGGCGTCGAACCTTACCTCACAAGTTCGCAACATCGCCGACGTGACGACCGCCGTCGCCAATGGCGATCTCTCCAAGAAGATCACCGTCGACGTGCGCGGCGAGATCCTCGAACTCAAAGACACGATCAACACGATGGTCGACCAGCTCAACGCGTTCGCCTCCGAGGTAACGCGCGTCGCGCGCGAGGTGGGCTCGGAAGGCCGTCTCGGCGGCCAGGCGCAGGTGCGCGGCGTCGCCGGCACCTGGAAGGACCTCACCGACTCCGTCAATCGCATGGCCTCGAACCTCACCTCGCAGGTGCGCAACATCGCGAAGGTGACGACGGCCGTCGCCAATGGCGACCTCTCCAAGAAAATCACCGTCGACGTCAAGGGCGAGATCCTCGAACTCAAAGACACGATCAACACGATGGTCGACCAGCTCAACGCGTTCGCCTCGGAGGTGACGCGCGTGGCGCGCGAGGTCGGCTCCGAGGGCAAGCTCGGAGGCCAGGCGCGCGTGCCCGGCGTGAGCGGCACCTGGAAGGACCTCACCGATTCGGTGAACTTCATGGCGTCCAATCTCACGTCGCAGGTGCGCGGCATCGCGCAGGTCGTCACCGGCGTCGCCAACGGCGATCTCAAGCGCAAGTTAACGCTGCAGGCCGCGGGTGAGATCGCGCAACTGGCCGAGACGATCAACGGCATGATCGACACGCTCGCGACCTTCGCCGATCAAGTGACCACCGTCGCACGCGAGGTCGGCTTCGAAGGAAAGCTCGGCGGTCAAGCCGAGGTGCCGGGCGCGGCCGGACTCTGGCGTCGCCTCACCGACAGCGTCAACCAGCTCGCCGCGCAGCTTACCTCGCAGATCCGCGCGATCGGCGAGGTGGCAACCGCGGTGACCAAAGGCGACCTGTCGCGCGCGATCGAGGTCGAGGCTCGCGGCGAGGTTGGCGAGCTGACGCAGAACGTCAACGAGATGATTCAAAACCTGCGCGATACCACGCGCAAGAATACCGAGCAGGACTGGCTCAAGACCAACCTCGCGCGCTTCACCGCGATGCTGCAGGGCCAGCGCGACATCAACACGGTGAGCCGGCTGATCATGTCGGAGATCGCGCCGTTGGTCAATGCGCAGACCGGCGCGCTCTACATCAACGATCCCACGGCCGAGCAGCCGCTGCTGCGCCTCGTTGCCAGTTACGCGCTTTCGAAGCGCCGCGCGAGCGTACGCAACGTGCCGCTCGGCGAGGGTCTCGTCGGACAGTGCGCGGTCGAAAAGCGGCGCATCCTGCTTACGCAGGTTCCCGCCGACTACCTCGCCATCGGCTCGGGGCTGGGCTCGACGCAGCCGCTCTCACTGATCGTGATGCCGGTGCTCTTCGAAGGCGACGTCAAGGCCGTGATGGAGCTGGCCTCAGTCGAGCACTTCAGCGAGACCCATCTCCTGTTCATCGAGCAGCTGACCGAATCGATCGGCGTCATCCTCAACACGATCGCGGCCTCCATGAGAACGGAGGAGCTGCTCAAACAATCGCAAGCGCTCACGACCGAACTGCAAAGCCAGCAGATGGAACTGCAGCACACCAACGACGAACTCGAGGAGAAGGCCCGGCTTCTCCAGGAGCGCAACGCCGAAGTCGAGCGCCGGACGCGCGAGATCGACGAAGCGCGTCTGGAGTTGGAGCGCAAGGCCGAACAGCTCGCGCTCACCTCGAAGTATAAGTCTCAGTTCCTGGCAAACATGTCGCACGAGCTGCGGACGCCCCTCAACAGCCTGCTGATCCTTTCGCGCCAGCTCTCCGACAACTCGGAAGGACGGATGTCGCCCAAGGAGGTCGAGTTCGCACGAACGATCCACGGATCGGGTGCCGACCTGCTGCGCCTCATCAACGACATCCTCGACCTCTCCAAGATCGAATCGGGAACGACGTCGATCGACCTCCAGGAAGTCTTGTTCGCTCAGATCCAGGACGAGGTGGAGCGCACGTTCGACCAGATCGCACAGGACAAGAATCTCGACTTCATCATTCGCTGCGACGAGGATCTGCCCAAGACGGTGCTCACCGATCCGACGCGGATGCAGCAGATCCTTAAGAATCTGCTCTCGAACGCCTTCAAGTTCACCAACGACGGCAGCGTGAGCCTCCACATCAAGACGGTGCGCGAGCACCGCGTGTCCAGCATTGCCGGGCCGGCCGTCGCCTTCTGCGTGACCGATACCGGCATCGGCATTCCCGAAGAGAAGTTCAACGTGATCTTCGAGGCATTCCAGCAAGCCGACATGGGGACGTCGCGCAAATTCGGCGGCACCGGTTTGGGCTTGGCGATCAGCCGTGAGATCGCCGCGCTGCTCGGGGGTGAGATCGTGGTGGAGAGCGTCGTCGGCCGCGGCAGCAGCTTCACGTTCTACCATCCGTTGGAGCGCAACGCCCTGGCAACGGTCGTGCAGCGAACAGTCGCCATTAGCGGCGGCATGCAGGAGCGCATCGTGCGGCCAGTGCCGCGGGCGGCCGCCGAGGAGGCCCCGCATCGCGACGTCGACGACGATCGCGCCAGCATCGAGCCGGCCGACCGCGTCTTGCTCATCATCGAAGACGACCTCGTCTTCGCTCGGATTCTGTTGGGGCTCGCTCGCGATCGCGGGTTCAAGGCGGTCGTCGCGCTCTCGGCCTCGCAGGGCTTGGCGCTGGCGCGCCGCTTCCGTCCCGACGCCGTCACGCTCGACATCGGCCTCCCCGACGCCGACGGTTGGAGCCTGCTCCAGGAGCTCAAAAGCGATCCGTCGACGGCCGATATTCCGGTGCACGTGATCTCCGGCGCCGAACAGTGGCAGCGCGCGCTCGATTTTGGGGCGGTGACGCACCTGAAGAAGCCGATTACCGAGGAAGCGCTCACGCAGACCTTCGATGCGCTGCTCGGCTTCGTCGGCGACGGCTCGAAGAATCTGCTGCTCGTCGAAGACGACATCACCCAGCTCAACGCGATGATCCGGCTGATCGAAAGCGGCGAGATCGCGGTGACCGCCGTCCGCCGCGGTTCGGACGCGCTGGAAGCACTCTTGCAGCAGCGCTTCGACTGCATCGTGGTCGATCTGGGGCTGCCCGACGTTCCGGGCACCGAGCTGATCGCTCAGATGCGCGCCACGGACGCCGGCGCGCGCGTGCCCATCATCGTCTATACGGCGCGCGATCTCACGCGTCAGGAGGAGATGAAGCTCGCCGAGATCAGCGAGGCGGTTATCGTGAAGGACGCGATGTCGCCGGAGCGGCTGCTCGACGAGGCGCATTTCTTTCTGAATCAGGTCGAATCGAAGCTGCCGGCTCGCAAGCGCGCGCCGGTCGACGTCGCGCCGTTCCCCAGCGGTTCGCTCGCAGGCCGGCGCGTGCTGATCATCGACGACGACGCTCGCAATATCTTCGCGCTCCGGAGCGCGCTCGAGGCGTTCTCGCTCGACGTGCTCAGCGCGGAGAGCGGCCAGGAGGGAATCGACCTACTCGCTCGTACGCCAGGCGTCGACATCGCGCTGATCGACATCATGATGCCCGAGATGGACGGTTACGAGACGATACGGCGGATTCGTGCCGATGCGCGGTTCGGCGGTCTTCCGATCATCGCGCTCACCGCCAAGGCGATGCGAGGAGACCGTGAAAGCTGCATCGCGGCCGGCGCCTCCGAGTACATCAGCAAACCGGTCGACGTCGATCAGCTGATCGCGTTGCTGCGGGTATGGTTGAACAGATAGCGACGGGCAGCGCGCCGGATACGGCGCGCGACGCCGCAGTCTCCGACCTCGAGCTAAGCCTGCTCCTCGAGGCGATCCGGCGCTTCAGCGGCTACGACTTCGGCGACTACTCGCAAGCGATGCTGAAGCGCCGCGTGGCGGAGCGCCTTCGCGCCGAGAATGTCGAGACGATCTCCGGCCTCCAGGAGCGCGTGCTCCACGATCCGGCGGCCCTCGCACGCTTCGTACTCGCAATGTCGAGCGGTCACGGCCGGCTCTTTGCGGACCCGGGCTTCTTCGCCGCATTTCGCATCAACGTCGTGCCCTTGCTGCGCACCTACTCGTTCTCACGCGTGTGGGTGCCGCACTGTGCGCGCGGCGAAGACGCGTACTCGCTCGCCGCGATCTTGCACGAAGAGGGACTGCTCGAGCGTACGATGATCTACGCGACCGACCCCAGCGACCTCGCCGTTTCGGCTGCCAAAGCCGGAAGATTCGAGCTCGACCCGGGCGATGATCCCGATGCGGCGCACCGCGCCACGGGCGCCATCCAACCGCTCTCCGAGGTTTCCTCGCTCGACGGGAACTCACTGCAGTTCGACGAGGCGCTCAAGCGGCAGATCATCTTCGCGCGCCACGCCCTGGTGACCGACGGATCGCTCAACGAGTTCCAGGTTATTCTCGCTCGCGACGTGCTGCGACAGTTCAACAAGGCGCTGCAGTTCCGCGTGCACAACCTCTTCCTCAACAGTCTCATCCGCTTAGGGTTCCTCTGTCTGGGATCCAGCGAGAGCCTCGCGCTCACGCCGCACGAAGGCGTGTTCCGCCGCTTCGGTAACGCGGCAATCTATCGCCGCCTGCGCTAGGGAGCGCTCAGAGGTTCCTCGGCCGTTTACTCCCGGCGAGGATACGATGCGAAGGCGAAAGAAAGGGAGCGGTCCGCCCGAATGCGCGGCGTGAGAGGTGGAGAGACCATGCGGATTGCTACACTCGTTTGCTGCGGAGCGCTCCTTGCCGGATGCGGCCAAATCTCCGGAGCGCCCTCGGTTCCCCAGTCTCCAACGAATTTGGGTGCGGCGCCCCCCGGACGCGACTCGTCCGGTCAATACTATTCGTCGCTCTACAGCTTCAATGGGAAGGCGAACGGCGGCTCTCCCCAAGCCGGTCTCGTCAGCTATAACGGCGAGCTGTACGGCACGACGTCTTCATATGGCAAAGGCTACGGAACGGTATTCAAAGTCGACGCGTTCGGAAAGGTGACCCTGCTGCACACCTTTACCGGCTACCCGGACGGCGCGTACCCGATGGCCGGCCTCATTTGGTACAAGAACGCGTTCTACGGAACGACCTCCGCGGGTGGCGCGCACGGCGGCGGCACGGTGTTCGAAATGGCGCCCTCGGGCGCGGTGCGCGTGCTCCATAGTTTCGGTAAGGGAGCCGACGGCGCGCAGCCGGAGTCGGCCTTGGTTGAGTACGGCGACATCTTCTTTGGAACGACGCTCAACGGCGGGAGCAAGAACCGCGGCACTGCGTACGAGGTCGCTCCGAATGGAGACGAGCGCGTGATGCACAGCTTTACCGGGTCGCGTACCGACGGCTCGCATCCGAGCGCCGGTCTGACCGTCGTCAAGGGAATCTTCTACGGCGTCACGCGAGCTGGTGGAAAGAATGCGGGAGGCGGCACCGCGTTCAAGATGAGCGCGTTCGGCGTGGTGCAGGTGTTGCATAGCTTCAAAGTCCAGCCCGGTGACGGTTCGAATCCTGCGGGCACCTTGCTCTATCTCGGCGGCATCTTCTACGGAACGACGCTGCACGGCGGCTCGATCGGCCGCGGTTACGGTACGGTCTTCGAGATGAACGCCGACGGCGTCGAGGGCGTGATGCACAGTTTCGGCGCCAATAGCGACGGCGCGTTCCCCTCGGCGGGCCTGGTCTCCGTGAGCAACGAGCTTTACGGCACCACCACCGGCGGCGGCTCCGGCGCCAGGAAATCGAACGAATGCATCTCTAGCGGCGTGCGCTACCAGAGCGCAAGCTATTACAAGTGCGGCACGATCTTCGAGATCGATAAAGCCGGGAAGGAAACCGTCGTCTACCGCTTCGAGGGCTATCCCGACGGCGCCAATCCCGAGGCATCCTTGACGGTCGCGGGCGACGTACTCTACGGAACGACCGACTGGGGAGGCACGTCGACCTACTACGGAACGATCTTCAGCTTCTTCCCATAGCGAGCACGGCCTGAGCGCGAGCGGAGGATGGGAGGAGCGCGGAGGATGGGCGAGGCGTTGTGACGTCCCGCCGCGGGCACGCTCCTTACGCACATCCTGTGCTCCAGTCGCTCGACTCGATTTTTGGGAGAACGAAGTTTTGAAGAACACATCCTGTGTTGCCAAAAAATCGAGACGTCCCGCGACGCAACGTCCCAACGCCCCGCCCATCCTCCACGTGGTCAAGATGGAACCATGGCTCTTTCAACATCCTCGCCACTCTGAAAGCATCTACGACGACCTGGCGGCATCGGGGCGCCGGTGAAGGTGATTTGGATGGCGGCCTTGGTTTGACGCTTTCGCGTGAGGTTCGTTGGGGTGCGGGTGGGTTGGCTGGCGTTGCGGGCGATTGCGACGTTGTGTCGCGGGACGTCTCGATTTTTGGGCAACACAGGATGTGTTCTTCAAAACTTTGTTCTCCCAAAAATCGAGTCGAGCGACCGGA
>DASZGC010000090.1:0-29105 GCA_035939175.1 Candidatus Cybelea sp. | reverse complement strand
GTCATCCCGAGCGCAGTCGAGGGACGGTCGACGACCACGCGTTGCAGCGTAATGTTCCTTCTGAGCAGGTTTCTCTTTTCGTCCTTCGACTGCGCTGGGGATGACGAGTACCGCGCTCGGGGCAAGGGAATCGCTCGCATTTTTCGCTAAGCCAAGCAGCCTCATGCTACGATCACTTTTTCTTACAACGCTGGCTCTGCTCTGCTGCGTACCGGCCTCGGCGAGCCAATCTATCCCCTCGCTCAAAACCGCGCTGCAGTCGGACATCGCTTCCTACCTGAGCGCGCGCGCCAAGATCGAGCATCTCTCGGCGATCTCGCTCTGCGTGAGCCTGCGCGGGGGAGCATCCGATATCGCCGTGGCAAGCGGGCGCACTCAGTACGGCGGCGGCGTGCCGGTCACCCCGCGGAACATCTTCCAGATCGGTAGCAACACGAAGGCGTTCACCTCGGCGGCGATCCTGCAACTCGAGGCGGAAGGCAAACTTTCAATCGACCAGACCGTCGGGCGCTGGCTGCCGCAGTATCCCGCGTGGAAGGGCGTGACGATTCGAAGACTGCTGAGCATGACCAGCGGCATCCCCACCTACGACGACACGAAGCAGATGCTGGCCGATTACGCGCGCAATCCAAAGCGTTACTTCACAATACCCGAACTGATCGCGTACGTGTATCCGACGAATCCCAACGCCCCCAAGCCGACCCTGGGCTATTCCTACTCGAACACGAACTATTTGCTCGCCGAGCTGATCGTCGAGGCTGCATCTCACGACACGTATCCGAGTCAGTTGCAGAAGCGGTTCTTCAGCAAACTCGGGCTCGACAGCACGTTTTACGCAGCGAATCAGTACGCTCCGGCGGCGCTCGCCCGAGAGCCTTCGGCGTACTTCGTGAACGACGATCCCGACAACGCCGCGCTCGCGCCGCTCCTCGGTCGCGACGTTCGCCTCGACAGCCTCTCGTGGATGCAGGGCGCTGGCGGGATTGCCGCTACGCCGTGCGATCTCGCGCACTGGGCGCGCCAGCTCTACACGGGGCCGATGCTGCCGCCAAAACAGCGCGCTGAACTCTTCAGCCTCGTTTCGACCAAAACCGGAAAGCCTCTGGCAGAGGTAAGCGAGGCCGAGCCGCGCGGCTTCGGCCTGGGCGTCGCGCGAATGATGGCGCCGGGCATGCCGCCCATCTGGTTCTACGAGGGTGAGAGCCTCGGTTTCCGCACCGTGCAGTATTACCTGACTACCGAGGACGTCGCGGTGGCCTTTTCGTTCAATAGCCGGCCCGCGGGGGCGAAAGACGATGCCGGCAAGCTCGCACAGGCGGTCTACAAAACGCTAAAGGAGAGCGGCGCTCTCTGAAACATGCCCCGGCGCTTGCCCGTAAAGGTGCCATGAAGTCGACGAATCTTTATGCCGCAGCGTTCGCAGCGGCCCTGATCTCCCTTGCTCCCGCGGCCTCACAGGCACAGGTCGATCCGCAGGCCGCTGGGCTGATTGCGGCGTCCGGTAAGGCGCAGAACGTCGCCCACGTCTTGTCGTCCGACAATATGAAGTACGAGGCGACGATCACCGCGGTCGGTCTAAAAGGAACGGCCACGCAGTGGGTCGATCTGCGCACCGGAGTGTTCGCGGAATCCAGCACCCTCGGACCGCTCACGCAGGCCGACGGATACGACGGCAACGTCACTTGGAACGCTGACCGTTCGGGGCTCGTGTGGAACGACGGCAGCGACAGCGGGCGCGCGTCGGAGATCGATCAGGCCTACGTCGCCAGCTATGGGCTGTGGCGCCCGAATGCGGCCGGCGCCCGCGTGGAGTGGCTGGGCGTCAAGAGTGCGGGCAATGTCTCGTACGACGCGTTGCGGATCACGCCTGCCGGCGCGAAAGTGCCGTTCGAGATGTGGTTCGATCGCGCGACGCACCTGCCAAAGATCCTGCACTATACGAACAACTTCAACACCGCGACGGTGACAATCGAGTCGTACGCCAACGCGAGCGGAACCAAAGTTCCCGCCACGATTAAAACCGAGTCGAGCGACGGCAACAACTCAGAGAGCCGCATGACCGGCGTCGAGTGGAACGTGCCGGGCGCCGACGCGGCGCTCGCGCGCCCGCAGACGAAGCCCAACGACTTCTCCATGCTCGGCGGGAAGACGTCGACCACGATTCCGTCGGCGTTGCACGAGAACCACGTCTACCTCGACGTGATGCTCAACGGAAAAGGGCCGTATCACTTCATCTTCGACACGGGCGGCTCGAATCTCGTGGATCCGGCGGTGGCCAAAGAGATCGGCGCGTTCGGCACCGGCAATGCGCAGGGCAACGGCGTCGGTTCGCAGACAGAGTCGCTGAGCTTCGCCACCGTGAAGACGCTTCAGGTCGGCGATGCGGTTCTCAAAGACCAGTTCTTCGCGGTGGCTCCGACGCGAATGGGGTTTGGCGTCTCGGCGGGACGCCAAGTTGACGGATTAATCGGCTGGGAAGTGCTCGCGCGCTTCGTTACGACGTTCGATTACGCCGGCAACTCGGTGACGCTGAGCCTGCCCGGCAGCTCCACGCCGCCGAGCGATGGCCACGTGGTGCCGTTCGTCTTCTACGGCACGCAGCCGCAGATCGCGTGTACGATCGACGATATTCCTTCCGAGTGCACGATCGACACCGGTGCGCGCGACACGCTCACCTTCATGACGCCGTTCGTGACGGCAAATCCGCAGGTCGTGCCGCAGAGGGTCACCGCAGTAGGCATCGACGGTTTCGGCTTTGGCGGCGCCGCGCTGGGCAAGCTGGGCCGCGTCTCGTCGGTGCAGATCGGCGACTTGAAGCTCAACGACCTCGTCGCCGATTACTCGACGCAGACGGCCGGCGCGCTCGCGGCGCCCTTCGTCAGCGCTAACCTTGGCGGAAATCTCTTACGCCGCTTCACCGTTACGTTCGACTACGACAACGGCACGATGACGCTCGTCCCCAACGCCGACTTTGCCACGGCCGACACCTACGAACGCTCGGGACTCTTCCTGATCCGGCGCGGCGCCGCGACCACGGTGATCGATTCGCGCCCCGGCACGCCCGGCGCAGCAGCCGGCATCGCGAAAGGCGACACGATCGATACGGTCAATGGCTCGGCGGCCAGCGGAATGCCGCTCGCCGACATCCGCGCACTGCTCTCCGGGCCGCCCGGCACGGTCATCACGCTACAACTGACCGGTAAAGACGGCACGACCCGTACCGTAAAAATAACCCTCGCGGATTACGTTTAGCCAGGGCGCACCCCCGCGCATCTCGAGCGTGTTGCACCTCTCGCGATGAGTAACACGATGAGAGCGGCGGTCGTCCCCGCCGAGGGTTCGATGCGCCTAGAGATGCGCGACGTACCGATCCCAGAGCCCCGCCCGGGACAGGTACGCATCAAGGTCGAGGCCTGCGGAATCTGCCACAGCGACGCGATCACGGTCGCAAGTGCGTGGCCGGGGATCGCGTATCCGCGTATTCCTGGGCACGAGGTCGCCGGCAAGATCGACGCCCTCGGCGCGCAGGTGAGCGGATGGAACGTGGGCGAGCGCGTCGGACTCGGATGGTTCGGCGGAAACGACGGTACCTGCGAACGCTGTCGTCGTGGCGACTTCATCACCTGCGTCGACCAGCAGATTCCCGGCGTCCGCTACGACGGCGGCTACGCGGAGTACGTCGTCGCACCGACGATCGCCCTAGCGCGCATTCCCGAGGCGTTGAAGGCGGAGGAGGCGGCGCCGCTGATGTGTGCCGGCATCACCACGTTCAATTCGCTGCGTCACAGTCCGGCGCGGGCGGGCGACCTCGTCGCGATTCTCGGTATGGGCGGCCTCGGCCACCTCGCCCTGCAATACGCGGCCAAGATGGGTTTCCGTACCGTTGCCATCGCACGCGGACAGGACAAAGCCGAACTCGCTCGCTCGCTGGGCGCGCACGAGTATATCGACAGCCAAACGAGCGACGTTACCGCAGAGCTGCAGAAGCGCGGCGGCGCGAAGGTCGTGCTTTCCACCGTCACCGTGGCGGCCGCGATGGAGCCGGCGATCGGCGGTCTCGCGGTCGGCGGCCAATTACTGATCGTCGGCGCGTCGCCTCAGCCGTTAGCGGTCGACACCGCGGCGATGATCGGCGCCCGAAGTTCGATCAAGGCGTGGCCCTCGGGCACGAGCATCGACTCGGAAGATACGATGCGTTTCAGCGCGATGACGGCCGTACGCGCAATGATCGAAACGCTGCCGCTCGAGCGCGCAGCCGAAGGTTATGCACGCATGATGAGCGGCGCCGCCCGCTTCCGCGTCGTGCTCACGATGGGAGGTTAACGTGTCACACTTACGTTTCGGCGATCGCGTTGCCATCGAGAGGCTCGGACTCGAAGGCGAAGTCATCGAAGCCGATACGCGCTCGGTGGTCGTTCGCTACAAAGAGAAGGACGGCGAACTGATCGAGCGTCGCTTCCGTCCCGACGAGCTACAGTATCTTTCGAAGCCGCAGAAGGAGTAGCAGGCTGCGTCGCTCATAGTCTTCGTCAACTCGAGGAGATCGGCGCGAATAGCTGCTCGATCTCGACGCCGTCGAGCGTCGCTAGCGCCGACTCGTCGAAGATGCCGGCGGCCAGTTCGGCCTTGCGTTGCTGCAGCTCGATGATGCGCTCCTCGACCGTTCCGGCAGCGATGAGCTTGTACACGAAGACCGGTTTGTGCTGTCCGATGCGGTGCGCGCGGTCGGTGGCCTGACGCTCGACGGCAGGGTTCCACCACGGATCGTAGTGGATCACGGTGTCGGCCGCGGTGAGGTTGAGTCCCGTGCCGCCGGCCTTGAGGCTGATCAGAAAGAGCGGCACCTCGCCCTCCTGGAACTGCCTTACCGGCGTGACGCGATCGCGCGTCTGGCCGCGTAGTTCGACGAAAGGGATAGCGAGCTTCTGCATCTCGGGCTTGATCAGATCGAGCATCGAGGTGAACTGCGAGAAGAGGAGAATCCGCCGGCCCTCCTCGATTAGCTCCGGCACCATTTCGAGCAGTGCTTCGAGCTTGGCCGAGCTGTGCACGGACTGCGCCGCCGACATTTTGACTAGCCGCGGATCGCAACACACTTGGCGCAGCTTGAGCAGCGCGTCGAGCACGACGATCCGGCTGCGCGCCAAACCGCGCAGGCGCAGTGCGTCGCGCACGCGTTCGTGCATCGCGATGCGAATCGTCTCGTAGAGGTCGCGCTGCGCCCCGTCCAGCTCGATGCGGTTGGTGATCTCGCTCTTCTCGGGGAGATCGAGCGCCACGCGCTCCTTCGTGCGGCGCATCAGAAACGGGCGCAGGCGCGTCGCCAACACCCGGCGCAGCTCCGTATCGCCGCGTTTTTCGATCGGCGTGCGGAAGGAGCGCCCGAAAGCGGCGCGGTCGCCGAGCAATCCGGGAACGGCAAAACTGAAGACCGACCAGAGCTCGTCGAGATGATTCTCCATCGGCGTACCGGTGAGCGCGAGCCGCTGCGCCGCACGCAGACAGCCGGCGGCCAGTGCGCCTTTGGAGCGCGCGTTCTTGATCGCTTGAGCTTCGTCGAGAACGGCGATCTGCCACTCCTGCGCGCTAAGCACGTCGATGTCGCGCTGCAGCAGGGCGTAGGTGGTGAGCACGACGTCGTGGCGCGGTATCTGCGCGAAATGCTCGGCACGGTCCGGGCCGGTGAGCGCGAGCACGCGCAGATGCGGAACGAAGCGCGC
Organism: Candidatus Cybelea sp.; assembly: GCA_035939175.1. Classification (GTDB taxonomy): domain Bacteria; phylum Vulcanimicrobiota; class Vulcanimicrobiia; order Vulcanimicrobiales; family Vulcanimicrobiaceae; genus Cybelea. Next base: position 23,385 of record DASZGC010000090.1, on the reverse strand, counting down.
GATCTCGGAGCGCCAGTTCGGCGAGACGCTCGTCGGCGAAACGATCAGCACCGGGAGTTTGAGACGTTTAGCCGCCTTCTCGATCGCGACGTGCGCGAGGAACTCCACGGTCTTGCCCAAGCCCATGTCGTCGGCGAGGACGCCGCCGAACCCGGTGCGCGCGAGCAGCTGCAGCCACGCGACGCCGCGCTCCTGATATTGGCGCAGCGTACCTTTGAACGTATCGGGCAGCGCGGCGGGCGCGAGCGCGTCTTCGTCGCCGAGCGCGCGGACCAAGTCGCGCAGAGCGCCCCCGGCGGCCCAGCGCACCGGCGTCGCCCGGTCGAGCTGCGCGATCGACGCAACGTGAGCCGGCGTGAGCGCAAGCCGGCCCCCGCCGGTGAGCGGTGTGTCGAAGAGCTCGACGAGCGCGGCCAACAGCGGTGCGATCCGCTTCGCGGGCAACGCCACGAATGTCCCCTCGCGTACGCGACCGTACACCGTCGCATCCGGGTCGAGATTGGCCAGCTCTTGGTGCGAACGGACGCCGAAGTCGCGTAGCGCCTCGATGACGATGGGGAGCAGCGAGACGCGCTCACCATCGACCGTGATTCCGAGGTCGAACTCGAACCAGTGGTTCGCGCTCTCCTCGATCTGCGCGTCCCATTCTCCGGCGATCAGGTCGTATGGAAACGTCGGATCGATCTCGACCCGCCAGCCGCTCTCGCGCAGCGCCGGCACCGCTCGCTCGAGGAAGTGCGCCCATCGCTGCTCTCCCAACCCCGGAAAGCGCAGCGTCGCGCTGCGGTGCCTGACGTATTGCATTTCCGGCCAGCCGACGAGATGTAGGCCATACTCGCCCAGCGTCGCGCGCGCCGCCTCTTCGAACTCGGCTCTCCGCGGCCAAACCTCGAGGCGTCCTTCATCCATCGAGCGGAAATCGCGCGGCTCGTCGTCGGAGAGATGCACCGTGTCGGCTCCATACGCGAAGCTCAGTTCGGCGAGTGCGGCCGGCGGCGGCATTGCGAAGCCGCGGAGCCGCAGCACCGGCACGGGGTCGCGTTCGACGACGCTCGTTTCGACGTCGGCCTGCGGTGCGGCCGCGCCGTCGGCACCGAAGACGCCTCTCCACACCGCTTGTACGCCGCGCGCGTCGTGTGGTGTGAGCGGCGGCGCGGCGAGGATTGCGACGACGTCCGGGTTCGGGACGTCGAGCTCGATCGTGCCGCATTCATTACGCTCCGGATCGACATACCACGGGGGATTGGTTGGCAGCAGTCGCAGCGACGGCGCCCCGTCGACTCCCGGACGCTGGTATCCGTCTGCGTCCATATGCCACGCAAGATCCTGGCCGGAGAGATCGCGACGAACCAGCGCCGGGGCCTTCGGCGAAGACCAGTGCGCGCGCTCGCTTCGGAGCAGCTCGTCGAGCAGGATGGCGAGTAGCCGCGGCGACGTTCCACGTTCGCGCCACGCGTAGGAATAGGAGTCGCTGAGGCCGGCCGCGACGGCGAGACGCCCAATCGCGCCATCGGCCGGCGAGTAGTCGCCGCCCGAATAGTTAAGCGTCGAAAGGTCGACCGTGCGCTTCGCGCTCGTGCGCTCGGGATTCTTTGACAGGAGGTTGAGGCGGGCCGATAGTTTGAAGCGCGGCGGTTTGCCGGTCAAGCTCAGGAGATAGCGAATCTCCTCGGCAGGCGGCGTCGCCTGCGTGCGCGCGGAAAGCGTTTCGATCCGCTGCAGCCACGCTGAAATCGCGGGGTCCGCCGGTTCGTGTTGCGCGGTCTCCGCATCGTTAGCGTCGTCGTGATCGCGAAGAAGAAACGCGATGAGGGCCGCGGCACCGTGCTTGCACTGGTCGCCGACTGGGCAGTCGCAATAGGTCGAGAACCGCAGTGCGCGTCCCTTCGCTTGTTCGACCGTCACGCTGTAGGGAGCGGGTCTCGAACCGCGGACGAAGGCCGCGAGCGTGGTAGGCGACGGTTCTTCGATCTCCAGAACGCGACCATCGCGCGCGTAGGCCAGGCCGCGACGAAACGTGATCTCATCGAACGACGCACGTAGCTCGTCTATGCTGAAAACCGGCTGCGGCATATCGGCTTATCGTATCACGGCGCGACAGCGTTGGGAAAGGCATCGCCCGGTGCGCCCTAAAAGGAGGATCGCTATGTCCGTCTCGCGTGGTGCTTTCATCGGCTCGGCGCTTGGGCTTTATGGGCTCGGCTGCGTGCGCGGGCCGGCGACTGCGCTCGCGGCCGCTTCGGGCTCGGCCATACCACCAGTGCGCATCGATGCCGATCGCGTGATTCGCACGATCGTCGGTCTTCGGCCGTATCGCTCGTCGGGCTTCGTGCTGCGCGCGGAGTCGTTCGGTTCGAAGGTCCTCGTGCACAACTACGGCCACGGCGGCGGAGGTTTTAGCCTATCGTGGGGCTGCGCGACGCTGGCCGCCGACCTCGTTGCCGATCGTTCGCCCGCCGGCGCGGCCGTGCTCGGTTGCGGCGTGATTGGCCTTACGACGGCGCGCATTCTGCAAAATCGAGGCTGGGCCGTGACGATCTACGCGTCGGATCTGCCGCCTACGACCACGTCGAATGTGGCCGGCGCGCAGTGGACGCCGACGACCGTATTCTCCTGGGAAACGGTGAAGCCGGAGTTTCTCGAGACGTTCCGCAAGGCGGCACGCATCGCGAACCGGCGGTTTCAGCTGATGGTGGGGCCGACCTACGGCGTGCGTTGGCTCGACAACTACGTCCTCAAGCCCGATGCCAAGGCGGCCGGTGGCGAGCTCGACTACGCGCGACGCGCGGGCATCGACGATCTCTACGCTGACGTCGAAACGATCGACCCGGCGACAGTGCCTTTCGTCGGCTTCTCGAGCATCAACCGTTTCGACACGATGCTGATCGAGCCGAATACGTTTCTCCCCGCTGTGCAGCGCGACTTTCTGCTGCAAGGCGGGCGTATTGTGGTGCGCCGGTTCGAGCGTCCAGCCGACGTGCTTGCGCTGCACGAGCCGGTCCTCTTCAACTGCACGGGACTCGGCTCGCGCGCGCTCTTCGGCGACGAGGAACTAGAACCGGTGCGCGGCCAGCTCACGATTCTCGAGCCGCAGCCCGAGATCGACTACACCTACCTCGCAAGCGGGCTCTATATGTTCCCGCGAAACGACGGCGTGCTCTTAGGCGGAACGTTCGAGAACGGCAACTGGTCGACGACGCCCGACCTTACGACCCAGAGTCGAATCCTCGCCGCACACCAAGCGATTTTCGAAAGAACCGGCTAGTTCATCGGTTTCGCGCCCATCGCGGTCGCTTGCGACTTGCACATCATCTTGACGTGATTCTTGGCCATCATTGCTTGCTTCTGCGCCGAACTCATTCCGGCGCTCTTGGCCATCATCTGAGACTTAGTCATGTACATCTTCGTCGTCATATTGACCCCGACCATCGGATCGTTGGCGGCACACTTCGGCATTGAGGACATCGGCATTGGTGACGACATGCTGCTCTGAGCCACGCACGGAAGCGCGGTGGCGAGCAGAACAGAGGCCGTGAGAAGGAGGCGCGTTGCTAAAGTTTTCATACTGCCTGTACGCTCTCGGGCTCGTCTCGGATGAGAGCTTCTAATCTTTTGGTCCGTCGCCGAGCAAGGCTAAAGGCCGGAGCCCCGCTAGCAAGCAAGCGGACGGCCGGGCGACGGTGCGACGCGCCCCCGCGGCGAAAATCGCGGCAAGCATGGACTCCCTCAGTCTCGTGATCGACGGCCTTCCCCAGATCGCCTGGACCGCAACCGCCCGGGGCCGTATGACTCGGTTCAATCGCGAGTGGTACGCGTACGCGGGACGCAATAAGCGTTGGTGGACAGCGGTTCACGCGGGTGATCGCGAGCGCGCCCAAATCGCCATGCGCGAGGGAATGGCGGCCGGCGGGCGCTTCGAGATGGAACTGCGGCTACGGCGCACCGACGGCGCGGCGCGATGGTTTCGCGTCTTCGCCGCGCCGCTCGACGGCGCCGCAGAGGGCGACGAGAGCTGGCTGGGCATCTGCACCGATATCGACGACTACAAGCGTCAAGGGCAGCAGTTCGCATTCTTGGCCGGTGCCGGTGAAGCGCTTTCGGAATCGCTCGACTTGCGCGCGACGCTCGACCGTTTACTTTCGATCGTCGTTCCTGAGTTTGCCGACTGGGCGGCTATCGATCTCTTCGATGAGAACGAGCGCCTGAAAACGGTCGCGGCCGTTCACGCCGACTCCGGGAAGATGCGCACCGCCAAGCGCCTCGTCGGACGTTACACGCACAATCCACGCTACGAGCCGGCGATCGCCGAGGCGCTGCGCACGGGCCGGCCGATCATCGTGAAAGAGGTGCGCGAGGAACTGCTGCGCAAGGCCGCCGCAACCAATCTCCTTGCTGCAATTCGCGAACTCGCGCCGCGCTCGGCGGTCACGATTCCGCTTAGAACGCGCGGGCGCACGATCGGCTCGCTGGTGGCGTACTGGTCGCATACGCCTCGGCGTTACGAAGAGGCCGATCTCCCGCTGCTCGAAGAGGTCACGAAGCGCGCCGCCGTATCGATCGAGAATGCACGCCTCTTCGAACGCGAGCGCGAGACCGCCGCGGAGTTTCAGCGTGCGGCGCTGCCGATCTCGCTGCCGCAGCTTCCAGGGATTCGCTTCGACGGCACCTACGTGCCGGCCAGCGATCGCGAACTGCTCGGCGGCGACTGGTACGATGCGTTGCGTCTCAGCGACGGTCGCATCGTGGTCTCCATCGGTGACGTCGCCGGCAGCGGCCTGCCGGCAGCGGTGATCATGGCGTCGATGCGCCAAGTGGTGCGCGGCGTCGCGCAAGTCTACGCCGATCCGATCGCCATGCTCGACGCCGCCGATCGCACGCTGAAGATCGAGCATCCCGACACGTTCGTCACCGCCTTCGTCGGCGTGCTCGACCCCGTGGCGCGCACGCTGACGCACGCTTCGGCCGGGCATCCCCCGCCCTATTTGCGCGACGCCGAAGGGAGAGTGACGCCGTTGGGCACGAGCGGGCTGCCGTTGGGCCTGCGCGAGCGCGGCGACGCGGCCACGACCACGCTTCTCCCGCGCTCGGCGCTCGTCGTCTTCTACAGCGACGGCCTGGTCGAGGCCGATCGCAACGTCATTCGTGGCTACGAGCGACTGGCGGCGGCCGTTGCGCGGCCGGAGATCGCGGCCAGTCCGAATCCGGCCGCCGCGATCTATCGAGCACTGCTCAAACGCGGTACCAGTGACGACTGCGTCGTGTTGACGCTGCGGCTCGAAGCTCAGGTGGAACTCACCGCCGCGCCGAGCGACGAGGGCACGCGGCGTTGGGCGTTCGACACGAGCAACGTCAAGAAGGCCCACGCTGCGCGTTATGCGTTCGTCGATCTCCTGCGCGACACGGGCGTGCGCGAGAAGCTGCTCGATGCGGCGGAACACGTGTTCGGCGAGCTGCTCGGCAACGTCGTGCGCCACGCTCCGGGGCCCATTGAGATCGTGCTCGACTGGAGCCAGCGGGCGGCACCCGTGCTTCACGTGCTCGATCGCGGTCCCGGATTTGCGTTCACGCCGCAACTGCCCAGCGACATGCTCAGCGAGCGCGGCCGCGGACTCTACATCGTGTGGTCGCTGGCGCAGGATTTCAACGTAACGCAACGCTACGACGGCGGCTCCCACGCGCGCGCCGTACTCGGAGTCGTCTAGGGCTGGTTGATAGAGCCTCAACTCGCGGCTCCGACACCCTTAAGAGATGAAATTGCGGCTCGAAGGCTTAAGCCGAGGTCGATGCCGGTCGTCCTGAGCCAGCGCACCTGGGATGGCGAACAAAAGTACCTCGACCGCGAGGGCGTGATCTACCATTATCCCCGGCAATACCGAGCGCGCATTGGCGACTTCGAGAAGTTCATCTACTATCGCCCCGCGCAGGGAGCGACGGAAGAAGAACGGTCGACCTACGTCGGGCACGGCGTGCTCGGTGCGTCCTACGAGGATTGGGCGCGCCCGAACCATTGGTTTGTCGATATCGCGTGGTATGAGCGGTTTACGCAGCCGGTGCCGCTGCGTCACGCGGGCCTCTTCGTAGAAACTGAGGGCGTGACGTCGCCGCAGTTTCAAAGCGCCGCTCGTCCGATCCGTGAGACGGCATATTATCGCATCTTGATGCTCGGCGGTATTTCCGCTGGGCGCGAGTTTGTACCGCTCACGACGGAATCGGTGCAGTCGATCGGCTACGCGCCCTCTCTGGCCGTTGCCCCAACCGATGCTTTTCGCGAGGCGTTGACTATTCCCGAAGGCACCGGCTATCTGCCATCGGGAAAGGCTCTTCCAAGCGTCTACGAATCCGCAGCGTTGCAAGAGCGCGCCCGCAAGGACCACAACGCCACGCTCGAACTCATTCGCCGCGCTGCCGAACAGCTTGGCGGCCGCTGCTGGTACAACAACAACATCGATCTCTTCGTGCGCTGCGGCGAGCAAAAACTCTTGGTGGAGGCCAAGAGCCTCACCGATTCGCGCCAGTCGGTCGACCGGATGCGTTACGGCATGGGCCAGCTCTTCGACTACCGCGTCCGTTACAAGGCTGAGGTGGCCGGCGCTGAGCCGGTGCTGGCCTTCGGCGCCCCGCCCGATCGGGAAACGGCTTGGGTCACCTCGATTCTCCAGGAAAACGGAATCTCGTTCATCGCCCGCATCGGTCAGCGGCTCGTTCCCCTCAACGAGCGCGCCGCGCAGCTCACCATCGTCACGGAGCAGCCCTGAAAAAGGCTCGCGACGGCCGACTGGTATCCTGTCGAGGGCTCTCTGCGTCGCGGCGCTCGTTCCAAAGCTCGTTGCAACGGGGATCCAAGGCGTCGCCGTCGCCGAAGCCCACAGCAACCGCGTCACCCCGCCGGCGCGCGCCTCGGCCCACGGTTTCAGCGCCCCGTGTTCGGGTCGCCGAGAATTGGAGCCGGTTCGACCATATCGTTCCCGTTTCGCCCGGAGGCGATGACATGCTCGAAAACTTCCGGCTGCTGCACTCGGCCTGCGACCAGACGCGCGGCGACGGAAGTTCGGGTGCGGATCCGCGGAATCGTCCCGAGACGAACTGCGCTACTTGCCGACAAACTCAACGCTGTAGGGAGAGTGAATGACCAAGGACGTTACTTGGAAAGACCTCATGCACGAGGTCGTCGCCGGTCTTCCAAGGGATTTCAGACTCGTCGACGTGCTCGAGCAGCGCGAGATCTTCGAGCGGCAGTTTCCAAATAACCGGTTCATCGATGCGAAGATTCGGCAGAGCCTTCAGGTGCTCCGCGATCAAGGCATGCTGCGGTTCGCAAGTCCCGGGCGCTACCAGCGGCTCGACGTCGCGCCGGCGTTTAGTCCTCTCATCGATATGGCGCTGACGACCCGTTTCGTCAGCGCGGCGCAGGCAACGCGAGTGGCGCTCGAAACCTGGGCCTCATTTAATCTCTACTGCTTGAACTGCGAGCGGAACGAGCTCGATCAGCTCCCCGACAATACCCCCGTCGCAGACTTTGAGTGCGTCAAATGTAAGAGCCGTTACCAACTCAAGGGCAAGAATGGCCGCATGGGTAAGCGGATTACCGGCGCCGCCTACCAGCCCACGGTCGACGCTATACGGGCCGGGCGAATGCCCGAGTACGTCCTGGTCGAGTTCGACACGCGGTTTGCCACCGTCGTCTTCGTCGATGCTTTTCCCGGGCGGCTCATAACCGAGGAGCGCATCGAGCCGCGCAAGCCGCTTTCGGCGGCCGCGCGTCGTGCCGGCTGGCAAGGCTGCAACATCGTTATCGACGGCCTCGATAGCGTGCGCGTCGTCGCCCCGGCCGGGCTCGATCGGGGCGACGTCCGCGAAAAATGGCGCTCGCTCTAGGCTTAGTTCTTCCTTTTTCCGATATATGGGCGCAAAGGGCCTGACGAGCACGTGCCACTCAGGCAAGGCCACCACGCAAAATCTTCATTGTAGTTTGCACTTGGAGGTGCCGGGTTGGCGAAACAGCCCATGCCGGGATCGTTGATCACGTTATAGCCCCAGTTTTGGCTAACAGCCGAATAGCCAGCGATGAGGGTGCAGGAATGGCCGCTTTTTGCCGGTCCGTAGTCAACATTGATGGAGGGCAGGGATCCACACCCACCTGTGACGGTCAACGTAACTCTCTTGTGCTCGCCAACGCCGATTGTTGGAAGTGGGGAAGGCTGCGCGGTTATGCCGCACGCTTCAGTTACGTTGCCATATATCGCGCCCGAGGAACCGGGATTGAATATCCTGACGATATTCGACGGGTCGTCGAGCGGCCGGCCTCCGGGGGCAAGGCTCTGCCCAGCAGGTGAAAGGCCGCCTAATCCGCTGTTACATCCGGTTACTAAGGCCGTGGCGATCAGCAGCACAAACGCCGACGGCCCCACCAACGAGCGGTTGATTTTCATTTAACTTAAGCCTCCTCATGCGGTGATCGAGACCGGTCTATTTTCGAAGGCCTGACGTCGTAGTCTTGCGGCCTGCGCGAGGAGAAGAGTCATGGGTCCGACTACTCGACGGTCGCCGATGTGAGCACATGGTTGAGCGAGTTTCTACAAGTTGAGCCCAGGTACCGCGAGGCGCTTGCGTTAAGGAGAACTGATGACAAGCGATCCATTTGCGACGTTCAAGGACCGCCAGCGCGAGATGTGGAGTTCGTTCGCGCCGACCGCGACGTTTACCACGCCCGTCGCCGCCAACGTAGTGCGTTTTGCCGGCATCGCACGCGGCGAAACAGTGCTCGACGTCGGCACCGGAACGGGCGTCGTGGCGATCACCGCGGCGCGCGCCGGTGCCCGAGTAACGGCGATCGACCTGACGCCGGTCCTGATCGAGGCGGCGCGCGAGAACGCCCAGATCGCGGGGCACAACGACATCGAGTTCTTGGAGGGCGATGCCGAACATCTGCCCTATCCCGACGCCTCGTTCGAGGTGGTGCTCAGCCAGTTCGGGCACATGTTCGCGCCGCGTCCGGAGGTCGCGATCGCCGAGATGCGACGCGTGCTCAAGCCTGGCGGGCGCCTCGCATTTGCCACATGGCCTCCCGACGCCCTTATCGGCAAGATGCTGCAGTTCGTCGGTCGGAATTCGCCGCCGCTCCCGCCCGGCGTCGCGCCGCCGGGACTCTGGGGCGTTCCTGACGTGATCGAGGAGCGGCTGGCGCCCGGCTTCGCGCAAGTCTCTTTCGAGCGCGGCGTCATGACGATTCCAGCATTGAGCATCCCGCACTTTCGCGCGTTCATCGAAAGCTCGGTGGGCCCGATGCAGAATCTGGTGGCGCGGTTCGCCGATTCACCGGAGCAACTCGCAGCGCTTCGAGCCGAGTTCGACGAACTCTGCGGCCCGCATCACGCGGACAACCTCATCACGCAGGAGTATCTCTTAACGCGGGCCGCCGCGCGCTAGTTTTGCTCGCGGCCAACGCTAGCTAGGGCTTATTGCAGGCTGGCGTTCCCGGGGTCGGCGCGTGCGCCGTGAGGTGCACTTTCCACTGCTTGCCCTTCGAGTCGACTTCGAACGGCTGCGTGATCGGGAGCCGGAACGTCGCACTCTCGACCCAGCAATTGTACATCGCGGTCTTCTGAGAGCACATGCCGCTCGGCGGCCGCATCACCACGAGGAAGTGGCGCGAACTCATGCTGGTGATCGGCGCCTGCACGATCTGCGCGACGTCGCACTGCATCGGAAGCTTGACGTTGGCGATGATCATAAACGTGGATTTGCTGTTGACGCCGCCAAGCACGCTGTTGGCCGTCGCCAGCGCCCACGCCGGAGTCGCCGCAATCGTAACCGAGGGCGCAAGGGTGAGCAGCATGGCCGCCGTCAGGGCTAAACTAAGTTGTCGTATCATGCCCGGCCGCTTCTCAAAAGGAGCGACCGAGCCCTCTCCCGGCTTAAGGCTGTTTCGGTAGTCCCATCATCGGCGTCCTCACCGGGCCGGCGATGCCGACGAACTCGACGAGCCCATCGCCTCCGGGATTGGTCTGGACCGGAACCGGCAGCCAGTTGTTGCAGACCCACACGTTGCCGGATGCGTCGATCGTGATGCCGGTCAGCCGCTGCAGCATGTGATTCTCGAAGCCTTGCGGCGGCGAGATCGGATCGCCGGTGTGCGCTCCGGGGGCGCACCCGCGGCGCGCGATGCCGCACAGTTCCGAGACGCGCGGTTTGCTGCCGCTAAAATCCGCGACCCAGACGTTGTCGTTGCCGTCGACGGTGACGCCCCACGGCAGCGCGATGCCGCCGCCGCTGAACGGACTTCCCGCCAGCGGCGCGCCCGAAGAGTCGAGCGCGCTTACCGAGCCTCCCTGGCTATTGGCGACCCACAGATTGCCGCGGCTGTCGAAGGCGTCGCCCAGCGGGCGCTTCATGCCGCCGGCGGTGAAAGGCGATCCCGGCAGCGCCCGGCCGTCGCCGCGTAACGCGACGACGGCGCTGCTGCCGGAACTGGTGATCCAGACGTAGCCACGGTCGTCAATTGCGATGCCGAACGGATGGCGCAGGCCGATATGCGGCAAAATTCTCGCGGAGTTGTGATTGCCGCCAACGTACTCGGTCATGGTCGTGCTGCCGTAGTTTGCGATCCACAGATTGTTGGATTGATCGAAGACGGCGCCTTGCGGACGGGTGATCCGTCCTTCGGTGTAGCCGGTGTCGTTGGGCGATATCGGATGGCCCGATGAATCCATTTCGCTCACGCTGTCGGCTGGGGGCTTGTTGCGGCAGTTCCTACCGTAAAAGCCGAAGTTTGCGACCCAAACGTTTTTGTTGGCATCGAACGTGATTCCCCAGCCGACGCCGTCGACGCCGCCCCCGTTAAACGGCGCGCCCGGGGCGTCCTTGCCGACGGGCGTTAGCTCGAGCACTTGCTTTCCGCCGCAGGTCGGAATGCTGTGATCTTGCTTGAACTCGTAGTTGTTATTCGCCCAGGCGTTACCGGCCGCGTCGATCGCCACCAGGCCGGGCCCGTCGAACTCGTGGCCGTTGCCGACATACTTCAGCGCCAAGAACCACGCGGCCGGCTGCGTCGCCAGCGTGGGCTCGTACCCGCGATGAAGGCGCGAGAGCACGAAGAGTCCCGAGACGTTGCGCGACGGATCGAGCACGATCGCGTGAATCGCAGCGAGCGTCGTACCGCGGCGGTGCGTGAGCGCGTTCAGTTCGCGGCACGGTTTGGATGATGCGCCCGCCGACGTCGTGCATGCGGCTAGCGCGTTGGCGAGCGCGTCGATGCGCTCGAGGCCGTCGCAGTTGTCGGACTGCGACGCGCCGCTACAGCGCGCTTTCGCGGGCCAGAACGGCGCCGGGCCGCCGTTGGCTGCGGCAAGGTTCGCGAGCGCGAGATGCGCGGCGTTGGCGATACCCGTGCCGTTGCTGGCCGAAGCCCCGGCGCTTTCGCCCGAGCGGTCGAGGAATTGCGCGAGTGCGAACTCGTCGGCGACGGTGGTGAACTCGTTGATCGTCAGCGCGCCGGCGTAGTCTCCGTTTCTTCCGGCGACGCCCATCAGGCCGATCGCCGAATTGGTCGCGTGGCCGTTCGTGTTGCCGCCGAGCGCAACGGCGTAGACGACGCCGGTTGACGGGCGCGCGTAATGGATTGTGAAGCTGCCGTTCGCGTTACTGGTTGCGTGGCCGAGCACGCTTGCGCCGGAGTGCGGCCCCGTATCGCCTGTGAGGTAGAGCGTGACTGCCGCTCCGGAGATCGGCCCGGCAGCACTGGCGACGGTGCCCGAGAGCGTGGGGGAAGGTTGCAGCGGCGCAAACGGGTTCACCGTTGCGGCGCATCCGGTAGTGCCGAGCACGAGCGTAAGGGCGAGGTAGAGGCGGACGCGCACGAAGTTGACCTCCTGCTTAAACGGCTAGGGAAGCTTGCCGTCGGCCCTTTCCTCGCTTCGTCCGCGTTTACATTCCTATCGGCGCGCATGCGGATCGATTACCCGGAACCGCTTAGACTTGCATTAGCGAGCAGCCGGGGCGCGTGTTCCGCCCCGCGAGCGGGTATTCTAGGGCATGCATATTTCTACACTGACGCGAGCAGCGTTCATCGCCGTGCTGCTTGCTTCGGCCCCGGCGATCGGCCACGCGCAAGTATATATGGGAGTCGGGGTCAACATCGCGCCACCGATAATTCCCGTCTATACGCAGCCTCCCGCTCCCGCTCCCAACTACCTCTGGCAACCGGGATACTGGGCGTGGGGCCCCGGCGGCTACTATTGGGTACCCGGCACGTGGGTCGCAGCGCCGGCCGTCGGCATGCTGTGGACGCCGGGCTACTGGGGATGGGGTGGCAGCGCCTATTACTGGCATCCCGGCTATTGGGGACGGACCGTCGGCTTTTACGGCGGCATCAACTACGGCTTCGGCTATTTCGGCGCCGGTTACGTGGGCGGAGGTTGGAACGGCGGCGTCTTCCGCTATAACACGGCAATCACCAACGTCAATCGCGTGGTGATACACAACACGTATATCGACAAGACCGTCGTCTATCGTAACAATAACAACCACACCGGCTATAATGGCGGTCACGGCGGAATTCAAGCGCATCCGACGCAAGGGCAGATCAGCGCTCGCGACCATGGCATGGCGCCGACGAGCGAGCAGCAGTACCACGAGCAACTCTCGGGGCAAGACCGGAATCATCTCTCGACCGTCAATCACGGTCAGCCGAACACCGCCGCGGTAACGCATCCGTACAATCAAAACAATCCGCCCGCACATTCGGCGCCGATCACGAACTCTGACCGGCAAGCGGCGCAGCAACACGTCGCGCCGCAGAACGGCAACCATCCGCCGCCCAACGGCAATCATCCGCAGCAGAACGGAAAGCCGCCCCACCAAGAGCAGTAAACGCGCCGGCTCGGGCGCCCGTCGCGGCGCCCGAGCCTCAAGGACTGCTTCGTAGCCGCCGGGTTAGCTCCGAAGGTAGCGGCCATTTGCGAAGGTTCGGCTGGTGTCCCAAGGGGAAGCTCGCGGCGTGAGTATTGCGATCGTTACCGGCGCGTCGGGTGGATTCGGCCTCGAGTTCTCCAAACTGCTCGCGGCCGATCAGCACGACCTCGTGCTGATCGCCCGCTCTACCGATAAGCTCGAAACAATCGCGGCAGAACTGCGCGAGCGCCACGGCGTACGGGTCGTCGTGCTTACCGCAGATCTCTCCGAGCCGGGCGCCGCTGCGACCGTCTTCGCTCAGGTTCCGCGGTGCGATATTTTGATCAACAACGCAGGCTTCGCGACGAACGGGCGTTTCGAAGAGATTCCGCAAGAGCGCGTCCGCGACGAGATTTCGCTCGACGTGCTCGCGCTCACCGAGCTGACGCGCCTCTATCTTCCGGGAATGCGTGAGCGCGGCGCGGGCCGGATTCTCAACGTCGCGTCGACCGCAGGCTTCTTACCCGGACCCTTCATGGCGGTATACTATGCGTGCAAGGCGTACGTGATCTCGTTCTCCCAGGCGCTTGCAGAAGAACTGCGCGGCACGGGCGTCACCGTCACCTGCCTCGCTCCCGGCGCGTCGGCCACCGGCTTCGCCGAGCGAGCCGGAACGAAGAACACGCTACTCTTCAAACTGCCGCAGGGCAGCGCTCCCGCGGTCGCAAGGGCGGGCTATCTCGGCATGATGCGCGGTCGCGACCTCGTAGTGCCAGGCCCGAGCAATAAGCTCGTGCAGTATGCATCGCGTTTTAGCCCCCGGCGTCTGCTGATTTGGGTCTCGCGAAAGACGATCGAGTGAATGGCGCGCCGGCGTTGAGGAATTGAGCAGACTAACGGCGTAACGTTTTCAACCAGATGCGCTGGCTATATGTGGTGATCGTGGCTGCGGCGTTGAGCGCGTGCTCGAAGCCGGCCGCCCTGCCCTTTGCGGCCGGCGGCAGGCTCCTCCCCGATTCGAGCTCCGGCGGTTTGCGCGTTCTCTTCAACTTCGATCAACGCGACGGCGCGGAGCCGACGGGCCTTGCCGTTTTCAAAAGCACCCTGTACGGCACGACCGAAGAGGGCGGCGCCTACGGCGGAGGGGTGCTGTACGAGTTCTCGTCCTCTGGTAGTGAACAGATACTGTACTCTTTTGGAGGCAGTCGCCTGGTCGGCTACCAGCCGGCGTGGCCGCCCATCGGCTATCGCAACGCTCTCTACGGCACGACAGAGTTGGGCGGCAACAATTCTGGGACGATTTACAAATACGCCCGCGGGAAATTCTCCGTTCTTGCTCGGTTCTTGGGTTATCCAAACGGCGGCGCGTACCCGAATGGACTTACGGTGCTCAACGGCTCCTTCTATGGGACGACGTTTGGCGGCGGCAGCAGCGCGGTAGGATCGATCTTTGCGCTCACTGGCTCGACGCTGAAGACGATTTACAACTTTCCCAATAACAACACGGGACCGCTAGAACCGCACACACCGCTGCTCGCCTACGATGGAGCGCTCTATGGGACGAGCAACATCGGCGGTGTTTACGGTTACGGCACCGTTTTCAAGGTCACGCCTGCGGGTGACTTGACGGTAATCCACAGTTTCGGCAACGGCAAGGACGGACGATCTCCGGAGGCTCCGCTCACCAACGTAAATGGCGAGTTCTACGGCACGACCTCCTTCGGGGGGAGCGACAGTTATGGAACGGTCTTCGAAATAACTCCGTCCGGCCGGGAGCGAGTCATCTATAGCTTCAGCTATTACGGCAAGCTCGGCAACGAGCCGCTCGCGGGCCTCGTCTATTCGAAAGGCGAGCTCTACGGAACGACGTCCGGCAAAGAGGCGGGTGACGGTACGATCTTCGCACTTGAGCCGTCGGGTAAGAATCCGCGGGTGCTTTACGACTTGGGGCACTACGCCGGAAGTTCGAATCCCAACGCTGCCCTTAGCACGTTCGACGGGCTACTCTACGGTACGAGTTCGCAGGGAGGGACCGCCGAGGGGGGCTTCATCTTTCGCGCAAGCCCGTAGCGGCAAGGACCAGCTAGGCGCGCTCCAGCGCGCGCACGCTGCCGTCCGCGTTGCCGATTAGTACGTCGGTCACCATGTCGTAGAAGAGTCCCGTTGCCACCACGCCGTGAATCTCGCGAAAATCCGCATCGAGGTGCGGGGGATCGTCGATCGCGCCGAAGCGGCAGTCGAAGATCCAGTTGCCGTTATCGGTGATGAAGGGCTGGCCATCGAGAATTTCGCGGCGCGCGATCTGCAGGCCGGCGAAGCGGCGCTCGATCTCACGGCGCACGTACGCCGCCGCGAACGGAACGACCTCGACCGGCAACGGAAACGCTCCCAGCTGCCCCACGAGTTTTGATTCGGTAACGACGATAACGTAGCACCGCACGCTGAGCGCGACGGCCTTCTCGCGGAAGAGCGCGCCCCCGCCGCCCTTAGTCAGCGACCACTCTGGGGCGACTTCGTCGGCGCCGTCGATCGCGACGTCCATCGGGCGCTCCAGCAAGCCGAAGAGCGGAATGCCGAGCTGGCGGCAGAGCATCTCGGTCTCACTCGAGGTCGCCACCGCGACGATGTTCTCGCCGGCGGCAATGCGTTCGCCCACACGGCGAATTGCCCAGTACGCAGTGCTGCCCGTCCCCAGCCCGAGGCACGTTCCGTCGCGCACGAAACGGTCGACGGCGGCGAAGCCGGCTGCGCGTTTCGCGGGATCGTCGTTTTCGAACGTGCCCATGCCGCTCGCTATTTCTAAGGATGGTGGCTCCGCCCTGGTCAGACCACCGAAAGCGGAACGGTCACCGGGCGCGCGCAGCTGCCCGGAACAGTGCTATCCGGGCTGCGAGAGCGTGACGCTGCGATCGGGGGCTTCCGCCGCCCGTCCGGCTCGCCAATGAGCCTGTAACCATGGGGCGGCGCGGCGCAGTTGTGAGTGCGTGCACTCCAACTCGCCGCTGCCGCCCTTCGTCCTCGAACGCTTCTTCGCGCGTCACGAATTCGTCACGCCGTATCTGCTCTGCTCGAGCGATCCCGAGACGATGCGTCTGGGCGACTTGCTGGCACTCGAGCCTGGGGCCGCAGAACGTTTTGCCGAGTTACGCCTGGGCTACGTCGAATCGCGCGGCACGCCCGAACTGCGCAGCGCGATCGCCTCGCTATATCGTCACGGCGACGCGGAACGGGTTCTCGTGCATAGCGGCGCCGAGGAACCGATCTTCACCTTCATGCACGCAGCGCTCGGGGCCGGCGACAACGTTGTCGTGCAGTTTCCGGCGTATCAATCGCACTACTCGATCGCGGAGAGCATTGGCGCGACGGCCTGACAAACCCAACCATAGGTCCCTGCAGTATATCACTCCTGCACCGTTGAAGGGGCGAAAAACGACCAGGAGGGCCACAGAATGCGATTCAGCCTAACGTCAAAAGCTAAGGTCGCAGCTTTAATAACGCTAGTATATTTAGGCGCCTGCGCCTTGCCATCGGCGTCAGATAAAGCCTTAGCTGTGCAGCAAGTGCGAGGTAATCTAGCGGACAGCTATGGCCCGCTTCTGTACGCGGCGACCCTCAACGGAACCGAGATGCTTTCCTATCCGACACATAAACTGGTCGGCACCCTGAGTCCGCCTGACGAGCTTGGTTCGGGATGCGTGGACAGCACCAATGGAAACGTGCTTTTCGTCGTGGGCCATTTGCTTTTGGAATATACGTTTGGTCAGAGCCAGCCTACAGAAGAAATTCACTTGAGCGCGTCCGCATCTGCCGAGACGTGCGCCGTGGATCCTTTGACTGGCGATCTTGCTGTTGTTTTCCTTTACAACGGTGGCTCGGGCTACGTTGGGATCTTCACGAATCTATCTGGTGAGCCGAGTACGTATACGGTTCCGGGCATGGGCTACTATGCATACTGTGGCTATGACAATAAGGGTGACCTTTTTGTGGACGGACAGACCCAAGGAACCAGCAATGAAACCCTCCTAGGCGAACTCACGAGCGGTAGCCAGAGCTTCAATACCGTCGCCCTACCCGAGCAGGTTCGAGCCAACCTTGGAGGCTCCGTTCAGTGGGACGGGACCTCTATCACAGTGCAGGGCGACGACCCGCTCGAAATTTACCGCCTTGCCATCCACAGATCGAAAGCAAAACTCGTTGGGAAGGTAACACTACGAACGGGAAGCCAATTTGCGGCTGACGCACCGGCCATGATTCAAGGCAACACCGTGACCATGCCGCTCGCGAGCGGGTACTTAGGTGAGGCGCCCGATGAGCTCGGATTCTGGAAGTATCCCAAGGGTGGCGACCCGGAGCATATATGGGGGCGCCCGATATTTAAACGGGGCCACGTCTACCAAGCCTTTGTGAACGCAGGTCCGCAGTAGCAACCTTCCTCGGCGGAGCGCCAGGCGCAAACCGAAGGTCAAGTTTGAACCCGCATCCTTGACGGTGCAACACGCATAGGTGAGAGCGAAGCGGTTAATCCGTCCGCCCGAACGGGGCGCGCCCGGCGACCGAGTTCGACGCCTGTTCCGTCGAGTGGAAAGGGGCGTTGGAAACGAAAACGACGACGCTCGTGAGCGACATCTCATCGGCGTTGAGGCGAAATCTCTCAATCAGGGCGGTTGAGTGCCGACGCACTTCGCCGTGCCCTGGATAATGGCGCAAGCAATCTGCGCCAGTAAGAGAAACACAGCCGACGTTTTGGCAAAAAGCGGGAACCGCCGTTGGGGTTAGGGTTCGCCGGCACCTAAGGTCATTTGCGAATTAAGGATCGCCTTGACAGTCTGAGGATGCCATCTTGCGGCGCCGTTATTTGAGGTCACTTGCATCGCTTCAAGTTCGGCGGCTATCCGTCTCAAGCTATCGCCTGCCGAACGCATAGCGCGCGCTTTCCTCAGAGCATGTTGCTGAACCTCGTCGCGCACAAGCCTATCGTCGATCCGACGGAAGCCAAAGGGCGTGCGCCCGTATACAAGGCCATTGCGCCGTTTATGTGCAAGCGCTTCCGCAGTGCGCTCGGCGATGGCTTCGCGTTCCCATTGGGCGACAACGCCGAGCATGTTGACGACAAGTCGACCAGCGGCGGTTTCTGTATCGAGAGACTCGCTTACTGAAACGAGCGAGGTATTGAAGCTCCAAAACAGCTCTATTAGGTCTGCGAGATCGCGCGTCGAGCGTGTGATCCTGTCGAGCCTGAAAATCACAACTCGCGATATCGAACCGCGACGCACGTCGGCTAGAACCTTTGCCATGCCCGGCCGCCTTAGCGTCTTCGCGCTTTGTCCCGCATCCGTGATGATCTCGCGAGGCAGCCAATCCATAGCGTTGCAATACGCGGCGATACGAGCGCACTGCGCCTTTAAGCTGACGCCTTCCGTACCCTGTTCTTGCGTACTGACCCTCGCGTAACCGATCGTGCCTCGCTGGCCCGACAACCCCTCCGGCTTCCGACTCTGCATTGGCCCCCGTCATCCTCCGTTCCGAAGTTGACAGTTCGTTTACCATTGACGAACCCGCTGGGAGGCCGATCTCGGCCGCGCCGGCGCACCGGATATCACCGAGCTGGACCGGCTGATCGTGCCGGCAACGCGCGCCATCGTGGTGAACTCTCCGAACAATCCTACCGGTTATCAGTTCACGCCGCAGGAATTTGAGGCGATCGTGGCACTCGCGCGCCGGCACGGCCTCTGGCTTTTTAGCGACGAGGTATACCGGGGCAGCGAACGCGAGGCCGAACGACTTTCGGCAGCATGCGATCTCTACGAACGCGGCGTTTCGCTCGGGGGAACGGCGAAGGCCTACGGATTGGCGGGCCTGCGCATCGGCTGGGTGAGTGCGAAAGACGCGGCGCTGATGAAGCGGATGGCGACGATCAAAGATTATCTCACGATCTGCAGCGCCGCGCCCAGCGAGTTTCTCGCGGCCGTGGCGCTGCGCCACAGCGATGTGATCGAGGAGCGCTTGCGCCACATCGCGCGGCGCAATCTCGATCTGCTCGACGAGTTCTTCGCGCGACGGCATGACCTCTTCGGCTGGGCGCGTCCACGCGCGGGAACGACGGCCTTTCCGCGCTACCTTGGCGGCGGTAGCGAGACGTTCTGCGAGCGAGCCGCGCACGAGGGCTGCGTGCTGCTGTTGCCGAGCGCCGCCTTCGACGCCGGCGATTCGCACCTGCGCGTTGGTTACGGACGCGCGAACCTCCCCGACGCGCTCGCCGCACTCGAGCGCTTTTTGACGACGGTCTAGCGCGCCGTCGCCGCGGTGATGGCCGCCGCCATCGCGAGCTTGTGGTCGTTGTTCCACGGCGCCCCGACGGCCTTGCGCACGTTGGAAGAGTACGCGTCGAAACTCTCGACGCCCAATGCCCGGGCCGCCGACTCGAGCACGCTCTTGGCGTCGTACCAGTGGACGCACCAACCGCGCGCTTCGGCGGCGCGTGCCAGCGCTTGACGGTACATCACCCAATCGGCGACGTTGCGCGCGCGGTAGTCGGTGATGCATTCGGCGATCGTCGGCGGAAGCGGCGGACAGGTGCGAAGCGCAATGCCGGTGACGCGCGGTACCGCCGCCGCCACTTCATCGAGCGCGAGGACTGCGTGCTCCTCCGCCGAAGCGCGCACCCGCTCGACCAAAGTGACGGCTTCGCTCATCGAGAGCAGTTGGGCTTCGTGGTGATGGGGAATCGCCGGAAGGCCGTCGTCGACCAGCTCGACCCGGCGGCGGTCGAGCTGGGTCCCGTCGGCCGCGACCGTTACCAGCACGGCCCAGCCGCCATGATCGGATATTCCGACCACGCAGTCGTTCCTCGGAAGCGTGGGCATCGCGCTTCTTTCAAACCGCAATGCCGCAATTCCGCCCACACGAGGGCCATAACGGGCCGCGTACCAACGCGCTATGCGCGCTGGGCAGTATCGCTTGCTATTTGCATTTGCCCGTTGCTTTGCAACCGCCGGCGCTACTCGCCGCCGACGCTCTCGTCGTTCGTCCCTTCGTCGACGTCGGGGAGGGGGTTGCCCTCGCCGGGCGGCGAGTCGGGATGCTCGTCGTCGAAACCGTCGGGACCTTGCCGATCGGCGCTGGGATTGACGGTCGGATCTTCTACCGACATTTAGAGGTCGCCGCAGGAGACGTAGTGCTTCAGGTTCGCCGCGCTCTCGTGGACGTTGATCGCGTAATGCGCCTTCTTGAGGTCGGCGAGCGTCAGCCCGGGAATCGTCGTCGTCGAGACACCGCCCACGACGTTGGAGAGCGGTTTCCACGGCGCCGGATTGAGCTTGGCGCATGTGCCCTGATGGATGTGCGACGGCTCGGAGGCGCCCGCGGGCTCGTTCTTGAGCTGGACCTTCACTTTGAGGCCGGCGGGCGTGTCGTTGAGAAATGCCTGGCCGTCTTGTTTGGATCCGTTTTGCGCGCCCATGTTAATCGTCATCGAGTGCGCCGACATGGCGTTGGTGACGTGGTTGGCGGTGTTCGTGCCCGCCAGCGCCGGAGCGGTTAGCGCGACGCTGAGCGCGAGAGCCGTCGGAATAGAGCTTTTCATTCCGCGAGTCTTCCCCTAAACGAGCGGTCTCTAACTCACCCCGCGCGCCGTCTCGCCAACAGCAGCGCGCCGGGCGCGATCAACAGCGCGAGCACGCCGGTGATGAAGAAGGCGTCGGCGTAAGCGAGCGCGCCGGCCTGCGCCGCGACGGCAGCGGCGAGCTGTTCGCGGCTGCCGTTTTGCAGGAACTGCGCCACCGCCAAGCGCGAGAGCGTCTCTTGCGCGGCGAGCACGGTCTGGTGAAATTGTAGGCGCCGGTCGACAAACGCCACGATGCCGGCCGACGAGATCGAGCCGCCGAGCTGAAAGAAGAGCACGATGAACGACGAGGCTTTGGCCCCCGCCTCGGGCGCCACCGCGCGCATCGTCGCGACGAGCAACGGCGAGTAGACGAAGGCCGCGCCAGCTCCCATCAAGAGCAGAGGCGCCACAAACGTGCTCAACGCGCTGCCCGTCGTCACGCCGGAGCCCAG
Organism: Candidatus Cybelea sp.; assembly: GCA_035939175.1. Lineage (GTDB taxonomy): Bacteria > Vulcanimicrobiota > Vulcanimicrobiia > Vulcanimicrobiales > Vulcanimicrobiaceae > Cybelea. Next base: position 2,442 of record DASZGC010000090.1, on the reverse strand, counting down.
CCAGAGCGAGCCCAATCCCGCAACGGCCAAACCGCCGCCGATCGACCAGCGGAGGTCGAAGCGCGGCCACGCGACGAGGCGCGCGACCGGAAGCGTCAGGAGCAGCACCGGCAACGCGCGAGCGCCGATAAGAATGCCCGCGAGCGTGCTGGTGAAGCCGAGACCGTCGACGGTGAACTGCGGCAGCAGCAGCAGACTTGGAAAGATGATCGCGGCGTAGGCGCCGGCGATGGCCAGCGCCGCGGCGACGGCCGGCTGGCGCAGGATGCGCAGGTCGACGATCGGCTCGGCGACGCGGAGCTCCCACCACGCGAAGGCTGCCGTCGCAAACGCGCAAGCCCACGCGCACAGCACGATCGTTTGATCGGAGAACCAGTCGTCGCGCTGGCCTTGGTCGAGTACGTACTGCAGGCAGCTCACGGCGACGATCAGCAGCGCGATGCCGGCGACATCGACGCGAGTGCGGCGCGGCGCCGCGTCGTCGCGCATGTAGCGCAGGAGAAGAAAAAAGGCGAGAACTCCAGGCACGAGGTTAACGTCGAAGACCCACGGCCACGAGAGGTTGTCGACGAGAATGCCGCCCAGCGTCGGTCCTACCGATGGTCCGAGGATCGTCCCCAGTGCGAAAATCGACTGGCTCAGCCCGATCTGCTGCGGCGGAAAGGTGTCGCGGAGAACGACCTGCGCCGTAGCCAGAAGGCCGCCCCCGAAAGCGCCTTGCACGATGCGAAAGAGAATCAGCGCGGTCAGCGAGCCCGCCATACCGCAGAGCAGCGACGCCAGCGTAAAGCCGGCGATCGAGACGAGAAAGTAATTCTTGCGGCCAAAGCGCAGCTGCAGCCACGGCGCGAGTGGAATGACCACGACGTTGGCGACGACATAGCCGGTGAGCACCCACGTGGCCTCGTCGACGGTTGCGCCGAGATTGCCTTGAATCGTCGGCAGTGCCACGTTGACGATCGTGAGGTCGACGGTCTGGAGCAGCGCCGCAAGCATGACGCCGGCGACGACGAGATACCTCTGCAGGCCGTACTCAACCAGCGATGGCGCCCCGGGCGGTTCGGCGCTTCTCGGCTTGGGGCGCGCCGGAACAAAGCCGGTGATCCGCGTGACCCGCTCGGCAACCGTCATCAAGAACTCCGTGGTCTAGTGGCGTGTGGCTTGATTTCAGGATAGGGAGTATGGGATGCTATGACTAGAGCCTTCCTTATCCTAGCACTAGACAGCACACCCTAACGGAGAGGTTGCAATGAACGGTAGTCCGGAGCGCCGGCTCGAGCTGAGCGACTTTTTGCGCACCCGACGCGCCAAGATCGCCCCGTCCGACGTAGGGCTGGCCGACGGAGCGCGTCGCCGCACGCCCGGACTCCGCCGCGAGGAGGTGGCGCTGCTGGCCAACATCGGCACGACCTGGTACACGCGTCTCGAGCAGGGGCTGCCGATCAACGTCTCTGGCGACGTTCTTGCCGCGATCTCTCGTGCGTTGAGGCTCACTTCCGACGAGCGACGCCATCTCTTTCTGCTTGCCGGCGTTCCGTTGACCGTGGCGACGCAGGAAGAAGAGCGCGTGAGCGAGCTGGTCTTGCGCGTGCTCGCCGCACTCGACCCGTCGCCGGCTTACATCCGAGGACGCCGCTGGGACGTGCTCGCCTGGAATCACAGCGCCGACGCGCTCAACGATTTCGCGAGCGCGACCGGTCCCGCTCGCAATCTCGTGTGGCGGGTCTTTCGCGATCCGAATCTGCGCTGCCGCATGGGCGATCCGGGGTGCACGCAGCGGCGCTGCGTCGCTCAGTTCCGCGCGGTGGCGGCCAAATATCCCAACGATCCGTCGTTCACCGAGCTGATCGACGAGTTGCGCACGACCTCATCGGAGTTCCGCCAGCTCTGGGCCGAGCACGACGTGCTCGGTTCGACCGAGGGCCTCAAACGCTTTCTCCATCCGCAACTCGGCGAGCTGATCCTCGATCACACGACGTTCGAGCTCCCGGGCGATGGCGACATGCGAATGATCGTGCTCACTGCCGCGCCCGGTTCAGAGACGGAACGCAAACTGCCGCTGCTGCTTGCGGCCGACCTTAGTCTGGCGGCGGTTCCCACAGCGCGACGGGGCTTCCCTCCGGATCGGTGATCCGCGCGAATCTTCCGCTTTCCGGCGAGTCCCATTGCGGATCGGTCGTGATCGCAACACCGGCGTTTCGCAGAGACGTTACGAGCCGATCTTAATCCGCGGTAGTGAACAGGATGTGAACGACGCCGTCGCAAGGCCCGACGATCCAAAGGTTGCGGGCCGTTGGTGCTGTGCGCAGCCAGAGCGGAGCAGCGACCAGCACGAACGACGGTTTAAATAAGACGAACGTGTGTGCCAGGCTGTTGGCATTCGGCCGGGTTATCCTAACCATCATGAAGCGCATCGAGCGCATCCGGCTCTATCCAACAGCA
>DASZGC010000089.1:0-41224 GCA_035939175.1 Candidatus Cybelea sp. | reverse complement strand
GTGGTGGAACGCGATGCTCTACGAGAAGCTCGGAACCCGCTTCCAGATCCAGAGCTTCTCGCAGTTCTACACGCAGCAAAACTACCTCTCCGAGCCGCGCTCGGCGCAGCAGACCACCTATCTCAGCGCGACATACGCCTTTCCCCACTCCTACGTTCAGGCAACGTCGCAGCTTACCAACTACAACATCCTCGGCCCGGGCGCGCTCGAGCGGCCCGACGCGATCGCCGGCAACCTCTCACACCCCTCGCAGCTGCAGCTCTCGGCCACCAGCTTCCAGAACCGCATCGGCAAGCTGCCGCTCTTCGAGCAGATCTACGAAGGATGGGGCTACAATCACGACACGGTGGGCGCGGCGCAGTATCTCAACGGGTTTCCCGGTTACTGGCCGCCGCACTTCCCGCCGGTCACCGTTCCCGGCTTGCAAGCCTACGGAGCGCCCTGCCCGGTGCAGATCCCGCAGAAGCCCCCCGTCACGTACTACTGTCCGGTATACACGACCATCTACAACACCGTGCTCGGTTTCAATCTCTTCACGCCGGCGTTGAAGCTCAACAACCCGCCCAGCCCGTACGAAACGTACTACCTCAACATGAGCTTCAACAAGCAGCATCAGTGGAACTCGTTGCCGCACTGGATCAGCAACACCACGTTTAATGCAACGATCAGCCGCCAGTTCTCGCGACCGATCAACACGTTCCTGGGCTACCAAGTGCAGAACACCGGCGACTACTACATCAACAGCGGCTACCAGCCGTGCTCGCCGGTCGGCACCGTCTACTGTCCGGAGAGCTTCGAGTCGTTCCGGGGCGTGTCGACGCTGCGAACCACGAGCTTCGGCCTCAACGACACGCCGAATCCGGACTTCAACCTCTCGCTCCTGGTCCGGCACCACACAGACTTTCCGATCCCCGTGCCGAACCTGTTCTCGGTGCCGCCGAACAACATCCTCGGCCAACCGCTCTACGGCTGGTACCTCGGCCAGCCGCCGTACGACGCGACCGCCGACGTGCGCATCAAGATCCTGTCGCACGCGTTGCTCGACGTCTCGCGCACCTTCTACTGGTACGGCAATCCTTACCGCGACGAGTTCTGGCAGCCGAGCTTCGTGGTTCAGGTACTGCCGATATGATGCGTCGCGCCGCGCCGGTCGTCGCCGCGCTGCTGGCGATCGTGCTGCTGGCAGCCGGATCGTCGATCGTCGTCACCGGACAGCTGCTCGCCTATCAGGACGGCTACGTCTTCTTCACGACCGGCGACGGCTTCCACGTCGCGCACGACGTCGTCCTCAAAGACGCCAAAACCGGAAGCGCGACGGCGCTGAAGCCCGGGCCGCGAATCTGGGCGCGGGCGACGTTCGACGCTTCGGGCACCGTTACCGAACTCGACCTCTCGCGCGCGCCGCTGCCGCCCGAAGGGAACTTCGACGACGTCGCGCATTTCGCGGTTGCCGCCTCGACGCCGGTTCCCAATCCCGATCTGCAGCAGGCCGCGTCGTCGACGCCGCCACCCGGAACGCCGCTCGCGGTCGCGTCGCAGCACTTCTCCGGGCGGCCGGTGCTCGTCACGTTCATCGTACAGGTGCCGCAAAATACGCCGTTTACCTCGAACGTCTACGTGACGACCGACGCCGCCGGCTGGAACGCGCAGGCGATTCCGATGAACCGCGTCGACGCGTTGCATTACGAGATTACGCGCCGCTATAACTCGGGCACGATGTTCCGCTACCTCTACGACCGCGGGTCGTTCCAGTCGGTCGAAGTCGCACAGAACGGGCTCGCGCGCGACCCGCGCAGCCTCGTCGTCACCGACGCCGACGTGCGCGTGATTCGCGACACCGTCTTTGCGTGGCAGGACGCAGTGCCGGGCGGCGTCAACCAGCCGCAGCCGCAGATCATGCCGACGCCGTACAACCCCGCGCCGTTCCCAAACCTGCCGCCGAGCATACCGAACCCGCAGCCGCCGACGCCCCATCCGCCCGGCAGACCGCCGGCTCGGTGAAGTATCGCGGCATGAGCCGTCGCTCCGTCGCCGCTCTCGTCTTCGTAGCGGCCTGCGGTTTCGCGGCTTGGGCTTCCGGTGCGCCGCCGAACGCGCGCCCCGATCCGATTGCCAGTGCGTCGACCGCACCCGTCGCCAGCGCGACTCCCGCATCGCCTGCGCCCTCGCCGACGCCGACCATCCTGATGCTGCCTCCCGACGCGGCACCCCAAATTCTCTGGTATCAATTCAGTTCGACCACGCCGCACGCCGGCGATACGGTTACCGTGATCGTTCTCTGCTCGTCGAACGTGGCGAGCCTCGAAATACGCGTCGGCAGCTTCAGCTTCAACCTGCCGAAGACCGACGTCGGGCGCTTCGAAGGCAGTTATGTGGTTCCCCATCTTCCATTCATGATGAGCCACAAGCTCGCGCTGACAATCGTCGCGCGCAATACCGCCGGCGACGCAGCTCAGGATAGCCTGGAGATGCGAATCCTCTAAGTTCGGCGCTTTCGCGCTTCGCTCAGCGGACGACCAGCGGGATCAGCCGCTCCGCGGTATCCCCGCGCGTGTTGGTCGCGATCACCCGCATCGTAAAGTTCCCGTGAACGAACCAGGGAAGCTGCGCGACGGTGTACGAGAGCGCGAAGCGTCCCACGCCGACCTTCGCAAGGGTCATCGCGTAGCCGCCGATCCGCGCTTGAACGCTGGCGACATTCGACGTGGTGAACACGCTGCCCGAGACCTTGTCGCCGGGACTAACCGTCGTCTCGCTCACCGCCACCGAGAGGATCTTGGGAGCCGCATCGGGCGCGACGCGCGGAATCGCGGGAGCGCTCTTCGGAATCGCGGCAACCTGGCGCGGCGTGGGCGTCGGCGTCGGCGCGCCCTGCGCCGGGCGCACCGTTGCGAGCACCGTGGGCTTCGGCGTCGGTCTCTTCGGCGCCGCGCCGCGCAGCGGCTGCGGATGCCCGGCGTTCGGCGGGGGCGCGGGTTGTACGACCGACGGGGGACGGACCGAATGGCTGCAAGCGGCCAGCCATAGAAAACTCGCGGCGACGGATACGGCCGGCAGATTCACGCGCATTGGAGCGAGCTTCTCCGCCGCAGCGCGCTTGGGCCTCCTGCGTCGCCAAAAGGTGACATCGCTTGCAGTGCAGCGAAGCCTTGCCCGCATGGCCGATTCCGCGCGCCCGAGCTTCAGCGTCGTCGTTCCGCTCTACAACGAAGCCGACAACGTGAAACCCTTACTCGACCGCATCTTCTCGGCGATCGCGCCGCTGGAGGCCGAGTTCGGCTACGAGATCGTGCTCGTCAACGACGGCAGTAGTGACGGTACGCTGGCGGCCATTCGCCGGGAAATGCCGCGGCGGCCGCACGTGGTGCTCGTGAACCTTTCGCGAAACTTCGGCCACCAGCTGGCCGCAACGGCCGGCATCGAGATCGCCTCGGGTCAGGCGGTGATCCTCATGGACGGCGACTTGCAAGATCCGCCCGAGCTGATCGACGCGTTTCTTCGCAAGTGGCGCGAAGGCTTCGACGTCGTCTACGCCGTGCGCCGCTCGCGCAAGGGAGAGAGCCGCTTCAAGCTCTGGACCGCGCGCGCGTTCTATCGCACGATCAAGCGTTTGACGAAGATTGCGATCCCGCTCGATACCGGCGATTTTCGCCTGATGAGCCGTCGCGCGGTCGACGCGGTCGGGCGGCTGCCGGAGCGCCACCGGTTTCTGCGCGGCATGGTGAGCTGGGTGGGCTTCAACCAGGTCGCGCTCGAGTACGATCGCGACGTTCGCCATTCGGGAACCACGAAGTACCCGCTCTCGAAGATGATCCGCTTTGCGATGGACGGCATCACGTCGTTCTCCGACGCGCCGCTGCGCTTCGCTTCGTACTTCGGCTTTACCGTGAGCGCGATTTCGTTCGTCTACGCCGTGATCGTGGTCGTCGATCGGGCGTTCCATCTCCATTTTGCCGGCTATACGCCGGGCTGGGCATCGACGATCGTCGCGGTCACCTTTCTCGGCGGCGTACAGCTGGTGAGCCTGGGCATTCTCGGCGAGTATCTCGGACGGGTTTACGACGAAGTAAAAGGCCGGCCGCTCTATCTCATCAGCGACATCGAACGCTCTTGACGTACCGCGCGGTCGTCGACCACGTCGCCGTTCCGGCGCCGCTCGACCCGCTCTGGGGCGTCCTCTTCGCCGCCGCGTTCTTCGCCGCGGCCCTGCTGACCGCGCGGCGGCCCGCCTTCGGGCTGTGCGCGCTCATCCTCACCCTGCCCGCGGCCTTCGCGCACGACGCGCTCGCGACCACCGTCACGCTGCCGAAGACGGTGCTGCTCGGCGTGCTGCTCGGGTTGACGACGTACGCCGGCGCCGTACGGCTTCTGCGGCGGCGTTCCGCCGCGGTGCTGCTGGGCACCCTCGCGCTTTACACCCTCGTGACCGCGCTCAGCGTGCTCGACGCGGCTAACGCAGCCGCGACGCTCCGCGAGACGCTCAAGTGGGTGGAGTACGCCGCGCTTTTCTTGGCCGCGTATCTGTGTTACCGCCTCGATCCCGACGACGCGCTGCTCGCCGGAACGGTCGCCGTTGCGGCGATCGTCGTCGCGGCATCGGCGTTGGTGCAAGAAGCGGCCGGCGCGCCGTCGGGACTCTACATCGGCTCGGCGATCGTCCCGCGCGTCGCCGGGCTGCTCGAGGGCCCCAATCAGCTCTCGGCCTACGCATCGATCGCCGTGGCGGCGCTCGGCGCGTGGGCCATCGCGGCGCGCCGGCCGCTGGTCGACGCGGCGCTGGGGCTGATCGTCCTCGCCGACGCGCTCACGTTCTCTCGCGCGGGGATCGCGAGTCTGCTCGCGGTCGTCGCCGTGCTGGTGGCGTGGAGCGGACGGCGCGCGTGGCCATCGTTGCGGCCCGCAGTTTTCGGCGCAATCGCCGGCTTACTGGGCGCGGCGTGGTGGGCGTTTTACGCGCACACGCCAGGCGTACTGCGCGTGACGCTGGCGCCGAGCGCGTACGCGGGCGGCGTCGGCAATCGCAGCGAGCTGTGGGCGGCGGCGCTGCGCATGTGGCGCGATCGCCCGCTCCTCGGCGTGGGCGCGGGAAACTTCGAACTCGACCTTCCGCGATACGGCGTTTACGGCGTTCGCACGCACGCTAACAGTTGGTACCTGCAGTCGCTTGCCGAGGGCGGCGTGCTGCTCTTCCTGGCGACGCTCGCGCTGATCGCCGCCCCGTTCGCCGCATTTCTGCGCGCGCCGGTCGTCGTGCGGTTGCGCGCGCAGTCGCCGTGGGTCGCCGCCGCCTTAGCCGCGAGCGTCGCTCTCGCGCTGCACCAAGTCGTCGACGACTTCGTTTTCTTTCCGAAAGTCGGCGGCGCGTGGTGGCTGCTGCTCGGAGTCGCCGCCGCGGCTCTGTGAGCGCGCCCCAGCCCCTCGTCGTCGTCACCGGCTGGGGAGCGCGAGCGCTCCCGCCGCTGGGCGTGCTGCTCGCGTTCGTGGTTGTTGCGGGCATCGTCTACGCGATAGCGCTGCGGCGTGGGCGCCTTTCGCTCGCGACAATTCTCACCGTTTCCGCGATCGAGATGGCAGCGGCGTGGTGCGCGCCCGCGCTCTTCTCGAGCGACGTTTACGCTTACGCAGCCTACGGCGAAATGTCGCGCGTCGGCCTCGATCCCTACGCGCTCGCACCCGCCCCAAGCGCCGATCCGTTCGTGCGCGCGGCGCAACTGCAGTGGGTCACGGCGTTTCCGATCTGCGTGTACGGCCCGGCATTCGTTGCGTTCGCGCGCGCGACCGTGGCGCTGTTGGGAAGGTACGGCATCGCAGCGGTGCTCGGCGCGTTTCGTCTCGCCGCCTGCGGCGCGTTCCTCTGCGGCATCGCGCTCCTCTACGGCGTCGTCGCAGGCGACCGGACGCGGCGAGGCGCGGCGGCGGCAACGCTCGGCCTCAATCCTGCCGCCATCTGGTGCGCCGCCGAGGGACACAACGACGCGCTCGCGCTCGCGATCGTGCTTGCCGGACTGCTGCTCGTCCGCCGCGGCGCGCCGGCGTGGGGCGCGTTGCTCGTCGCGCTCTCCGCAACCGTGAAGCTTCCCGGCATCGCCGTCGCAGGGATCCTCGCCGCGTTCGACCGCCGCGCGCGCGCCGGAGCGCTCGCCGGCATCGCGATCGCCCTGCTCGTATGCGCGCCGCTCGCCTTCGCGGCGATGACGCGCCTGGGGCCGCACGGATCCTACGCGCCGCAGGCCTCGCTGCAAGCGATCCTCGCGCCGCTGGGTCCAATCGCCGCTTGGGGGGTGGCCGTAATCGCCGCCGCGGCCTTGACCGCGCGCGCGGTCACCCTGCTGCGCCTGCGAGAGCCGGAAGGCTGGATCTGGCTCGGGCTGGCGGTCTGGGTGCTGATCCCCAACCCCTATCCGTGGTACTCGCTGTGGCTCGTCGCTCTCTCTGCGCTGGCTCCAGGCTCGCGGGCCGGGCTGGTGGGGCTGGCGCTCTCCTTCACCTCGCTGCTGCGTTACCTGCCCGACGCCGCCGGCGTTCCCCCGCCACCGCTCGCGGCGGCACTCGGCGCCGCCGCGGTTTTCCCGTTGCTGGCGCTCCTTGGCCGGCGAAGCTGTTATAATGGGCGGCTCCCATGACCGCCTCGACCATCGACAACGCCCAAGGCCGCTCGCGGCTCCCCGACGCGCTTCTCGAATCGCTCGGAGAGTCGAGCCGCGCGTGGACCCGCCTGCTCGAGCGCCTGCGCTCTCTGCGCCGCCTCGACGGCGCCAAGCCCGGCGCATATGCATTGCACGAAACGATCGCGGCGGCGCGGCCGGCGCTGCTGGCGGCCCTCTATCGAGAACTCAACGGTACGCTGCTCGTCGTCGTGCCCACGCCCGACGCGGCGGAGCGCACGTTCGCCGATCTGCAATACTATCTCGAGCATCACGCCGAGCGGGTTGCGCTGCTGCGCTCGCGCGACGAAACGATCGGCGCCATCGAGAGCCCGTCCGAGCGCAGCGCGCAGATGACGCTCCTTGCCGACCTCGCCGATCGCGCGCCGCGCCTGATCCTTGCGCCCATCGCCGCGCTACGCCAGCCGCTGCTGCCGCGCGAACGCTTCGAGGAGCGGCGTTTCGTGCTGCGCACCGGCGACGACGCGGGATTCGAATCGCTCCATCAACGGCTCTTCGAGTTGGGTTACGCGCGCTGCGACGTCGTCAGCGCCGTCGGCGAGTACGCCGTGCGCGGCGGCATCGTCGACCTCTTCGCGGCCACGGCGGACGCGCCGGTACGCATCGAGTTCTTCGGCGACACGATCGAGTCGATGCGCAGCTTCGCCATCGAGTCGCAACGCAGTGACGCGCCGGTCGATTCCCTAGCGGTTACGCTGTGGGAGGACCGTTCGAAACGAAGCGCCACGCTCTTTGACTACCTTCCCGCCGACGCTCTGGTCGTGCTCGAAGAGCCTTCGACGGTCGCCGCGATCGCGCATGCCCTCGACGAAGAGCGCGCTCGCGAGCGGCACACGTTGATGGCCGACGCAGATGCCGACGAAGCTCTGCGCGCCGAGCTGTCGGCGGCGCCGCTCGAGCTAACGGAGATCGCGCAGCGCGCCGCGAGCAGCGCGACGTTGATCTTGCCGGGAACGATCGAGCTTGGCGAAGGAGCGGCGGCCTGGGCGCCGCAGACGCTCGAGTCGTTCGTGCTGGAGTGCCGTCCCGTCGAACATTTCAACCGGCAGATCGGTCTCTTCACGCAAGCGATGCGCGAGTGGGTCGACGGCGGTGAGAACGTGTTCGTCGTAACCGCCGGGCTTTCGAGCACGGTGAACCTCTTGCGCGCCGGCGGCATCGAAACCGGCGCGCGCGCACGCGGCGCCGCGTTCGTCGACCACGGTTCGATCGAAGCCGGCTTCTGGATTCCCAGCCTGCGCCTGCGCGTGCTCGGAGATCGCGAGATCCTCGGTGCGCCGCCCAAACGCGTCAAGATCCGAGCCGTCAAAGAAGGCGTGCCGGTCACCCTGGGCGACTTGCGCGTCGGCGATTACGTGGTGCACGCCGTCCACGGCATCGCCCAGTATCTCGGCCTGCGCGCCGAGACGATCTTGGGGGCGACCCAAGACTATCTCGATCTGCGCTACGCCGGAAGCGACCGGATGCTGGTGCCGGTCACCCAGATGCACCAGATCGCCAAATACTCCGCCGCCGAAGGCCAGAGCCCGCGGCTTTCGAAGATGGGCGGCGCGGACTGGGCGCGCACTAAAACGCGCGTCAGCGAGTCGCTGGCAAGGATTGCCGACGAGCTGGTTGCGCTCTACGCCGAGCGCGAGATGTCGCGCGGCTTTGCGTTCGGCGCCGACACCGTCTGGCAGAACGAGATGGAGCAGGCCTTTCCCTACGAGCCGACGCCCGACCAGAGCAAGGCGTTCGAGGCGTCGAAAGCCGACATGGAATCGGAGCGGCCGATGGACCGGCTCGTTTGCGGCGACGTCGGTTACGGCAAGACCGAGGTGGCGATGCGCGCAGCCTTCAAAGCGATCGCCGACAAGAAACAGGTGGCGGTGCTCGTTCCCACTACGCTGCTCGCCGACCAGCATTTCCGCACGTTCAGCGCGCGCTTCGGCGCGTTTCCGGTGCGCGTCGAAGGGCTGTCGCGCTTTACCCCCAAAGCCGATCAGAAGCGCATCTTGCGCGATTTGGCCGAAGGAAGAGTCGACGTCGTGATCGGCACGCACCGGCTGCTGCAAAAGGACGTGGCGTTTGCCGACCTCGGCTTGATCGTCATCGACGAAGAGCAGCGCTTCGGCGTGATGCACAAAGAGCGGCTCAAGGAGTATCGCGCGAGCGTCGACGTGCTGACGCTCTCCGCAACGCCGATTCCGCGCACGCTGCACATGTCGCTGATGGGCGTGCGCGACCTCTCGCTGATCCAGACGGCACCCAAGAATCGCATGTCGATCAAGACGATGGTGGTACCGTCCAGCGATGCGGTGGTGCAGCACGCGATTGCGGCGGAGCTGGACCGGGGCGGACAAGTGTACTACCTGCACAATCGCGTCGAGTCGATCTATGCCGTACGCAACGCGCTAGCGGAATTGGTTCCGCGCGCGCGAATCGGCGTCGGCCACGGCCAGATGCGAGAGTCGGAGCTGGAGCCGGTGATGCGACGCTTCATCGATCGCGAGCTCGACGTGCTCGTGGCGACGACGATCATCGAGAACGGCATCGACATTCCCAACGTGAACACGATGATCGTCGACGACGCCGATCGCTTCGGCCTCGCGCAGCTCTATCAGTTGCGCGGCCGCGTGGGGCGCTCGAACCATCAAGCCTACTGCTATCTGCTTTACCAAGGACACAAGGCGCTCACCGAAGAGGCCAAAGCTCGCCTCGAGGCGATTCGCGAGTTCGCCCACCTCGGATCCGGGCTGCAGATCGCGATGCGCGACCTCGAAATCCGCGGCGCGGGCAATCTCCTGGGCTCGGCGCAATCGGGATTCATCGCGTCGGTCGGTTTCGATACGTATTGCGAGCTGCTCGCGCAGGCGATCGCGGAGCGCCGCGCCGGCCCGGCGGCGCTCGAGGAGCGCCGAGAGGCCGTGATCGACGTGAAGGTCGACGCCTACATCCCCAACGATTACATCGGCCAAGTCTCGCAGAAGATCGCCGTCTACCAACAGCTGGCGAAGGCTCGAACCGAGGAGGAAGTGCAGGACGTCGCCGCCGGGGTGAGAGACCGATTCGGCGCTTTCCCGCTTCCGCTGAGCAACCTGGTCGAGCTGACGAAACTTCGGGCAATCGCGCTGCGCAAGCGAGTCACCCGAGTCGTCGTCGACGAGCGCCGCCTCACCCTGGGCGTCGGTTCGGGGTTCGCGCTCGACCCGGCCGCGGTGCCGAAGCTCCAGTCGCTCACCAAGAACCGCTTCCGGTTCAGCGACGGCCGAATTCTGGTCGACCTGCCCGGCGCGGGCGACTGGATGCCGCTGCTACGAAAGTTGCTGGAGGCCATTTAGGGCCAGAAATTTCGGAGGAATGGGGGCCCGGCGCTCGAACCAACGGCGCCGTGTGCGGGGCTCAGAGCCCCGCTTACTACGCACCGCACAGTCCATTTCAACGGAGCAACAATGTCGATAGCCCAACGCCTCGCCGTCGGCCTGGCCGCCCTTCTCTTCGGCACGTCCCTGACGGCCTGCGATAACGGCGGCACGGTCGCGACGGTGAACGGCCAACCGATTAGCCAGTCCGCCTTCGACGCGAAGCTGGAGGCAACGCCGCTCGCGCGCACCGTCTTACAACAGATGGTGCAGGACGTGTTGATCGAGCAGTACGCCAAGAGCAACAACATTCAAGTCACCGACGCCGAGATCACCGCACGCGAGGAGCAGCTCAAGCAAAACTTTCCCAGCGGATCTTGGGACGAAATGCTCAAATCGCGCGGACTCACCGAGGACGACGTTCACTCGGCGCTGCGCGAGCAGATCGTCCTCGACAAGGCGCTGGCGAAGGACGTGACGATCAAACCGTCCGCAATCGCCGATTACTTCAATAAGAATCGCGCGACGTTCGACAAACCCGAGCAAGTGACCGCGCGCCACATCCTGGTGCCGAACCTGGCGGAAGCGCAGAAAGTCGAAGCCGATCTCAAGTCCGGCAAGAATTTCGGCGATGAGGCCAAGCAATACTCGACCGATCCCGGAAGCAAAGACAAGGGCGGCGAGCTGGGGACGTTCCGCAAGGGTCAGATGGTACCCGCGTTCGATAAGGTCGCGTTCACGATCGCACCCAACACGATCAGCGCTCCGGTGAAGTCGCCGTTCGGCTACCACATCATCGAGGTCGAAGCGCGCATTCCCGGACAGAAGGCGACGGTCGCCAGCGCGACGCCGCAGATCACCGAGATTCTGCGTCAGCAGCAAGAGGCGCCGCTGATCCAGCCGTTCCTCCAGGGACTGCAGCAGAAAGCCGACATCAAGAGCAGCAATCCGAACTTCGCGGGCCTCTTCCCGACGCCGCCCCCGGCGGGCGTGAACGCGGGTCCGTCGTCGTCGGTCAACGGAGCGGGAGCGGCCTCGCCCGCAGGAAGCGCTGCTCCGGCGGCTGCTTCACCCGCGCCTTCCTCCACGTAGCGCCGCAGTTTGACGGTGGTGCCCCTTAGCGGGGGCACCGCCGCAGCCTGCTAAAAGCACGCGGGGTGCTGGTTCGCATCGCCGGCCTAGGGCCGGGCGATCCCGGGCTCCTGACCATCGGCAGCCTCGACGCCCTGCGCGCGATCGGCCGGGCCGTCGTTCTGCTCGCGCCGCCCGACTTAACGAGGTACCTGCGGGAGAACGGCATCGAGCTCGTCCGCGACCTCGTCGACGACCCCGCGCTCTTGGTGCGCGGCAGCGCCGGCGAGATCGAGCGCTTCGTCCAACGCGTGGCGCAGCTCGAAGGCGACGCCCTCGGGCTCGGCGTGCTCGGAAACCCGCTCTCGGATTTCCCGGGATTGCCGCCATTGCTGCGCGGCCTGGAGTCGCGGTCGATCGCCACGGAGATCGTGCCCGGGATGCCCCGTGCCACGCTTTCGGCGTCGATTGCGATGCCGCTCGTGCCGCTTCCGCCGCAGTCGGCGCACTACTCTTGGGACGAGGCCGTCGAGATCATGGCGCGGCTGCGCCTGGGCTGCCCGTGGGATCGCGAGCAGACGCACCGCACGCTGGTGCCCTACCTCATCGAGGAGACGTACGAAGTCGTCGAGGCGATCGAGGGCGCGCAGATCGACGCCCTCTGCGAAGAGCTGGGGGACCTGCTGCTGCAGATTCTCTTTCACGCGCAGCTAGCCACCGAGGTCGGCAAGTTCAGCGTGGCCGACGTCATCGACGCCCTCGCCAACAAGATGGTGCGCCGCCATCCGCACGTCTTCGGCGAAGCGATCATTGAGGACGTCGACGCGCAGTGGCGCAATTGGGAGCAACTCAAAGCCTTGGAGAAGACGGGACGCGCCCGCAAGCACCGCCTCGACGGTATCCCCAAAGCGCTCGGCGCGCTGCAGCGCGGCCAGCGCATGCAGGAGAAAGCCGCGCGCGTGGGCTTCGACTGGCCCGGCGTCGCGGGAATTCTGGAGAAGCTCACCGAGGAACTGGGCGAGCTTGCGGAGGCGCGCCGCGCCGCGCAGGACGACGCGCACGTGCGCGAAGAGCTCGGCGACGTCTTCTTCACGCTGGTCAACCTCTCGCGCGCGCTCGGCGTCGACGCCGAAACCGCGATGCGCGAGGCGAACGAAAAATTCTACAAGCGATTCTCGTTCATGGAAGAGCGCGCCGGCAAAGACGGGAAGCAGCTCTCGGACCTCTCGCTCGACGAACTCGAGGAACTATGGCAATTGGCGAAGACCTAGGCGGAGACGCACCGCACGCGATGCTGCGCGTGCGAATGAGCGCGCTCGATGCGCACTATGGGGGAAATCTCGTCGACGGTGCGCGCATGCTCGCGCTCTTTGGCGACGTCGCAACCGAGCTGTTGATCGCGACCGACGGCGACGAAGGGCTCTTCGCGTCGTACGACAGCGTGGAGTTTCTCGCGCCGGTCTTTGCCGGCGACTATATCGAGGCGCGCGGTCGCATCGTACGGATGGGGCGCACCTCGCGCCGCATGGAGTTCGAGGCACATAAAGTGATCGCGGCGCGTCCCGAGGCCGGTGAGAGCGCCGCCGACGTGCTGGAACCGCCGCTCCTCGTCTGCCGTGCGAGCGGCACCTGCGTCACGCCGAAGGCGAAGCAGCGGCCGCCGAGCCGCTCGAATTAAGGGAGCGCGGCGACCGTGCCGTTCGCGGTCGCCGCGCTCCTGGTACGCCGCTCCGAGTGCGGCGCAATCGTGGGGGAAAATCCTTACCAGCTAATCGCGATCTGACCGTCTCCGGATGGCGCGCCGCCCTGCTGGTTCTTCGCAATCGAGGCACCCTTCTCGACGTACGACGAGCCGCCACCGCCCCCGGCGCCTGCGCCGCCGTAGGAGCTGTAGTAGAAGCTGCCGCCTCCACCGCCGCCTCCGCCGTAGTAGCCGCCACCGCCGCCACCACCGGGCCAGCCGCAAGCGCCGCCTCCGCCGATGCCTCCGGTGCCGAGCGTCCCGGCCTGACCATTCTCGTAGCAGCTGCCCGAGCCGGAGCCCGAGCCCGATCCATAGGACGCGCCCTGGCCGCCGTTGCCGCCGGCTTTTTGGGTGCCGCCGCGTCCTCCGAAGCCTCCCGTGCCGCTGCCACTGTAGTAGCAGCAACCGTTGGCGCCCGCAGCGCCGGACTTGCCGCCGCCGTTGCCGCCGGCGCCATCCGCGCCGCTGCCGCTGCCGCTACCGCTACCGCTACCACTGCCGCTGCCGGTTCCCGACGAACCGGCACCGGCGCCCCCGGCGGCGACTAACACGCGATTTGCCAGAGCGTTTCCACCCCTGCGGACGTCGGAGGCGCCTCCCCCGCCGCCGCTATCGCATGAGCCGCTGATACACCCGCCGGAGGCACCTCCGTTGTACCCTCCCGCCCCCGAACCCGCGTCGCCGCCTTGGCCGCCAACGTAGATTCCGAGCGTCTCTCCCGGCGTGACCGCGATGGTCGCCTTGACCAAACCGCCGTTGCCGCCGGTCGATCCGTAGGCGGTGCTCTCGCCGCTGGCCCCGTCGGCCGTGACCGTGACGCTTTTCACGCCGGATGGCACCACGAAACTCTGTGCCGCGCCGGTATAGGTGAAGGTTTGCGTCTTCGTCTTCTTAGCCGAGCCATTGGGGCCGGACGGATCGAACGATCCGTTGCCGAGCCCGTTGGAACATGCGTAAAGGGCCGCCGTACAAACGACGGCGATCGTGCCAAGCCCAAACGTCCGCGTCATAGTGAAACTCCTTGCAAAAAGCGGCGGACAATGCGGTCAAAGCCTGCCCCTAAAGGCAGACGATGCGGGAGGCGTACTCGCTCTTAGTTATCGGCTGCTCAACACAGCATCGTGAGCGCGATTTCAGTTGTCTCCACCAAATGGATGTCTCCACCAAATGGATCCAACGACGACGTGCACTCGGGGAGAGGGGCGCGATCTGCTCGAGGTGATGTGGAGAAGGCTCGGACCGACGAGCGCAGCCAGGATGGCGGAGCGAGAAGGCCGCGCAGCAGGAGCGGAGCAGGATGCGGAGCGACGAGCGTCTTCGACGCATCACGTCGAGCAGATCGCGTCCCGCTCCCCGCGTGTGACAAGGCTAAACCAGGCGTTCGTGCGTTTTGCGCTTCCAGACGAACTCGTAGTAGCAGAACTGCAGCAGCAGCACGACGCAGTAGGAGGCCGGATAACCGAGCCAGATCCCATCGAGACCGATACGGTGCATCAAAATGTAGGCGACGGGAACCTCGACGCCCCAGATCGCGATGATGCCGTTGATCGTTGGCCAAAGCACCGAACCGCTGCCCCGCATGAGACCCGAGAGCACGGCCGAGTTGCCGAAGACCAGATAACTCCAGAGCGTGATCATCAGCAGCTGGTGCGCGATCTGGAGCGTGGAGCGATCGGTGATGAACCACCCCAGGATCGCCCACGCGAAGAGGTAGCAGACCCCGATGATCGCGCCGCCTACGACGTAGTTGAGCCCCACCGCGGAGCGGACGACGCTGCCCAGCTTGTCCTCGCGGCGCGCGCCGATGCACTGGGCGCCGAAGATCGACGCCGCGATGCCGATCGAAATCGCGGGGAATTGCACGTAACCGACGACTTGGTTCACCGCGCCGTACGCCGCCGTAGCACTCGATCCGAAGTGATTCACGAACGAGATGACCGCCAGCTCCGCCAGCGAGACCATCATCACCTGGATACCCGTCGGCACGCCGATGCGCACGACCGCGCCGAGGATCTTCCAGTCGATGCGCATGTCGGAGAGCGTCTCGCGGTCGAACTTGAGCGGGTGGTTGCGCCGCGCCAGATCGAAGAGCAGCCACCCCAGTGCGGCGCTGTTGGCGATCAGGCCGGAGATCGCTGCGCTCACGACCCCGAGCTTCGGCAGGCCGAACGTTCCGAGGATGAAGAGCGGCGTGATTGCGATGGCGAGCACGCTCGAAACCAGCAGCGTGTAGAACGGGGTCGTCGAGTCGCCGGTACCGCGCAAGATCGTCACGTAGACGAAGTAGAAAAAGAAGACCGGCATCACGAGGAACAGCACGCGCGCGTAGGCGTCGGACCGCGCGATGATGTCGGGCGGCGTGGCCAGCCATTTCAGCATCAGCGGCGAGCCGAAGAAGCCCAACACGGCGACGATGATGCCGAGATAGAGCGCCGCGCCGAGCACCGTTCCGGCGATCTTCTTTACCTTGTGAAGGTCGCGCGCGCCGAAGGCCTGTCCGACGAGCACGCTGCTGCCACTCGAAACGCCGAAAACGAAAGAAAAGAGCAAGAAGACGACGGGAAAGACCGCGGAGATCGCGGCGAGCGCTTGCGTGGAGATCAAGCGCCCAACCCAAATGCTCGCCATCGTTTGCGACGCCGACTGCAAGACGTTGCTGAGCATCAACGGGAAGAGAAAGATGAGGAGGATCTGCCACATCGGCTTGCCCTCCTCGAAGATGTTGACCCCGCGATTCGTCGCGCGCGCTTGCGCCACCGTAGCGACTCCTATTCTTGCGCGAGCACCTCGTAGATTTTTCTGCGCGTCTCGTCGAGCAGCTCGCGCACGCGCTCGAACGTCTCCGGTTTGGAAGAGTACCCCAGTTGCGAGAGAGCCTGCATCAACCGCGCCGCCGACTCGCGCATTTGCGAGCGCGCGCCGGGCTCTCCCTCTTCTTCCTCGTCGCTTTCAAATAAGCGGCCGATCTCGGCGGCGTGCTCTTCGAGCATCCGGCGCCCTTTCTCGGTCAGCTCGTAAGTGCGGCGTTCGCCCTCCTCGCGGCCCACGATGAAGCCGGCCTCTTCTAACGCACTCAGGATCGGGTAGACGGAGCCGGCGCCCCCGGCCCAGCCCTTCTCCCGGATCACGCGGATCAGGTCGTAACCGTGACGCGGCGATTCCGCCAAGAGTTTCAGCAGGGCGAACTTCAAGATGCCCCGCTTGAAGCGGCGCATGCCCCCCCGGCGGAAGCCGAAGGGGTGGTGGTGGTGTCCAAAATCAAACATAGCGCAATGCTATCCGATATATCGCTATAGTGTCAAGAGTATCGCCCTCCTCGCAGCGAACAAGGGGCTCGTGCGGTTGGATAAGTTCATGAAGGTCTCGCGCCTGGCCAAGCGGCGCAGCGAGGCTCACGAGGCGCTCGAGCACGGGCGGATCACCCGTGAGGGGAAGGCGCTCAAGCCGGGCTATCAGGTGAAGGCCGGCGACGTGCTGGAGATCCACTACGCCACCAAGTTCGTGACCGTTCGGGTGCGCGAGGTGCCGCTGCGCGTCACCCCGGCCGTCGTACCCTCGGAACTCTACGAGATCCTCGACTCGCGCCGCGACGAGGCGGAGTGGCTGTGATTTCGGCCGATACGAAAGATGCGCTGGCGCGCGACGTTCCCGGCGAGCGCCATTGCCGCGAGGCGCTCCTGGTCTCGCTCGCCCTTTACGGGCGCTCCGACAGCGTCTTTCTCACCCACCGCAATGCGGTCGCGAGGCTCTTCTGGTCGCTGCTCGACGAGGAGCGCAAGCGCTTTCCCATCGAGACGCGCGGGCCGACACGCCTGCGGCGGCTGCCCACCTTTGCGGTGGCACTCCCCGAGCGGCTGCGAGAAATGCCGCCCAAACCCGCGCACAAATGCGATCGCTTAATGGAAGTGCGCGCCGCGTTTTTAGCGTGCGGCTCGCTGGCCGCCGGCGCTCGCGGTTATCACCTCGAGTTCATCGCGCGCGATGACGCGGTGGCGACGCGGCTTGCATGGATGCTCCGCAGCAACGGCCTCGCGGTGAAGGAGACTCGCCGAAAAGGACGCGCCGTGCTCTACCTCAAGGAGTTCGACGCGATCGCGGAACTGCTCACGCGAATCGGCGCGTTCTCCGCCGTGCTTCAGCTCGAAGACGTACGGGCTCTACGGGAGACGAAAAACCGCATCCATCGCCTGGTGAACACCGAAGCGGCGAACCTGCAGCGCAGCGCGCAGGCAGCCGCGTCGCAGCGCCGCGTCATCGAGTTCTTGCGCAGCGCGTACGGGCTGCCGCAGCTCTCGCCGCCGCTGCGCGAGTTGGCCGAGTTGCGGCTGCGCCATCCCGACGAGTCACTCGCCGAACTGGGGCGCCGCTGCAATCCGCCGATCGGGAAGCCGACCGTCAGCAGCCGGCTCGGCGCGATGGCTCGCTTAGCCGGCCAGCTGCGCGGGCTGCAGGGGAGCCCCAAAGCGGCCCGGTAAACGCGCAGCATGCGCATCGGAATCAACGGCTTTGGCCGCATAGGACGCAACTTCACCAAGGCGATCGTCGAGAGGCATCCGGAGATCGAGATCGCCGCCGTCAACGATCTCACCAGCGCGGCGGAGTGCGCCCACCTCTTTAAGTACGACAGCAACTACGGCATCTATCGGGGAGAGGTGAGCGCGAGCGATTCGACGATGTCGATCGACGGGCGCGCGATCCGCGTCTTCGCCGAGCGCGATCCGGGAAAACTGCCGTGGCGCGATTTGGGGGTCGAGGTCGTGATCGAGTCGACCGGACTCTTCACCGATGCCGCCAAGGCGCGTGCTCACATCGACGGCGGCGGCGCGAAGAAAGTGCTGATCTCGGCGCCGGCCAAGGGTGAGGATATCACGATCGTCCTCGGCGTCAACGACGGAAATTACGATCCCGAGAAGCACCACGTGATCTCCAACGCGTCGTGCACCACCAACTGCCTGGCGACGGCGGTGAAGCCGGTGGTCGACGAGCTGGGCTGGGTCAAAGGCTTCATGACCACGATCCACTCCTACACCAACGATCAAAACGTGCTCGACGGCCCGCACAAAGATCTGCGCCGCGCGCGCAACGCCGCGACGAACATCATTCCCACGTCGACCGGCGCCGCCAAAGCGCTCTACCTGACGATTCCCGAAGTCGAAGGCACGTTCGACGGCTTTGCGCTGCGCGTGCCGACGCCGACCGTCTCGATGATCTACCTCGTCGCGCAGACGAAGCGTCCGACCACCAAAGAACAGCTCAACGCGATCCTTCGCCGTGCCGCCGAGGGCGATCTGCGCAAATACGTCTCCTACACCGAGGAAGAGCTCGTCTCGAGCGACTTCAAAAAGAATCCAAACAGTTCGATCGTCGACGGCAAGCTCACCGGCGCCAATGGCGACCTGGTGCAGATCGCCGCCTGGTACGACAACGAATGGGGCTATTCGTGCCGCCTCGCCGAGCTGACGGCGATGGTCGGCGCGACGATTCCCGCAAAGATCTAGGAGTCTCTTTTTGCCGCCGCGCCGGTTGACCGACCTCGACGTTGCGGGCAAGCGCGTCTTGGTGCGCGAGGACCTTAACGTTCCCCTCGACGAACACGGCGCGATCGCCGACGACGCGCGCATCGAAGCGGCACTGCCGACGCTGCGCTGGCTGCACGAGCACGGCGCGAGAACGATCGTCCTCTCGCACCTCGGGCGCCCCGACGGCAAGCCCGATCCCAGGCTCTCGCTGCGTCCGGTCGCGCAGCGTCTCTCCGATCTCTTGGGGCTCCCCGTCGCCTTCGCCGGCGACAGCGTTGGTGAGAGCGCGCAGCTGGCCGTCGACCAGTTGAACGACGGTGGGATACTGCTGCTCGAGAACGTGCGCTTCCATCCCGAGGAGGAGCGCAACGATCCGGAGTTCGCGCGCCGGCTCGCGCAGCTCGGCGACCTCTACGTGAACGATGCGTTCGCGACCGCCCATCGCGCCCACGCCTCCACGGAGGGCGTGGCGCATCTGCTGCCGCATGCCGAAGGCCTGCTGATGGAAGCGGAGCTGCGCTCGCTCTCGCGGCTCGTCGACGATCCCGTCAAACCGTTCGTCTGTGCGATCGGCGGCGCGAAAATCAAGGACAAGATTGCGATGCTCGAGCGTCTCAGCGAGCTGGTCGACGCCTTCTGCATCGGCGGCGGCATGGCCAACACGCTGCTGGCGGCGCGCGGCGTCGACGTCGGCCGCTCGCTGCGTGACGACGACCTCGCTCCCGCAAAGCACATCCTCGAGCTGACGCAGCAGCGCGGCGTCGCGCTGAACCTACCCACCGACGCCGTCGTCGCACCCTCGCTCGACGCGCAGGACCGCGCGCACGTGGTTGCGGTCGACGCCGTGGGCGACGAGATGATTCTCGACATCGGCCCGCAGACCGCGGCGCAGTACGCGGGTGTCATCGAAAAGGCAGAGACGATCGTCTTCAACGGGCCGATGGGCGTCTACGAGAAACCCGCCTACCGGCAGGGCACGCTGGTCGTCGGCGAAGCGATCGCGGCCGCGACGGCCGCAGGCGCGACCAGCGTCGTCGGCGGCGGCGACGCCGCTGCCGCGGCGCACATGCTCGGCTTCGCGTCGAAGGTGACGTTCGTCTCGACGGGCGGCGGCGCAACGCTCGAATATCTCGAAGGCAAACAACTTCCCGGAGTGGCGGCGCTTGAGCCCTAGCAGGCCTCGTCGCGCGCGCATCGTTGCGGGAAACTGGAAGATGCACAAGACGGCTGCCGCAACGGCCGCGTTTTTCGACGACTTTCTTCCGCGGGTTGCGCAACTGCGCACCGACGTCGAGATCGTCGTCGCGCCGCCGTTTACCGCGCTACCCACGGCCGGTGCGATGCTGCGCGGGTCGCGCGTTCGCCTGGGCGCGCAGACGATGCACTGGGAGCTCCAAGGCGCGTTCACCGGCGAAGTAAGCGCGCCGATGCTGCTCGAGTTCGGCGTGGCGTACGTGATCCTCGGCCATTCGGAGCGGCGCGCGTACTGCGACGAGACCGATCGCACCGTCAATTTGAAAGTGCAGACCGCGCTCGCGCAGGGCCTCACGCCCATCGTTGCCGTCGGCGAGACGCCCGAAGAGCGCGACGCCGGCCGTACCGACGAGCGCGTGACCTCGCAGACGCGCGCCGCGTTGCACGGCGTCCCAACAGAAGACTTCGGCAGAATCGCGCTCGCATACGAACCGATCTGGGCGATCGGCACGGGAAAGAACTGCGATCCCACCGAGGCCAACCGTGTGATGGCGGCGATCCGCAACTGCATCGCGGGACTGCGCCACACGCCGATCCTCTACGGCGGCAGCATGAAGCCGGATAACGTTGCCGCTTACGCGGCGCAGCCCGAGATCGACGGCGGCCTCGTCGGCGGAGCCTCGCTCGACCCCGGCGGCTTCGCCGAGCTGATCGCGCAGGCGGTGCCGCCGGGGCCGCAAGGTTGACCGCGCCGCGCTACCGGCCCGTCGTGCTCTGCGTGCTCGATGGCTGGGGCTACCGCGAAGAGGCGCACGGCAACGCGATCGCCGCCGCGAAGCTGCCGCACTGGCGCGCGCTGCTGGAGCGTTATCCGCACACGCTGCTGGCGGCATCGGGCGTGGACGTCGGCCTGCCGAAGGGGATCATGGGCAACAGCGAGGTCGGCCACCTCAATCTCGGCAGCGGCCGCGTCGTCCCGCAAGGCGTGACGCTGATCGACAAGGAGATCGCTTCGGGGGAGTTCGCGCGCAACGCGACGCTGCGCGGCGCCATCGGGCACGCGCGCCGCAACGGCGGCACGCTGCACCTGATGGGGCTGCTCTCCGACGGACTCGTCCACAGCTCGATCGCACACCTTTTCGCCCTCATCGACGCCGCCGTCGCCGCGGAGGTTCCCATTGCGGTGCACTGCTTTCTCGACGGGCGCGATACGCCGCCGCGCTCGGCGCTCACGTACATCGAAGCGCTGGAGCGCAAGCTGCGCGAGGCCGGCCGCGCCGGCGCGATTGCCTCCGTAACGGGGCGCTATTACGCGATGGATCGCGACCGCCGCTGGGAGCGCACGCAGCTCGCCTACGACCTGCTCGCCAACGGCAACGCCGACCTGCGCGCGGACGACGCGCTCGCGGCCGTGCGCGCTGGGTACGATCGCGGCGAGAACGACGAGTTCGTGCGGCCCACGATCGTCGCTGTGCCGCGGCCGATCGCCGACGGCGACGCGTTCGTCTTCTTCAACTTTCGTCCGGATCGCGCGCGCCAGCTGACGACGGCGTTCGATGCGGGCACGGCGTACTATCACGATCCGTTCGACGCGTTCGCGCCCAAGCGTTACAACGATCCGTACTTCGCCACGATGACGAAGTACGACGAGAACTACACGAATCCGGTGCTCTTCGAACCCCGCCCGCAGTACGACACCTTCGGCGACGCGCTCGCCGCTGCCGGGCTGCGACAGCTGCGTCTGGCCGAGACCGAAAAGTACGCGCACGTGACCTACTTCTTCAACGGCGGCCGCGAAGAGCGGCTCCCGGGCGAAGACCGCGAGCTGATTCCTTCGGATCGCAGCGTGCCGACCTACGACCTGGAGCCGGCGATGCGCGCCCGAGAGATCACCGACGCCGCGGTCGCAGCAATCGAGAGCGGCCGCTACGACGCGATCGTGATGAATTACGCCAACGCCGACATGGTCGGGCATACGGGCAGATGGAATGCGACGATCGCCGCGGTGCAGACGATCGACGAGTGTCTCGGACGCCTCTCCGATGCCGTGCTGCGCGCGAACGGATTGCTGGCGATTACCGCGGATCACGGCAACGCCGAGGAGGAGATCGATGCGCGCGGCGAGCCGGTCACCGCGCACACCACGAATCCCGTTCCGTTCGTGCTCGTGGCGAAGGATCTGCACGGAGAGCTGGCGACCGAGGGCAAATTGGGCGACGTGGCGCCGACGCTGCTGACGCTGATGGGCCTGCACGTGCCGCCATCCATGACCGGCATCAAATTGCTCGCTGGGTAAAACTCATTCAAATCACAGGCTCCCTTACGGAGCGCTTCAGGAACGTGTGAGATCATGCGGTAGTCAACCTCAAGGCTAGGAGAAACCCACGCATGCAAGCGCACAACCGAGAGATTCACGACGTGATGAAGATCGCCCAAGGCCTGGTCTACTTTACCTTCATCGGCATCGGCACCGTCGCCATCGCTCTTGCGGCCCACCTTCACTAGATACGCAAGTCTTTTACACACGCAAGTCTTCACGAAGCCCTATAACAACCACTCGGGTCGACCGCAACGCACCGGTCGCCTACCATAATGGAACGGATTCGATGATCCCAAAACGCCATCACCCGAACGACAACCGGCCGAAGCTTCGCGATCATATCGCGGGCTCGCTGTGAAACCGCTACGGCATCTCGCACCCACCGTGGATGGTCGTGCGGCAGCAGAGCAGTCTCGAGCTCCGCCTCCGCGACTGCCGGTACGACGGCCTCCGAACGGTTCGCCGCGGCTCCCGACGAAAGAGCCGACTGGCCTTCGTCGAGCTCAATACGGCGCAGCAACGGAATCGCGCCGGAGCTTGGCGAGAGCACTGAGGTGCAGCTGCGAGGCACGCTGAGGCGAGATCGCCAACCGCTTGCCGACGCTGCGCAGCGACGTGCCGTTGAAATAATGCATGAGTACCACCTGACGTTGCCGTTCGGGCAATCCGTCGACGAGCGCGGCCAGCCTCGCGCTCTCGCAACGGCTCTGGACGATTCGTGCGGGATCGCCGCACCAGTCGTGCACGACGGATTCGCCTGGCGGCAACGGCGCATCGAGCGATAGCGGCTGCCCGCGATGCGCGGCGCAGACCGCCCGTCGATAGCCCGGGCAGCGTTGCTCCATCTCCTGCGCGGTCGGGACCGCGCCTAGCGCGGCGGCCAATAAGTAACGCTGATTCTCGCCCTCGCGCACGATGCGCCGCGCGCGCTCGGAGACCGGATCCATGCGGCGGATCCCGTTGAGCATTGCGCCGGCGATCAACCGCCGGGCGTAATCCTCCAGCCGCGGCCCGCGCGTCGGATCGAAGGAATCGACGGCGCGCAGCAGCCCGATGGAGCCGTCGCCGACGAGGTCGTCGATGTCGAAGGTCGGCACGAGCCGTTTGAGCCGCCGCGCGAGCCGTTTGACCAACGGCAGCAACGCGCGCACGCTGTCGTCGCGCTCGCCCTCGCTCATCGCGAACCCCGCAAGCCGGCGGCGATCAGCGCGGCGAACCGTCCGCCGTCGCGATGCGCGATCTCACGCGCCAAGAGGTCGAGCTCGTAATCTCCCAGCATCCCGCCGGCGGCACCGGCAATCATCGGCCGCAGCACCGGCGCGAGCAGCACGGCTTCGAGCATTTCACCCGCAGCCCGGGCGGCGGCGCTATCCACGCTGCAGATTGTTGGCGATGCGCAGCATCTCGTCGGCCGCCTGCACGCCCTTGGCGTTCGCCTCGTAGGCGCGCTGCGCGGTGAGAATCTGCATCATCGCGTCGACGATGGTGACGTTGGACTCCTCGAGCATGCCGAAGTGCAGCTTCGGGCCGCCGCGCGTTCCTGGGGGCACCTCCGCCGGCTTACCCGACTCGCGCGTCGCTTCGAAGAGCGAGCCGGAGATCGCGCGCAGGCGCTCGGGCGCGGCGAACTCCGCGATCGCGATGCGCCCGATCGCGCGCGCTCCCGACGCAAACGTCGCGCGCACGCTGCCGTCGTTGCCGACGCTCGCGCTCAACGCGTCGCTGGGAATGCGCACGTTTGCCAGCCGGTAGCCCTGCGAGTTGCGCAGCGTGCCGTCGGCGGCACGCGAAAACTCGCCGTCGCGCGAGTAGGCGCGGTGGCCCGTGTCGTCTTGAAGGCAGAAAAAGCCCGGACCTTCGATCGCGAGATCGAAAGGACCGCCGCCGTGCGAGAGCTTTCCCTGCGCGAAGATCACGCGCGTGCCCAGCGCGACCGTACCCAATCCCCGGCCGCCGGGCGCGATCAGCTCGGCAAAGCTTTGCGTCGACCCTTTGAAACCGACGACGCCGGCGTTGGCCAGATTGTCGGCGATCGTTTCGAGGTTTCGCTGTTGGGCCGCCATGCCGCTGGCGGCAGCGAAGAGCGCACGGTCCATCGTCACTTCACCCGCGCCGCGTCGGCGGATCGCTGACGCACCGCATCGATGGCCGCGACGGCCTTCTCGGCGCTTTCGAAGGAACGCTCGGCGGCCAGTACGTCGATCATCTCGGAGATCGCGTCGACCGCCGGAGCCTCGAGGAATCCGCTGCGCAGGCGGCTCCCGGCGGGAAGGCCGAATTCGCGCGCATCGAGCGCGGCGCCGGCGGGAACGCGCAACGTACCGTGGAGCCCCAGCACGACGCGCCCGCCGGCGTCACGCAGCGTGCCGTCGGTACCGCGGATGAAACCGCCGGCACGCGTCTCGCTCACGCGGCCTCGGGCGTCGGCGACGCGAAACGCGCCACCGCCGATAATGGCGAGATCGAGATCCCGCCCCGTGTGGCGCAGCGGCCCGCTCTCGCCGTGGCGCGAGCGGGCGATCGCGACGCCGAGCGACGTCATGAAGCCGCGCGCGTCGATACGCCGGAAACCGTCGGTGGAAACGTTCGCGAGGTTCTCGGTCGCGATCTCGAGCCGGGTTCGCGCCGCGATCATCGCACTTGCCGCCCAGGAAATCCCATCCATGGGCGCTATTCTAGCGAAGCGTTTTAGCCGGAGCGTTTCCTAGCGATTTCCGTCCTTCGTCCTTCGACTGCGCTCAGGATGACAGGGGTGCGCTCAGGGTGACAGGTGGAGGTTACAGCCTTTCGAAAACGGCTTGCGTGAACGCGGCAGTTCCTAGCGATGCGGCGCCGGGCGGCGCGAGATCGGCGGTGCGTAGGCCGTCGGCGTAGCAGCGTTCCACGGCGCGCTCGATGCGCGCGGCGCCGGCGTCGTCGCCGAGGCTGTAGCGCAGCAGCAGCGCCGCAGAGAGGATCGCAGCCGTCGGATTGGCGATGCCCTTGCCGGCGATGTCGGGAGCCGTTCCGCCGATGGGCTCGTAGAGGCCGAAGCGCCCGGCAGAAGACTCACGCGTGCCGAGGCTGGCGCTGGGAAGCGTTCCAATGGAACCGGTGAGAATCGCGGCTTCGTCGGAGAGGATGTCACCGAACATGTTCTCGGTCACGATCACGTCGAAGTCGCCCGGGCGACGTACCAGCTGCATCGCCGCGTTGTCGACGAGCAGATGCTCGAGCGTCACGCCCGGATAATCGCCGCTCACGCGCTCGACCACGCGGCGCCAGAGCCGCGACGTCTCCAAGATATTCTGCTTGTCGACCGAGGTGACGTGATTGCGCCGCGTGCGGGCGGCCTCGAAGGCCACGCGCGCGATGCGCTCGACCTCGGGCGCGCGATAGATCATCGTGTCGACGGCCTCCTCGATGCCGTCGGTTACCCGCTGCTCCTTCGGTTGGCCAAAGTAGATGCCGCCGGTCAGCTCGCGCACGACGATGAGGTCGAGCCCGCGCACCAGCTCCGCGCGCAGCGACGACGCCTCTTCGAGCCCCGGAAAGACGCGCACGGGTCGGAGATTGGCGTACAGCTCGAAGTCGCGGCGCAGCAAGAAGAGCGCGTATTCGGGACGCTCCGCGAGCGGCTTGGCGTCGTACTGCGGCAGGCCGACGCTGCCGAAAAGAATGGCGTCGCTGCGCTCGCAAAGCGCGCGCGCCTGCGGCGGCAGCGCCGGTAATCCCAGCGCCAGCGCGGCGCCGCCGACGGTGACGCTCTGCGTCTCGACATCGGGGCGGACGCGCGCGAGCACGCGCGCGGCCGCGTCGATGACCTCGGGGCCGATGCCGTCCCCGGGGAGGAGCGCGACGCGAGCCACGACGGGTTTAGCGCCCTGCTAGTAGACCGTGATGCGCTTGGTGTCGTCGTGTTTGGGAGGCGGCTCGGGCGGCGCGCTCTCTTCGACGACGGCGACCGGCGCCGCTGCGCCGTTGGTTGGCGGAGATTCGGCACGCTCCAGCAGCGCCAGGTGCGTCATCAGCAAACTGCGCAGCTCGCTGCGGGCTTTCTCCGTGGCCTCCACCGCGCGTTGCTGCTCGCGGCGCACGTCGGAGATCGCGTCGCTGTAACCGGCGATCTCGCGTTCGCTGGCCAGGCGAGACTGCTCGCGGATGAGGTCGGCCTCTTTGTGCGCCGAGGCCTTCACTTCGTCGGCCGTTCGCTGCGCCAGCACCAGCGTGTTTTGAAGCGACTCTTCGATCGCTTTGAAATGACTGATGCGCTCTTTGAGATCGGCGACCTCGGCCTCCAGAGCCGCGCGCTGCTGCGCTTCGTCCTCGAGCGTTTCGATGATCTCGTCGAGAAACTGATCGACGTCCCCGCGGTCGTAGCCCTGAAGCGCCTTCTTGAAGCTCCGGTGCTGAATATCGACGGGTGTTATCTTCTGCATCGCCTCGTCCTATGTTCTCGGGGTCATGAAATCGAAGGTGCCGTCGGCGATCATCGTGTCGCGCAGCCCGGCCGCGTTGACCACGATGCCCGCGGGGACGACCAAGTAGATCGACTCGGCGAGCTTTTGGATCTTGCCGTCGATCGTGTAGGCGACTCCTGAGGTGAAATCGACCACGCGCTGCAGCAGCGTGCGATCCGCGTTCTGCAAGTTGACGATGACGACTTGGCGGTTGCGCAGCGAATCGGCGATCTCGACGACGTCCTGATAACTCCGCGGAGAGTAGACGCTCACCTGCGTTTGACCGCGGCGCCCCGCGTTGGTCAACGGGACGACGCGTCCCGATTGGGGCTCCTCTTCGTAAAGCTCTTCTTCGTCGTCGCGGATCGAGAAGAACGAACCAATCCTGCTGAACACGCTCACGGGTGCCTCCCATCTGTGCGCGGACCAAAAAGCGCCTCGCCGACGCGCACCATCGTCGAGCCGGCTCGCAGCGCTTCTTGCCAATCTCCCGACATACCGATGGAAAGCGTACTTCCACCTATGAGTTCCAAGGTCTTGGCAGCTAGGTCAAAAGCGCGTGAGATTGCGTCGCGGTCGCCATCCACCGGCCCGATCGCCATCACGCCCTCGAGGCGCAAACCCGCCTGCCCACGGAGCAGTTCGGCGAGCCGCGGCGCTTCGTGCGGCATGCAACCGAAGCGTTCGCCGGGCGAGACGTTGAGCTGAAGCAGCACGGGCAGGCTCTTTCCCAGTTCGACCGCGGCCTTCGAAAGGGCGATCCCAGCCGGCGCGCGGTCGACGCTCTGCACCACGTCGAACGCGGCGGCGACGCCCTTGGCTTTGTTGGTCTGCAGGTGACCGATAAAGTGCTTGCGCACGGGCGGCAGCCGCGGCAGCTTCTCGCGCGCCTCCTGGAGGTAGCTCTCGCCGATGTCGGCCAGGCCTGCGGCGACGGCTTCGACGATCGCGGCGACGGGCTGACGCTTCGAAACTCCCACCAGCGTGACGCTCCCCGGTTCGCGCCCGATGGCGGCTAGCTCTTCGTCAATCGCGGAGCGCAGCGTGCGTAGACGCGCCGCGATCCCGCTCATCCACGCGCCGGACGCCGGGTAGGCTCGCGCGCCTCGGTGCGCGGCCCCGGACGCGTCGCGCAAAAGACGATGCCGACGATGCCGCCGAGGATCATCGGGATGGCGTAGAGCTGCCCGCCCGTGAGCCCCATCCAGCTGAAATCGGTCTGGCGCCACATCTCCGCGATGGTCCGGGTGATCCCGTAGCACGTGAACCAGGTCCACGCCACGACGCCGTCCTTGGGACGAAAGCGATTGAGGATCAAAAGAATCGGCAGCGTCAAAATGTCGAGGATCGCCTCGTAGAGCTGCGAGGGATGGCGATAGGCCGGCGCTCCCGGAGCCGAGGGAAAGACCAGGCACCACGGATGGTCGGGCCGGCAGATGTCGCCCCACAGCTCGTCGTTGATGAAGTTGACCAGGCGGACGAGCGTGATGCCGATCGGCAGCATCATCACGACCTCATCGCCGACCACGGTGTACTTGAGGCCGGGATGCTTGCGAACGAAGAGCCAGATCGCGATCAGCACGCCGATCAAACCGCCGTGGAAGGCCATGCCGCCGTTCCAGACGGCGATGAAGTTGATCGGGTTGGAGAAGTAAAATGAGGCGTCGTGCTTGCTGATGATGTCGTTGATCACGAAGAACGTGCGGCCGCCGATGAGCACTCCCAGCAGCGCATAGAAGAGAAAATCCTGAATCTGCTCTCGGGTGAGACCGAGGCGCCGCCGTCCCGCCGGACGGCTCATCCAAAAATAGACGCAGACGAAGCCCACCAAGTAGGCGATGCCGTACCAGTGGACGGAGAGCGGTCCGAGGTGGATCGCGACCGGGTCGATGTTCGGATAGGTGAACCAGTGCTGCATTTCTAACAATCTTCACGGATGACCGCGACGACACATATCACCGTCGGCATCGCCTTCCTTGCGGGCCTCGTTTCCTTCGTTTCCCCGTGCGTCCTCCCGCTCGTACCGGCCTACCTCTCGCTGCTTACCGGCGAGAGCCTGGAGAATCTCACGACGGCGACCTCCACACGCACGCGCGCGCAACTGCTGGCGCACGCGGTGGCGTTCGTGACCGGGTTCAGCGCGATCTTCGTTGCGCTGGGCTTGAGCGCCAGCGCGATCGGCGGCGTGCTCGACGAAAATCGCACCCTCATCGCACAGATCGGGGGCGTGCTCGTGGTGATATTAGGGCTGCACATGATGGGAATGCTCCAAATCCCCTGGTTGATGATGGACAAGCGCGTGCACCTCACGGGCGGCCGGCGCAGCCTCTGGACCTCGGGCCTCGTCGGCGTGGCGTTTGCGGCCGGGTGGTCCCCCTGCATCGGCCCGATCCTGGCAGGCATTCTGGCCATTGCGTCGCAACAGCGGAGCGTTGCGGCCGCGGTGCTGCTCTCTTCCTACTCGCTCGGCTTGGCGTTGCCGTTTCTGGCGACGGCGGCCGCGATGGGAGTGGTGCTGCCGCTGCTGAGCCGCATCAAGCGGTCGCTGCGGGCGATCGAGTTCGCCTCGGGCGCGTTTCTGATCGCCGTCGGATTGGTGCTCGTCAACAACGCTTTCCTCAACGTCGCAGGATGGTTCTATCAGTTTGTACCGCAACCAAATCTTTAAGCTAACGCAGGCGCTGATCATCGCCGTCGCGGCGATTTTGGTGCTCTGGGCCGATCAGTATACCAAACACCTCATCGTCACGTGGTTCCTTCCCGGCGAGAGCCGGTTCGTGATCCCCAACTTCCTCAAATGGACCTACGAGCGCAACGTGCACGGCGCCTTCGGCCTCTTCGGCAGCAGTGCGGTCATGCTCATCGGCATGGCGATCGTCGTGCTCGTGCTCTTCTGGTTCAGCTTCCGCGACGCCGCCGCTCGCTCGCAGACCGTGCGCATCGCGTTCGGCATGATCGTGGGCGGTGCGATCGGCAACGTGGTCGATCGCGTGCACTACGGCTACGTGATCGACTTCATCGACTTTTACCGCATCTGGCCCGACATCTTCAACGTCGCCGACGCGTGCATCACCACCGGCGTCATTCTGCTTCTCCTCTCGAGCCTTGTTACACGTCGTCACCGCTGAACAAGCGGGAAACCGCACCGACGTCCTCGTCGCATGGCTCTCGGGCGCGTCGCGAACGCTCGTCGCCCACAGCGCGCGTCAAGGCAACGTCATCGTCAACGGACGTCCCGCCAAGCCCAGCCGGCCTCTCGAACCCGGCGATGTGGTCGAGTACGAGATCGCGGTCCCATTCTCGCCGGCTGCGGTCGCCGAAGACCTGCCGCTCGACGTCGTCTACGAAGATGACGACGTAATCGTCGTCAACAAAGCCGCGGGCATGATCACCCACCCGGCGCGCAGCGCTACCAGCGGAACGCTGGTCAACGCGCTGCTGGCGCACGTGCCGTTCCGGCTTCCGGGCGATCTGGTGCGCCCGGGGCTCGTGCATCGCCTCGACCGCGATACGTCGGGCCTGCTCGTCGTCGCCAAGCGCGAGGAGAGCCTGCACGCGCTCGGCCTGGCGATGAAAGCGCGACGCATCGAGCGCGAGTACCTCGGCTTGGTGCGCGGCATTCCGGAGCATCCGTTGGGTACGATCGAGGGTCCAATCGGGCGCGACCCACGCAATCGCTTGAAGTTTGCGATCGTCAGCGAGGGCAAGCCGGCGGTCACGCACTACGAGCTGCGAGAAGCTTTTGCGAATCACGCCGAGCTGGTCTTCCGGCTCGAGACCGGGCGCACGCATCAAATACGCGTGCATCTCGCGGCGATCGGCCACTCGGTCCTCAACGATCCGCTCTACGGCAAGAGCGAGCAGCGCTTCGAGATGCCCGGTCAAGCGCTGCACGCGTGGCGCCTCTCCTTCAACCACCCGCGCACCGGCGAGCGGCTCACCTTCGAGGCAGCGCCGCCGCCGGAGTACGTGCAGGCCCGAGCGCTGGTTTCGGCTCAGCCGACGGTATAGAGCCACCAAGGCGGCGCCCCGCGACGCGCCGCTCGATCGTAGTAGACGACGATCGTGAGATCGTCGGCGGTCCGCAGCTCGAACCAGTGCCGCTTGAGATAGGTATCGCCGCGGTCGTCCTTGGTCGTGCGCCAACTGCGAATCACCTCGCGGATTGCCAGCGTGCGCCCGTCCCAGGAGAACGCGCGCGGCAGCGGCGGTTCTGCGCCGCTCGCGGGCGTCACAAACTCCTCGCTCGCCGGCACGATCGGCCGGCTGACGAACTGCGTCATCGGTTCACCTGGAAGTGTTCGGCGATGTAGTCGATCCAGTAATGAAAGACGTCGGCGATTCGTACCGGATCGGTTGGAAAGTGGCCGTTGATCGGCCAGACGCGCAGCGTCGCGTCTTTGTGGTTGTCGCGCAGCGCGCGCCAGTACATCGAAGAGGTGGCGAACGGATCGCGATTGTCGCCGACGTCGGAGAGGATGAGCACCGGCGTGGTGACGCCGGCCGCGTAGGAAATCGCCGACGCGCGGCGCCATTCCGCCGCGCCGCCGCCGACGAACGGCGATCCGTGAAAGAGAGCCGCGTCGGCAAGGCTGTCGTCGGCGGTGCCGTAGTCGGCGATCCAATCGTTGACCGACGCCCCCGAAACGGCGACGCGCCAAAAATGATACTTCGAGATCAACCAGGCGGTCATGATGCCGCCATAGGACCAGCCGCAGACCGCGATGCGAGCCGGGTCGACGATGCCGCGCGCGCGTAGGGCGTCGACCGCGCTCACGATATCCTTTCCGGGGCCGTCCTCGGGATCGTAGAGGATGGCGCGCTGGTATCTCAGCCCGAGGTTCGGCGAGCCGCGGTAGTTTGGCCGCAATACGAGCCACCCGCGCGCCGCCATTACTTGCGCCCAGAAATCGAACTCGAGCATCGAGGGATCGTCGGGACCGCCGTGGATGAAGACGACCAGCGGATACTTCTCGGAAGCCGAAAACCCCGGCGGCAGATAGAGCACGCCGTCGCCTTCGACTCCGGTCGACGTTGGAAACGTCACGCGTTGAGCGTTCGCCCACGGCTGCGCCGCCATCGCAGCATTGAAACCGCTCACCTTCGCGGTGGTGCCGTTGGAGAGTTTGTATAACTCGATCGGATTCTTCGTCGACGTCGCGAGAAAGACCAGCGTACCATCGTTGGCGAGCGCGCGTCCCAGCGACGGAGCATCGGCGCCGCCGGTCGTCGAGAGCGGCGTTCCCGGAACCACGCCGCCGGTATCGAGCCGCGTCACGCCGCCGTCGAGCGAGATCCGGTAGAGCCCGTTTGTCGTGCCATCGGGCGCGGTCGCGACGAGACTCTGGGAATCGTGCGACCAGACGTAATCGCCGACGGGCCGATCGAGTGCGGCCGAGACCACCGAGCCCGCTCCGCCCGAGGGTGTCGTGATGAAGAGATGCGTGAGATTGACCTGTGGATCTCCGTCAGAGTACAGATAAGCGACGCGCGCGCCATCCGGGGAGAAGCGCGCCGTTCCCTCCCACATCGCGCGCCCGGTCAACGGCCGCACCCGCTTGCCGGCGACGTCGACGAGCGCCACGCGCGAGTAGCTCTGATCGTTGAGGATCGCGTTGGGCGAGAGCGTAAAGGCGATGCTCGTCGCATCGGGCGACCACGAGATGGAATCGCCACCGGCGACGCTCTGCATACCGAACGTCAACTGCGTGGCCGGGCCCTCTTCGAGCGGTTGGACGAAGAGGTGCAGCGGTCGCGGCGAGCGGCGCGCGACGATCGGCTCGCTGGTAAAGACGAAGCTGTCGCGGAAACGATCGGCGCCGGCAGTCGCGGGCTTCGCGTCGGCCGCGGCGTAGGCGACGGCGCGCCCGTCGGGGCGCCACGCGAACGCATCGACGTCCCCGCCGGAGTGCGTGAGGGCGGAGATCTCGCCGCCCTGCGCCGGCACCACGAAGACCTGATCGTGCGCGTCCTCTTCCTTACCGTCGGCGGCGATGAACGCAAGCCGCGTGCCGTCGGGCGAGTACGCGGGATCGGAGAGATCGCCGCGATCGTGGACCAGCGTTTGGGTTGCGCGAGAGGTCAAATCGACGGCGACGAGATCGCTGGTCGTTTTGTCGTCCTCCCAAACCACCGTTTTCACGATGACCGCCGCCCATTTGCCATCGGGCGAGATCGCCGGCGAAGAGAGCCCGACGAGACCCCCGACGTCGTTCTCGGAGACCGGCGCGGCGTGCGCGGGAGACGCAAGCCCGCACGTACCGGCGCAGAGAAGGGCGGCGGCACGAGCCGCAAGGCTCCGCAGCGCGAAGGTCATCGGCTCAACAGGTACGCGCCGAACCGCCCGTTTCCCGCGTCAGCGCGAACTGCTGCTCCGTTTGTTTACCGTCGCATACGCGATGCGCGTCGCCTCGGCTTCCGTTTTTCCGGACGCCTCCTCCGACTCGATAATGTGTTCCGCCTGGCGCTTCTCTTTGGCGGTGTAGCGATGTTTCTCGGGGTTTTGCTTGTTGACCGTCGCGTATCCGATGGCTTGCGCCTCTTCCGGTGAGACGCCGCGTGCCTCTTCGCTCTCGGCGATGTGCTCGACTTGACGATGCTCCTTGGCGGTATATCGATGTTTTGCTGGCATGCGTGGAGGTTACCCATCGCCGCGCCAAAAGTAAAACGAAGACCGATGACATTTACGCTGCAAACGAAGGACGGCGACGCCAGGCGCGGGCGGCTGAAGCTGACGCACGGTCTCGTTGAGACGCCGTGCTTCATGCCGGTGGGAACGGCCGCGACGGTCAAGGGATTGACGCCCGCCGAACTCGAGAGCACCGCCGCTCAGATCGTGCTCGCCAACACCTACCATCTCTGGCTGCGCCCGGGGCTGGAAATCATCGAAGCCGCGGGCGGCCTGCACCGTTTCATGGCATGGGAGCGCCCGATCCTCACCGACTCGGGCGGCTTCCAAGTCTTCAGCCTCGAGACCCGCCGCGAACTCGACGACGACGGCGTGACGTTTCGCTCCCACATCGACGGCAGCACGCATCGCTTTACGCCGGAGAACGTCGTAGCATTTCAAGAAGCGATCGGCAGCGACGTCGCGATGGTGCTCGACGTCTGCGTGAAGCTGCCGTCATCGGCGCAAGCGCTCCAAGAGTCGGTGCGCCTAACGACGGAATGGGCGCGGCGCTCCGCCGCCGCGCGCACCACGCCCGATACCGAAGTCTTCGCGATCGTGCAAGGCGGCCTGGATCGCGCCCTGCGCGAACGCAGCGCACGCGAGCTCGTTGAACTCGACCTCCCCGGCTACGCGATCGGGGGCCTCTCGGTTGGAGAAACGCGCAACGAGATGTACGACGCGGCGCGTTTCACGGCGGCGCTGCTCCCCGAAGACAAACCGCGCTACCTAATGGGAGTCGGCACGGTGCCCGACCTCATCGAAGCGGTCGACGCCGGCGTCGATCTCTTCGACTGCGTCTATCCCACGCGCTGCGGACGTAACGGCCGCGCAATGACGCACGACGGCGAGCTGAACCTCTTCAACGCCGCCTTCACCCGCGACACCCAACCGCTCGACGGGCGCTGCGACTGCGAAACCTGCACCAAGTACACGCGCTCCTACCTCGCCCACCTCTTCCGCTCAAAGGAGATGCTCGGGCCGCGCCTGCTCTCCTACCACAACGTCTACCTGCTCAACTCGCTAATGCACGAAGCTCGCACGGCCATCGAATCCGGTAGCTGGAGCGCCCTCCGCGACAGCCATCGCAGCGCCTGAAACGCGGTGGAAGCGGAAAGGAGACCACGCCTTGAATGCTATACCCTTAAAGCAAAACGGGATCGAAACATCGGGTCGTTCTCTATATCTTAAAACAGACACTTTTAGGTGCTTGAAAGCTCGCGATTGAATTAGGCTGAGGAGAAATATCGTGAAATACCTTAGGGTGCTCTTTCTGGGCGTTCTCGCGGCAGCACTCGCGAAATGCGAGACCGGTGGTCCCGTGCCAACCACCGTTGACTGGGGGCGAGCAGGCCGCCGTTACGCACGGCGCAGCCGCGACCACTCACCTTCGCCTTAACAACCCTTGCTCAAGTTACGGCATACGACGGGGGACCAAATTCGGCGCTAACATCCCTTAATGGCAATCTGTATGGTACTACGTGGGAGGGCGGAGCCTCCGACGCGGGGAGCATCTTCGAATATACTGCCTCTGGCGCGCTGCAGACCGTCTATAGTTTTCAAGGCGGTAGCGACGGAGAGTTTCCAGCGGGTGGCCTAATTAATGTAAACGGAGCGCTTTACGGGGTGACCACTGGCGGGGGGGCTTCTGGTGACGGCACCGTTTTTGAGATAACGAAATCGGGCGACTACCAGATCGTCTATAACTTTAAGGGTGCACCGGATGGAAACGAACCATATGCAGCATTAACAAGCGTAAAAGGAAAGCTGTACGGGACAACTTGGTTAGGTGGCACCGGACCATGCAGTTTTATAACTGAACCCATGGCGGGTTGCGGAACAGTCTTCACCATAACGCCCAGCGGTCTGGAGAACGTTATTTATAGCTTTCAAGATCAAAAAGACGGAGGCGAGCCATCCGCTGCCTTGATCTATCAAGACGGAGCGCTCTACGGAACCAGTTCTGATTTTAGCCTGAACCATGGTCAAGGCTCCGTCTTTAAGATGAGTCTGTCAGGGACCGAACACACAATATACCAGTTCAAAGGTGGAAACGACGGCGCGACGCCCGAGAGTGCGTTAGTTTACTATAAAGGGAAATTGTACGGAACGACCAACAATGGCGGCTCATCCTGCACGTCTCCATCGGGGCCGCCCGGTTGCGGAACAGTCTTCAGTACAACTCTGTCGGGCGCCGAACATGTTTTGCACGCGTTCAAGAGCGGCAACGACGGCGCAGCCCCTCAGGGCTTAATATATTACGGAGGCGCCTTTTACGGGACGACGTACTACGGTGGAGGAAGTTGTAAGAACATAAGTGGTTGTGGCACTTTGTTTAGCATCGAGCCTTCCGGTGCCGAGAAAGTGCTTTACCGTTTCCGGAGCGATGGGTACCGTCAACCGAACGACCTAGTATCGGTTGGAAATACACTGTACGGCACCACGGAATCCGGACCGTCCGCGACGTATGGATATAACGGGGCGTTGTACGCCGCTAATCCCTAATTGTGGAGGTACGCCTCTTGGCTTGGCTGCGAGGCAGTCCCGACGACGAGAGTTCTCGAAGGGGGGGCGGCGTTGCGATCAACATACTTGACGGCTTTGAAGATGCTCGCGGACTTGTAAGCGCGCGTCCCTGGGGTAGCGCGCGGCCGCGGCGAAGGATCTCAGCCCTCGATTCGCAGCCGTTAGGGAGGAGCAGCACAGATGCAGAGCTTGGATTCTGGGCGCTATGCACTTAGCATCGGCGTCGCCGTAGCATTGCTCGCCGGGTGCGGTGGCGCGCCGGACGCGACTCCCGCGGTGGCTAGCTTCGGAACGCTTCCCGCATCAACGGGCGCCGGAAAAATCAAGCACGTGGTTTACATCGTGCAAGAGGGGCGAAGCTTCGACACGCTCTTCCAGGGCTATCCTGGAGCCGATACACGCTCTTCCGGCGAGCTGCTCACCGGCAAGAAGGTCAAGCTGAAGCCGATTTCGTTGAGAGCTCAGATCTCGCTGGACGACGGCCTGGCCAACATGTTGGAAGATTGCAACGCGAAGGGTAAGCACCCTAGACGCGATTGCCGCATGAACGGGTTCAGCCGGGAGTCGTCGGGTCCCCAAGAAGGCATCACGTATCCAGCCTACGTTTACGTCAACCACAAAGAATCGAAACCATACTTCGCGATGGCTCACGAGTGGGTGCTCGCCGATAAAATGTTTGCTTCGCAGTTGGACGGCGAGTTCACCGCGCACCAATACGCGATCGCGGCGCAAGCCAACTCGTCCGTCAACTACCCGTCGTCGTGGTGGGGCTGCCCGGGCGGCTCTAGCGACGACATCGCGACGATCACACGTCGTGGCCTTGGCGGCTATATCCCGATTTGCTGGAATATCGACACGCTCGGGAAAGAGATGGACAAAGCGGGACTGAGCTGGGGTTTCTATGCCTCGAGCGTCGACGGCGACGGCGGCATCTGGAGCGCCTATCAAAACATCAGGTACATCTATGACGGCCCCGACTGGACCAAAGACGTAATCTCGCCCCAGGCAAACTTCATCAGCGACGTCAAGAATGGTAGGCTGCGCGAGATGAGCTGGATCACACCGACCTGCGAGAACTCCGACCACGCCGGTTGCCGCTCCGGCACCGGTCCGGCATGGGTCGCATCGCTGGTGAACGCGATCGGCGAGAGTAAGTATTGGGATTCGACGGCCATCTTCGTGCAGTGGGACGACTGGGGCGGATTTTATGACCACGTTTCACCGCCGTTCAAAAACTATGACGGCCTCGGCTTCCGCGTACCGCTGCTGGTAATCTCGCCTTACGCCAAGCAAGACTACGTATCGCACGTACAGTACGAGACCGCAAGCGTTTTGCGCTTTGCGGAGGACCTTTACGGTTTGAGGCAGCTCGCGGCTGCCGATAAGCGGGCCGCGTCACCGGCCGCAGATTGCTTCAACTTCTCTCAAAAGCCGAGGCCCTTCATTCCGATCAAGGCGCCCAAGGAGACAACATCGTTCATGCCCCAGCACGGCAACAACTAGCTTGGCAGAGTGGCGAGCCGCACAACTCGCATGGGGTCGAGTTCTTTCCGAGCGACCAAGCGCGCCGGAAGCGCGACAAAAAGGGAAGCCCCTGCCGTGCCGTCTGGACCGCGAAGGGCTTACTCACCTAATAAACCGCGTTGGGGCCGTCGACGACGCTATCGGCGTTTGAGATGCCATACGGGTCGCCGAGCACTTTAAGCAGTTTTCCCGTTTGGTAGTTATAAACCATGACGTTCTTCGTGAAGGGATTCGCCATAAAGAGCATGTTGTTTTTTCTTGTTAGAGATACACCGCTATTCCCGGTTTGGCTGCCGATAGTCCTCGTCACCGACGAATACGGAGGGGCGATAACGTAAGCGCCCACATACGACCCGGCGCCTGCGATAAGATCGTTATTTGAGTCCAGCACAAGACCCGCTTGGATAGTGGCGCCTTGCATCGACATCAACAACGACGGACTACAGTTGCTGAGGCCGCCGACGTATTCGTAAAGGGCCGCATCACCGATTGCGAACACGTCGCCACTAGTGTCTACTGCCAAACCGAGCACGTCTTCACCTGGAGCCGGACAGGATGCCGTGACGGCGTTGAACGCCTGGAAGTACTCATTGATGTTTGAGCCGTCGCCCTCGTAAAGGTTACCGTGGCGGTCTACCGTGACCGCATAAGGGACACTCATATTCGCGCTGTAGGTGAAAGACGGCGACGTACCTCCGGGGGCGTACTCGGTAACGTCTCCGGTGCCGGTACCCACATCGTTGGCTACGTAAAGATTGCCCCGCTGATCCATGGACTCAGCAAGTGGGAACGAAATCCCGTTCGTTATCACCCCGAGCTCGTGGTAATAGGTGTCGCTCAAAATCTTTATGGAATGAGTGAGACCATCTCCGACGTAGAGCGCTTTTAGATACGATGCCTTATCGGGCTTGGCGGCCTGCGTCGGGGCGTCTCGATGCATCGCTAGCGACGAGCCAAAGCTGTCCAGTTCCTGACCCGTGCTTTCCGTCGCAGGTGCGACACTGCCGCCACCGATGCTGCACGCCGCTAGGAGCGACGCACTTAAGCACGTTGCGAAGATAAGAAGTCGCCTCATTCATAGTCTCCTTTGTGGACACGAGCGACTCAAAGCACCTATAGAGGTACTTAGAGTGTTGCACATGGTACGCCCGCTCGCATACCTATGCCCGCTTGCCTCGCCTTGCGTGCGGTCAACGACGGGGCGGCGGCGCGGATCTTTGCCGGCGGCGGTTTTCCGAGGCATTGGCGTGCTGGCGGCGGTGACGGTCAGGGTAAAAACAACGACGGGTCGGCCGGACCCGGAGAACCCGGAATGGCAGATTGTATTGATGTCCATCATGTTGTGACCCAAGCCTTCGGAGCGAGTGGCGGGGCGGCGGCTGCTACGGGGGCGGGGGAGGTTATGGCGCAGGAGCAGGCGGAGGCTCGGGATACGCCGAGCCGTCCGCGACAAACGTTTTAATGGAGACCGGGTTCAACAGCGCGCAAGGCATTGCGGAGATCTGTTGGCCTCAGTCGACTGACTGCAAAGCGGCACTCAAGTCGCGTCATGGCCAGATAGTAAAGCGGGCACGACACTAAGGACGAACAGCACGGCGCCGAGATCGCGCCCACATTGCAGCCCGCAGCGCGCGCCATTGGAATGTCTTGCTTGCGCTGGTCGAAAGATTGGTCGAGCGAAGGGCCTGGGACTCAGCATCTTTGCGACGAACGTTTTCAGCCATCGACACGTTTTACGGAGTATGGAGCAAGGCAAGTGAGGATTCAAAGGTTCGGGAACCAGGTGCTAAGCTGCGTGGTCGCAGCAATGCTCGCCGGATGCGGCGGATCGCAGTTGCCCGGTCGACGCGCCGGGAGCGTTGCAGCAGAGCCAGGCGCTCGTGCTTCCGGCCGCACTCGGACGAGATTTACTCTACGTTTCGACAGATGCTGCCACCAATATTTACGCATATCCGCGAGGGAAGCTCGTTTCCGAGCTTGGCGGGAGCACCGGGGTCATTTGTTCGAACGCCGCGGGCCACGTCTTTTTGAGCCAGGTCAACGTCGACGTCATCGATGAGTTCCAGCACGGACGATCTTCTCCGATCGCCGAACTGTCTGAGCCGTTTGGTGATCCCCAGAGCTGCTCCGCCGATCCAACGAGCGGAAACCTGGCGCTGGTTTCGCAGCAGGGCGCCGCTATTTACCGCCCGGGCAAGCACCATCGCTGGCATCTGCCCAAGCTCTACATGCTGGGACAAAACCTATTTTCTTGCGGTTATGACGCAAGTGGCGATCTGTTCATCGATGGCAAGACGCAAAACAACACAATCATTTTCGCCGAATTGCCGAAGGATGGTTCAAAGTTCAAGAACGTCACGCTCGACCACAAGCTCACCATTCCGGGCACCGTCCAGTGGGACGGTCAATACCTCGCCGTCGGCGATCAAGAGAATACCTTAATACATCGATTTTCTATCCAAGGCTCAGAGGGCACCCAGATTGGTTCGGTAATGCTGTCCGGTCCGAGTTCCGTCCCGCAGTTCTGGATTCAGGATTCGATCGTTATCGGCGCGGACCCATACAACTCGCAGGTTGGGTTTTGGAAATATCCCGACGGGGGCTCGGAAATAATGTCCCGCAAGGTGTTCCAGCCGCTCGGAGCGACTGTCAGCACCGTTCGAAAGAAATAGCGAGTACCGCGCCCCCTATTGAGTTCAGATGAGTTCAGATTGACACCCCGGGCCCGA
This sequence comes from Candidatus Cybelea sp., assembly GCA_035939175.1. Lineage (GTDB taxonomy): Bacteria > Vulcanimicrobiota > Vulcanimicrobiia > Vulcanimicrobiales > Vulcanimicrobiaceae > Cybelea. The sequence continues at coordinate 1,485 of DASZGC010000089.1, read as the reverse complement.
TAAAGGAACGTTAGTGCGCCGGATACATAACGTCCGGCCGCCTCATGGCGGGAGCGGGAGCGAGTGGTAAGCGGTCGTTTTTGGCGTCCAGCGGGCGAGCAACGATGCGGTAGTCGAAGGCCACGCTCGAACGCCCGCGTTCCGTTTCGCGGACCTGGAACGTTGACGGCGTCTTAACGCTGATGTAGAGGCCGTGCGTGTCTCCCAGCGGCGTGAGGAAAACGTAGTAAGCGCTGTCGCGATCCATGAGGGAGGCAAAGTCGGCAGGGATGTTTACGTTGGCGACGCCGCCAAACATCCGCGCGCTTCCCACATCTTCGATCGTTGCTGTGGCCGACTCCGATGCGTACGTGAGCACGTGTTGTCCGCTGCTGGTGTGATGCCGCACCCGCAGGGCGGTACCGCCCTTAATCGTTCCCGAGCACGTAAGATTGGCATGGGGATCGATGCCGCATTCCTTTCCGGTGCTAGAGTTATATGCAGTAAAAATGTACGTGGTCGCGCTAGTGCCTAGCGCGTAGAGCGCTGGATAAACCTCGCCGCCGCCGATGCCGTTGGACTCGGCAAGAACGCCATCGCCTTCGCCACTTCCGCCGCTGTAGTAGCCGTAGACACCGGCTTGTCCTGCGCTCGTCGTCATGCCCTCGACGCCCCCGACCTCTCTGCCTACTTCGCCTACGGCGACGCCATACACGCCAGGGCCATTTGAAGAGCGCCCATAAACGCCGTTGGCTGAACCCGTCGTCCCGGTGCTGATGCCCGAGGTACCGGAGTTGCCGTTGGTCGAGCTCGTGATCCCGTGAACGCCATCCGCGATTGCGCCCATGCCGTAGACGCCCCATGTGCTGCCGCCGGTGGAGTTGCCTTCTACGCACGCCCTGCCGCTGCTGCAACCGTAGGTTTTGCTTTTATCTGGGTTTGCGCGCTCAGCTCGCACGATGCTGAAGGTGCAGAGGGCGACGACCACGCCCACGGCAATTGCGCCCACGACTGCGGTTCGATTCCGATCAATAGACTGAGACATTCGTTTTGCTCCTCTCGGGCTTCCGTTTCGTGAAGAAGTCTCTGCCAGGGCCCGGCAGACTCTCATCGTACATCACGAGCGCCACGCTGCGCCTCGGTAAGAGTTAGGCCCCTAAAATTGTGCGCCCCCGCCCGGCCGCGAGCTTAGGCCGCCCCACTGCGAGCACGCTCTTAAAGAGCAAGGCCTACGAGTGGCGGGCTCAGTTCGGTCTTCGCGCCACTGAGCGTCCGAATCGGTTCGGCGTCGCCGCTTGCGCCCGCCGCATAAACCGTGAGGGCATCGTAGTTTGAGACGTAAATACGAGCCCTCGAATCCACAGCGACGCCGACGGGAACGTTCAGCTCCGTTTTCGCGCCGCCGAGCGTTCGAATCGGTGCGACGTTGCCGGTCGTCCCGGCAGCATAAACCGTTACCGTAGAATCGCGATAGTTCGCGACGTAGATGTTTGCGCTGCTGTCAAG
>DASZGC010000088.1:0-78285 GCA_035939175.1 Candidatus Cybelea sp. | reverse complement strand
GGGCTACGATGATTAACCATAGACGAAAAAGCCGCCGAACCCCCCGGTACCTCTTCCCCGCCGCTCCGAGCGTCAAACCCTCAGGGGAAGCTCGCACGCTGCTAAACGCGTACGAAGGCCCTCTCACGAATGAAGTGCCGCCACGGCTCGGCGCCACCCCGCGCGCGAAAGCGGCGACGGCAGGCGATTAGGACGTGCGCGCTCACGACGGCGTCGCCGAGCGCTCGATGCGCCTCGAACGTTTCTCCGGCTTCGCGATCGATGCTAAGAAAGCGGCGCAGCGTCTGATTCTTGTGATTCGGCGCTTCGGGGAAGAGCGCGCGAGCCAGTCGCATCGTGCAAAGGCCGCTGCGCGCGACCGACGGTCCGACGAAGGCGAGGTCGAAGTTCGCGCAGTGCGCTGCAGGCGTGCGCCCGGCGCACCAGCGGCGAACGTGCCGCAGCGCCTCGCTCGCACTTGGCGCGCCGGCTACCATTGCGTCGGTAATCCCGTGAACCGCGGTCGCAACCGCTGGAATGGGCATGTCCGGATCGACGAGGGTCGCCCAACGGTCGACGACCCGGTGCCCTTCGACCAACGCGCACGCCACCTCGACGATCCGATCGCGCACGGGGCTAAACCCCGTCGTCTCGACGTCGATCACGCAATATCGTTCGCGCTCCATGCGGGCAGCCTATCGGCCGCGAGTGCCAGCAGTCTGGCACTCGTCCCGTTATCTAGCGCATCATGGGTTAGGGTGACAGGAGCTGAACCGAAATTACGGGGTGGATTTCCCAGAGCGTGCCGGCGCAGTCGGATTTGCCGCGCCCGCCTCCAGGATCGGCGTTGAGCGCGCTTTGCGTGCTCGGCATGTGCCACGCGTCGTAAAAGAACTGACCCGTAAGCCGCACGTGCTCTCCCGGCCTTAGCGACGCGCCCGCAGTTCGTGCCCGCGTAAGGTAGCCGGCCAGTCGGGCATTGGGGATGTAGGCCGGCAGCGGTATCTCGGCAACGAAGCAGACTGCCCCGCTGGGATTGTCCGGCGATGCGACGACGTCGATGTGATAGTCTCGATCGGTCTCACAGCCGACGGCATAGACGTAGCCGTCGACCTGCACGATCGTTCCCTCACGAATCGGGTTCGTGTCGACGGTGACCGGATTCGGGATGCGGGATTCGTCGTAGGCCTGTGCGATGAGATAACCCAGCGGCGTTGGGCGCTCGCTGTTGGGACCTGCTTCGAAGGCGGCGCGGTACGCCGCGGTATTGAGTTTCGGCAGTTTGATCGAGAACGTGGCGCCTGGCGGCGGCTTCTCACCGGTCAGTGCCCGTTGCACTTGCGCGTTGTCGGCCCAGTACGCGTGCAGCGTTACGCTCGACGACGACGCTTGCTGCGCGGATATCCGCTGCTCGAGCAGCAAATCTGGCGCGGTCGCCATGTCGGCGGCCGGGATTCGCAGTGGCGTGAGGTCGACGCCCGCAGCCAGCGTTGTTTTGATCGGCCATCTCGCTTTGAGCGAACCGGGCTTACCGCTGGAGCAAGCCGGGAACCCAGAGCGCGTTGCCGTTGCCGCCGCGGCTGGGGCGCCCCCGCAGAACGGCGGCAACTCGAGCGCGACCACGGCGAGCAAGCAGAGAACGCGCGCTAACCCGGTCATCGTGGAGCCTCCATTCGCGAAGACGAGAGCAGCAGAAAGGGATCGAAGGCACCGGAGGCAAGCACGTACCACGCGGTGGCGCCGACGTGGAGCGAGGCAAAGTACCTGTCGCCGTCGCAGTCGCTCAAGCCGTTCTTCGACGCCGCGATGATGCCGAGCCCGTCGCCGTTGGGCCCGTTGGTCTGCGCGTAGGCGACGTCGTCCAAGTAGGTCTGCGCTTCCCCCGGATCGCCTGAGGCGTTGCGGTGTTCGAGCGCATCGGCGAGGTGAGCGGTTCCTTCGAACCATACGCCGGAGAGGTCCCCGCTGCAAAAGCTCACGCCGCTAAAACCGTCCTTGATGACCGAAAGATTGGTGACGTCCCAGCTGGGCGCGGCCGCCCATTGCGGATTCTCGAAAGCGAGGTAGCTCCACGAGTTCACGTCTTCGGGTTTGTAGGATTTGTTGGGAGTCTCGCCGTCGTTGCCGGTACCCACGTAGAAGCGGCCGTCGCGCCGATCCCACATTGAGGCGACGAAGCCTTCCGCCCACGCGGCGTCCGTCGACCACTGCGAGCTCTGCGACTCGGCGGCGAGCATCGTGAAGAAAGCGTAGACGTCGATGTTGTGCTCCGTCGACTTCCAGCGGATCTTCTTCCCGCTCGCGGTGTAGCCGCCGGTGTACCCTCCGCTGCCGCGCGTGTCGTACGCGTTCTTCTGGAGCCAATGGGCGATCGCGGTGGCACCGGTGAGATAAGCCGGATTCGAAGTCCTTGCGTAGAGCTGCACGAGGGCCTGCCCCACCCAGGCCATGTTCCCCACGTCGCTCGTGTCGTCGTCGACCTTGACGTCGCCGGGATCGCGCAGCGGTCTTGGGGCGTAGGCCGCGCGAAGGCGGCCGTCGCCGGCCGCGTCGTGCGCCTGCACGTAGAGAAAGGCGTTGCCGACGATCTCGCCGCGCTCGACGTCATCGGAAGATCCTTGGGCCAGCATCGCGTCGACGAAGAGCGCGTCGTCATAGGTAACGGCATCGGTGAAATGCGTCAGCGGTCCGCCGTCGAAGCTCTGCACGAGCCGCGTCGTCGAACCCTTGGCGTACTTGTCCATCATGAGTCGCAGGAAGTCGTATGCGTTGGCGACGCTGCCCGAGCTGGCGACGTGGCGTGCCATGGGCGCTACCTCGGCGCCGGGACCACCGCGGGAGGCGCCGGCACACGCCGCAGCGGACTCGAGCGCAACGAGGAGCGCGAGCCGAACGCGCAATTTCGGCATGCCGTCGTGCTCCGGGAAGACCGTGAGCGAATCCTTCACGCTTTCTTCATCCCTCGCCGCTACGATCTGCGTACACGGTCTAAGGTGTCGCGCCGCCGGGCGAGGGTAGCTGTGTCTGGGGGATCCCGTTCTCGAGTGCGGCACCGGACCGTGGTTGACGCCGCAGCGCGCTCGGGTACACCATCGGTCAATGAGCGCGGCCACCTTCGTCTCGCTGTTCAAAGACTCGTGGGCGAGTTACCAGCGGCACAATGCGCAATGGCTCGCCGCGGCCCTGGCGTACTTTGCGGCCTTCGCGGTCGCGCCGCTGATCATCGTCGTCGTCGAGATCGCCGGATTCTTTCTTCATAACGACCGGGGGGTCCAGCAGGCGATCTACGGCCACATGCCCGAGGCGGGGGCCGCGGCCGTGCGGCAGATCGTCGAGGCCACGGCCGGGCAGCGGCGGGGATCGCCGGTCGCACAGATCTTCGGCTGGGCACTCTTCTTGCTCGGCGCGCTGGGGCTCTTCAGCTCGCTGCAGTTCGCGCTCAATAGCATCTGGGACGTGCCGCCGAAAAAGACCGGCTTGCTGCGGACGCTACGGCGCCGCGTTTTCGGGTTCGCGATCGTGCTCGCGGTCGCCGGGCTACTGATGCTCACCGTGCTCGCCAACGCGCTGCTCACCTTGGCAATCGCGAACCTACCGCATCTCTTCGCCGGTACCGCCGCGCTTACGAAGGCCGCCGACGCCGTACTCTCGTTCGTCGTGGCGTGGCTGCTCTTTGCTGCGATCTTCGCGTATCTGCCGGATCGGCGAATCCGCGCCCGTGACGTTTGGCTCGGCGCCGGGCTGACGTCGCTGCTCTTCGTCGTGGGCCAGTTCTTGCTGGGCTGGTACCTCGGGCGCGCGGGCGTAACCTCGGCGTACGGCGCCTTCGGCTCGCTCGTCGTCTTTCTGCTCTGGGCGAACTATTCGGCGCAGATCGCGCTCTTCGGCGCTGAGTTTACGCACGTCGTCGCGCTACGCAACGAATCTCACGAAACGTAGACCAGCTCGCTCATCATTCCGTCCACCATGTGCACCTCGTTGTGGCAATGCAGCAGCCAGCGACCCGCGGGCGCGTCGGCGACGATGCGCCACGTGACCGTGCCGCCGTTGGCCGCAACCAGGACCACGTCTTTGGAGAGCGGCCGCAGCAGGCTCTTTCCGTCGACCTCGGTGAGCGCGAAAATGTGGCCGTGCAAATGCATCGGATGGTCCATCTCGCTGGTATTGCGAAATCGCAGCGTCGCGACTTGCCCCCGTTGCACGCGAAGCTTCGGCGTCTGGGGCCACACGCGGTCGTCGATCGTCCAGCGTGGATTCTTCCAGCCGCCCCCACCCAGCGTCATCTCGAAGTCCGGCGGCTCTGAGTGCGCCGCCGCCGCAATCCCGCCCGCCAGCTCGTAGCTGAAGACCCGCGCGCCTTCGAGCGTCGGCGACGCGCGCAACGGCGGTGCGTTCTCCATGCCTTCGGTGTAGACGACTACCGCCTGCTGTGACGCGAGCGAATCGCCTCCGAGGCCCTCGAGCAGAAACGCCCCCGGGTCGCGCACCACGACGATCGCGTCGTAGCGTTCTCCCGTGGCGATGCGCAACGCGTCGACCTCCACCGGTGCGGCCAGCGCGTTGCCGTCGGCGTGCGTGACGGTAAGCGAGTGACCCGCCAAGCGCACGTAGCGCGTCAGCGTTGGGCTGGCGTTGAGCAGGCGCAGACGAACGCGCTCGCCCAGCCGCACCGCGAGTCTCTTGACGTTGGGATAGCTGGCACCGTTGATGCAGTGTGCGGCGTACGTTACCTCGTCTCCCATCTTTCCGCCGTCCATCTGCATGCTCTCCGGCGAGCCCATGGGGTCATTCATCGGTGCGGTACCCATGCCGCGCAGCGCGGCTTCGATCGAGTTCCAAACGGGAACGTCGTGAAACACGAGCGCGAACTCGGCGTCGGCGGGTTCTTCGTTGCGATCCTCGACGACGAACATGCCGAAGAGTCCGCGTGCCATTCCGAGTTGAAACGCGTGATCGTGGTACCAGCGCGTGCCGGACGGTCCCGCGACGAAATCGTAAACGTACTCGCCCCCGCGATGCACGGCGGCTTGCGTGAGGCCGGCGACGCCGTCCATATCGTTGGGCAGCAGCAGGCCGTGCCAATGTACGCTCGTCGGTACATCGACGCCGCTGACGTAGCGCACGCGAATCCGCTGGCCGTGCGCCACTCGCAGCAGCGGTCCGGGAATCGTGCCGTTGTACGCCAGACCGTCGCGCAGAGGCGCCGAACGCAGCGTGACCTCGACCGGCTCGCTGGCGCTCGCGCGCCGCGCCGGCCATCGCAGCGACGCGACCGCTAGCGTTCCGGCGCCGGCGCGCAGAAAATCGGCGCGATTCACCTGCGTCATCTACTCGACGCGCAGCGGAGCTTCTTCGGTCTCCTCCTGGCCCGGCGTATTGCGCGCGATGATGAACAGTTCATACCAGTGGCGGCGCGAGAAGGGCGGCAGCTCGAGCACCCGCATGTGAAAGTGGTAGACGCCGGGCGCCACCTGGGTACTGTTGATCGAAAACGATGCCGTGCGCACCTCGACGGAGGCGACGTTCGTGCTGCCGACGATCGTGCCGTCGAACCAGCTCCCGGGGCGCAGAGTGAGGGTAGAGAACCAGACGCGGACGATGCGCGGAGGATCGTTCGGTTTCGCGAAGGGCGCGGCGGGCATAGCCTGCGGCACCCTGCTCGAAACCACGAGATTCGGCGGTACCGCAACCGGTCTGGCCGAACAGCCCGTCGCTGCGCAGAGCGCTCCAGCCGATAACGTTAGAAGAGCGCTAAGGAAAGATTTCGAGGAAAGTCGAAGCATGACGGCCGGTAAATGAAGCTGATGGATTTGCTTTCCTCTCCCGCTGAGGTCAGGCCTCCCCTTCCCCGCCTCGACCTCGTTGTCGAGACGGGAGCGCCGAGCCGGCTCGATTGGCTCCTGACCTTTGCAGGTCTCTGGATCATCAGCGGGCTCTTTATCGACGCACATCAGCACCTATTCCTTGCGGTCGAATCGTTCTTCAATCCCTGGCACATGACGATGTATAGTGGGGCCGTCTTCGCCGCGGCGGTCCTCGGCCTCACCATCTGGAAGAACCATCGTCCAGGCAGCTCGTTCTGGAGGGCAGTACCGGCAGGGTACGTGCAGAGCGTTTTCGGCGTCGCGGCACTGCTGCTCGGCGGGGCGCTCGACATGGCCTGGCACGCGGTCTTCGGATTCGAGCATCAGTTCGATCTGCTCTTGAGCCCCCCGCATCTCTTCCTGCTCACGGGCTTGTTCTTACTGATCACCGGCCCCGTTCGCAGCGCGTTGGCTCGGCCCAACGCTTCGTCGCTGGTGCAGCAGCTGCCGATGCTGATATCGCTGGGGCTCGCCTTTGAGATCATTCAGTTCATCACGCAGTACGGCTTCTATCCCGAGGCGCTGCTCCGCGACGCGCCGTTGCCGCAAGGGCGCTTCCCCAACGAGCAGTTCGTGCTCTCCGTGATCCTCTATTATCGTCAGGCGCTCGAGATCGCGATCGTCGTCTGGCAGAGCGTACTGCTGTCGGCGGCGATCCTCTATCTCGTGCTGCGGCGACGCCTTTTCGTAGGGGCCCTCGTGCTGCTGTGCGTCGTCGAGAAGCTGTGGATCGCCGGCGAGCTGGCAACCGATCTCGGAGAGCTGGCGCTCATCGTGCTCGCCTCGATCGCAGCCGGCGCTGCAGGCGATCTCCTGATCGCCAAGCTGCGCCCCGGCCCCCGCAATCCCAACGCGTTCCGCGTGCTGGGATTTGTGGTACCCGCAGCCTACTTTGCCGCGTACTTCGCCTTTGCGGTTCCAATGTTCGGTGGAACCTGGTGGGATGCGAGCTTCGTCTTCGGGTCCATCGTCGAAGCCGGGCTCGTGGGCCTTTGCATTAGCCAACTTCTGCTCGCAGGATCGCAAACGACTACCGCCTCTTCATGAGGCCCCGGCTCTATGCCAGCGCTTACGTTCTCGCGCTGGGTACCGTCGTCGTGCACCTCGCCTTCTGCCATCGTTTCGGATATTACCGCGACGAGCTGTACTTCATCGACTGTGCGAAGCACTTGGCGTGGGGCTATGTCGACCAGCCGCCTCTCGTTCCGTTCCTAACTGCACTGACCGCGCCGTGGGGCTACCCCGTCTGGATGCTGCGCGCCTTCGGGGCCGTCCTGTGCGGCGTTACGGTGCTGCTCGGATGCGCGATCGCGCGCGAGTTCGGCGGCCGCGGATTCGCGCAGACGCTGACGGGACTGGCGATCGTCCTCGATCCCGGATTGATCGGCATCGCTTACGGCCTGTCGACCGAGTTGCTCTCTCCTGCGGCATGGACCGCGTTGATCTACCTGACGATACGTCTGGTCAAGACGCGCGACGCTCGGCTCTACATCCCGATCGCGCTGGTCGTCACCCTGGGACTCTATTCGAAGTACTCCATCGCCGCCTGCGCCGTCGCGCTCGCCGTGGCGATGCGCTTGGGCGGCCACGGAAGCCTTCTGCGATCTCGTTGGCTCGCCGTCGGCGTCGCGCTCGCCGCCCTGCTGATCGCGCCGAACGCAATCTGGCAGGTATCCCACGGCTTTCCGATGCTCGAAGTGCTCCACAACGACCAGCTCAATCGCCACGCCTTGGCTAACGGTATGGCCGACGAATCCCCCAATCGCTGGACCAACGCGATCTTCATGCTGGGGCTGCAGTTCGCATATCAGAATCCATTCTTCTCGCCGATTTGGATCTGGGGGCTCGTCTGGCTGTGGCGCGAGCGCCCGTACCGCTATCTGACCATCGCGTATCTTCTGCTGCTCGGCGTGCTGATCTGGACGATCGGGCGCGGCTACTATATCCAAGGTCTCTATCCCGCGCTGTTCGCCGCGGGCGCCGTCGCCGTCGAGCACGCGCTGGCGGCAAAGCCGGCGGCGCTGCGTGGGGCGTTGCTCGCGGCGGTCGTCGTTGCGGGACTGCCGATGCTGCCCCTCTCGCTGCCGATCCTGAACCTTCCGACCTACATGGCGTACGAACGCGATATCGGTTTGAGCCGCCCCGCACCCCCCGACGGCAAGAGTCATCTCATCAACCCGATGTTCGCCGATCAGTTGGGCTGGCCGCGGATGACGCAAACCGTTGCCGCCGCCTATCGGTCGCTGCCGCCGGCGCAGCGGGAGAGAACGGCCGTCTTCGCCGACCGGTACGCGTACGCCGGTGCACTCGACTACTACGGGCCGCGCTACGGTTTGCCGCCGGTGATCAGCCCGAACAACAACTACTATCTCTGGGGGACGCGCGGCTATAGCGGCGACTCGGTTCTCGCCGTGGGTGCGACCGATTACCACCTCCTGCTCCGGTGGTTCGGGAGCGTGCGCCAAATCGCGCTTTATACCAACGAGTATCGCTGGATGCTCGAGGGACCGCTGCCGGTCTATCTCTGCACTCAGCCGCGCGTCCCGCTGGCGGCGATGTGGCCGGCGTTCAAGTACTACGGCCTTTAGGAGCGCGTTCGAAGGAAGGAATCGCCTGGAGTTTTGGCATGACCTTAGCCGCATGGAAAACGTGCATGCGGAACGGTCGGCCGGCTGGTCGGTGCTCTGTTACGTCGCGCTGTTGATAGTGGCGACGTTTCTCACGACCTCGATGCCGTCCATCGAAATGAAAGCCTCCGACGCGGCGTTGGCGATCGACGCAAAGCGGTTCACGCTCCTCTGGGGAGCATGGCTCACCTTTCCCGCGGCAGCCTTCTTCTTATGGTTTTTGGTGGGCCTGCGCAGCTTCCTGACGTTCGCGCCAGGGCGCCAAGAGGGGCTGCCGACGTTTGCATTGATCGCCGGACTGCTGATGGTAGCGACCTCCCTTTGGGCGGCGATGCTCCAGAGCGCAGCCTTCTATCTTCCGCCCGAAACCTTCCAAGACAACGCTCTCGTCGGAATCTACGACGCGTTCGTTTTCGTGCAGAACGGCCTCGGCTACGGCCCGGTCGCGATCTTCCTCTTTGCCGCGGCGCACAGCATGCGCCGCCACGACTCGGCGCCCCGATGGCTGGCGACGCTGGGATACGTCGCCGCTGCCGGGGCCGCAATCGCGACGCTCTCGATCTTCTTTGCCTTTGGGCCCATGGCGCCCGGGGGACCCGCGCCGGGAATCATCGGCGCGATTCCGGCGGCGGCGTTCTTGGTGGCCACCGGTATCGTGCTCATTCAGAGCAAACGCGGGTCGGGAGCGCCGAGCACGTCTACCGCATCGTAGTTCGCATCGTTGACGCGCCGAGAAACTTCACGCACTTCCATGAGTGCGGCATCGTAAGGCCGCAGCAACGATGCGGCGACCTCCGGCGGCAAGGGCGAAGGGTCGAGCCACAGTTCGATGCTCTCCGGCGCCAGCAACACCGGCATACGATCGTGCACCGGGCAAACGAGTGCGTTGGGACGGCAGGTGACGATGTCGCAGGAGGCGATGCCGTCGCCAGTCTCCCAGAGTCCCGCGAATGCGAACGGCGCCTTCGAGCGTAGCGTGAAATAGTACGGGCGCCGGTCGCGCCATTCGTAGAAGCCATCGGCGAACTCGATGCAGCGATGCCGTACCGGATTGCGGCGTGCCGCAAGGGACTCGGCGCGAATGTTGATGCGTCCGCGCACGCCCCAGCGCATCTCCTCGACGGTATTGCGGCCGTCGTTGCGAACGCCGATCACGGGCTGTGTCGGCGCAATGTTGTAGCGCGGCAGCCGCGTCTCGCTAAACTCGGGATAGCGAAACTGGGGGAAGGCCGCCGGCACTCCCTGGGGCCTGGTCAACGTGAACCTACCGCACACTCTCTCCGAGAATACCCGCGGGGCAGCGAAATGTGGCATAATGTGGCGATGGGACGCTTGCTAAGTTTCCTCGTGGCAGCCGTTATGGTCGCCCTTCCGGTCGCCGGCGCGGCGCAGCCGGCACCTCGGCCGTCGGTCGCGGTGCTCGACTTCTCGACGCACGGCCTCACGTCGGACTGGTACGGCAACTTCCAGCCCGGCATCGCGTTGAGCGATCTGCTCACGGACCGGATGGTCAACGACGGACGGTTCAACGTCGTCGATCGCTCGCATTTGAGCTCGACGCTCGGCGAGCATCAGTTGGCGGCGAGCGGTGAAGTCGATCCGGCGACCGCCGTGAGCGCCGGCAAGCTCGTCGGCGCACACTATCTGATCACGGGCAACGTCCTACAGCTCGACCAGACCGGTGCCAGCGGCGCGAGCGCCGGCAGTTTTCTGCCGGGGCCGTTCGCCGCTGCGGCGGGAGGCGTCTCGACGCACCGGGTGACGATCAAGGTCGCCGTGCGGGTGATCGACGCGCGAACGGGACAGATCGTGCAGAGCTTCTCCGACGAAGAGACCCGCTCGGGAACCTCATGGAACGCGGGCGGCTTTACCGGCTACACTGCCGGTTCGTACAGCAACGAGCAGTTCGTCAATAGCGACATGGGGCACCTCATCGACGACGAGGCGGCCAAGATCGCCTCATCGATCGATCCCAGCCGTTTTAGCTCTGGCCCCGCGGCGCCGGTGCTCAGCGGCCACATCGCGGCGATCGACGGACGCAGCGTCATCATCAACATCGGCGCCAACGCCGGGGTGCAAATCGGTCAGACGTTCGCGATCGTCAAGAGCAAATCGCTGATCGATCCGACGACGCACGCGGCGCTGCACGTCGACGAGAACGTCGGCCGGCTGCAGATCGACTCGGTGAGCGCAAACGCCGCGGTCGGGCACGTGATCTCCGGAACGGCCGCCGTTCGCCTGACCGTTACGTCGGAGGCAGGCCCGTAGCGCGCAGCACGACGCGCTCGACCTTGACCAAACGCGTACCGGTCCAGCGATCGTGGAGCAGCACGCGCCGCCACACGAGGCTGAACGCCGCTATCAGCCACCAGAGGAATCCCGCGATCAAGTAGCGCGCAATCGTCCGGGTAATGGTGGGCTTGCGAAAATCCGTGGTAACGACCTTCAAACCGGCGATCAGCATGCCGAACGTCTGCCCCGCGACGATCACGAGCACTCCAAGATAGACGGGGAACCAGAAGGTGAACCCGAGGCGCCCGATCACCGACCCGACGATATCGCCCAGCACCGAAAACGAAAGCGGCACCTCGTCGTCTCCCACCTTCATCGCGACGCGGCGATTCGAGAAGGCCAGCGGCCCTACCGTCACCTCGGGCGATGGCTCGGCTGTCGCCGCCTGTCGTGTTGCAGCCGGCTGCGTCGCCGCGGGGCGCGCGTGCTTCGCCGAGGTGCGCTCGACCACTACGGGCGCGACCGATCCGCCGAACGACGTAATGATCGCGCCGACGATGACGGCGTCGATGGCCCAGGCCGTAAACCGGCGCCACCAACCGGCGCAATCGCGACTCGTGACGCGCGCCTCGCCGGCAGCGGCTAGCGCGGGCGGCGACTCCGAACGCTCGCGCACGAACCACAAGTGCGCATCCAGATAGAGCGACGACGTGATGAAGCGGCGCAGCGAGGCGATGCGACGCGTTGCGTAGGGTTCGCCGCTCAGCCACTCGCCCCAGCGCAGCACGGAGTCGTTAGCGATCTCCGACTGCTGCGAGGCGAAGGCCTCGTAGTCGACCTTGCGGCCGAACTCGTGGAACGACGCAATTCCCAGCGCGCGGATCGCAGCGTCGAGCGAGCCGCAGCAGAGGAGACCGACCTTGTCGCACGTGAGGGCGCAGCGCCGCAGCCACGCGCCGAAGACCAGCGAGATCAGCGGATTCTCGTTGCCGTTCACGCTGAGCAGCGAATGAAAGCGCGTGTGACCGGCCGCGATGTGTCCCAGCTCGCGCCCGATCATGAATGCCAGTTCGTCGTCCGAGAACAGCTCGATCCAGTGGCTCGAGAGCACCAGCGAGTACGGCTCGCCGAATCCTAACGCTACGGCGGGAACGTAGTTGTCTTCGCGAACGAAGATCATCGGCATTGGGATCTCGAGCGCCGCGCACGCATCGCTGACGATCGAGAATACGCGCGGATACTGTCGTTGATTGATGCGAACGCTCGAGCCGAGCAACCGTCCGCGCGCGAGCGTCACGTAGAGCATGGCGATGACGATGAAGAGCGCCACCTGCGAAGCGCCGATCGATTCGTGGAGCACGTAGCCGATCAGCAGCGCTGCCGGAAACGCGCAGAGGCCCGTGAGCCAAAACGCGAGCTGCTCGGACGGTTCTCTGAGGGAAGCGGGCCCATCGAGGATCGGCTGCACACGGGGCCAGTCTGCCCTCGCGTACTCCCTTTCCTTTCGGGGCAACGAGGAGGCGCTCCGCGCGACCGGCAATCTCTCCGGCGCTACCCCACTATTGCGGAGGTTCCCCTTTGCGTAAATTTCTACATTTCACCAGCCTCGCTGCACTCGTCGTCTCAATGACGGCCTGCGGCGCCAATAACGTGCCGTCGAACGTGGCACCGGCCGCGGCGTCCGCCAAACCCGTAGACTCGTCGTACGGGTACCCGTACCAGCCCAACGTCGTGCGCGCGTGCCCGGCGATCGCTAAGGATGGTTATGCGGAGTGCCTCGCCCTCATTCGCACCGACGTCCACGGCGACGTCAGCGGTTACGGTCCCACTCAACTGCAATCGGCGTACGACCTGCCCTCGACGACGGCCGGCTCGGGCCAGACCGTCGCCGTCGTCGACGCGTACGACGATCCCAACGCGGCGAGCGATCTCGCCACTTACCGCTCGGAGTTCGGACTGCCGACCTGCGGTACGTCCAACTCATGCTTCCAAAAGGTCAACGAGAAAGGCCAAGCGAGTAACTATCCGACCGCCAACGCCAGTTGGGCGGTGGAAGAGTCGCTCGACGTCGACATGGTTTCGGCGATCTGCCCGAACTGCAAGGTCGTGCTCGTCGAGGCCAGCAGCAACAGCCTCATGGATCTCGGCAAATCGGTCGACACCGCGGTCAAGATCATGCACGCCGACGCGGTGAGCAACAGCTACGGCGCGCCGAAAGACAAGTCGCCGATCGGCGGCCAATTCTACCATCACCCCGGTCACATCATCACCGCGGCGGCCGGCGACTACGGCTACAAGGTTGCGATGCCGGCCGGGTTCCCCGACGTCGTCGCGGTCGGCGGCACGACCCTGATCACGTCGTCCGATAGCCGCGGCTGGGCGGAGACCGTGTGGAGCGGCACCGGCAGCGGCTGCGTGCTCACGCGTCCGAAACCGGCGTGGCAGCACGACCGTAAGAGCTGTCCCTGGCGCACGATGAACGACGTCGCCGCCGACGCAAACCCGGCGACCGGCGTTGCGATCTACGACTCCTATCAAAATGGCGGCTGGGGAGTCGTCGGCGGAACGAGCGTCTCGTCGCCGATTATCGCCTCGATCTACGCGCTTGCGGGTAACGAAACGAGCCTCGACGCTGCGGAGTCGCTCTACCAGCAGGGCGCCTCGCTCAACGACGTGACCGCCGGCAGCAATGGGTCGAAGTGCAAGCACAAGTACCTGTGCAACGCCGAGCCCGGCTACGACGGGCCGACCGGTAACGGAACGCCCAATGGAATCTCGGCCTTCTAGACGACCCTCGCTCTAGCGAAAACGCGCAACGGCCGTCGCAGCAATGCGCGGCCGTTGTTTCGTTACGAGCCTCGCGCCATGAAGTAGAACATGCCGGCCGTCGCGCCTCCCATCAGCGCGAAAGTCGCCCAGCCCCACGCGCGGGCCAGCGGCGAACTGATCCACTCGCCCATCACCTTGCGGCTCGAGGCGAGCCATACGATCACCGCGAGCAGCGGCACTGCGGCAACGCCGTTGAGAATCGCCGACCAGTAGAGCGCCTTGATCGCGTTGACGCGCAGCAGGTTCATCGTGATTCCCACGAGCACGCCCACGGCGATGATCGCGTAGAAGCGCGGCGCGCGCCGGACCTTTTCGCTAAGCCCTTCGCGGAAGCGAAAGGTTTCGGCCGCAACGTAGGCCGACGAGGTCGCGAGCACCGGCACCGCGAGCGCTCCCGTTCCGATCATGCCCAGCGCGAAGAGCAGCTCGGCGAACTTGCCGGCCAGCGGGCGCAGCGCCTCGGCGGCCTGCTGCGCCGTAGCGATATCGTGCCGCCCGGCGGCGCCCAGCGTCGCCGCCGTCGTCACGATAATGAAGAACGCGACGAGATTCGAAAAGATCATCCCGGCATTGACGTCGGCGTGCATCGTTTTCAATGCGACTTCGTCGGTGCCGCGGCGCTGTTCGATCCGCGCCTTCCCCGACTCCTTGTCTTCTTCGACCATCAGCGCCGACTGCCAGTAGAAGAGATAGGGGGTGATCGTCGTTCCTAGAACGCCGACCATCGTCGAGAGCCAGGACGCCTCGAAGTGGATCCGCGGGACGGCGAACTGCAGCAGCACTTCGCCCCACGGCGGATGCGCGACGAAAGCGGTGACGACGTAGGCGAAGAGCGAGAGCGTAAGCCATTTGAGGACGCGCGCGATCGTCGCGTACTGCAAATATGTTTGCGCGATCAGCAAGAGCACGCCGAAGACGAATACGAAGGCGTCGACGGGCAGCGGAAGCACGAGGTGTGCTCCCGCGGCCATGCCGCCGATGTCGGCTCCCAGGTTGAAGGTATTGGCCGCGATCACGATCGCCGCGAGCGAGTAGCTCGCCCAGCGCGGCAGCCGCTTGCGCACGATTGCCGCGAGGCCTTCGCCGTTCACCATCGCGATACGCGCGCACATGCCTTGGATCACCGACATCATCGGCGTCGAGACCAGCGTGAGCCACAGCATCGAGTATCCCGCCGACGCACCCGCGACCGAGTACGTGGAGATGCCCGAAGGATCGTCGTCGGCCGCGCCCGTGATGAGGCCGGGGCCGAGCATTGCAAAGAAGCGTCGTACTCTGTCGATCACCGGGCGGGTTCTACCCGGTTTGCGCCGATCTATCTCACGCTTGCGATAACAGCGCCGCGATCTCGGCGCCGGGAATCCCGCCCGTTGCCGCGGAAAGGTCGCCCGCGCGCAACGCGCGCGCGCGCTCGACCAGCGAGCTCAGCGAACGGCGGTACAGCGCTCCGCCGACACTCACCCGAACGACGCCGGCAGCCTCCAGCTCGCGCAACCGCACCGGCGCGTCCGGACCGATGAGCACGTTGACGCCCCTGGGCGCGACGGCTGCAACCACCGCGCGGATCGCCTCCATCGTCGGCAATCCGGGTGCATAGAGCACGTCGGCGCCGGCATCGGCGAAGGCGGTCAGCCGTGCGATCGTGTCTGCCAAGTCGGGACGTCCGTTGAGATAGTTGTCGGTACGGCCCGTGAGTAGGATGCGTCCGCGCGCGGCTTTGGCTGCGGCGGCAACGCGCGCGACCGCGTCGTCGAAGTCGTGGATCGGATGCGCCGGATCGGCCGTCGTGTCTTCGATGCCGAGCCCTCCGAGGCCGGCGTCGATCGCGGCGCGCACGGTCGCGACGCAATCTTCGGGCGACGGACCGAATCCGTCTTCGAGATCTCCGTTAACCGGCAGGCCGGAGGCGCGCGACAGCAACGCGGCGTGCGCGATAGCCTCTTCACGAGACACCGCGCGGCACCCGTCTTGGCGGCCGAGCGAGAACGCCAGCCCGAGCGAAGTACTCCCCAATGCTTCGAACCCTTCGCGCGCGAGCAGCGCCGCCGAGGCTGCATCCCACGCGTTGGGCATCACGAAGGCGCGCCCGCGTTCGTGCAGTTCGCGGAAACGTTCGTACGCGCTCACGGACATGGCTTCGGCGACACCGGATTGTTGGCGATCTCGACGCTGACGATGTCCGCGGAGGGATTCGTCGTCAGGTTATTCTGCGAGTAGAATGTGGTATCGAACGGCTCGGTGCTGCAGAGCGCCGGCGAGACGTACTGCGGGTCGAACGGACCACCCGCACCCATCGAATCGGCGAACTGCCATTGGCCTCCGCTCGCGCCCGGCTGAGTGACGAAGGCGTTGAATAACCAGCTCTGCGCCAGGGGTGAAGCACTCGGCGACGGCGAGGTTATGCCCTGCAGTATGGCTTGCTGGAAGCGTATCGAGAATTCGCTGCCGCTGCCGTTGCTGTTCGCGTTGAAGTAGAACTGGTTCGGCGCCGAGCCCAGCGGCGACCAGCCCGGAGGCGCTTTGGGGTTTCTGCTGGCAACAAACTGCACCGGTTCGGCGTACGCAATGCCGTTGCGGCCAAGTGCTACCATCGCGTACGAATAGCCGGCCCAGTTCGTCTGCTGCGTGTCGGTCGAAGGCGTCTTCCCGCTTCCCGAGGTGTTGAAGACGAACATGTATTCGAAGTTGCTGAAATTCATGGCTCCGGCAGTATCGAAATAAACCACCATATACCCCGGCGGTGCGCCTCCGGGCCCTAGGCCCGGAGGATTGGGCGTCACTTGACGGCCGCAAGCGGCCGCCGAAAGTGCGCCGCCCGAAAGTAGGATGAAGCCGAGACTCAATCTGCGCACAGCAGCCCTCCGTTCACTCTACGGTACGGCGGCCTGCTGTGCGCAGACTGAAGATGATTATTCGGCGAGCATTTCGGCGGTAACGACGCTTACCGGAACGGTTCCGTGCGAGAGCAGGTGGTCGTGGAAGGCCTGAAGGGCGAACGCACTGCCCTTCTTCGCTTTGTACTGCGCCGGCAGCGCTTCGATCTGCGTCTTGCCGACGGCGTAGTCGAACGCCTGGCCCGGGCCCAGCCCTCGGAGAAGACGCCGTCGAACGAAAAGCGGCGCACCGGATCGTCGTTGTGTTTGGCGATGGAGAACTGCAGGAAGTGTCCGGGAAGCCTTCGTGAGCGCCGGTCATCAGCACGCGATCGCGATCGAAATCCTCGAAGATCGCGCCGTTGGCCGCGGCCTTGGCCATCTGCGGGTTCGGCGGCGGCACGAAATACACGCCGTTGACCTCCTTGGAGAGAATCGGTGGCGGATTCATCGAGGGTCCCGGAAGAACCGGCTGGAGAAACGCCGGCGTGGTGACGATCACCATCTTACCCACGTAATCGGGCACCGTTACGATGCGCTTGCGGGCGATGAACGCGCGCAGATAATCGAGCTGTGCTTGAAAGAACGCAAACTGCGCGTCCTTGGCGGTGGGCGTCATTCCGCCGCCGGTCGCCGCGGCCTGCACTCGATTGGCGAGATTGATGCCGCGCGCTTTCGCCTGCGCTTTGATGCCGTTCTCCTTGGCGATCGCGGCGTCGAGCAGCAGTTCGTCGCGCAGCGCGTCGTAGGCATCCTTGCCCAAATTGCTGCCGCGAGCACCGCGGCGACCCCCCGCGAGTAATGTTTCGTCCGCTTGCTGTGCGAAACACAACGCGGAAACGCGCTGCAGTTTTTCGACGACGGCTCGAGCATCGAATTTTAGGTCGGCCGCTCGAAGGGTAACCTGAGAGCATGCGAATTATCACGGCTCTTGGGTTGATCTTCCTCGCGCAGCTGCCGCTCGGCGCTTCGGCAGCCAGTTGCGCGGGAGGCGACCCCGCGATTACTTCAGTTAAAGTCGGTAACGTCTCGAGCAACGGTGGGCTCACCAGCTACACGATCGACGGCGTCGTCGCGAACCTCGGAAGCGCACGACAGGCTTCCAACGTGCTGCAGTTCGTCGATATCTATCAAGGGAAGACGCGCCTTGACGTTCGCGGAATTCCGCCGCTCGCCCCGGGGCAGAACTATGCCTGGTCGTACGTATGGCACCGCGCCTCCGATGCCGGCAGCGGCACGACGACGCTTCGCTTGAGCCTTCGAATGGTACAGCCCCCCGGAGTGGGAAGCGAAGACTGCAACGCCAGCAACGACTTCAATAGCGTAACGTTCTAGCAGCCCTCAACGGCCTGTTCGGGTCGGCTTCGATCGCGAGGTCGGCCCCGCGAGGAGGCCGGTTTTCCAGCCACCGGCCAGACGATAAACTCGGCGAGGGAGGAACGGCGAGGGTGCCGCTCGGACCCACCTCGATGATCGATCTGCTGAAGGAAGGCTGATACGTGAGCGAGCGAACGCAGTACCCGTCCGGAGTCCCTTGCTGGGTCGACACGCTGCAGCGCGATCCCGCCGCCGCGCTGGCCTTCTACGCCGAGGTGTTCGGCTGGGAGTTTGCCGGTCCGGGGCCGATGCCCGGATCCTCGAGCGACCAGTACTTCGTTGCGCGCCTGCGCGGCCGCGAGGTCGCCGGAATCGGTTCGCTGCCGCCGCAACAGCCGCCCGTCGTATGGAATACGTACGTGAGCGTCGACGATGCTGCGGCCGCCTGCGAGCGCGTGCGCGGCGCGGGCGGAGCAGTCGCCGTACCACCGTTCGACGCGCCGCCGGCCGGGCGTATCGCGGTCGTCGCCGATCCCGAGGGCGCGGTCTTCTGCCTGTGGGAACCCAACGAACGCAAGGGCGCGCAGATCGTCAACGAGCCGAGCGCGTGGGCGATGAGCGCGCTGCTCGCGCGCGATCCGCAGCGCGCCGCCGCCTTCTATCGCGATGCCTTCGGGTGGGAGACCGATACGTTTGCTGCCGGCCCGACGCAGGTCACGCTCTTTCGGCTTCCGGGCTACGTTGGCGGTGAGCCGCAGCAGCCGGTACCGCGCGACGTCGTCGCCGTCGCGATACCCGCCGGCGACGCGCTGCCGACCGGCGTCAACGCGCAGTGGAGCGTCGATTTCTGGATCGCCGATGTCGACGCCGCCGCGCAGACCGCTGCTCGGCATGGCGGCACGCTGCTGGAGCCGCCGCACGACGTGCCCGGTTTCCGCCGGTGCGTACTGGCCGATCCACAAGGCGCGATTTTCTCACTCAGCCGGCTCAATCGATAAGGAAAGTTCGACGATGCAGAACGTCACGCCGTTTCTCTGGTTCGACGACAAGGCCGAAGAGGCCGTAGACTTTTACGTCGCCCTCTTCAAGAACTCCAAGGTCGAAAACGTGCGCCGCTACGGCGACGCCACGCCGGGCGAGACCGGCGGGGTCATGACGATCGAGTTCCGACTCGACGGCACCGATTTCGTGGCGCTCAACGGCGGAAGCAAGAAGCTTGACGGCTCGGATCTCGGCCCGCAGTTCGCGCTGAGCTCCTCATCGGCGGTATCGTTCGTCGTGAGCTGCGAAAGTCAAGGCGAAGTCGACCGTCTCTGGGATCGCTTGTGCGACGGCGGCGAGCCGATGCAGTGCGGCTGGGTTCGCGATCGCTTCGGCGTCACGTGGCAGATCGTTCCCGTGGAGCTGAGCGTCGTGCTCGGCGACCCGGATCCCCAGCGCGCGAGCAAGGCGATGGCGGCGATGCTGACGATGCAAAAGTTGGATATCGATGCGATGAAACGGGCGGCGCGAGCCTAGGAACCCTCGTTGCGCCGTGCGCTCCGGGTAGGGATCGACGTGGGCGGGACGTTCACCGATCTCGCCGCCGTCGAGTCGTGGAGCGGATGCACGCTCACGCGCAAGGTCGCCAGCACGCCCCGCGAGCCTCAGCGCGCCGTCGCGCGAGCGCTCCTCGAGATGCTCGGGGCGTACGAAGAGCTGCCGGCAATCGAGCTGCTCGCGCACTCGACGACGATCGCCACCAACGCGCTGCTCGGCCAGATCGGTCTCGAGTTGCCGCGCGTCGCGGTAGTGACGACGCGCGGCTTCGCCGACGTCATCGAGATCGGACGTCAGAACCGCAGCGAGGTCTATAACCTCTTCGTGACGCGCCCGCGGCCGCTCGTGGCACGCGAGGACCGTCTGACCGTCGACGAGCGGATCGACTACAAGGGCGCGGTGCTGCGGCCGCTGCGCGACGAGGAGATCGCGCGCGCCTGCGCGGCGCTGCGCGAGCGCAACGTCGCGGCGGTCGCAATCTGCCTGCTCCACTCGTACGCCAACGATGCTCACGAACGCCGGCTCGCGCAAGCGATCTCTGCGGCGCTCCCGCTCGTGCGCGTGACGCGCTCTTCCGACGTCGATCCGCAGTATCGCGAGTACGAGCGCTGCTCGACCACCGTGGTCAACGCCGTGCTGGCGCCGATCGTCGAGACCTATCTCGAGCGTCTCGTCGCGGAACTTCGGGCGAACGGAGTCACGGCACCGCTCTACGTGATGCGCAGCGATGGCGGTCTTGCCGCCGCGGCGCGCGTCGTTTCCCGTCCTGCCGCACTGATCGAGAGCGGGCCGGCCGGCGGCGCAGTTGCGGCCGCGGCACTTGGGCGCGCGCTGCGCATCGGTAAGCTCCTCTCGTTCGACATGGGCGGCACCACTGCAAAAGCCGGAGCGATCGTCGACGGCATCGCGCAGGTCACCGGCGAGTTCGAAGCGGCGGGAAGAACGCACAGCGGCCGGGCCGTCAGCGGGAGCGGTTATCCGGTGCGCTATCCCTTCGTCGACCTTGCGGAGGTCAGCGCCGGCGGCGGCACGATCGCCTGGCTCGACGACGCCGGCGTGCTGCATACGGGGCCGCTCTCCGCCGGCGCCGATCCGGGGCCCGCGTGTTACGGGCATTCGGACCGCGCCACGGTGACCGACGCCAACGTCGTGCTCGGACGTCTCAATCCGCGTGCGCTGCTTGGCGGTGCGTTTCCGATCTCCGCGCAACGCGCGCGCGACGCGGTCGAGCGAATCGCGCGCCGTTTGCATCTCGGCGTCGAAGCGGCGGCGGCTGGGATCGTGCGCCTCGCCGACGACGCGATGGCCAAAGCGCTGCGCATCGTCACTATCGAGCGCGGACTCGATCCGCGCGAGTTCACGCTCGTCGCCTTCGGAGGCGGCGGTCCGCTGCACGCCTGCGCGGTTGCGGAGGAGCTGGGCATCGCACGCGCGATCGTACCGCCGCATCCCGGCCTCTTCTCTGCGTTCGGACTGCTCGACGCCGAGCTGCGCGAGAACGAGCTGCTCGCGGTGATGCGGCCAGCCTCACAGACCGATTACGACGCGCTCGGGCGGTGGTTCGTCGCGATGGAAACCGCGATGCGTTCTACGCTGATCGAGCAAGGCGCCAATCCCGACGCGATCGCGTTCGTGCGACGCTTCGACGCGCGCTATCGCGGTCAGAGCTTCGAACTGCCCATCGAGGCGGGCGCTACGGCCGCGGAGGTGGAGAGCGCGTTCGCGCAGGCGCACCGCACGCGTTATGGCTACGACGTCTCCGGCGAGCCGGTCGAGATCGTCAACGCGCGCGTCGCCGGCGCGGGCCGCCTGCCGGCACGCAGCGCCGCACGTGCGGCGGAAGGCGAACCCGCGCCGTGCGACGGCGCCGGGCGCACGCTCTGGACCGGCGAGCGGTTCGTCGAAGCCCCCGTCGTGGATCGTACGACGGTACGCGAAGACGAACGGATCGACGGTCCCGCAATCGTCGAAGAGTACGACTCCACGACCTACGTCGCGCCAGGATGGTCGCTGCGGCGCGACGGCGCGATGCTGATGCTGGAGCAGCGGTGAACGATCCGATCACCGTCGAGATCGTCAAGAACGCGCTTGCGTATGCGAGCGAAGAGATGGGCATCGCGGTGCGCAACAGCGCCTACTCGCCGAACATCAAGGAGCGCCTCGACCACTCGTGCGCGCTCTTCGACCGCTTCGGACGACTGATCGCGCAAGCGGAACATATCCCCGTACACCTCGGCTCGCTGCCCTGGGGCCTCAAGCGAATGATCGAGATCGTCGAGCGCGAGTACGGTGGCGCGCGCGAGGGCGAGATGTGGGTCGCCAACGACCCATACGTCACCGGGACGCACCTCAACGACGTCACGGTGCTGCGTCCCGTCTTCGACCGCGGCCGTTTGCTCGGATACGCCGCCAACAAGGCGCACCACGCCGACGTCGGCGGTTCGGCTCCCGGTTCGATGCCGTCGGCCGCCTGCGATCTCTTCGCTGAAGGGCTGGTCGTGCCGCCGCAGCGTTTGGTGAGCGGCAATCGGGTCGTCGAGGAGAGCATCGCGCTCTTCCGCGCCAACTCGCGCACGCCCGACGCGCGTGGCGGCGACCTGCGCGCGCAGATCGCCGGCAACTACACCGGCGAGCGACGGCTGCTCGAGCTGTGCGCGCGTTACGGCGTGGAGATGCTGGAGGCCGCGATCGACCAGGCGTTGCGCGACAGCGAGCGCGCGCTGCGCGCGGCGCTGCGCGTGCTGGGCGACGGGGTCTTCGAGAGCCGCGATTATCTCGAGGACCGCTCGGGTTCGCCGAGCATCGTGATCGCGGTACGCTTGCAGCTGCGCGACGGTTTCGCGCGCCTCGACTATACGGGAACGTCGCTGCAGGTCGACCTTCCGCTCAACGCGGTTTTGGGAGTAACGCTCTCCGGCGTGCACTACGCGCTGCGCGCCGTCACCGATCCGACGATTCCGATGAACGACGGCTGCTTCCGCCCCGTCGAAGTTATCGTCCCGGAAGGAACCCTGCTCAATCCATGGCGTCCCGCGCCGGTGAGCGGCGGCAACGTCGAAACGAGCATGCGCAACGCCGACGTCGTGCTTCGAGCGCTCGCAAAGGCCGCGCCCGGGCGCGTGCCCGCAAGCAGCGGCGGCACGATGAGCAACGTGATGCTCGGCGGCACGCGCGACGACGGAACGAGCTGGGCGTTCTACGAAACCAACGGCTGCGGCATGGGCGCGCGCCCCAACGCGGACGGCATCGACGCGATCCACGTGCACATGACCAACACGCGCAACACCCCGGTCGAAGCCCTCGAACGCGAGTTTCCGCTGCGCGTCACGCGTTACGAGATCGCGCGCGGCAGCGGCGGCGCCGGCACGTACCGCGGCGGCGACGGACTCGTTCGCGCCCTCGAGCTGACGGAGGGGACGTGCCAAGCGACGCTGCTCGCCGACCGCCACACGCTGCAGCCTCCGGGCGTGCAAGGCGGCGAAGCGGGCGCGTGCGGCCGTCACACGCTCGAACGCGACGGCACCGCCGAAGCCGTTGCGGCGAAGACGACGCTGGCGCTACGACCCGGCGACGTGCTCTCCGTGCAGACGCCCGGAGGCGGCGGCTTCGGCAGGACGCTCCCAACCAAAACGCGCGGCGCAGAGTAGATCGACCACGCGGATCGCGCTGCGCCGCGGGGAGAAGCGCCGCTGCGAATCGGCGGCGATCAGCCTTCCGTAGGTTGCGCGCAACTGCGGATCCGTCGTAAACCGCGCGATCGCGGCGGCAAGCGCGCCGGGGGAGGCGGGGTCGACGAGCAGCGCGACGTCGTCGGGAAAGAGGATCGCCGCGCCGTCGGTCGCCGCGACGACCGCCGGCAGACCAGCCTGCGCGAGCAGTACGTTACCGAAGGCGGCGCCGTCGGTGAGTCCCGCGTGAACGACGCACGCCAGTTCCACCGGCACTCCGTAGAGCAGCATCTCCGTCGTCACGCGCACGGCCCTGCATCCTTGCGGCAGAGCGATTGCGGCGCTTTGGGCTCCCGCGATGCCGACCGTCGCGCACGTCGCCTCCGCCGAGGCGCGCACGCGCAGCGAGGCCAGGCGTTCGGGCGCCGCGCACGGCAGCCACGGCACTTCGATCGACGCGGCTCCGACGCTGCGTATCGAGGCAAACGCGCCGTCGCGTGCGATCGCGATGCCGGGCGAGGTGCGCCGCGAGGTGAACCATTCCAGAATCGCGCCTTCGCGGAACTTGCGGACGAGGCGACGCCATGCTGCCGGACGCCCACGCACCACCGGATGACCGAACGCTCGCAGCGCCGCTTCCAAATCGCACAGCGCCGCGACGAGCAGCGGATCCGCATCGGGCGCGCCCTGCACCGCAATCGCGCCGACGCTACCGCGAAGCGTTCGCGGCAGCGGCGCCATCTGCGCGCGCCGGCGCTCGTAGAAGAGTCGTTCGTTGCGTGCCTCGTTGTCGTAACGTCCGGCCGAGGCCGCTTCGTAGTGGACGAAGCGCGCGTCGCCCACGTAGGCAATCGTGCGACCCTGCTCCTGCGCGCGCAGGCAGAGATCGACGTCTTCGAATCCGTTGACGAAGGTTTCGTCGAAGCCGCCACCGTCGAGGAACCACTTCGTCCGCACGGCCATCGCCGCTCCCGAGACGGCTAGCGCGTCGCGCGAGCGCGCCACGTCGCCGCGCGCACCGTCGAGATTGCGGCAGTAATAGTGCCAGTGGTCGTCGGGCAGCAGCACGAGCCCGGCGGCCTGCGTCGTCATGTCTTCGAAGAAGAGCGCGCCGCCGGCGATTACCACGTCATCACGCGCGAACGCCGCGATCAGCGGCTCGAACGCTCCGTCGAGCGGGTAGGCGTCGTTGTTGAGAAAGAGCGCGATCGGCGCCGTCGCCATCGCCGCGCCCGCGTTGCACGCGCCGGCGAAGTTGCGATTGGTCTCGTGGCGGCGGTAGCGCACCCAGGGAAACTCGGCGATCGCGCTGGGCGTCTGGTCGGTCGAGGCGTTGTCGACGACGATCGTCTCGAAGGCGGCCCCGCCGCGTTCGCGCGCCTCCCCGAGGTGACGCAAGCAGCGCTCGGTGAGCCACCAGTTGTCGTAGACGGGAACGACGATGCTGAGCTGCGGCGAGTCCGTCACCCACGCTTAGCGAGCGCGAACGCGCACGTCCTCGAGCAGCTCCTGTTTCGTCTCCGGCACCATGGCGTAGACGAAGACCGCGGTTACGACGCAGAGCGCTGCATAGATCCAAAACGTATGCGAGATTCCCAGCGTCGCGACCATCGTCAGAAAGAACTGCGACACCAGAAAGTTACCCACCCAGTTCGCCAGCGTAGAGATCGACATTCCCGTGCCGCGAACCGGCAGGGGAAAGATTTCGGAGATCAACAGCCAGACGATTGGGCCAAGGCTGAAAGCGAAGCATCCCACGTAGAGCATCATGCTGCTCAGCGCGATCGTGCCGAGCGAACCCGTGAGGTGCGGCTGCGCGAACGCGGTGGCCAGCGCTGCGAGCGCGATGAACATCCCCGCGAGGCCCGCGTAGAGCAGCGGCTTGCGCCCCAGCCGGTCGACGAAGAAGATCGCGACGAGCGTCATCAAGCAGTTAACCGTGCCGACGATCGACTGGGCGAGGATCGACGATTTGGCCGAGCCTATTCCCGCCATCTGAAATATCTGCGGCCCGTAGTAGATCACGGTGTTGATGCCGGTGATCTGCTGGAGCACCGCCAGCGTGACGCCGATGAAGAGCGCCAGACCGAGCGCGGGGGTAAGAAACGCGCGCAGACCGGCGCTACGCAGGCTCAAACTCTCGGCGATCGAGGCCTCTTCACGCGCGCTTTCGGCGGGATCGTCGTAGATCCGCGCCAGCTCGTCCTTCGCGCGGGCGCCTTGCGCGATCTTGAAGAGGAAGCGCGGGCTCTCGGGCATTGCGATCATGCCGGCCATCAAGATCGCCGAGGGAACGACCGCGAGTCCGAGCATCCAGCGCCACGCTCCGGCGCCCGAGAGCACGTAGTCGACGATGTAGGCCGCGAGGATGCCGACCGTGATCGCGAACTGATAGAGCGAGACCAGCGCTCCGCGCACCGGGGCCGGCGCGACTTCGGAGATGTAGAGCGGCGCGACGACGGAGCTGAAGCCGATCCCGATGCCAACGATGAAGCGTCCGGCCAGCAGCATGGCCTCGCCCGGAGCCAGCGCCGAGACGAGCGCGCCGATCAGGAAGATCACGCCGGCACAAAAGAGCGTCGCACGCCGGCCGATGCGATCGGCCACGACGCCGGCGACGGCCGAGCCGGCGATGCAGCCGATCAGCACGATGCTGATCGTAAAGGCCGCGAAGCGGGGGTCGAGCGCGAACTGCTTGCTGATGAAAAGAATGGCACCGGAGATCACGCCGGTGTCGTAGCCGAACAGCAGCCCTCCTAAAGCCGCGATCGATGCGACCAGCAGCACGTACGGCCTCATGCAGGCGCTTTTGCAAACGCCGCTCGAACGCTCCTCCAATGGCGCAGCAAATCGAACCCGCCGCCGCGCTCGCATACGCTCGCGCGCACCAGCTGCAGGCAATCGTCATCGCGCGCGGCGGCGAGATCGTCGCGCAGGAGTACGGCGACGGCTTTGGCCCCGACAAACCGCACCCGCTCTACAGCGGCACGAAGAGCTTCTGGGGTCCGGCGGCGCTGCTCGCGCAACGCGAGGGACTGTTGGACCTCGACGAACTGGTCGCCGGCACGATCGCTGCCTGGCAAGAGGATCCGTGGAAGCGTCGCGTGACGCTGCGCATGCTGCTCTCGCTCACCTCAGGCTTCGGCTTCGGCGGCCTCGGCGCGAGCGTGCCGCTCTACGAACGCGCGCTGGAGATGCCGCTGAAGAGCGAGCCCGGCGCCCGCTTCACCTACGGCGGCATTCCGTTCCAAGCGTTCGGGGCAGTCTTCGCGCGCAAGCTCGAGCCATTGGGCCTAACGCCGCACGAGTACCTGCGCGAACGGGTGCTGCGCCCGCACGGCGTCGAGATCGAGAGCTGGCGGAAACTCAGCGATGGAGCCAACCCGCTGCCGACCGGCGCGTCACTCACCGCGATGCAGTGGCTGGCCTACGGGCAGTACGTCCTGCGCGAACGAGCGAACCTGGCGGCGTGCTTCGACGGCACGCAAGCCAACGCGCGCTACGGCCTAGGCTGGTGGCTGGGCGCAAAAAGCGCGCCGAGCGATCTCGCCTACGCGAGCGGCTCGGCCGGTCAAGCGCTCTACTTGATACCGTCGCTCGACCTCGCAATCGTCCGCTTCGGCCGCAGCGCCGGCTACAAACACGAAACCTTCCTAAAAAGGTTATTTACGTAACGCCGTTACGACGGTGCTACGGCGTTACCGGCTTTGCTCCATCTATAGGCTTCAAACCGGCGGCTTTCAAAGCCGTCTGCAGTGAACCCAATGACGTTACGTAGCCATTGTATTCGGCTATGGCGGCGTTGTATGCGTCGTCGAAGCGCTTGGCGAAGTCGAGCTGTTCTGCGGTGGGTGGTAGTTGCGGGCCGCCGAAGCCGCCGCGCGGTACCGATTCCCGCAGCGAACCTGGGCGCTGGATCGAGTCTTCGTCGTTCTTGTAGTCGGCGGTGAACGTGCCGAAGACGGGATCCCAGCCTTGCTGCGCCGACGCAATCTGCGACTCGAGCGATGCGTCGCTCTTGGCGGCCGTCGCCGCCGACGCGAGCGACTTCTTGATCGCGTCGAGGTTGTTGAGCGCCTCGTCGATCTTGCCGTAGACGGTCGAGTACTTGCGGGCGAACGCGTAACCGGCTTCGTACTGCGCTTGCGTCCAGCTGTCGCGCGGATCGGGCCTCACCGTGAGCGATTGCGACAGCTCGCGGCCGGCGAGGGTCATGCGTATCGTGTAGACGCCCGGCACGACGGTCGGCCCGCTCTTGGGCCCTTGATAATCTTCTTTCGCCGCGCCGTACCACTTCGTGGGCGCATCCTCGGTGAAATCCCAGACGTAGCGGTTGATGCCCACTTTGTTGGGCACGTAGGGCTCGTCTTTGCCCTTGACTTTATGCGTGCCGCTCACGGTCCGGATCACGCGGCCGTTCGCATCGAGCACCTGCAGCGTCGGCGCGCCTTTCTGCGGCGACGTCTGGTAGAAGTCGACGATCGCACCCTTCGGCGGATTCTCACCGGCGAAGCGCGTGTAGATGCCGAGGTCGTTGGAGTGGTAGTGATACTCGTAGCTCGTGCGTGGCGCGAAGACCATCGCGCCGGATTGCGCCGCGTTGCCGAGCTGCTGGATCGAGTCGATCGAATCGAGAATCCATGCATCGCGGCCGTGCGTTGCGATCACGAGGTCGTTGAACTGCGGCTGCACGCGGATGTCGCGCACCGAGACCGTCGGCAAGTTGATGCGGAAGTCTTGCCAGTGCGCGCCGGCGTCGTAGGAGATCCACAGCCCGTTCTCGGTTCCCGCGTAGAGCAGATTGGCGTTGCGCAGATCGGGCCGAATCGTGCGCGCGTATTGCTGCGCCGGCAACCCGCTGGTGATTTTGCTCCACGTCGCGCCGTAGTCGTGCGTCACGTAGACGTAGGGAGCGTAGTCGCCCATGCGGTGATTGTCGGCGACGGCGTACGCGGTGCCCGCGACCAGCGTCGAAGGCGCGACGGTCGTGAAGCGCGCGTACTGCGGCGCGCCCGCGGGCGTGACGTTGCTCCAGTGTGCGCCGCCGTCGCGCGTCATCTGCACGTAGCCGTCGTCGGTGCCCACCCAGATCTCACCGCGATTCACCTGGGAGCCTTCGATGTAGAGAATCGTGTCGGAGTACTCGGCGCCCGACACGTCTTTGGCCAGCGGACCGCCGGCGGGGAGCTGGTGCTCCTTGACGTTGCGCGTCAGGTCGGGGCTGATCGCGGTCCACGTTTCGCCGCGATCGGTGCTTTGGAACACGACTTCACCGCCGAACCAGGCGACGTGCCCGTCCCACGGGGCGAACGCGATCGGCGAGTTCCAGTTGAAGCGATGCGGCATCTTGCTCAAGTCGAATGGGCCGAGAAAACTCCCGGGGAACGGATCGTAGGGGCGCACGAAGCGGCTCACGCCGGTCGCGCGGTTGAAGACGGTCACCGCGCCGTCCTCGAGATCGGCCCATACGTAGTTGGGATCGATGGGGTCGGGAATCGTCCACATGCCGTCGCCGCCGACGACGTCGGTCCAGTGATCGTCGAGAATTCCCTCGTTGTCGAGTGAGTTCGACGGGCCGCAGAAACCGCCGTTGTCTTGGAAGGCCACGCACACGTGGTACGGATTCTCGTCGCTAAGTCCGACGTGGTAGATCTGGCCGATCGCGAGATTGCGCGAGAACGACCAGTGCTCGAGATCGGTCGTGAGCGCGTAGCCCCCGTCTTCGCCGGTGATGATGCGCTTGGAATTGGTTGGATCGATCCAGATCGCGTGGTAGTCGACGTGGACGGTCTTGGCGATCTCGGTAAACTTGTGGCCGCCGTCTTTGCTCTCGGCGAGCATTTCGGAGACGGCGTAGACGTGATTGGGATCGTGCGGATCGACCGCGATGTGCGAGAAATAGAACGGCCGCTGGTCGACCAGCGTATCGCTGCTGGTCATCGTCCAGTGCGCGCCTGCATCGTCGCTGCGCCAGAGAATTCCACCCTTCGCTTCGATCAGCGCGAAGACGCGATCGGGCCTGCTCGGCGCGATCGCCAAACCGATTCGTCCGGTCAGCCCGGCCGGCAGGCCGTTGCCGGTCAGCCGCTTCCACGTTCGGCCGCCGTCGGTCGATTTGTAGAGGCCATCGCCGGGGCCGCCGCTCTCGAACGTCCACGGCACGCGGCGAAAGTGCCACATCCCGGCGTAGACGACGTTGGGATTCTTCGGATTCATCGCCACGTCGCTCGCACCGAGGCTCGGGCCGAGATAGAGCGACTTCGTCCAGGTCGCGCCGCCGTCGAAGGTCACGAACACGCCGCGGTCGGCCGAGTCCTTGAACGGGTCGCCGAACGCGCCGACGACGACGTGACGCGAGTTACGCGGATCGATCGCGATGCGCGAGATGCTCCACACGCCCGGGAGACCCACGCGCCGCCACGTTTTGCCCGCGTCGACGGATTTGTAGAGGCCATCGCCGTAGCTCACGTCGTTGCGCGGGTTCGCCTCGCCGGTGCCCGCCCACACGACGCGCTCGTCGGTGGGGTCGATCGCGATCGCGCCGATCGCCGAAACGCTCTGCTTTTCAAAGACGGGCTCCCAGGTCGCGGCGCCGTCGGCGGATTTCCACACGCCGCCGCCGGCAGTCCCGAGGTAGTAGAGCCGATCGTCTTGCGGCGTTCCCGCCACCGCGGCAACGCGGCCGCCGGATACCGCTGGACCGATCGAGCGCCACGAGAGGTTGGCGTAGGCCGCGGCTGCCAGAACGATACTGGAAAGCAGCATTACAACGCCCTTACGGTGGTGAGCGTCGGGACGGTCTTGACGCCCGCCTGGCGCAACGCGGCGCTAAGCGCCGGCATCTGACCGGTGACGAAGGTGTTGTACCGGTCGACGCCCGCGCGGTACTCGGCATCGATGCGCGAGATAAAGTCGGCGATCGCCGGCGTGATCAGCGCTTGCGATTGGAAATACGCGCCGAGCAGATCTTCGTGCACCCTGGTCTCGTCTTCGGTGCCCTCGCCGCGCACGTGGACGGCCAGCGTGTCGAAGAGCGTCTGGCGCGCCGTCGCACCGGTGCTCAGCGTTGCGGTCAGGGCAGCGTTATTCGTCTTCTTCGCCGTATCCGTGGCAGTGTCGATCGCTTTCTTGAGGTCGTCGAGATTGTTGAGGATCGTATCCAGCTGCGAGAGTCGCGCCATCTGACGCATCGACTCGTCGTAGCTGCGCTGATAATCCGCCTGCGTGAACTGGGAGCGCGGATCGGGTGCGACCTTGAAATGCACCAGATACGCGTGGCCTGAGAGCGTCAACCGCGCGGAGTAGTCTCCGGGCACGACGCCGGGACCGGTGTTCGGACCCTGTTCGAATTCCTCGCCCCCGTTCCACTTCACCGGGCCGTTGGCGTTGAAATCCCACGTGTAGCGGTTGAGGCCCGTCTTGTTGGGAACGTAGGAAACGTCCTTGCCGCCGACTTTGTGCGTGCCCGAAACGGTGCGGATCACGCGGCCGTGCGCGTCGAGGATGTCGAGTTGCGGAGCGTTCTTCTGCGGGGCCGACTGGTAGAACGTCAGCACCACGCCGTACGGCGGATTGCTGGCCGCGTACTCCGTGTAGGTGCCCTCGTCGTTCTCGTGCAGCGACCACTCCGTGCCCGTATTGGGCGTGAAGAGCGTGGTACCGCGCGCGATTGCCTGCTGCAGCCCTTGAATCGGACGCACGTCGTCCATGATGTAGACGGCGCGCCCGTGCGTGGCGATCACGAGATCGTCGTATTGCGGCTGGATGCGGATGTCGTGGACGGAAACGGTAGGCAGATCGTTCTTGAACGACTGCCAGTGCATTCCACCGTCGAACGAGATCCAGATTCCCTCTTCGGTTCCGAGATAGACGATGTTGCGATCGCGGATGTCGGGACGAATCGTGCGCGCCCACTCGCCGGCGGGCAGACCGTCGACGATCTTGGTCCAGCTCTTGCCGAAGTCGTGCGTCACCCAAGCGTACGGCGCGCTATCTCCCATCTCGTGCGAGTCTTCGATGGCGTAGGCCGTGCCGTCGACCAGCGTCGAGGGAGCGACGGTCGAGAAGCGCCCGAACTCGACGGCGCCGGCCGGCGAGACGTCGCGCCAGTGCTTGCCGCCGTCGCGGGTAAGCTGGATCAAGCCGTCGTCGGTGCCCACCCAGATCTCGCCGCGCGCGAGCGGCGAGCCTTCGATGTCGAGCAGCGTGTCCGTGTACTCCGCGCCGGAGACGTCGTTGACGATCGGTCCACCCGCGGGATTTTGATGCGCCTTGACGTTGCGCGTGAGATCCGGGCTGATCGCTCTCCAGGTGTGTGCGCGATCGCTCGTCTCGAAGACGACGTTGCCGCCGTACCACGCCACGACTTTGCCGCCGGGAGTGCGGAACGGCGAGAATGCCAGCGGCGCCTCCCAGTTGAAGCGGTATTTGCTGGTGCTCGGCTCCCACGACTCCTTGCC
This sequence comes from Candidatus Cybelea sp., assembly GCA_035939175.1. Taxonomy (GTDB): domain Bacteria; phylum Vulcanimicrobiota; class Vulcanimicrobiia; order Vulcanimicrobiales; family Vulcanimicrobiaceae; genus Cybelea. The sequence continues at coordinate 46,898 of DASZGC010000088.1, read as the reverse complement.
GGTCTGCCCGTAAGGCTGGCCCGACCACTGATCCTGCGTCACGCGGTTGTAAACGGTCAGCGAACCGTTCTGCGAAGACGACCAGATCCAGTTGGCGTCGTCGGGCTCGGGAATGCCCCAGGTGCCGTCGCCTCCCGCGGTGACGATCCAGTATTTGTTCTGGATGCCGGAGGGATCGAGCGAGTTCGAGGGCCCGCACCAGAAGTTGTTGTCCTGATAGCCCGCGCAGACCGTATATGGGTCGTCGTTGCCGAGGCCTACGCGGTACACCTGGCCGATCGGCACGTTCAGCGAGAAGAACCAGTTCTCACCGCCGTCGAGCGTCAGCGCGTATCCGCCATCTTCACCGAGGATCAGGCGCTTGGGATCGTCGGGGGCGATCCAGATCGCGTGGAAGTCGGAGTGCACGTTCTCGGCGATCGCGTTGAACGTCTTGCCGGCATCCGTGCTCATCATCGTCTCAAACGAAAGCGCGTAGACTTTGTTGGGATTCTTGGGATCGACCGCGACGTGCGTGAAGTAGAACGCGCGAGCGTCGACGCGCGAGTCATTGCTCACCATCGTCCAGTTGTTGCCGCCGTCGTCGGAACGCCAGAGCACGCCCTCCTTCGATTCGATCACCGCGTAGACGCGGTTGCCGTCGCTGGGTGCGACCGCGACGCCGATGCGCCCGGTCGGGCTCGCCGGCAGGCCGTGCCCCTCGAGCTTCGTCCACGTCGCGCCGCCGTCGGTCGACTTATACAGGCCGTCCTCGGCCCCGCCGCTGACGAACGTCCACGGGCGGCGCTGAAACTTCCAGATACCGGCGTACAAAACGCTGGGATCGCGCGCATCCATCGCAATATCCGAAGCGCCGCTCTCCGGTCCGACCGCGAGCGTCTGCTTCCACGTGCGCCCGCCGTCGTCGGTAACGTAGACGCCGCGCTGCGAATTGTCGGCAAACGCATCGCCGAGCGCGCCAACGATCACGTGATTGTGGTTACGCGGATCCACGAGGATGCGGGAGATGTACTTCGTCTCTTTGAGGCCGACGTTGGTCCACGTGTCGCCGCCGTCGGTGCTTTTGTACACGCCGTCGCCGTAGCTCACGTCGTTGCGCGGATTTGCCTCGCCGGTGCCCGCCCACACGATGTCGTTATTGGTCGGATCGATGGTGACCGCGCCGATCGCCGCGGTTCCCTCTTTTTCGAAGACCGGGTCCCACGTCTGGCCGCTGTTGCGCGAGCGCCACACGCCGCCGCCGGCGGCGCCGAGGTAGTAGAGCTTGACGTCGCTCGCCGACCCCGCGACGGCCGCCACGCGTCCGCCGCCGGCGGCCGGCCCGATCTCGCGCCAGCTCATGTTGGAGAACGGCGGACCGGGCGTCGGCGTCGGTGAGGGCGCCGGCGTAGCGATCGCCGGCTTTGGAGGCTCGGGCGACGGAGGCGCGGGAGAGGCGGCCGCCGGATCGGCGGCATGGGCCTGGCCCAGCGCAAACAGAAAGAAACCGCTGCAGATCGTGGCTGCACGCAGCGTGCGAAGAATCAACTCCAACTCTCCTCGTTTGGCGGTTAGTGCGTACGAGCGGGTTGTTGCTGCGCGCGATACATCGGAACGTTGACGTGAATCGCGTACCACTGGGACCACGCGATCAGGCCACACATTAGGATGAACAGGAAGAGAAGGACGGCGAGAGCGCGGCGCGAACCCACCGGCCCAATAATGCGCAGGAACGTTCTAAGCCTCCTGGCGGCGCTCGGCTTTTTTATGAGCCCGTTGATCGTCGCATGCCCAGCTGCTCAGGCAGCCAATCGGGCCGTGCCGGCGACTTCGGTCGCGATCAGCGTCTACGCGAAGGTTTTGCGGCACATCAATCCGCAGATGCCGGGCTGGCAGAGCACGAGCCTGGCTCGGCGCGTTCTCGTCAACGCCGAGCGCTGGCGCCTTGACGCCAACATGCTCGTCGCGATCGTCACCGTCGAGTCGCGTTGGCGCACGCACGCCGTTTCACGCGCCGGCGCGATCGGGTTAGGCCAGCTGATGCCGGGGACCGCGGCAAACCTCGGCGTGAACCCCCGCGATCCGGGCCAGAATCTCTCGGGCGCCGCCCGCTACCTGCGCGGCCTCATGGAGCGCTTCGGCTCCAAGCACTACGACCTCGTCTTCGCCGCCTATAACGCCGGGCCGCGAGCCGTCACCGAGTACGGCGGCGTTCCGCCGTTCGATGAAACGCAGAACTACGTCGTCCGCGTCCTGCAGACGTGGGAACGCCTTTCAAGGACCGTGCGCTTGCCTGCCGACGCCTACGCCGTGCTCCCCGCGCACGGCCTCGAAATCGACTACTGGCTCGACGCCTCCGCAACCCAGTAAAGAATCCGCTCAACGGCCTCTTGTAAGCCGGTGGGCCCTACGACCCGCAGCGGCACGGCGCCGGCCTTGCGGGCCGCCTCGACGTCGCTCTCGCGGTCGCCGACCACGACGCAGCAGCCAGGAGGCACGCCGAGCGCGCGCGCCGCATCGAAGATCAGCTTCGGCTGCGGCTTGCGGCACTGGCAGCCGTCTTCGGGCGCGTGCGGACAGACGAAGAATCCCGCGAACGGGCCGAGCAGCTCGTCGACGCGCGCGTTGACCGCGTTTACTTGCTCTGCCGTGATCGAGCCGCGGCCGATGCCGCTCTGATTGCTGACGACCGCCAGCGGCAGGCCCGCGGCACGCAGCCGGTCGAGCAGCGCTCGGGCTCCCGCCACGGGCTGCACGCGTTCCGGATCGCCGTTGAACGGCACGTCCACGACGATCGTTTCGTCGCGGTCGAACAATACCGCGCAGGGTTTCACGCTAGGGCGTAACCGGCACGTAAACCTCGCTGCCTTGTTCTGCGAACTCGCGCGACTTCTCCGCCATCCCGCGCTCGGCGTACTCGCGTACCTCCTGCGTGATCTTCATCGAACAGAAGTGCGGCCCGCACATCGAGCAGAAGTGTGCGACCTTCGCGCCGGCGGCGGGCAGCGTTTCGTCGTGGAACTCGCGAGCGGTTTCGGGATCGAGCGAGAGATCGAACTGGTCCTCCCAGCGAAATTCGAAGCGCGCTTTCGAGAGCACGTCATCCCAGTGGGCGGCGCCTTTATGTCCTTTGGCGAGATCGGCAGCATGGGCCGCGATCTTATAGGCGATCACGCCGTCCTTGACGTCCTTCTTGTTGGGAAGCCCAAGGTGCTCTTTGGGCGTAACGTAGCAGAGCATCGCCGTGCCGTACCAGCCGATCATCGCCGCGCCGATCGCGCTGGTGATGTGATCGTAGCCGGGTGCAACGTCGGTGACGAGCGGCCCGAGCGTGTAGAACGGTGCCTCGCGGCAGATCTCGAGCTGCTTGCGCACGTTCTCTTCGATCAGGTGCATCGGCACGTGGCCGGGGCCTTCGATCATCACTTGCACGTCGTGCTTCCACGCCACGCCGGTCAGCTCGCCAAGCGTCTCCAGCTCCGCGAACTGCGCGGCGTCGTTGGCATCGGCCGTGCAGCCCGGGCGCAGCCCGTCGCCAAGCGAGAATGCCACGTCGTAGGCCTTCATGATCTCGCAAATCTCTTCGAAGTGTTCGTACAGAAAGTTCTCGCGATGGTGCGCGAGACACCACTTCGCCAAGATCGAGCCGCCGCGCGACACGATGCCGGTGATGCGATCGGCGGTCAGCGGCACGTAGCGCAGCAGCACGCCCGCGTGGATCGTGAAGTAGTCGACGCCCTGTTCTGCTTGCTCGATCAGCGTGTCGCGGAACAGCTCCCAAGTCAGCTCTTCGGCCTTGCCACCCACTTTTTCGAGCGCTTGATAGATCGGCACGGTGCCGATCGGCACCGGCGAGTTGCGCAGAATCCACTCGCGCGTCTCGTGAATGTTCTTTCCGGTGGAGAGGTCCATCACCGTGTCGGCGCCCCAACGCGTTGCCCAGGTCATCTTCTCGACCTCTTCGTCGATCGACGACGTGACCGCGGAGTTGCCGATGTTGGCGTTGATCTTCACCAGAAACGTTCGGCCGATGATCATCGGCTCGCTCTCGGGATGGTTGACGTTGGCGGGCAGAATCGCGCGTCCGCGCGCGATCTCGGCGCGCACCAGCTCTGCCTCGACGCCCTCGCGCAGTGCCACGAACTCCATCTCCGGCGTGATCTCTCCCCGCCTGGCGTAGTGCATCTGCGTGACGTTGGCTCCGGGCTTGGCACGCCGCGGCCGTCGCCGCGAGGCGAAGCGCAGCTCGTCGAGTTCGCGCATGGCCTCGCGGCCGCGGCGATAGAGCGAGGTCGGCTGCTCGAGTTCGAACGTGTCGTCGCGTGCGGCGATCCACGGCTCGCGCAGCGGCGGCAATCCGCGGCGAATGTCGACCTCCGCTTGCGAGTCGGTGTACGGTCCACTCGTATCGTAGAGCGTGTGCATCGTGCCATCGGTCAGCGCGACCGCACGGCGCGGAACGCGAATCGAGGGGTCGCTGCCCCCAACATAAACCTTCATGTCATCCTCCCTACGCCGGCATTATCCGGATCAGGTCACCTGCGGTCGGCGGCCCCTCTAGCCGCCCTCTCAGCCGGTAACAGCTCCCGCGCAGGCTCTCTATACGCGACTCGAAGCGCTCTTCCCAGGCGAGCGGGCGCCTTTGGAAGAGATGGGCGAGCCGCCCGGAAATGAGCGCAGCGATGACCACCTTCGTTCCCCAGCCCGATCCCCAGGAGACCGCCGAGTGGCTCGAGGCGATGCGCGGCGTGCTCGCGGCCGAGGGTCCGGTGCGCGCCCGCGAGCTGATCGCCGCCCTCGTCGGCGAAGCGCAGCGCTCCGGCGCCCACGTGTCGCTCGGCCTGACCACGCCCTACGTCAACACGATCCCCGTGGATCGCCAGCCGGCGATGCCGGGAGATCGCGATCTGGAGGCGCGGCTGCGTCACTACGTGCGCTGGAACGCGTTGGCGACCGTCGTGCGAGCGAATAAGGTCAGCTCCGAGCTTGGCGGCCACGTCGCGAGCTTCGCCTCGGCGGCGACGCTGTACGACGTGGGTTTCAACCACTTCTTTCGCGCGCCCACCGAAACGTTCGGCGGCGATCTCGTCTTCTTCCAGGGGCACTCCTCACCGGGCGTCTACGGCCGCGCGTTTCTCGAAGGGCGCATCACCGAAGATCAGCTCGAGCGCTTCCGCCAAGAGGTCGACGGCAACGGACTCTCGTCGTATCCGCATCCGTGGCTGATGCCCGACTTCTGGCAGTTCCCAACGGTCTCGATGGGCCTGGGGCCGATCATGTCGATCTATCAAGCGCGCTTCATGCGCTACCTTCACGATCGCGGCCTCATCGACGCGACCGGCCGCAAGGTCTGGGCGTTCGTCGGCGACGGTGAGATGGACGAGCCCGAATCGCTGGGCGCGATCTCGCTGGCGGGGCGTGAAAAGCTCGACGACCTCATCTGGGTCGTCAACGCCAACCTGCAGCGTCTCGACGGCCCCGTGCGCGGAAACGGCAAGATCATCCAAGAGCTGGAAGGCGTGTTCAAAGGCGCCGGCTGGAACGTGATCAAGGTGATCTGGGGCAGCCGGTGGGATCCACTGCTCGCGAGCAGTGCGGGCGGCCGGCTCGTGCAGCTGATGAACGAGTGCGTCGACGGCGACTACCAGACGTTCAAATCGCGCGACGGCAAATACGTGCGCGACGAGTTCTTCGGACGCTATCCCGAAACGGCGGCGCTCGTCGAGAGCTGGAGCGACGACGAGATTTGGGCGCTGCAGCGCGGCGGCCACGACTCGGTAAAGGTGTACGCGGCGTACAAAGCGGCCGCCGAGCATCGCGGCGCGCCGACCGTCGTGCTCGCCAAGACGATCAAGGGCTACGGTATGGGCGAAGCCGGAGAAGCGCAGAACATCGCGCATCAGGCGAAAAAGATGGAACTGACGGAGATGCGGACGTTCCGCGACCGCTTCAACCTCCCGATCTCCGACGACGCGATCTCCGCCGATAAAGTTCCGTTCATTCGCCCTGCAGATGACTCTGCGGAGATGCGCTATCTACGCGAACGGATGGCGGCGCTCGGCGCCGTGCCGCAGCGGCGCCGCCGCTCGGTCTCGCTGACCGTTCCCGAGCTGTCTACCTTCGACGCACAACTGCAAGGCACGGGCGACCGCCACATCTCCACGACGATGGCATTCGTGCGCGTCCTCAACGCCATCGCGCGCGACCGCGAGATCGGACCGCGCGTCGTACCGATCGTCGCCGACGAGTCGCGTACGTTCGGCATGGAAGGCATGTTCCGCCAGATGGGCATCTACTCGTCGGTCGGTCAGCTCTACCATCCGCAAGACGCCGAGCAGCTGATGTGGTACCGCGAAGACAAACTGGGGCAGATTCTCCAGGAAGGCATCAACGAGGCCGGCGCGATCTCTTCGTGGATCGCGGCGGGCACGTCGTACACCAATCACGCGCTGCCGATGATCCCGTTCTACATCTTCTACTCGATGTTCGGCTTTCAGCGCGTCGGCGATCTCGCGTGGGCCGCCGGCGACAGCCGCACGCGCGGCTTCCTGCTGGGCGCCACTTCGGGCCGTACGACGCTCAACGGCGAAGGTTTGCAGCACGAGGACGGCAGCAGCCAAGTTGCGGCGTCGTTCATTCCGAACTGCCGCAGCTACGACCCGACCTTCGCTTACGAGCTGGCGGTGATCGTCCAAGATGGCCTGCGCCGCATGCTCGCCGATCAGGAGGACGTCTACTACTACATCACGCTGATGAATGAGAACTACGTGCACCCGGCGATGCCGGACGGCGCGCGCGACGGGATCCTTCGCGGCATGTACCTCATCCGCGACGCGGGCAAGCCCGGGCGCAAAGAGCAGCGCGTGCAGCTCTTCGGGTCGGGCGCGATCCTGCGCGAGGTGCTGGCCGCCGCCGATCTGCTGGCCGACGAATGGGACGTGAGCGCCGACGTGTGGAGCGTTACGAGCTTCAACGCACTGCAGCGTGACGGCGTCGCCGCGCGACGCTGGAGCATGCTGCACCCCCAAGAGAAGCCGCGGCTCTCGTACGTCGAGGAGTGTTTGCGCGACCGCCCCGGTCCCGGCATCGCATCGACGGACTATATCCGGACGTTCGCCGAGCAGATCCATCCGTATGTCGGGCGCCGTTACGTGGCGCTCGGCACCGACGGCTACGGCCGCAGCGACTTCCGCCGCAAGCTGCGCGAGTTCTTCGAGGTCGACCGTCGCTTCGTGGCGCTCGCGGCGCTGCAGGCGCTCGCCCAAGACGGAGCGATTCCGTTTGCGACCGTGCAGAAAGCATTGCAGAAGTACGGCATCGACCCCAACAAAGCGAACCCTATCGATGTGTAAAGGATAACCAGTAACGTTATGAGCGATACCGTCGAGGTGCGCGTTCCCGACATCGGCGACTTCCAGGACGTGCCGGTTATCGAGGTGCTGGTGAAGCCTGGAGATCGCGTCAGGAGGAACGATTCGCTGATCACGCTGGAGAGCGAAAAAGCGTCGATGGAGGTGCCCGCCGAGACCGACGGCGTGGTGCAAGACGTCAAGGTCAAGGTCGGCGACAAGGTATCGCAAGGCATGACGATCGTCGTGCTGGCCGCTGACGCGCCGGCTGCCAAAACGACGACGGATTCGCCGCCGGCGGCGGCACCGGCTGCAGCCTCGGAACCGCCGGCACAAGCGCAGACCGTCGAGGTGCGCGTTCCCGACATCGGCGACTTTAAAGACGTGCCGGTCATCGAGATCTTAGTGAAGCCGGGAGATCGTGTAAGGAAGAACGATTCGCTGATCACGCTCGAGAGCGAAAAAGCGTCGATGGAGGTGCCCGCCGAGGCCGACGGTGTCGTGCAAGACGTCAAGGTGAAGGTCGGCGATAAAGTCTCGCAAGGCATGGCGATCGCGTCGATCGTAACGCCAGACGCCGCCGCGGCGAACGCGCCGGCCGCACGCGCGGCGGCTCCAGCGGCTCCGACGGCTGGCGCATCCTCCACCGCGCCCGCCGCAACCGCGCCCTCCTCGCCGCGCGCGGGTGGCAACGGGATGGTCCACGCGGGACCGTCGATTCGCCGCTTCGCGCGCGAGCTGGGCGTCGATCTGCAGAAGCTGCGCGGCACCGGACCGAACGGGCGCATCACCCGCGAAGACGTGCAAGGCTTCGTCAAGGGCGCGCTGCAGTCGGGCGTCGCCGCGCCCGCCGCGTCTGCCCCGTTTGCGGGACTGCCGCCGTGGCCGAAGCTGGACTTCGAACAGTACGGCGCGACGGAGCGACAAGCGCTCTCGCGCATCAAGAAGCTCTCCGGCCCCAATCTGCATCGAAACTGGGTGCAAATTCCGCACATCACCAACTACGATGAGGCCGACGTCACCTCGATCGAGGCGCTGCGGAGCGAGGTCAACGCGGAGCAGGCGAAGAGCGGCGGCCCGAAACTCACGATGCTGGCGTTTCTCATTCGCGCGTCCGTGGCGGCGCTGCAGCGTTTCCCCGAGTTCAACGCGTCGCTCGACGGCGACGAGCTGATCCTCAAGCGCTACTACAACATCGGCTTCGCCGCCGACACGCCGGGCGGCCTCATCGTTCCGGTGATCAAGAACGCCGACGCAAAAGGGCTGATCGAGATCGCGCGGGAGGCCGTCGAACTGGCGGGCAAAGCGCGCGACGGCAAGCTCACGCTGGCACAGATGCAGGGCGGCAGTTTTACGATCTCGTCGATCGGCGGAATCGGAGGCACCTCGTTCACGCAGATCGTCAACGCACCGGAGGTCGCCATCTTGGGCGCGACGCGCACGCAGACCAAACCGGTCTGGGACGGCAAGGCCTTTGTGCCTCGGCTGATCCTCCCGATCAGCGTCAGCTACGACCACCGCGTGATCGACGGCGCGGGCGCGGCCCGGTTCCTGGTTTACGTCGCCGAACTGCTCGCCGACTTCCGCCGCGTGATGCTCTAGCGCCCTCGGGCAGCGAGTTCGCGGAATCCTGACAGAACTTGTCAGGTACGCGGGATATGCTGGTTTTTAAGAACCCACAAACCATTGAAAGAGAGCGTTTCGAGTGATCAGAGGCATCGATATCGCGGCGTATTTAGTGCGCGACCCGCAAGCGCAGATTGCCTTCTACCGCGACGTTTTGGGCATGAAGCCCACGGAGATCGACCCCGAAGGCCGCGGCGCGGAGTTCACCCTGGCCGACGGCTCGACGTTTGGCGTATGGAAACCGGAGGGCGGCGAGACCGGCGGGGCGATGATGTTCGCCGTCGACGACGCCAAGGCGGCCGTCGAGCACTACCGGCAGCGCGGGCTGTTACTCAGCGACGTCGTCGAATCGCCGGTCTGTTACATGTCCTTTGGTTCCGATCCGGAGGGCAACGGGTTCATCATCCATCAGCGTAAGTCGTAACGTGCCAATGCGAGCCGAGCCCGCTCTAGCAGCGCTTCGCGCAGCTCGGCGGGCTCGACGAGCGTCGTGCAATCCGACCACGCAATGATCTGGAAGAGCGCTACCTCGCGTCCCGGAAACGTCACGCGCACGAGCGCTCCGTCTTCGATATCCGAGAGCACTTCGGCCGGCCAGTAATACGTTATCCGCTCGAGCGCATCGCCGGTCACCCTGAGCGTAACGACGCAGTCGACGTTACGCGACGCTTCCGCGAAGCGCGCCGACGATTCGGCCCAATAGCGTTCCAGATCGAAATCCGCCGGACGTTCGAAGCGTTCGGACAGCTCCTGCGCGCTGCGCACGCGCTCGACGCGAAAGCTGCGCAGCTCGCCCTCGGAGCGCGCGATCAGATACCAGACGCCGGCCTTCGAGACCAGCCCCAGCGGCTCGACGGTGCGCGTGGTCGACTTGCGGTTGCGATCCTCGTAAACAAGGCGCACGCAGCGGTCGTCCCACACGGCGAGGCGCAGCGCGGTGAGCAGCTCGCGCGGCGGCTCGGGCTGGTTCCAGCGGCGCCGGTCGAGATGGATGCGCGAGCGCGACTCGTCCGCGGCGCGGCGGTGCACGTCGGCGAGGCCGCCGCGCAGTTTTTCGAGCGCGCGCTCCAGCCCGTGCTCCAAACCGAGATCGGCGAGCGGGCTGGCGCCCGAGACGAAGAGCGCGCGCACCTCGTCTTCGCTGAAGGACGTCAGCGCGCGGCGATAACCGTCGGCGAGGACGATCCCACCGGCCGGTCCGCGTTCGGCGTAGACCGGCACGCCGGCCGCACTGAGGGCGTCGACGTCGCGGTAGATCGTCCGCTCCGAAACCTCGAGCCGCTCCGCTAGCACCCGCGCGCTGCACTGACGGCGGGACTGGAGCAGCAACAGGAGCGCGACGAGGCGGTCGGCCTTCACGATCCCATCAAACTACCCAAACCTGACATCTAGTGTCAACTAAGGGCCTCGGCGAGGCCACCGGCAAGAAAATAGGTGACCCTGATAGTTTTTTCATCTTTTTGTGGTACGAAAAGATGACGGGCATCAATGCCCGTCGGAGGTGCTACATGACGACCCAGCTCCGGGCGCCCGCGGCCGCCGCGGCGGCGTTGTTGCCTTTTTGGCTCGCGGCCTGTTCGGGGGGAGCGTCGATACCGCAGCCCGCCGGGCCGAGCGGCGCGAACCCGTCCCCTCTGGCGCGCGAAGCCGTGAAGATTCGCGAATTCAACGACCTGCCGAAATACTACGACTACTACAGCGCGGCGGCGATCGCCCCAGGCCCGCAAAATACGTTGTGGGTGACCGACTACATCGATCAAGATGCCGGCGAGAATGCAATCGTGCGCATCGCAACGTCGGGAAAGGCCACGGCGACCTACTACTACGGCGGCCTTACGAGTGAAGGTTCGTCGCTCGATTCGATAACGCAGGGCCCCGATGGGGCGATGTGGATGGCCGACGGCTACAACGGGCAGATTCTTCGGATGACCACCGATGGCACGTTTACGAGTTATCCCGTGGGCAACTTCTATGGGCCGAACTGCATCACCGAAGGCCCCGACGGGGCGCTCTGGTTTACCGCGACCCGTGGGAGTGGGGAGTCTGAGATCGGACGCATTACCACCACGGGATCGCTCAAGACCTACCCCGCGGCCGGCGAACCGATCGGCATTACCGCTGGCCCCGATGGCGCGTTGTGGTACGCCGAATACGCCGGCGACAAGATCGGCCGCATCACGACGCACGGAAAGATCAAAGAGTACTCTAACGGCATTACCGCCGGCAGCGGGCCGTACTCGATCGCCGCCGGTCCCCACGGCGCACTCTGGTTCACCGAAGTGACCGGCGCGCGAATCGGTCGCGTAACGATCAAAGGTCAGATCACCGAGTACGCCGGGCCGATCGCCCCCACGGAACGGCCGACTGGAATCGCCGCAGGCCTCGACGGCGCGATGTGGTTCACCGAATTCGAATTCGTCGACTCCTATCGGGTGCTGGCATCGAAAATCGGACGGATTACCGCCGACGGCCGGATCACGCAATACTCGAAGATCGATGCACAAGCCGAGCCGACGGGAATTACGCTGGGACCCGACGGGAACGTGTGGTTCGTGGAGAGTTACACCAACCGCACGGGCCGTATCAGCTTTCCAAATTTCCCAACGACCAAAAAGTCCTCTTCTAAAATCATGGGTGGCTCACGATGACACGACGCAATGGTTCACGTTCTCTCGCGACAATTGCAGCCGCGGCTCTGGCGATGAGTCTGGCAGCCTGCGCCGGCTCCAGCCCGGCGATGCCGCCGTCCACCTCGTCCTTTGCGGCGGCAGGTGCAAAAGAGACGGTGAAGATCAAACAGTTCGCCGATCTTCCGCAATACGCCGATTACTACGGACCCGCGGGCATCACCCTCGGCCCCGATAAAGCGCTTTGGATTACCGACGACATCGATCAGGACTTCGGCGAGTCCGCGGTCGTGCGCGTGCTGCCGAACGGCCAGCAAGCGAAAATCTATTACTATCAGGGCCTCTCGACCGAAGGCTCCAGCCTCGGCGGCATCGCGACGGGCCCCGACGGCAACCTTTGGGTGACCGATAGCTACAACTCCCAGATCCTGCGTTTGACCCCGAGCGGCACCTACACGGGCTATCGCACAAACATCTCCCCGTACGAAATTACGCTTGGACCCGACCACGCCCTCTGGTTCACCACGTACTCGGAGGTCGGGCGCATTACGACCTCCGGCAAGATCACTACCTACGGCGTTGGCGACGGCGCCTACGGGATCGCGGCGGGGCCCGATAAAGCGTTATGGTTTACCGAAACCTTCACCAATGCCATCGGCCGAATCACGACGCACGGCAAATACGTCGCCTACTCCAACGGAATTTCCACCGGCGCGCTCCCGAACGCCATCGCCGCGGGTCCCGACGGCGCGCTGTGGTTCACCGAGCCCGGTGCCGGGAAGATCGGGCGCATCACGACGAGCGGAACGGTCACCGAATACTCCAAAGGCATCACGCCGACCGAAGAGCCGACCGGAATCGCCGCCGGCCCCGATGGCGCGATGTGGTTCACCGAATACGAAACGTACGATTCGTACGAGATTCGCGACTCGAAGATCGGACGGATCGCGATGAACGGCAAGGTGACGGAGTACTCGCAGATATCGTCGACCTCTGCGCCGGGCGCAATCGTCAAAGGCGACAACGACGAACTCTGGTTCGTGGAAAGCTACGCCGACGAAACGGGGCGCATCAAACTCTAGGAAACCTCTCCGTCGTAGTAGTCGAGGATCGGTTCGGCGCGCACGAGCGTACCGGTCGCCTCGACGAGCAGCTTCTTCGAATCGGGATAAAAGCAAACGTCGCGCGGGTCGGTGTTTGCGATGAGGATGACCGTAGCGGGCGCATCGCTGCGGTTGACGAGTCGGTGCGCGCCGGATTGCCGCGTGGGAAAGGCGATCAGATCGCCTTCGCGCAACACGCGCGATCCCCGCGCCGTCTCGATCGTCGGCGTTCCTTCCCACACGACGAAGAGCTCTTCTTCGGCCGTGTGCCAGTGCAGCGGGCAGAAGGCGGCGCCCGGCTCCAAGCGCGTCGCGCGATAACCGAGTCTTTCGGCTCCCAACCGAAAGCCGATCTCGGCATCGTCTACCGTGTAGTCCGCCGGTCCCAACGAGGTGAGAAACGGCAACTCGTCGAGGTTGACGACGTTTGCCCATGCATCTTCGCGCGTCTCCAGATAGGCGTTGAGGGCTTCGTAACCGCGTTCGAAGACCGGTACCCCGTCGCCGACGAGCACGTGACGCGGACGTAGCGAACGCAGCCGGCAGAGCGAAAGCACGGCCTGCTGCGGATCGCTCAACCGCTCGTCGGGCATCAGCCGCAACGAGCCCGCGGGATCGCCCCGGAGCGCATCGCCGACGAGAACCGCCTGGCGTTCCGGCAGAGAGAGCGCGAACTCACCCGGCGTTTTACAGCCCATCAATGCCAGAACGCGAGCGGGACCGATCGCGTCGCCGTCCCGCAGCAGACGGTCGGGGCGCAACGACATCTCCGCCGCGTCGGCCTCGCTCGTCGCGACGCGCGCGCCGAGACGCTGCGCGACGGCAGCTGCAGCCCGCTCGTGGTCGCGATTGCTGACGACCACCCACGCCACACCGCCGGCCGCAAGCATCTGCTCGTAATCGGCCTCCTCGGGCGCCAGCGGATCCACCACGAGATTCTCGCCGTCGCCTTCCACGAAGTACGAGTTGAAGCTCACGCCCAAATCGGGCTGCCAGCGCGCGTACATCGCCACGCCGGCGATCGATGTCTGCTGCACGAGCGAGTTACTGCCTGGCGCGCAGTTGTCGCAACACGAACTGCAGGATGCCGCCGTTACGGTAGTACTCGGCTTCGTTGGGGGTATCGATCCGCACGCGGACGCGAAACTCGAGCGAACGCCCGCTCTGCGCATCGGTCGCCTTCACGTTGGCATACATTTGCGGTTCGATTCCACCGGCAACCCCGGTGACGTCGAAGATCTCTTCGCCGGTGAGTCCGTAGGTCGTGCGGTCGGCGCCGTCGAGATACTCCAGCGGCAGAATCCCCATGCCGATGAGGTTGCTGCGATGGATGCGCTCGAACGACTCGGCGATCACCGCTTTGATTCCCAGCAGGTACGGCCCCTTCGCTGCCCAGTCGCGCGAAGAGCCCGAGCCGTACTCCTTTCCGGCGAGTACGATCAACGGCGTGCCGTCGGCCTTGTAACGCATCGCGGCGTCGAAGATCGAGAGCGTTTCGCCGCTGGGAAGATAGCGCGTGACGCCGCCCTCGGTGCCGCCCGCAAGCGCGTTGCGGAGGCGCACGTTGGCGAAGGTGCCGCGCACCATGACTTCGTGGTTGCCGCGGCGCGCACCGTAAGAGTTGAACTCTCCGGGTTCTATCCCGTGCTCCATCAAGTATCTCGCCGCCGGGCTAACCTTGGCGATGCTGCCGGCGGGCGAGATGTGATCGGTGGTGACGGAATCGCCAAGCACGGCGATGGCGCGCGCGCCGCACACATCTTGCAGTGGTGCCGGTCGTTCCTGCATGCCGTCGAAGTACGGCGGAAGCTTGACGTACTCGGACCGCGGATCCCAAGCGTAACGCTCGCTGGACGCAACGTTGAGGCTGCGCCAGTTATCGTCTCCTTCGAACACGTGCGCGTACTCGGTTGCGAACATCTCCTCGCCGATGCAGCGCGCCATCGTCGCCGCGATCTCGTCGTTGCCGGGCCAGAGGTCGCGGAGATAGACCGGGCGGCCGTCGCCGCCGGTGCCCAGCGGTTCGGTGGTGAGGTCGACGTCCATGCGACCGGTCAGCGCGTATGCGACGACGAGCGGCGGTGACGCGAGATAGTTCGCGCGCACCTGTGCGTGAATTCGCCCTTCGAAATTGCGGTTTCCGGAGAGCACGGCGGCGACGATGAGGTCGCGATCGGCAACGGCTTCCGCCACCTCGGTCGGCAGCGGACCGGAGTTGCCGATGCACGTGGTGCAGCCGTAGCCGACGAGGTTGAAGCCCAGGCGATCGAGATACTCCTGCAGCCCGCTGCGCGCGAGATAATCGGTGACGACTTTCGAGCCGGGCGCGAGCGACGTTTTCACCCACGGTTTCGTCTGCAGGCCGCGCTCGATAGCATTGCGCGCCAGCAGCCCGGCGCCGATGAGCACCGACGGATTCGAGGTGTTGGTGCAGCTGGTGATCGCGGCAATGACGACCGCGCCGTCGTAGAGTTCGGCCTCGGCGGTCTGTGCGATCGTCGCCGTTCCGCCGCCGCCTTCGTCTTCGAAGCGCGAGATCGCGCCGTTGGCACGCTCGCGCGCGGCGGTCCACTCGGCCAGCGCCGCGTTGAAGGAGCGCTTGACGTCGTGCAGCGGCACGCGGTCCTGCGGCCGGCTGGGCCCCGCCAAACTCGGCTCGACGGTGCCGAGATCGAGCGTGAGCGTGTCGGCGAAACGCGGGTCGGGCGACGCGTCGGTTCGGAAGAGCCCCTGCGCTTTCGCATACGCCTCGACGAGCGCCACGTGCTCGCGCGAGCGCCCGGTCAGGCGCAAATACTCCAGCGTGCGCTCGTCGATCGGGAAGATTGCGACCGTCGAACCGAACTCCGGCGACATGTTGCTGATCGTCGTGCGGTCGACGACCGGCAGCGCGGAGAGTCCGGCGCCGTAGAACTCCACGAACTTGCCGACGACGCCTTTGCCTCGCAGCATCTGCGCGACGGTCAGCACGAGATCGGTCGCCGTCACGCCTTCGCGCAGCGCGCCGTCGAGCCGAAAACCAACCACTTCGGGAATCAGCATCGTCACCGGCTGGCCGAGCATCGCGGCCTCGGCCTCGATGCCGCCGACACCCCATGCCAGCACGCCCAAGCCGTTGACCATCGTCGTGTGAGAGTCGGTGCCGACGGCCGTATCGGGGTAGGCCAGCGGTTCGTTCGAAGCATCCTCCGAGCCAAAGACCACGCGCGCGAGATGCTCGATGTTCACTTGGTGCACGATGCCGGTCCCCGGCGGGACCACGCGGAGGCCGCGCAACGCCCCCTGGCCCCACTTCAAGAACGCGTAGCGCTCGCGGTTGCGCTCGAATTCGAGATCGGTGTTCGTGGCCAGCGATCCGCGAGCACCGAACGAATCGACCTGGACGGAGTGATCGATCACCAGTTCGACGGGCTGCAGTGGATTAATCGCGCCCGGATCGCCGCCCATCGCCGCCATCGCGTCGCGCATGGCGGCGAGGTCGACGATGCAGGGAACGCCGGTGAAATCTTGCAGCAGCGCACGAGCCGGAGTGAAGGCGATCTCGCGACCGCCCGAGGTGCCGTCGTAGCGCGCGAGCACCTCGACGTCGTCTCGCGTGACGGCGATTCCGTCTTCGCAGCGCAGCAGATTCTCGAGCAAAATCTTGAGCGAAAAGGGCATGCGCGAAAGGTCGGCGATGCCGCCGCGCTCAAGCGCGTCGAGACGGAAGTAGCGATACGAACGATCGCCGCACCGCAGCGTATCGAGCGCTTTGAAGCTATTGGGATGCTGATTCATGGATCAATCGTACTTTGGGATCGCCGCTACCGTAGCCTTCGATCCGCAGCGCGGCTTCGCCCGAGAGCAACTGCCACAACGGATCGGCGACGAGCCCCATGCGCCACGGCTGCAGCGCGAGCACGCGCTCGAAGGTCTCCCGCTCCCGCGGAATCTCCCGCGCAAGGCGTTCGAGGGCGGCGCGCGGCACGAGCAGGCTGGACGGAAGCTCGGCGTTTCGCGCGATTTCGGCAATCGCCGCACCGAGCAGCGAGACGAGGGCGTCGCGCGAGGGCGACGTTGGCCTGGCCGGCCGCTCCGGCAGTTCGTCCTCCGGCAGCGCCTGCGCGCGCGTGACGGCCTGCAGGATAGCCGGGCCCAGCTGGCGCTTCATGCCGGCCTCGAAACGCCGAAGCTGGGCGAAGTCTTCGGGCCTGGTGGGTTTGACGGTAGCTAGCCCGGCGAGCACGTCGTCGGGCAGCACGTACTTCACCGGGAGATCGCGATCGCGCGCGACGCCCGCGCGCAGCTTGACCAGTTCGCACAGAATGGCCAGCTCGCGGCGGTTCATCCGCATCGCTCCCGGCAGGCGCAGATACGCGCGCCGTTCGTCCATCGCGTAGCGTTCGATGTCGCCCAGCTCGGCGCACTCTTCATAAACCCACTCGTAACGGCCCTTGCTTTCGAGACGAGGACGCAACGCGTCCCACGCCGGCAGAAGGTGCACGACGTCGCCGACGAGATACTCGATCTGCCGCTCGGAGAATGGGCGCGCCGACCAGTCGCTGACCGTCTGCGACTTGGCCAAGCGCACGCCGCACACGCTGCGCACGAGGTCGGCCAGGGAAATCTGCATGCCGTATCCGAGAAACGCGGCCGCGATCTGCGTGTCGAAGACCCGCGACGGTACCAAGGCGTAACGGTCGGCGAAGATCTTCAGATCGGCGGAGAGCGCGTGGCCGACGACGGTGGTCTGCGTGAGCGCGAGCACCAGTTCGCGCAGATCTGGAAGTGCGAGCGCGTCGACGATTGCCGCGCCGTCGTCGAACGCCAGCTGCACGACCATCAGGCGCGGCGAGTACGTGCGCTCGGCGTGGAACTCCGTATCGAGCGCGACGCGCGCCGCATCGCGCACGCGCGCGCAGAGCTGCTGCAGCGCAGCGGAATCCGCGACGATCGAAGGCGTCACGGGGTTGGCAGCCCGGGCGACGGCGTCGCCGTCGCGTCGAAGCGGCGGCGGAAATGGAAGTGCGGACAGCGATGCGTCATGCAGTACAGATGCCACGAACGGCTGGCACGCCACTCGTATCGGTGTACGGCGACGGTGACGCGGTCGCCGAAGATCGTCAGCAACGCGCAGATGGGTACGGCGATCGCGCACATCGTCCACACGTGTACCCAGACCGGTACCCGAAACGCCGCCGCGGTCGCCGTCGCGACGGTACCGCCGAATCCTGGAATGACGCGCACGGCGAGCAAGAAGGCGGGAGAGCCAACTGGGAAGCGTTTCACCCACGCGGGCAGTTTCTCGAGCGCTTCGTGCAGGTTCAAGAGGCGCGTCGCGTGGAGGTTGATCCAGTAGCCGAAGAGCGCCGCGACGACGAGTCCGGCCGTGTCGACGAGCGTTCCGCGGACCGGCCCGAAGATCGCGCCGTTCATGATCGCGAGGGCGTCGGTGACCGAGAACGGCGCCGAGGCGACGACCCCGAAGATGGCGATCGCCAGTGGGTATGCCCACGGCCCGATGGCCCGAATCTCGTGCTCGACGCGGGGCTGGTGGCGAATGACCCAATACGCCAGCGCGAATGAAGCGGCCAGTAGCGCGAGGGCGGCGCATCGCCGAAGGAGGCGATTCAAGCGATGATCGTACGGTTGGTGGTCACGGTCCTGTGCGGAGTTGGGCTCTACGCTTCCCTTTTCATGCTTGACAAGAGCCGGCGCGCCGCCCGCGGCGAATTGCGCGAGCCCAGCGTGGTGCAGACGCGCAGGGCACGCCTCTTTGGCGTTCCTAACGCCCTGCTCGGCGCGCTCTACTATCCCCTGATGGCAATCGGCGTCTGGTTTGCCCTCTCGCCGCTGCTTGCAATCGCTCTGCTCGCTTTGGCTAGCGGAGCGGCCGTCACTTCGCTGGTTCTCGCCTATTCGCTGCTCTTCATAACCCGGCGATCGTGCCCGTATTGCTGGACCTCGCACGTCGTCAACTGGACGCTTCTCTTGCTTTACGGCTGGTTATTCTTTGGAGACATCTTGAGTCCGAGGCTATGATTTTGGTATCATCCTCATCTCTGGTCAGGACGGCGAGAACGGTCGCCGAAACCGCCCGAGAAGCGGTACCGGAAGCGTAGCGGTAGTCTGCATTCCGGCGAACGGCAGTAAACACAGGGGTGGCGCGAGTGCGCCACCCCTCTGCTCGTCCCGCCGCGTTTGAAGTTTATTTCGACCGCAGGCCGTCGATCATCGCGGCATAGGCTGGATCTGCCGTCGGGCTGCCGGCAAACCACGCCTCGAGCATCTCCGCTGCGAGGGCGACCGTCGTGGCGCGCAGGCTCATGCACAAGACGTTGGCATCGTTCCACTCGCGCGCGCCACGCGCGGTGGGGGCGTCGGCGCAGAGCGCTGCGCGGATGCCCGGCACCTTGTTGGCGGCGATGCTGACGCCCGTTCCGGTCCAGCAGCAGAGCACGCCGAAGTCCGCGCCGCCCCCAGCTACCGCCTCGCCGACGCTCTGCCCGACCGACGGCCAAGCGTCGTCTGCCCCCGGCTCCAACGCGCCGAAGCGGCGCACGTCGTGCCCCCGCTCCTGCAGCCAGCGGTCGATCGCCTCGGGCAGATCGCCGGTCATGTCGCTGCCCAGTGCTACTCGCATGCTAAGAGGTTTTCGACACGGGTTGACCGGACGCTAGTGCTTCGTGAGCGATATGCGTCTAGCGGCAACGGTGATTCTCGCGCGCTCCCCGCTGGAGGTGTATCTCACGCGCCGCAGCGCGCGCAGCACGTCCGCGCCCGACGCCTTCGTCTTTCCAGGAGGCACGATCGAAAGGCAAGATGCGACCCAAGCGGTGCAGGCGCGAACGCTGGGCCTAACGCCGGAGCGTGTTGCCGGAGAATTTCGCGCGACGATCCCGCCGGCGCTGGAGAGCAACGAGCCGCAGGTTGGCGAACGTGATGCGCGCGCACTGCTCGTCGCCGCGCTGCGCGAGCTCTTCGAAGAGGCCGGCGTGCTGTTGGCGCGCGACGCGACCGGCGCTCCGGTACCGGCCGACGCCGTTCTCTCCGACAATGCGTTCGAGCAGCGCGTCGCGCTCCGCGAGGGAACGCTCGCGTTCGCCGATTTCTTAGCGCAGCGCGATTGGTTCGCCGACGCGCGCGAACTCACGCTCTTTTCGCATTGGATCACGCCGCCGAGCGAGCCGCGGCGCTACAACACGCACTTCTTCTTCGCCGCCGCGCCCGCGAACCAAGCCGCTCGCGCCGACGCGCACGAGACGCACGATGGAGTCTGGATCGCGCCGGCAGAGGCGCTGCGCCGTTACCGCGCGGGAGAGATGCACCTCGTCTATCCGACGATCAAGCATCTCGAGCGCTTGAGCGCGCTGCGCAGCGTGGAAGAGGCGGCCAAGATAGCGCGCAGCAAACCCGTGCTCACGATCATGCCCAATCCGCAAGCCGAAGCCTTCGCGATTCCCCCGGAGCTGGAAGACGCATGGTAACGCTCGTTCGCGCGCCCAACCCCTCGCCCATGACGTTGAGCGGCACGAACTCCTACCTGCTCGACTGCCGCGACTCCACCGCACTGGTGATCGATCCCGGGCCCCCGATCGAGAGACATGCGCGCGCGCTGATCGACGCGGCCTCGCAGCGCGGCCTCTGGATCGCGCACGTCGCGCTCACGCACGGTCATCCCGATCACTCGTCGGGAGCAGCCGCGCTGGCGGCCGCCACCGGCGCCCGCGTCTACGCACATCCGGCCAGCGGCGTCGTGCACGACGCCGACCTGCCGCTCGAAACGGATTGGCAGCTCGGCGCGATCGCGCTGCGCACGATCGACGCGCCGGGCCACACGTTCGATCACGCCATCTTTTACCTCGAACCGGTGCGCGCGCTCTTCACCGGCGACACGATCCTCGGCGAGGGCACGACCGTGATCGCGCCGCCCGGCGGAGCGATGAAGCCCTACCTAAACACGCTCGCGCGCTTGCGCGACGAGTTCGCCGGCGCGCGCACCATCTACGGCGGCCACGGCCCGGTCGTCGGCGCCGCGCAAGCCAAGATCGCCGAGTACATCGCGCATCGCGCGATGCGCCAGGAGCAGATCGTCGCCGCGCTGCGAGGCGGCGCGCGCACGATTCCCGATCTCGTGCGGCACATCTACTCCGAGCAAAAAACGGCGCTGTGGCCCGCGATGGCGCGGCAGGTTCTCGCGCACCTCATCGCGTTGCAAGAAGACGGCCTGGTGGTCTCGCGGCCGCTTCCGCGCCCGCTGAGCGCCGACGAGTCGGCGATGCTCAATCCGAACCTCGAGGAGATCGTTGGTCCGCACGAGGCCGCGCTGCTGGCCGCCGAGTTGGGCACGCAAATGCGTCTCGACTCGCTCGACGAATACGAACTCGTATGATGGCGCAAATCACACCCCGCGGGTGGATGCTGCTGGCCGCGCTGGCCCTTGCCTCGTGCGGTCGCGCGAGCGGTCCGGCGTTGCCGCCGGCCATCGCACCCGCAAACGACACCACCTCGTGCTACACGATCAAGCAAGACCCCACCAACGTGTCGGCGACGATCACGTTCTACGGCTGGCCCGATAACTCGCCGCCGGGAAACAAGATCGCGCACGGCGTGATCCACAAGCGCGCCGGAGGCGACGGCACCTACTGCAATCCGACGACGTTTGCCACCGAGCGCGCCAACGACAAGACGATTCCCTACGGCATCAAGATCTACGTGCCGTTCCTGCAGCAATACTTCATCCGCGAAGATCTCTGCGCGGCATCGGGCCCGAAGAAAGGCAGCGGCAGTAACGGATGCAAGGGCCTCTGGTTCGACCTTTGGATCGGCGGCGACGCGAAATCGAAAGCGCACGACGTGATCAAATGCGAGCGCGAGCTGACTCCCAACGGTAAGGTCACGGTGATCCTCTATCCCAAGGAGGGCATGCCCGTCCAGTATCCGGGCCCGATCTATCAGGACGACCCGCCGCCCAACGGCACCTGCTATGGAAAGCCCGAGGGCTCGGGCTACGCGGTCTCTTCGATGCGAAGGACGATCTTGCCGAACTGATCGGCGGCCGCCAGATGCGTCAGCGCGACGGACACGTCGTGCAACTCGAAGACGCGGTCGACCACGGGTTTCAAACCTGCTTCGAAGAGCGCGAGCATCGCGGCGAAATCTTGCGAGCTGCCCATCGAGGTCCCGAGGATCGTGAGATGTTTCCAAAAGAGCGGGAACATCTTGATCGTCGCGTCACCGTTGGTGCCGCCGTAGATCACCACGCGGCCGCCGGGGCGCACCGCGTCGAGCGCGTCGCGCAACGTCTGGCCGCCGGATGAGTCGATCGCCGCGTCGATCGGCCCGGCAGCACGCGCGATCTTCGCCCAGTCCGGTGAGGTCTTGTAGTTGATGCAAAGGTCGGCGCCGAGCGCGCGCGCACGCTCGAGCTTCTCGTCACTGCTCGACGTGACAATCGCGCGCGCGCCGGCGTGCTTGACGAAGAGCAGGACGAAGCTCTGCACGCCGCCGCCGATTCCCGTGATCAAGACGGTCTCGCCCGCGGTGATTGCACCGCGCGTGAAGACGGCGCGGTACGCAGTGAGCCCCGCGAGCGGTATCGCCGCGGCCTCCTCCATCGTGAGGCCGGCCGGTTTGCGATAGACGTTGCGCGCCGGCACCGCGACGTAGCGAGCGAACGTGCCGTCGCGCGGCATCCCGAGGATCGAGGACGCCTCCGCATCCCAAACGCGCTCGTCGTCGCCCCAGTTCAGCATCGGATCGATCACGACGGGTTCGCCCGTGCCGATCTCACCGGCGCCATCGGAGCCCAGGGTCACCGGCAGCGCGATCTTCGGATACAGGCCCTGGGTGATGAAGAGGTCGCGCCGGTTGAGCGCGGCGGCGTGCAAACGGACGAGCACCTCGTCCTCGCCGGCGCTCGGAATCGCCGTTCGATCGATGCGAACGCCGCGCGGACCGGCCGTCTCGTGGAGGCGTGCGGCCTCCATCTCGGCGGTCATTCGTGCACGGTGATGATGAACTTGACCGCTGCAGGCTCGACGTAGAGCGCGTCGGTCGGGTAGTTTGCCAGGTACTGCGAGTTATTTGAACCGGGATAGAGCCCGCGGTACGGCGTTCCCGCATCGTAGAGCGTGAACGGACCGGAAGCCGCGTTGAAGATGTTGGTCGCGGCCAGCGTGAAGTCGATGCGCCCGAAGTTCTTGCCTACCGCGGCATCGACCATCGCGTACGGCGGCTGGTTGAGCGTGTTGTTCTTGCCCGCGAACGTCAGCGCGGTCGCCGCATGCCACCCTTCGGGCACCGACCATGAGAAGGCGGCCGAGCCTTGCTGCTGCGGTACGCCGAGAAACTGCTCGTCATCGACGAGCGTGCCCCCCGAGGTAGGATTGGAGACCCAGGGTCCCAGTGCGTACGGATAGGCGACGTTGAGCCCGTAGGAGAGCGTCATGGTGAGATTCAGCCGGCGGAAGAACTGCTTGTAACGCGCCTCCGCACCCTCGTAGACGGCGTTGCCGATGTTGATCGGAATCTCGTTGGCAAAGCCGAGCGCCGTGTTGCAAAAGCTCACCGCGCCGCCGCCGGGATAGAAGTTTTCGATGGTGTCACGCAGATTCGAGCGATACGCGGTCACGTCGAGATTCGACGTGCTCGAGAAGAGGTGCGAGTAGCCCAGCTCGTACTCGGTAGCGTGCTCCGGCCGTTCGTTGGGGTTTCCGTTGGGAACGACGCAGTTCGAATCGAGCGGGCCTTGACCGGGATTGGGCTCGAGTTTGCCGTTGACGAGAACCGGAGGGAAGTAGTAGCGCTCCGCGAGTAGGGGCGCACGAAACCCCGTGCCCACCGAGAAGCGCACGACGTTGGAGGTGCCGAGATCCTGGCTCAATCCGAGC
This sequence comes from Candidatus Cybelea sp., assembly GCA_035939175.1. Classification (GTDB taxonomy): domain Bacteria; phylum Vulcanimicrobiota; class Vulcanimicrobiia; order Vulcanimicrobiales; family Vulcanimicrobiaceae; genus Cybelea. Next base: position 23,343 of record DASZGC010000088.1, on the reverse strand, counting down.
CGCCAGTTCAGCGTGTTGCCGAAGGTCGAATAGTTCGCGTCGTAGAGGCCGCCGGAGAGTCGCAAGTCGTTACCGAGTTGCTGGCTGCCGCGGAAGAAGTAGGAGTTAATGCTCTGCGAAATCGCCTGCTCGATGCCGAGGCCCGAGAGCGACTCTTGGCGCGCGTAGCCGCCGAAGGCAAACTCGCTGTCGTCGAAATTGCGGCCCCAAGAGATCCCCTCGTTGTAGCGCGTGTCGGCGTGCGACACGTCGTACGGCGAAGCCGTGCCTCCCTGGAAGTCGACGTTGTTGTCGCTCGCGTAGAAATCGGCCAGTAACGTTCCCGAGCCCAGCTGCGTGCGCGAATACGCGTCGTATGCGCGGACGCTCTGCGCGAAGTTCGCGCTGCCTTGGCCGATATGGTCGCCGAAGACGGGGTTCTCGACCTCGTTGGCCGACCCGGATGACGGCGAGAAGCCGCAGGCGGCCCCAGGCCCGCTAAAGACGCAGGTCGAGTTGCCCGCGATGCCGTTGAGCGCGCTCGATTCGTCGCGGTTGTCTCCAAGCGTGAACAGGCGGAAGCCGACGTCGGAGCGCTGCGAGAAGTTGTAGTCGAGGTTCACCAAACCGAGCATCGCCGCGATCGAGGAACCGAGGTGCACGTATACCGGACAGTTCGGCGTCCTCGTCTTGGTCTGCGTACCGCAATAGATGGGCAAGTTGTTGGCCGGCACGACCCAAGAGTATTGATTCACCTGGCCGCCTTGCTGGTAGTCGTTACCGGCGAATGCGTAGCCGAGCTTTCCGATCGAGCCGGTCGCGTTGAGCCACGACTGCGTCGTGCCGTACGAGCCGGCCGAGCCGGAGAAATTGAGATGATCGTCGACGGTGGGGCGCAGCGATACGAAGTTGACGGCTCCGCCGAACGTGTTACTTCCCTCGGAGTCAGTTGGTCCGAGCCCCTCGGTAACGTTGACGCTGTTGAACGCCGGTACGGCGAACTGCGAGAGGTCGACGTCGCCGGTGTTGCCGTCGTTGAGCTGCTGTCCATCGAGCGTGACCATTGCCTCCGACGGATCGGGCCCACGAAGCGAGACGACCGCGGGTGTGGTCGGTGCGCCGGCGTCGGGGTGCTGAATCACGACCGAAGGCACTTGCTGCAGCGCCTCCAGCACTTGCGTATAGCCCAGCGCGTCCATCTGCGTGCGCGAAACGTCCATCTCGGGAATCACGTTGCGGTCGAGCGTGTACCCGCCGTTGACGGTGACCTGTCCGATCGTGCGCAGCTTCGGCGCGTCGCTGGGTTCCAGAATCACGGCGAGGTGCGCTCCCTCGGCGATCGGTCCGGTATTGACCGTCACCGGCACGTAGCCGCCGGCAACGACGGTCATCGCGTAGCGGCCCGGCGATATCTGCGCGGAGAAGGTTCCTTTGGCATCGGTGACGGCAGTCGCCGCTTGCGGACCGCGCAGCGTGACCTGCGCGTGGGCGATCGGCGCCCCGGTGGGAGTGTGGACCGTACCGCTAACCAAGCAGCACACCGCGAGCAGTACGGGCAACATCGCCTAGCGGCTTCGCGGGACGCGAACCCAGGCCTTCTTCATAGTCGCGACGTAAACTCGCGGTGATGAACAACAGGGCGCGGACGCTGCGCGCGTTTCTTCGAGGGATGGCGCGCTTGCAGCGAACTTTTACCATCGAGATCGGTCCGATCAAAGCGAGCGGCGTTCCCGCCATCCTGTTGGGGGTAACCGGCGTCGTGCTTGCCGGCGGTATCACCGCAGCGCTCTCCAAAGGTGCCACGCGCCTACCCGAAACGCTCGGCGAAGCGCGCGGCTTGGTCGACGCGCTCGGCTCGAGCGCGGGATCGCCGCGCCTGCGATCGTGATCGACGACGCCTCGCTGACTCACCTCATCGTCGCCAAACTGCCCGACGCTCGGGTGAGCATCGCCGACCGCACGGGCACGATGGACCACTTCAACGTCACCGTGCGTTCCGGAGCGTTCAAGGGCAAGACGCTGATCGAACAGCACCAACTCGTCTATGCGGCGTTGAAGGCCGCGCTCGCCGACGGACGCGTTCACGCCGTCGAGCTGAAAACCATCATCGAGAACTAGGAGCAACCATGTCACAAGATCTCAAAGACGAAATCGCGCGCGAGGTCGCCGGCACGGCGATCGTCGTCTACGGCAAAGGTACCAAAACCGCGCCGCGCTGCGGCTTCACGCTCGAGACGATCGCCTTCTTCGATCGTTTCGGCTATCCGTTCGAGGTGATCGACGTTTTGGAGAACGTGCCCAAACGCGAAGCGCTCTCCGAGATGACGGACTGGCCGACGCTGCCCAAAGTCTTCATCAACGGTAAGTTCTATGGCGACACGGACGTGCTCGAACCGATGGCCGCCAGCGGAGAGCTGCAGACCGCGCTCGCCGAGGCCTTTGGCGGCGCGGTGCCCGCGCCCAAAACGACGATCAACCTTCATTAAGACTCGTACGTGCCTGCGACCACGATCGTTTCACCTCACTGGCTGCGCGAGCGCCTGGGTACGCCGCAACTCGTCATCGTCGACTGCCGCCACGCATTAGCCAATTTTGCGTTGGGGCGCCGGCTTTACGATGAGTCGCACGTGCCGGGCGCGTTCTTCGCCGGCGTCGAGGAGGATCTCGCCGGCGCCAAGACCGGAACGAACGGGCGACATCCGCTTCCCGATCCGGAGAGCTTCGCGCGATTCTTACGAGGACTGGGAGTCGACGACGACACGCAGATCGTCACCTACGACGCCGGCGCCGACATGTTCGCGGCCCGCATGTGGTTTCTGTGCCGTTGGATCGGTCACGACGCGACGGCCGTGCTCGACGCCGGCTTCGCCGCCTGGACCGCGCTCGATTTCCCCGTCACCTCGGAGGCGCCGCAGCGGCCGCGCGAGGGCAACCTCTCGGTGCGGCTGCGCCCGGAGCTGATCGTCGACGCCGCTTTCGTGCTGCGCAACCTGCGCGACGCGCGAATGCAGCTGCTCGATGCTCGCGCCAAAGAGCGATTCACCGGCGAAACCGAACCGATCGATCCCGTGGGCGGACACATTCCCGGCGCACGGCAACGCTGGTTCAAGGAGAACTTCGAAAGCGACGGCACGCTCAAGTCGTCGCAGCGATTACGCGAGGAGTTCGCCGGGCTCGATGCGCAAGCGACGGTGCATCAATGCGGCTCGGGCGTTTCGTCGGCAGTTAACTACCTCGCGATGATGCACGCCGGATTGGAAGGCTCGCGCATCTACAATGGCTCGTGGAGCGAATGGGTCGCCGACCCGTCGCGTCCCGTCGCCCGCGGCGAAGAGTAACGCTCTAGCGCCGCACCGGCGCGGGGACGGCGTTCGGCTTTGCCACGGCGCCGGCCGGTGAGTTGCGCAGACGCTCCAAATCTCGTTCGCTCGGCATCTGCGGAAAGTCGCGGCAGCTATCGACGAAGCAGTAGAAGCCGAACGGCACGTCGCCCCGATTGACGAACTGGTGCAGCTCCAACGGACCAACGTACACGACGTCGTTGGGCGCCAGCTCCGTCACCTCGTCGCCGATCACCGCAAAGCCGAGGCCCGTGCGCACGACCACGTAGTGCTCGTGCTCGTGCTTTTCCAGGCGCGACGCCGCGCCGGGCCCCACTTCAAAGTAGCGCAGCTCCATCTTTGGGCCGGGCTCGCTCGGATCGTTCTTCCTGCTCCCGACGATCGTATGGCGCGCCACCCCGGTGCGGGGAGCATCCGGCGAGTAACCGCTTGGCTCAACGCCCTCCCAACCGTGGGGAGCGGCGCGTACGATCCGTTGCTGCATGGCCGCCTTACGATAGCACACCGAACGCTCGTGCAGCCAGGGCATCAGGAGCCATCCGCGAAGTGCGCGGGCATGCTCAAGCCTCTTCCGACGGGACGCTTGGGGGCGTTCCTCTGCGTTCTTGCAAGCGCACTCGCCTCGTGCTCCGGCCCGTCGCCGAATGCGACCCCGCTCACCCCGGCAGCGCCTGGCGCAGCCGCGAAGGCCGCCTCTTCTAACGATCTCATTTACGCGGGCGCGCAGCACGACATCATCGTCTATTCGTTCCCCGCTGGACTGCTGGAGACGACGATCAAGACCGCGGCCTCAATCCGCGGACTCTGCACCGACGGCAAGGGCGACGTCTGGGCCACTGCAACGACCGAAGGTAAGTCGGGCATGAGCGGCGTGGTCTACGAAGTGGCCACGAAGGGCGTTACGGCGATGTCGGGTCTGACGGTTCCCGATCATCAGATTCCCGTCAACTGCTCCTACGATTCCAAGACCGGCAACCTGGCCGTGACGAGCTACAACCGCCGCACGTTCGCGCCCGAGATCGAGGTCTACGAAAACGCGAGCGGGACGCCGGCGACCTACACGAGTGACTTCATTGGCGCCAACCCGCAGCCGGCCTACGACGATTCGGGGGACCTGCTGGTCACCAGCGGCGGCAACGTCTGCGTCGAGCTGCCCTACGGCAAGCAGAGCCTCGTGGAGATCACGCTGAACGAAACGATCGGCGGCGTCGACCACGCGCAGTGGTACGGTAAATCGTTTGCATTGGAATCCTTCAAGAAGTCGCAGAACGGCATGGAGAAGCTCAACGAGCATATCTACCGCCTGCAGATCTCCGGCACGACCGGAAAAATCATCGGCTACACGATCTTCCACGGCTGGATCGCACGCGACGCCGGCCAGTCCTGGATCGACGATAACATCATCGTCGGCACCCCCGGCAACCTGCTCGTCTTCTGGAACTACCCAAAGGGGGGCAAAGCGATCAAAGCGATCCATCCGCAGTTCAAGACGCAGGCGGTAACCATCACCAGCAGCTCGTAGCGATGCGCCACTGGCTGCTCAAGACCGAACCGAACGCGTTTTCTTTAGAGCAGCTGCGCCAAGACGGCACGACGCCGTGGACCGGCGTGCGCAACTTCACCGCGCGCAACAACATGATGGAGATGAAGCTCGGCGACCTCGGGCTCTTCTACCATTCCAGCATTGCCGAGCCCGCCGCCGTCGGCATCTGTAAGGTGGTCGAGGAGGCGTATCCGGATTTCACCCAGTTCGACAAGAAGGGTGAGTACTTCGACGGCCGCGCCAAGCCGGATAAACCGTTATGGTTCATGGTCGACGTTGCGTTCGTCGAAGCGTTCGCGAACCCGGTTACGCTGGCGCGAATGCGTGCCGAGCCGCGCCTTGTCGGCATGCCGCTGCTCCGCCGCGGCCAGCGCCTCTCGGTCCAACCGGTAACCCCACAAGAATGGAGGATCGTACTCGAGCTGTCACTGTCACCCTGAGCGTTCTTTTTTGTCATCCGAGCATTTTTTGTCATCCTGAGCGCAGTCGAAGGATTGCGTAAGTGCACGTTTCGCGTGCGTTGTCAAGCACGCACGCATGGCGGGTAGCGGGTCACAGATATTTGTCGGAGGCCCTATTGGGTGGCGGCAAGGCGCCAAGCGCGGAGCCGACGTAAACTAACCCACCACATCGCGCGATCGTTTCTCGTCCCTCGACTGCGCTCGGGATGACAAGTGAGCGCTCGGGATGACAACCGGCTTAGCCGACGCGTTGCGCTTGCGCGAGGAAGACGCGCTGCGCGTCGACCGGCATGCGCCCCGGCCCCGGCACCAAACGCGCGTAGGAGCCGTCGCGTTGCAGTTCGCGGCTCTTGACGTTGTCGGAGAGCAGCACCGAGAGAATCTGCGAAGCGAGCGTCTCGGCCATCACGGGATCGAGCACCGGCACGGCCAGCTCGACGCGCCGGTCGAGATTGCGTCCCATCCAGTCGGCGCTCGCAATGTGCGTCTCTAAATCGCCGTCGTTTTCGAAAACGAAGAGGCGCGAGTGCTCCAGGAAGCGGCCGACGATGCTGCGCACGCGGATGTTCTCACTCACACCCGGAACGCCCGGACGCAGAACGCACATCCCGCGCACGAGAAGATCGATTGGAACGCCGGCCTGCGAGGCGCGATAGAGCGCGCGGATGACGTCACCTTCCGTGATGGCGTTGATCTTGGCGCGGATTCCGCAGCGCCGCCCCGCGCGAGCGTGCTCGGTCTCGCGGTCGATGCGCGCGATCAGCTCGCGGTGCAGCGTCACTGGGGCAACCCAGAGGTCGTCGTAGTCGGTCACCCTGGAGAAGCCGGTCAGCGCGTTGAACAACTGCGCGTCGTCGGTTCCCAACTCGGGACGGCAGGTAAAGAGGCTGAGATCCGTGTACAGGCGCGCGGTCTTCTCGTTGTAGTTACCCGTTCCAAAGTGCATATAGCGGCGAAGGCCGTCTTCGTCTTCGCGCACCACGAGCAGCGTTTTGGCGTGCACCTTCTGATTGGCGAAGCCGTACACCACGTGCGCCCCCGCACGCTCCAGCCGCTTCGCCCATTCGATATTGTTCTCTTCGTCGAAGCGGGCTTTGAGTTCGATGACTACCGCGACCTGTTTTTCGTTCTCCGCCGCCGTCAAGAGCGCGCGCACGATCGGCGAGTTCTTACCCGAGGTCCGATACAGCGTCGCTTTGATGGCGAGAACCTTGGGATCTTCGGCGGCCTGCTGCACGAACTGAATCACCGGGTCGAACGAGTCGTACGGATGGTGCAGAAGGATGTCGCCTTCGCGGATTTGCGCGAAGATGTCGGTCACGCCGATGAGACGTTTGGGAATGGCCGGCATGAATGGCTTGTCGCGCAGCGGAGCGTATCCCGGCAGGTTGACGATCTGCCACAGGTCGCTGAGCGCCATCATTCCGTCGGTCTCGTAGCAATCGACGGCCTCGAGTTCGAGCGACGTGCAGAGGAAATCGCGCATGTACTCGGGCATGCCGCGCTCGAGTTCCAGGCGGACGGGCTCGCCGAAGCGCCGGCGCCGCAGCTCCGACTCAATCGCGCGCAGCAGATCGTCGGCTTCATCTTCCTGCAGGTCGAGGTCGGCATCGCGCGTGACGCGGAAGAGATAGGAGTCGCGCACGTGCATTCCGGGAAAGAGCCCGTCGAGGTGGTGTGCGATTAGATCCTCGAGCAGCACGAAGCGGCGCTCCTGCGTGCCTTCAACCGGAACGAAGCGCGACAGCGTCGGCGGAATCTTCACGCGCGCGAAGTGCAGCTCCACGCCTTCGCTCGTTGGCTCTTCGAGCTCGACGGCCAGCGAGAGCGACAGGTTCGAAATATACGGAAACGGGTGGCCGCTATCGACGGCCAGCGGCGTGAGCACGGGAAAGACGTTATCGTCGAAGGTGCGCTCGAGAGCCGTCTGCGTTTCGTCGTCGAGCTCGGAGACGCGCATCAGGCGAATGCCCTCGCGTTCGAGCGCCGGCAACAGTTCGTCGTTGAGCAGGCGCATCTGCTTCGGCAGTGAGCCGCGCAGCCGCTGCGAGATTGCGGCGAGATGCTCGCTGGGCGAGCGCCCGTCCTCCGATTTCCGCACGACTTGCGCCTCGATCTGCTGTTTGATCGCGGCGACGCGAATCATGAAGAACTCGTCGAGGTTCGTGCCGTAGATCGCGACGAACTTGAGCCGCTCGAGCAGCGGCGTTCCCGGATCGAGCGCCTCCTCGAGAACCCGGTCGTTGAACTCCAGCCACGACAGCTCGCGGCTGATGTAGAGGGCCGGATCATCCAGGAGTATGGCCGGCGCGGCGGTCTCCGAAGGAACGGGCTGCGTTATCACAGGTCCTCCATTGCTTGGCGCTTCGGGCCGGGTTTCGCCTTCCGAGGGCTAAAAATGGGTGCGTGCCCTTGACTGCCGACCTCGGCGCGCACGCCGCCGGACATCTCGAACTCGCACTGGGGGCCCTCTGCGCGGCGCTCGCGGCCGGCCTGCCGCTGGGGGTGATCGCGGCGGGGACGCAGCGCGTCCGCGCGGTGGTGCTCGCGCTGGCCGGCATCGGGCGCACGCTCCCCAGCCTCGCCGTCTTGATGCTGCTGCTTCCCTGGCTGGGTGTCGGCACCGCACCCGCCATCGTGGCGCTCGCTTTGCTCGCGATTCCGCCGATCGCGATCAACGTGGATCTGGGAATACGCGGCGTGTCGTTCGCGGCGCTCGACGCCGCGACCGCGATGGGAATGACCCCGTTCCAACGCTTCGCGCGCGTCGTCATGCCGCTCGCGCTCCCGGTCTCGTTCGTTGGAGTGCGCACCGCGACGACCGAGACCATCGCCAGCGCCACGCTCGCCACGTTCGTCGGCGCAGGCGGCCTGGGCGACCTGATCGTGCGCGGGCTGCAGACCGACGACTCGACGCTGCTCGTCGCCGCGGCCGCGCTGGTCGCGGCGCTGGCACTGGGCGCCGACCTGGTGCTCGGTGCGCTCGAGCGCGCGCTGGCCGCGCGCGAATGAGCCTCTCGCGCGCCAGGGCGCTCGCCCTCTTGTGTTCGACGCCCGCATTCGGCGCCTGCGCGCTTGCGCGTGCCGACGTACGCGTGGGGTCGAAGAACTTCACCGAGTCGTTCCTGATCGCGGAGATCTACGCGCAGGCGCTCGAGCGCGCGGGGTTGAGGGTGGCGCGCCTCTTCAATCTCGGTTCGACGCAGATCGCGATGGCGGCGATGCAGCGCGGCAGCATCGACTGCTATCCCGAGTACACCGGGACCGCACTGATCGACGTGCTGCACCTGCCGCCGATCGCCAATTCGCGCGCGGCGTACGACGTGGTGTCGCGGGAGTTTCGGCAGCGCTACGGCATCGTATGGCTGGCGCCGTCGCCGATGGACGATTCGCAGGCGCTGGCGACCACGCAAGAGATCGCGGCCGCGCGGCACCTCGCCACCCTCTCCGACGTCGCGACGGCCGCCCCGCAGCTTCGGTTCGCGACGATCCAAGAGTTCCTCGCTCGCCCCGACGGCCTGCCGGGCCTGCAGCGCGCGTACGGCGGCTTCCGCTTCGCGTCGGTGCGCACGTACGACATCGCGTTAAAGTACCGTGCACTGCTCGAGGGCCACGCCGAGATCGCCAGCGCCTTCTCGACCGATGGCGAAGTGGGGTCGGACCACCTCGTCATCATGCGCGACGACCGCAACTTTTGGCCGGCGTATAACGTGGCGCCGGTCGTGCGCGCGGCGGCACTGGCGCGCCGGCCGGAGATCGCGGGACTGCTCGACGCCGTCTCGCGCGCCATCACCGACCGTGCGGCCCGAAGGATGAACGCCGCCATCGAGGATTTGCAGCAAGATCCCGCCGACGTGGCAGCGGCATTTCTCAAGTCGACGAGCGCGCGGCGGGTGGGCTCGTGAACGCCGCCGCGATCGCCTTCGACGGGATCACCGTGCGCTATCCGAACTCGGCCGTCAACGCCGTCGACGGCGTAACCTTCGAAGTGCGCGGCGGCGAGCTGCTGGTGTTGCTCGGGCCGTCGGGCTGCGGAAAGTCGACGCTACTGCGCACGGTCAACCGGCTGGTTCCGCTGAGTGCCGGGCGGGTTACGGTGGACGGGCGCGACGTCGCGCAACTCGATCCGGTCGAGTTGCGGCGCTCGGTCGGTTACGTGATTCAGGCGATCGGGCTCTTCTCGCACATGACGGTGGCCGAGAACGTGGCGGTGGTGCCGTCGCTGCTGGGATGGCAAGCGCCGGAGATCTCGCAGCGCGTCGACGAGCTGCTCGCGATGATCGGCCTCGATCCGGCGACCTACCGCGACCGCCGCCCGAGCCGGCTCTCCGGCGGCGAAGCGCAGCGCGTGGGCGTGGCGCGCGCGCTGGCCGCGCGACCGCGTGCGCTGCTGATGGACGAGCCGTTCGGCGCAGTCGACGTCGTCGTGCGGGCGGCCCTGCAGCAGGAACTGGCGCGGATCGTCCGCGAGCTTGGCACGACGACGCTCTTCGTGACGCACGACGTCGACGAAGCGTTCCGCCTGGCCGATCGAATCGTCGTGATGCGCGCGGGGCGCGTCGAGCAGATCGCGGCGCCGCTGGAGATCTTCGATAACCCCGCAAGCGACTACGTGCGCGAGTTGGTGCACGCCGGCGACGACGTTTTCCGCGCGTACTTCGTGCACGCGCGGGAGCTGATGCGCAAGGGGCTCGCGTGAGCTACCTCATCTCGCATGTGTCGCGCGTGGCAGCGCTGACGGGAGCGCACGCCGAGTTGGTCGCCGTCGCGCTGCTCGTCGCCTCGCTGATCGCGTTTCCGCTGGGGCTTTGGGCCGCGCGGCGCCCGGGCGTCGCGCCGTGGCTGCTGGGCGCGCTGGGCGCGCTCTATACGATTCCCAGCCTCGCGCTGCTCGCCGTGCTCGTGGAAGCGCTGGGCTTGGGATTCACGCCGATCTTCGTCGCCCTGGTCGCGTACGCGCAGTTCATGCTCGCGCGCAACGTCGTCGCGGGAATCAACGGCGTCGATCCCGCGCAGGTCGACGCGGCGCGCGGTCTTGGAATGTCACCCGCGCAGGTGCTTCTTCGCGTCGAGCTGCCGCAGGCGCTCCCCGTGCTGATCGGCGGCGTGCGCGTCGCAGCGATCGCTTCGATCTCAATCGCCACGCTCGGCGGTTACGTCGGCGGAGTCGGCCTCGGCGTACTGATCTTCAACGGCCTAACGCTGCAGCAGCCACAGATGATCCTTGCCGGCAGCATCGCAGCCTGCGCGCTGGCGGTAGCTTCAGACGTGGTTCTACGCTTTGCTGAGCGGCGCGCCATGCCGTCCTGACGGCCTCTCCGTGCTCGCTAACGGGGGTTAGATCGCCTCGATCTTCGCCATCATGCCTTGGTCTTCGTGATCGAGGATGTGGCAGTGGAAGAGGAACTCGCCTCGGATGATCGGGTCGCGGAAATCCATCAGGAAGGTTGCGGTGCCCGGGATCGCATGCTTTCCGACGGTTTTGCGATGTGGAACGATCACGCTGTCGGCCCAGTACGGGTGCTGCAGCTTGACGCCGTCGAGCGCCTCCACCAAGAAGTGGATCTGGTGGATGTGGAAGTCGTGGATCTCCTGGGTGACGTTGTGGATCGTCCACTCCTCGACCGTTCCGGTGTGCACCACGAACATCGGCGGGTCGGACATCTTGAACGACTTGCCGTTGATGTAGAAGTGCGGCTTCTGCTCCTCGCTGAAGACCACGACGCGCTTCTGCGCCGGCGGGGGCAGCGAGGTGTTATAGGAGTTCGGCACCAGCGGCTCGCCGACGGTCAGCGCAGCGTTTCCGTAGTAACCAGCCTCCTTGTGCTTCGGCGGCACGACGCCCGCAAGGAAGATGTAGCGGTCGGGATCGCCGTTGGGTCCCGTGTTGTAGCAGAACGAGCTGAACGTTGCGCGCTTCGCCTGCCCGGTCACCACGAACTCAGCGCGCGCGGCCGGGGGAATGATGACGTTGAGCTGCTTCTTCGTCGTGGGATTGCCGGGGTACGTGTCGTAGGCGAAGCCGTCGATAGCAACGACCGAGACGTCTTCTCCGGAGATGTTGAGCGAAAGCGTCTTGTGTCCGGTCGCGTTGATAACGCGGAAGAACTGTTTCTCGCCAGGCGAGATCGTGATGATCGGCCGGTAGGCGCCGTTGAGCGTCGTCGTCAGATGGTCGGCACTCTTCTGCGAACAGGGCGTCTTGTTGCTGCCGTCGGGATCGGCACTCTCACCGCCCATCGAGGACATGCCGCTCATCGAGGACATGCCGCTCATCGAGGAGCCGCTACTCGCCATATCGCTCATGTCGTCCATATCGTCGCCGGTCGGCGGCGCGTTGATGCCGATGCCGGTCGAGCGCACGATGATGAGGCGCTGCGTCATCTTGGCCAGCACTGGAATGTGCTTCTCGAGCCCGTCGACGACGATGGCGCCCGACATCCCGCCCTCACCGACCTGATAACTCGTCTCGCCGTGAACGTGCGGGTGGTACCAATAGAGTCCCGGCGATTGGTTCTTGGGAACGTGCACGACGTAGTGCAGCTCTTGCCCCGGCTTTGCGAGGCGGTCGAGCACGTCGTCGCTGTTGCCTCTGGGCGAAACCGTCAATCCATGAAAGTGCAGGTTCATATCGGAGACCATGCCGCCTTGGGCCGGAAGGTCGTCGGTAATGTCGACCTCGATCGTGTCGCCCGGCTCGATCTCGATCGTCGGCGCGGTCGCCTGCATTCCCTCATACACGAAGGTCGGCAGGCCCGTCGCCGGATTCGTGTCGGCGATCAGCGATACTTGTGCAACGCCGTGGACCGACTTCACCACCGGCGGTTCGGGAAGCTCGTTGATGTAGGTGTCGGGTGTGGCGCCGCCTGCTCTGGATACCGCCGAAGTCGCGCCCGGTGCTTGCGGTAGGCCGGTGGGCGTGCCCGCTCCTCGACAGCCGGCAACGCAAGCGCAAGCAATGGCAACAATCCAGAGGCGTCGTATCATGGTGGTCCCCGTCAGGAAAAAGGCGATCGGACGCGAGTGCTAGCGCGTCGCAGGGCTACTTCCCAGAATGGCCCTGCAGCCTCCTCCTAGCAATCTGCTAACGGCGAACGAGGAGATGCACGCTGAAGCGCTTGGCTCGGTCGCTCCATACGGCCGCGGAACCGAAGCCGGCTTTGCTCGCCAGCCGCACGAGTTCGTCGTTGGTAAACTTGTACGACGACTCCGTTTTCAAGCGCTCGCCCGCTTCGAACCCAACCTCGAGATTCGCGGCGCGCACGCGAACGCGCGTGCGTTTGCCGGCCGCAAGGAACGAATCCACCGAACCGCGGCGCTCGTCGTACGATGCCACGTGCGCGAAGTTGCGCAGGTCGAAGTTCGCGTCCAGCTCGCGGTTGATGCGGGCGAGCAGGTTGCGGTCGAACGCCGCGGTCACGCCCGCGGGGTCGTCGTAGGCGAGCTCGAGCGTCTCGCGGTCTTTCTTGAGGTCGACGCCGATCAATAGGCCGTCACCGGCGCGCAGCGCCGTTCCGAGCAGGCCCAAGAGCCGGCGCGCCTCCGGCGGCTCGTAGTTGCCGATGTTCGATCCCATGAACATCGCGAGCATCGTCCGGTCGGAACGGATGGCGTGCGATTGCAGCACGTCGAAATAATCGCCCGCGTACGCGCGAACGCGCAGGCCCGAAAAACTCTCCACCAGCGCCAGCGACGACGCGCAGACCGCTTCGGTGGAGATGTCGATCGGACTGTAGGTCAGTTCGCCCTGTACGCGCAGCGCCTCGCCGATCAGCAGACGCGTTTTGACCGCGCTCCCGCTTCCTAACTCGAGGAAGTCGACCGGCGCGTCGAGCAGACGAACGATCTGCCATCCCCACTCGGAGAGAATCTCCGTCTCGGCACGCGTGAGGTAGTACTCGGGAAGGCGCGTGATCGCATCGAAGAGCGCCGAGCCGACGTCGTCGTAAAGGTACTTCGAGGGCAGGCTCTTCGCAGCGGCGCCCAGCCCGCTCGCGACGTCTTGCGCGAACGAGGGCACCCCCCGCAGCCGAGGCACCGTGACGAGTTCGAAGCGGTCGGAGACCGCGGTTTTTATAGCCAAGAGAGCCCCCTGTTCCCCGTTACGTCCTTTTTATAAACCCGTCGCGGCGGCGAGGTTGCGGCCCGGCCCCCCGCTAGGGCTCGATCAGCCGGACGCGCAGGCGCGAATTCCAGAAGCCATACAGCAGATAGACGACGATCCCCACGACGAACCAGATGCCGTAACGGATCCACGTCGCCAGCTGGAGGCCGGTGATCAGATAGAGGCACGCCCCGGCTCCGGCCAGCGAGAAGAGCGGCAGCAGCGGAGCCTTGAAGGGGCGATGCGCCGCTGGGTTCACGATTCGAAGCACCAGCACGCCGGCGCAGACGATCGCGAAGGCCGCCAGCGTGCCGATGTTGACCAGCGTGAGCAGATCGGTGAGCGGCAGCACCGCCGCGAAAACGGCGACCACGATACCGGTAACGATCGTCATGCGCGCCGGCGTGCGGAACACGTGATGGATGCGCGCGACGCCGGGGGGCAGCATGCGGTCGCGCGCCATTACATAGAAGATGCGTACCTGGCCCAGCAGCGACGTCAGCATCACGGTTGCGTTACCGGCGAGGCCGCCGATGGCGACGATCCAATAGAGCGGATGGCTCGACGTCACCGCTGCCAACGCGTCGAGCATGGCTGCGCCATCGGAAAGCTTGTCGTAACGCAGCACGCCCACCGTACAGAGCGTGAGCGCGACGTAGAGAATGCCGCCGAGGGTGAGCGCGAGGATAATGCCGATCGGCACGTTGCGCTCGGGCCGTTTCGCCTCTTCCGACGCGACGGTCACCGTGTCGAAGCCGATGTACGCAAAAAAGACCAGCGCCGTGCTGGCGAGCACGCCGTGATAGCCCATCGGCGTGAAGGGCGTGAGGTTCGAACCGTGCACCGCGTGCGCGACCGCAGCGATGAAGACCAGCATCGAGACGATCTGCAGCACGACGAGCGCGCCGTTGACGCCGGCCGACTCGCGAATGCCGACAGCGACGAGCAGCGCCACCGCCAGCGTCACGATGGAGGCAAAAAGATCGATCTGCGGGTGCGCCGCATGCAGGTTCGCCGTCTGCGCCCACGCGGGAAACACGATGCCGACGTTCCCGAGCATGTGCTGGAAATAGTCGGAGAGCGACGAGGCTGTGGGCGCGAGCGACAGGCCGTACTCCAAGATCAAATCCCAGCCGATGATCCACGCGACCAGCTCGCCGAGCGTTGCGTACGCGTAGGTATACGCGCTGCCGGCGACCGGCACCATCGACGCGAACTCCGCGTAGCAGAGCGCCACGCAGAGACTTACGAGGCCCGAGACGACGTAGGCCAGGATGACCGCCGGCCCGGCGGCATGCGCGCCGGCGCCGATGGTAGGGAAGATTCCGCCGAGCATCGTTCCCAGGCCGATACCGGTGAGTGCGGGCCACCCCAGCACGCGCCGCAGCGGCGGACCCGACGACTCCGAGGCCGTCCATCCCAGCGGCTGACGGGCGAAGAGCTGTCTTAGCGCGCGCCGCAAGCGATCATAGCTTCGGGCAGACCTCGCGCAACGCCGCGAGCGCTGCGGGATTCGGCGATACCGTCACCGGGCGCGCGTACACCGCGAGGTACGACGTGCCGGCAACGTCGGTGAGAACGATACTCACCTGCGAAGGGCGCCCGCGCGTGGTGCCGCGGCCCTCGACGTAGGTCGCGGTTTGTCCGCCGCAGATCTTGATTGGCTCGCGCCGCTCGATCGATTCGCCCTGCAGTTCGTCGTGCAGCTGCGGATTGGAGAAGATGTCCTTGGCGGTGAGTTTCTGCGGGCTCTTGAAAAGCATTAACAGTTCGTCGTCGCCGTTGGGAGAGCGCCAGAACTGCATGAAGCCCAGGATCCCGGGCGACGGTTTCCATCCCGGGGGTGCCGCAAATCGCAGACCCTCGGCCGGACTGCTCTGAAAGTTGCACGCCGAACAGAGCAGCACCGCAAAGGCTGCCGACAGCATCGGGGCCCGAAGATTCGTCATTTCCTACGCTTCCACGCCCTGGGGCTAACTCCGCCGGTGCGCTCGTATGAGACGATGCGAGCCCACCGTTCGAAAATCAGCGCCACATACTCTTTCGTTTCGGGATATGGCGGGACGCCGCGGTATTGTTCGACGGCGAGCGGACCCGCGTTATAGGCGGCCAAAGCGGCGCTGTATGGATCGGCGTAGCGGTCGCGATATTGCGCGACGTAACCGCCGATTAGCGATCCCGCGGCCGCGATCGATGCGAAGGGATCGCGCGGGTCGAGGCCGACGTCCTGCGCCGTCTCCGGGATGAACTGCGCGATGCCGACGGCGCCGGCGGCGGAGAGCGCTTCGGGGTCGTAGGCGGATTCTTGCAGCAACGTTGCCGCGAGAAATTCGGGCGGCAGATCGTTCTCTTGGGCCGCGCGCGCCGTCAGCCCCGCAAAGAGCAGCGCGTAGGCTTGGAGCAACCTAGGGTTGGTTCGCAAAATCGCGCGTGCGATCGCCAGTTCCGGTTGGTTGACGACACCACCGTCTCGCACGAGCACCGCACCTTTGAGCGCGTCGACGTCGGCCGGCGACGGCCAGCTTAGCATCACATTAAGAGCGCGCTGGAGCCGGGGTGCGTTCGTTTTGCCGTGTGTATGGTATATGGTAGGTGCCGTGCATTCGAACAACGAGACGACCGCTACCATCACGAGCCAAAGTTTGTGAATCCTCACTGCGCCGCCTAGGGGGAGGTTGACCATGCTCTTTTTTACGGCTCTCATCGTCACGCTGCTCGCGGGCGACTTCGGTTCGACCTTCTTCTATCACGTTCCGCAGCATCTTTGGTTCACGCTGCACTTGCGCACGCATCACGATCGCCGGCGGCCGTATCTCGATCACGCCGTGATCTCGAAGGACCCCGCCGTACTGCTCGACGGCTTCCTAGGCGCCCTGCCCTACCTCGTCGTCGCCGCCTGCCTCTGGCGCATCTCGTGGCCGGGCGCCGTCGCCGGCCTGGCGCTGGGGCAGCTGCACGTGTGGTGGCGCCACACCAGCGAGCTGGGCTGGCGGACGCCGGCCTGGCTGCGGGGGTTGCTCCGGCCGCTCGGGGTCGTGCTGCCCGAGGACCACGACGGGCACCACCGAAACCCGGAAGTCGAGTTCGGCGACATCTTCCGCTTTTACGATGCGCCGGCTCGCGCACTCATTGCGGCCCTCGCTCCGTCGAGGCGCGGGATGCGAAACGCCGGCCGGCGAGCGACCAGGAGGGTTCCGGCCAGAGCCTAACGGGGGGTTCCATGGCCAAAAGGGCGCTTCTGTTGATCTCGGATACGGGCGGCGGACACCGCAGCGCCGCCAACGCGATCTCGGCTGCCCTGCACGAGCCCGGCTCGCACGAGCCCTTCGAGACCCGCATCGAGGATGTTGCCGCTCATTGCGCCTTTCCACTCACCCAGCTCGGTTTGGGCTACAGCATGGCCCTGCGCTACGCACCCCCGGTCTACGGCGCGCTCTACTACGCCACCAACGGCCGCCGCCGCTACCGCGCGCTGGTGCGCTTCTGCGAGCCGCTCTATCGCGAGCGCCTGCGCGATCTCTTTCTGAGCTACCAGCCCGACGTGATCGTCTCGGTTCACCCGCTGCTCAACCATGCGGCGCTGCGCGCCCGCGACGACGCGCACATGCAGCACGTTCCGATCATCACGGTGATCACCGATCTCGGAAAGGTACATGAGTCGTGGCTGATGCCCAATGCCGACGCGGTCGTCGTGCCGGCGCGCGAGGTGTACCAGCGCGCGCTCTCGCGCGGCGTTCCGACCTCGCGGCTGCATCTGCTCGGACATCCGATCAGTCCGAAATTCGACGACGTGACCGGTAGCAAAGCCGATCTGCGCGCCGCGCTCGGTCTGCCGCCGGTCGGCGTGCCGGTCGTGATGCTGATGGCCGGCGGCGAGGGCGGCGGCAAGCTGCTGTCGACCGCGGTCGCCCTGGCGCGCGCCGCGCTGCCGGTCGAGCTGGTCGTCGTCTGCGGACGCAACGAGCCGCTCGCGCAGAAGCTCTCCGAGATGGCGCGCACGTTGCCCACGCGCACCCACGTGCTCGGCTTCACCGATAAGATTCCCGAGTATTTCCGCGCCGTCGACCTGCTCGTCACCAAGGCCGGTCCGGGCACGCTCGCCGAGGCGAACGCGGCGCAGCTCCCCGTCATCGTCTACGATTACGTTCCGGGACAAGAACGCGGCAACGTCGACTTCGTGCGCCACAACGGGCTCGGCCTCATCGCGCTCAACGGCTCGGCTGCCGTGGTGCGCGCGGTCAAGACGCTGATCGCCTCACCCGATCGCCTCGAGATGATTCGCCACAATCAGGAGGTCGTTGCGCCGCGTCACAGCTCGCGCCGCATCGCCGCCTTGATCTCAGAGTTCGCCGAAACCGCCGCGCTGCATACGCTAGCCGCAGTCTAGCGCGCGTCGACCCCGTTCCAGACGATCCCGCCGGGAAGAATCTCGGGCGCGCGCGGTATCTGGCCGAAGTCGAAGTCTCTGCGCAGGTCGCCGAGGATCGGCACGTTCTCGCGCACGGTGGGACGGTGATCGGGGCGGCCGTCGGTGGCCGGATCGATGCGCGCGCCGCCGAGAAAATCGTCCTCGATGAACTTGACGTAGGCGTCGTGGCTGAGCGTCTGGTGATCGATGAAGCCGCGCCGCGCGTAAGGACTGATTACGATGCCCGGCACCCGGATGCCGTAGCCGTTCTCGTCGACCCGCGGCGGTGAAACGTGATCGTAGAAACCGCCCCAATCGTCCCAGGTCAAGAAGATCGCGGTGCTCTTCCAATCGGGGCTGCGCATGAGCGCGTTGACGAGCCCCGTCACGTAGGCTTGGCCCGCGGCGATCGACGCGGGCGGATGCTCGCTGTAGACGTTCGCCGGACAGATCCACACGACGCTGGGGAGCGTGCCGTTGCGCGCGGCGATGTAGAAATCGCGCAGGTCGCGAATGTTACCCAGCTCGCCGTCCTTCTTCACCGTATCGAAGCTGGGCAGCACGTTCCAGATGCCCGGCGTCTTGGCGTGCTGCGGCACCGAGGCGCACGATTCCGCGTCGTTGGCGCAGTCGGGCTCGGTGCCGGCCATCACGTAGTAGGCCCAGCTCACGTGCCGTCCGTGCAGCAGATAGGTGAGGTCGGTCCAGGCATAATCCGGGCGACCCGCCGTGTGGGCGCGGCGGTTGTTGCGCTGGAAGTCCGACGGATAGTCGGGATACTGCAGTTCGTTGGTGCAGCTGGGCGGATCGCCCAAGCGCATGCACCACGCCGACCATTCGGAGACCATGAAGAGATGCTGCGGTAAGCTCCACGAAGCGTTGGGCTCGAAGAGCTTGTCCTGCAGAACGAAGTCGCGCGCGTATCGCCAGTAGTTAGGGATCTGACGGCCGTCGTGATAGCCCATCACGTCGGTCGTGCCGAAGCAGTTGGGCGCGTCGGGATCGCTGCAGCGTTTTCGCGCGCGGTGCGAAGACTCGATGAAGCCGTCCATCTTGCCGCCGTCGACGTCGAGCTGCGACGCGCGCGCCGAATGGGGACCGCCGCGGTCGCGATCGCCGGTATCGAGATATGGGCGCACGCAGACGTTGCGCTTGGGATCGTTCACGCAGACCGTCGGCACGCCGTTGCGCATCGGAATGCCGTCCGCACCGGGAAACGTGCCGAAGTAGGTATCGAACGAACGGTTCTCCTGCATGATGATCACGACGTGGCGGATCGTATGGATCGAGCCGCCGACCGATTGCGGCGCCGACTGCGGGCGCGCGGGCACGAGCGCCAGCCCGAGCGCGACGGCAAGCGCGAAAAGCCTAAACCGCAAAGGCATCACCGATGGTCAGGCCGCCGCGGAAGGCCATCGTCGCCGCACCGACCTGGCCTGCATCGTTGCCCAGCGCGGCGATCACGATCTCCGTCGTTCCCTTGGGCACCATCGTCGTCAGCGCGTCGACCGGGCCGCGCACGGCATCGAGCATGAAGTCGGCCGCACTCGAGACGCCCCCGCCGAGCGCGATCGTCTCGGGATTGACGAAGGCGATCACGTTGGCCAAGCCGATCGCAAGATCGGCGGTGAAGTTCTTCCACGCCGCCAGCGCGTGGCCGTCACCGGCCTGCGCGGCCTTGCGGATCTTCTTCGAGCTGAGTTTGTCGCGCGCGACGTCGAGCAGCCCGCTTCGCGGAAAGGAGGGCGCGACCGAGAAGGCGTGGCGGATCAAACCCGTGCCCGAAGCCTGCGCTTCGAAGCAGCCGGTCTTGCCGCAGCCGCAGATAAACCCGTCGGTCGGGCGGATCTGATGGTGGCCGATCTCGCCGGCGCCCCAGCGATTGCCCAGAAGCAGCGCGCCGCCCGCGACGATGCCGCCGCCGATTCCCGTTCCCAGCGTCAGCAACACGAAGTCCTTGGTACCTTTCCCGGAACCAAACGCGTATTCACCGAGCGTCGCGCAGCGGGCGTCGTTGGCGACGAAGACGGGCACGGAAAACTTCTTGCGCAGCGACTCGCCCAACGGCTGGTTCTGCCAGCCGAAGTTCGGGCTGTAGAGCACGGCGCCCGATTTGGCGTCGATGTTTCCCGGCGAGCCGATCCCGATGCCGCAAACGTCGGGAGCGTCTCGCAGCGCCAAGGCGACCATCTCCTCGACGGCGGCGATGACGGCGTCGAACCGCAGGTCTTCGAGGTCCTCTTCGTGCTGACGGTGGATCGCGCCGTCTTCGGTGACCACCGATGCCGTCACGTGAGAGCCGCCGAGATCGACGCCGATTGCCGTTCGCATGCTCGCTCCTTTGATGCCGGCAGAGGCCGTCCCCGCAAGATGCGGAATCGAAGAGCCCTTATGGAGACGATCGACCTTACAACGTTACGCAATTTCACTCGGCGCACCGGGCAGCCGACACATCCCGAGATGCTCGACGCACAACCGCTCGAGCACGTCAACAAGATCGAGATCGACGAGGAGCACGTCACGATCGAGTACGACGAGAAGACGACCCGCTATTACAACGCCAACGAAATCACCCACCGCGAATGGGTCTATAAATACAACGACGATCCCGAGTTCGTGGCGGCCGTCGCGCACGTGATCGAGCTGGCGCGCAAGCATCTCAAGGATATTCCCGAGAACATCGCCTGCCCGCCGGGATGCGCCGAATGCTGCAGCGGATACGAACCCTTCGTGAGCAAGGCCGACGTCACGCGCCTCGCCGCGCACCTCGGGTTGAGCGAAGCCGAGACGATGAAGCGCTACGTGGTCGAGCGTCCGTCCGCCGACGGGTACCACGTCGGCTGGCTTGCCAAGGTCGGCGACGACCTCGCCGATCAGTGCGTCTTTCTGATGGGCAGCCGCAGCGGCCGTTACTACTGCGGGGTCTACGAAGGCCGCCCCGGCGACTGCCGCGATTTCACGCCGATCGGTTGCGCGGACGTCGATACCTCGCTGCCGCGCAAGACCAGCTGGAAGATCGGCCCGGCGTTCTCACCGAAACGGCGCGGACGCAACGGACGGCGCCTTTGAAGCGCGGCTGGGCCGTCGTCGCGGCATTGCTGATCCTCGGCGCGTCGGGCAGCGCGCCGGCCGTCGACCCCTCGCTCTATGCGGGGATGCAGTGGCGCTTCATCGGTCCGCTGCGCGGCGGACGCACCGTCGCGCTCGACGGCGTTGCCGCCCAGCCGAACACCTTTTACATCGGCGCCGTCAACGGCGGCATTTGGAAGACGCAGGACGCCGGACGCACGTGGACGCCGATCTTCGACGGCCAGCCCACCGGCTCGATCGGTGCTCTCGCGGTCGCGCCCAGCGACCCGCGCGTCGTCTACGCCGGCAGCGGCGAGGGGCTGCAGCGGCCCGATCTCACCGTGGGCGACGGCATCTATAAGTCGACGGACGGCGGCGCCACGTGGGCGCACCTTGGGCTACGGGACGGACAGCAGATCGCCTCGATGGCCGTCGATCCGAAGAACGCCGATCGGCTCTTCGTCGCGGTGCTCGGCCACCCGTACGGTCCCAACCCAGAGCGCGGCGTCTACCGCTCGCTCGACGGCGGCGCGACCTTCACGCGCGTGCTTTACGCGAACGAGAACGTGGGCGCGTTCGCCGTCGTCATCGATCCTAACGACGCCAACGTCATCTACGCCACGCTTTGGGCCGCGCGGCAAGCGCCGTGGGAGGTCGGCGGCTCGTTCGAGATGCCGGGAAGCGGGCTCTTCAAATCGACCGACGGCGGCACGACCTGGACGCCGCTGACCGCGGGTATTCCATCGCGCATCGGCCGCGCGGAGATCGCGGTCGCTCCCAGCGACTCGCGCATCGTCTACGCGTACGCCGATACCGAGTCAAAAGGCGATGAAGGCGGCGCGCTCTACCGTAGCGACGACGCCGGCGCGCACTTCAACAAAGTCAACGACAACGACGAGATCGCGCAGCGCGGCGACGATCTGATCTCGCTGGCGGTCGATCCCGCCGATCCGCAAACGGTCTATCTGACGAACACGTCGACCTATCGTTCGACCGACGGCGGGAAGACGATGGTCGCGATCAAAGGCGCGCCCGGCGGCGACGACTATCACACGGTTTGGATCAATCCACGCGATCCGAAGATCGTGGCGCTGGCCAGCGATCAAGGCGCGGCGATCAGCGTCGACGGCGGCGCGACGTGGAGTTCGTGGTACAACCAGCCGACCGCGCAGATGTACCACGTCAACGCCGACGACCGCTTTCCGTATTGGGTCTGCGGCGGACAGCAGGAGAGCGGTTCGGCCTGCGTCGCCAGCCGCGGCAACTGGGGTGCAGTAACGGAGCGTGACTGGCACACCGTCGGCGCGCAAGAGTACGGCTACGTCGTGCCCGACCCGGCGCACCCGGGCGTCACCTACGGCGGCAAGCTCGAGAAGCACGACGAGCGCACCGATCAAACGCAGGAGGTCTCGCCGATCGCGCTGTCCTCCAAGCAGTATCGGACCGTGCGCACCGAGCCGATCGCGTTCGATCACTTCGACCGCGGGCGGCTATACTTCGGCGCTAACGTCGTGTTCGTCACCGAAAACGGCGGTCAGAGCTGGCGCGCGATCAGCCCCGACCTCACGCGCCCGCATCCCGCGATTCCCGCGGTGATCGGCGCGTTCGAAAGCGACGATCCCAGCCAAGGTTCGCATCGTGGCGTCGTCTACGCGATCGCCCCGTCGTACGTGCGTCCGGGCACGATCTGGGCCGGCACCGACGACGGCCTCGTGTGGATCACCCGCGACGCCGGCAAGCACTGGAGCAACATCACGCCGCCGCAGCTGACGCCGTGGAGCAAGGTGTCGCAGATCGACGCTTCGCGGTTCGACGACGATACGGCGTTCGTGGCCGTCAACCGCTTCCGCCTCGACGACTTGCACCCGTACGTCTACGTGACGCACGACGGGGGCAAGAGCTGGCGGCTGATGACCGACGGACTCCCCGAGCAGCCGGTCAACGCCGTGCGCCAAGATCCCGACGCGCGCTCGCTGCTCTACGCCGCCACCGAGAACGGCGTCTACGTTTCGTTCGATGGCGGAGCGCGTTGGCAGTCGCTGCAGAACAATCTGCCTCACACCTCGGTACGCGATGCGATCGTCCACGACGGCGATCTCGTGGTCGCGACGCACGGCCGCGGCTTCTGGATCCTCGACGACGTCGAACCGCTGCGCGAAATGGCCGGCGGTCTCGACCTTGTGGGCCCGCACCTCTTCACACCGCAGCGCGCGTACCGGGTGCGGCGCAGCACCAACACCGACACGCCGTTGCCCCCGGAGGAGCCGAAAGGCACGAATCCGCCCGACGGCGCCATCGTCGACTACGCGTTGACCTCGCCGGCCTATCGCGTGACGCTCGCCTTCTACGATAGCGCGGGACGCCTCGTGCGCCGCTACTCCAGCGCCGACGCCGAGCCGCCGCCGATCGCGCATCTCGACAAACCGGCGTACTGGGAA